>JBGSTG010000135.1:0-18067 GCA_041736625.1 Saprospiraceae bacterium | reverse complement strand
CCGACGCCGCCGGCTGCACCGACTCGGCCGCCGCGCGCCTCCTGGCAGCGCCCCTGCCCGGCACCTTCTCCTCGGTGACCAACGCCACCCACCCCGACAGCGCCAACGGCCGCATCGACTTCGCCGTGCTCTCCGGCACACAGCCTTTCGCGTACGTGTGGAGTACCGGCGACAGCACCGCCTCGCTGGCCGGACTGGCCCCGGGCTTCTACACCCTCGTGCTCTTCGACGGCGCAGGATGCAACTACGGCTTCGTGTTCGAGGTGGGCGTCACCAGCAGCACCGCCGCGCTCGGCAGCAGCGCCTACGCCGGTCGGCTGTGGCCCAACCCCGCGCAGGATGTGCTGTACGTGGAATGGGGAGAGGCCGACGCCTGGCGCCTGTACGACGCCTCGGGGCGGGAAGCCGGTGAGGGCGTCGCCCAGGGACCGGTGCAGGCCCTGCCGTTGGCGGGATTGCCCGCCGGGAGCTATGTGTTTTGTTTTTTCCGGGAGGGCAGGGTGATGCAGGGGGTGCGGGTGGTGAAGGAATGAGGCTATAGGCCCTCTTATCCCGCTATTTCCCCTCCACCTCCTTCATAATCCCTTTGATGATCTGCTTCACCTGGCTCGAGAACTCCCGTTCCATCATCCAGTGGAAGTAGTTGCGCTCTTTGACAAACACCTCGTGCACCGACTGCCCCTGGTATTTGCCGAAGGTGAAAATGATCTTGCCGTCGGGCTGGCGGCGCAGTTTCTGGGTGGCGTCGAGAAAGCCCAGATCGTTGGTGAAGTCGTGCAGCACCTGCATGTTGTTCTGGACGGGTGCGGGCACAGTGTTGCCGTCCTCGTCGACCAGGTCTTTGCCCTCGTACGTGCGCAGTTGGCCTTTGAGTACTTCATACGTGGCGCGCACGTCGGCCATGGCGTCGTGCGCGTCGGCCAGCTCTGCGTGGCAATAGAGGCGGTAGGCGGCTTTCAGGGTGCGGGGCTCCATTTTGTAAAAAATGCGCTGCACATCGATAAGCCGGCGTTTGGCAATGTCGAACGTCATGCCCACGCGGGCAAACTCCTCCATGAGCATCGGGATGTCGAACCGGTTGGAGTTGTATCCCGCCAGGTCGGCGTCGCCAATGAAATCCCATATCTCCTGGGCCACCTGCTGGAAGGTGGGCTTGCGCGCCAGGTCCTTCGGTGTGATGCCGTGAATCATCATGGACTCCTCCGAAATGGGGATGCCCGGGTTGATCAGCATGCTCAGCTCCCTCGGCTCATCCCCCTTTTTGAACAACTTGAGCAGGCCGATCTGGAGGATTCGGTCGCGGATGACGTTCAGACCCGTGGTCTCTACGTCCAGAAAAACAAGGTCTCGGTCAAGGTTGAGCATAAAGACGGTGGGTTTCAGGGTTCCGGGGAGCCCGGGTTATTTGTTGTCGAGCAGGTTGTCGTCCATCAAACCGGCTTCCGTAGCCGTTTTGGCGGGGCCGTACAACTGAATGGGTTTGCGCGCCTTGCTCATCCGGATGTTGAGCACTTCCACAAAAACCGAAAAGAAGATGGCGAAATACATGTAGCCTTTGGGAATTTCCGCCTGGATGAAGTGTCCGAGGTGGGCCGCTTCGGCAATGAGTGAAAAGCCAATGAGAATAAGAAACGCCAGACCCAGCATCTGTATGGTAGGGTGATCATTGACGAACCTGCTCACCGAACCGGAGAACAGCATCATGACCAATACCGACAGGACCACCGCGATGATCATAACCCACAGATTGTCGGCGATGCCCACGGCGGTAAGGATGGAATCAAAAGAAAACACGATGTTGATCACGGCGATCTGCATGATCACGGTGTTGACGGTGCTTCCGGCGCCGGGCTTGCCCCCAGGGTCGTCAACCGGCGCCGGCGCTTCCAGCTTGTGGTGAATTTCTTTGGTGGCTTTCCACAACAGGAACATACCCCCGAGGAGGAGGATAAGCCCCTGTCCGGTCAGGTCGCCGTGCAGGCCGAGAAAGTCAACGTGGAACAGCGGATCCTTCAGGCTGATCACCCAGGTAATGCCGAACAACAGCACGATGCGCAGCGCCATGGCCAGGATCAGCCCCAGGTTGCGCGCCCTGGGTTGCTCGTTTGCCGGCAGCTTGTTCGACAGGATGGAAATGAAAATGATGTTGTCGATGCCCAGAACGATTTCCAGAAAGGTCAGGGTCAACAAGCCGATCCAGGTTTCGCCGGAGGCAAAATCGGGCATGGAAAAGAGAAACATAAGGGTCGTTTTCAGTCGTTTGAAAGCGCAATATTACGGCGTTTTTGTTCACCTGCAAATTTGATTGGAATGGCTCCCTGCGGACATTTCCACCGCTTTCCGTCAACCATTCTACGTCGAAAGGGTTATTACCGTACTTTTGAGTCCTTAACCCATCCTTGTTCCCATGAAAAAGAATACCCTGCTGCTTGTTGCTTCTGCACTGACGCTTTCGGTAACCGCCCAGGCGCCCGTCAAACGCTATGTCACCATCGAGCATTTCACCAATTCCCGTTGCAGCATCTGCGCCAGCCGGAATCCTGCGTTTTATACCACCATCGACCCCTACGCCACCGACGTGCACCACGTGTCCATTCACCCGGCGGTGCCCTATTCGAATTGCGTATTCTACCAGGCCAATACCACCGAAAACAGCGCCCTGGCCGGCGTGTACAGCATTCAAGGGACACCCCGCGTGGCCCTGAACGGCGCCCTCATCCCTGCCGGAAACCCCCTGCTGCCGGCGGCCACCTTCCAGCAATACCTCAACCAGACCAGCCCGCTGTACGTGCAGGTCGTTGAAACCACCGGCAGCACGCGCGACGTTACCATCAGCCTGCGTACGCAGGACGCCATCCCCGCCGGCAATTACAAACTGTACGCCCTCATCGCCGAAAAAGAGATCAACCAGGCCACACCAAACGGCGAAGGCGTACACCACGACGTATTCCGGCAAATGCTCACCCCCGTCGCCGGTGTCGACTACACCCCGGCTGCACTGGGCCAGGAGGTCGTGTTTAACTACAACTACACCCTGAACAGCGGCTGGCAGCCCAACGAAACATTCGTCACGGCCTACGTCCGCAACACCACCACCGGCGAAATCCTCAACAGCGGCACGCGTTTCGACCCCATCATCCTCAACGCCGGCGAGCAAACGGTCGGCGCCGTCACCCTGACACCCAACCCCGCCAACGCCGTCACTTTCGCCCAACTCGGCGACGACACGGCCCAAAACATCGAACTGTTCGACTCCGCCGGCCGTCGCGTCTCCTTGCAGCAAGGGGCAGACAACCCCGTGAGCATCCGCCTCGACGGGCTTGAGCCCGGGCTGTACTTCGTGCGCATTCTCGGAGAAAAAGGCTTGTACGTGGCTAAAGTGGTGAAGGAGTAGCTTTTTTTATTGCTTGTGTTCATGCCTTCCGCACAAACACCGACTTAAGGCCCATGGAGCCAAACCCTTCTATTTTGCAGTCGATGTTGTGGTCGCCTTCGGTCAGGCGGATGTTTTTCACCTTGGTGCCCGCCTTGACGGGTCTGGGCATCCCCTTCACCGGCAAGTCCTTGATGACGATCACCGAGTCGCCGTTTTGCAGTTCATTGCCGTTGGCGTCCAACACGATCAATGGACGGTCACCGTTAGCGGCCTCTTGCACTTCGACGGCAGGATCCCATTCCTGAAAACACTGGGAACAACTCATCATGCCTTCATTTTCGTAGGTAAGATCGGATTGGCAAAAAGGGCAAAGGATGGCAGCAGGCATTTAAGTGGCGGCTATTGTTTGACGTGTAGTTACAAAGGTATGGAAATTTTTCGGCAAACAGGCGCGCTTCAGACCGATATCAAAGGCCTGATCCGTAATCCACCGCCTTCACTTCCAGCTCAAACCACGTAAAGTCACCCGAGTCCAGCAACCAATGCACCGAGGAGCGGGTGGGTATGCGCACCCCCTCAAACGCACGGTAGCTGTCTGCCGCGTTTTCAATACGCCAATTCTCCAGGGTGGCCGTTCCCTGCCGGTCGTAGTAGCGCATGGCGTCAAAGGCCCGCAGGTCTCCCTCGGGGGTAAACGAAAAAACGCCGGAGCCCGCTGTCCCGCCGTAACGCATGGTTGCCCTGGCGGAGAGCGAATCCACCGGCTCCCAGGCGATGTAATCTACTGTTGCTGCTGAGGGGAACCAGCATATTTCCGCCAGAAACCGGATCAGGGCGCCCTGGTCGGTCTCCGGTCCTTTAGCGTCGGCCACCGGGATCAGCGAAGCGGCTTTGATGAGCATATGGCCTTTGCCGTCTTCAAACAGGTCCCGGCCGCTCAGGTGCACCAGAGGCGCCGCCTTTACGTCGGCAACCCACACAAACCCGGGCTTGGCCACACTGAAATACTGCTCGGCACGCACCGGCATCCAGGGGCCGTTGGGGGTGGTGCGCATCCGTCCGGTTTGGTGCAGGTGAACCCTTTGGATCTGTTTTTTCCCCACTACACCCGATCGGTGCAACCACTGCTGAACGATGGGTGGAAGATGCCGGATGTCGCCGGGCGTCAGGATGGCGTCTGTGTCTGCTACATTCGCCTGCAAACGACGGACATCCGCTTTCACCATTTGCTTGAAACGCAATGACCCGATCAGCCAGGCGAGCAGCGCGACGGAAAGCAACACGACAAAAAACCAGAACAGTATTTTTACCATTTTCATAAAAAACGGGGTTTAGCCGGCCAACCAATACACTACAAATGCCGCTCCGGCGATCAATACCGGCCCGAATCCGATCAACACCGGCCTGCGCAGGACCGCGTCGCCGTTCAGCAAACTGACGGCGAGCTTGAACACAGAATTGGACAATACCGCCAACAGGATGATGGCGGCCGCCTGGTCGGTGACGTCCGGCGTCGTTGAAGCCCATTTGGACGTGGTGATCGTGATGGCGTCTATGTCGGCAATACCCGACACGGCGCCCGACAGGTACGTCATGGCCGTACCCAACCACTCCCGCGAGAAGTACATGAAATACGTGACGCCGATGTACAGCAACACGAACAGTATGGCGTTTTTAATGTCGAGCGGGTTGCCGGGTGTCACCTGGGGGGTGTCTCCTGCCGGACGCCTGTTCCGCACCACCAGCCACGTCGGGAGCAGGCTCAGTACCAACATGAGGAGTAGCGGTGCCGTCATGCGAACCGCGACGGCGTGGGCGAACAGGAATGTCCATACCCACACCCGGACAAACATGATCGAGGATGCCAGCACAATGCCGGCGCCCAGCGCGCCGCCCAGGTCGGGTCGTTCCCGGCTTTGGGAGGAGAAAACCCACGCGATGAGGGTAGAAGAAAAGAGGCCTCCAATGATGGCAGTAGACAGCACGCCTACGTGCGGGTTGGTAAATTTGAGCAGCAGGTAACCCGTAAAGCTGATGGACAATACCAAAACAGCGATCCAACCCAGATCGCGCAGGTTCATCATTTGGTTAGGCCCAAACGAATGATCGGGCAGCATGGGCAGCACCAGCAACGCCAGCACGATGAATTTGACAAAATCCATCCACTCCTCGCGCGTCACCTGCCGTATGAAGCCGTGCAGCTGGGTTTTGAGCGACAGCACGGTGGTGATCACCACCACTACGGCCAGGGGCTCGCGCACGTACCCGTTGGCGATCGACAACCCCAGCATAAAGGTAAGCACCAACGCCAACGGTGTGGTCAGACCGGATTTTCCCTTTTGCGCCTGGAGGAAGTAGGCGATGGCGGTCAGTACCATAAAGCCGCCGAGCGCCGCCACCCAAATGCCAGCATCGGTGTTTGAAGCCAGAAAACCGGACGTGTAACCGGAAAGCGATACCAAGATAAACGTGCGAATGCCGCCGATGTGCCCGGGCTCCTCATGGGTGTCGAACTCGCGCTCCAGCCCGATGATCAGCCCCACACCGGTGGCGACCAACAGGCCCGAAAAAAAAGGCGAAAAAAGCGCCTGGAACAATTCCGAAAGGTTCATAAACAGTCAACTGACTGCCCCCTCAAGGCTCCATGAGCGAGTCGAAAAACGGGTCGGCTTTTTGGTAATTTTTCTGGTGCAGCCGGTACACGGCGATATCCTGAGCAAGCAGAAAAACACCTTGTACGATAACCGACCAGCCAAAACCCAGCCACATTTCCGGCCTGAACACGTCGGGCACAAAACTGTGCTCGCGAAGGAACAATCCCACAAATATATACGCCGAATCGATACCAATGTTGAGAAACATCAGTTTTTCCACATGCCACTGGGCCTCCATGCGCTCCAGCACGTCGCCATGCCGAAAACGAGAGAAGAAAATGTGGTCAAAAACCGCGATGGCCACCGCCAGGTTAATGATCCCCCAGACGATGCCCATCATCCAGAAATAATAGAGGGCACCGGAAAAAAAAAGGAGCGCCAGAATACCGCCCAGGATATTCAACACGCTCCACCAGCCTAAAATGGCGATGTGTTTGTGCAGGATGCGTTTGAACCGAACGTCAAAGTCGATCAGCTCATCGTGTTCTTCATTCAGCCCGAGCGGCTTTTGCAACTCGCTGAACAGGAAGCGAATGTGATGAAAGGGAATACGTACTTTCATCGTATCCGGTGGATTTTACGCGTCCTCCTTTTTTTCTTCTTCAGCAGCCGGAGCCGCTGCTTCGGGAGCCTGCTCTTCGGTCGCCTCCGCAACGGGAGCCTGCTCTTCGACGGCGGCTTCTACCGACATCACGGTTTCTTCGGCAATCGAGGCCGCTTCTACCGCTTGTTCGTGGACAACTTCCGCCTCGGGGGCTTGCTCAACCACAGGCGCTACGGCCTCTGCCACTGGGGCGGTTGCTGTCTCGGCTTCAGCTGCTTCTACGGCCGAGGCTTTCTTGCCGCCGCGGCGCGTTTTCTTGGCAGTCTTGTCTTTACGGGAGTTGGGGTTGTAAACCTCGTTGTAGTCCACAAACTCGATCATGGCCGTTTCGGCGCCGTCGCCTTTCCGGAAACCGAGCTTGATGACGCGCAGATAACCGCCGTCGCGATCGATGACACGCGACGCGATCGGCCCGTAGAGTTCCTTCACGGCTTCCTTGTTTTGCAGATAGCCGAACACCACGCGGCGGGAGTGGGTGGTGTTGTTCTTGGCTTTGGTGACGATCGGCTCGATGAACCGGCGCAGCGCTTTGGCCTTGGCCAGGGTGGTGGTGATGCGTTTGTGCTCGATGAGGGCAATCGAGAGGTTGCGCAGCAGGGCCTTACGGTGCTGAACGGTACGGCCCAGGTTATTAATCTTATCTCCGTGACGCATGACGGTGGTACCTGTTTAAGGTGGCGGCACCGGGGCTGCTGTTCGCGCTCGACGGTTACCGCACTTGGTTAAAAAATATTTTTTCCGGTTTGGCTCCATGAGCGGGGATGCCGGAAAAGTTGCCCCCTGAATGTCTGTTCCTATTCTTCTTCGAGCTTGTATTTGCTCAGATCCATGCCGAAGGTGAGTCCTTTTTCAGCAAGCAGTTCTTCGATTTCCACGAGCGATTTCTTCCCGAAGTTGCGGAATTTGAGCAACTCATGGGTATCGAAGCGTACCATCTCGGCCAGGGTGTTGATCTTGGCAGCTTTGAGGCAGTTGTAGGCGCGCACGCTGAGGTCGAGGTCTTCGAGCGACGTTTTCAGCAGCTTCCGCATGTGGAGGATGTGCTCGTCTACCACGTTTTCCTCCCGGTCGGCCGGCTTGTCGAAGGTGATGTTGTCGTCGGTGATCAGCATCAGGTGCTGAATCAGGATGCGGCTGGCTTCGCGGATGGCTTCTTCGGGATGAATGGTGCCGTCCGTTTTTACGTCGATGGTCAGCTTCTCGTAATCGGTACGTTGGCCAACGCGGGTATTTTCCACGCGATAAGCCACGTTTTTGATCGGGGTGTAGATGGCGTCGATGGGAATGACGCCGATGGCAGCGTCTTTGGGGATCGCCTCATCGGCGGGTTGGTAGCCACGGCCTTTGGTGACGGTCAACTCGAGTTCGAGGGTCACCGAAGGATCCATGCGGCAGATGAGCAGATCGTGGTTCATCACCTTGAATACGTTGGTGACGTCTTCGATCTGTCCGGCGTAGAACTCATCGCGGCCGCTGACGGTCAGGTAAATTTTTTCAGACTGGGTGGCCGTGTCTTCGGTCACCAGGTGCTTGAGGCGGATCTGCTTCATGTTGAGCACGATGTCCACCACGTCTTCCACTACGCCCCTGATGGTGGAGAACTCGTGATCCACCCCTCCTATGCGCACGGCGCTTACCGCCCACCCTTCGAGGGAGGAGAGCAGCACCCGCCGCAGGGAGTTGCCGATGGTCTGCCCAAATCCCGGTTCGAGGGGTTTGAATTCAAACGTACCTTCGAAATCGGTGGCTTTTTGGAGCAGAATCTTTTCGGGCTTCTGAAAATTGAGGATACTCATAAATCGGGTGGCTTGGGTTTATTTAGAGTACAATTCCACGATCAACTGCTCGTTGATGTTTTCCGGGATTTGATCCCGTTGCGGATAGGCGAGAAATGTGCCCTTCATCTGGTCGGGGTTCCACTCCAGCCAGGTGTACTTGCGCACATCCTTGGTTTTGGCGCCCACGTGAATGGTGACCATGTCCATGTTTTTGGAGCGGCCGCGTACGGCAATGACGTCGCCGGGCTTCACCGTGTAGGAGGGAATGTTCACCACCTCACCGTTTACGGTCACATGGCGGTGACCAACCAATTGGCGCGCACCACGGCGCGTAGGCGACATACCGAGGCGATAAACCGTGTTGTCGAGGCGCGCCTCCAGCAGTTGGAGCAGGATTTCGCCCGTGGCTCCGGAACGGCGTTGGGCTTCGTGGAAGATTTTGCGGAACTGGCGTTCAAGCACACCATAAGTGTACTTGGCTTTTTGCTTCTCCTTCAACTGCACAGAGTACTCGGAGCCCGATTTTTTCTTGCGCGTCAGGCCGTGTTGCCCGGGCGGATACTTGCGGCGTTCGAAGTACTTGTCGTAGCCGAAAATGGATTCCCCGAATGAGCGGGACTTTTTGGTGGTTGGTCCAGTATAACGAGCCATTGCTTGAATTGAAAATTTAAAGCGCTGCGGGATTGAATCGCTTCAACCCCGACAACTATTTATACGCGCCTGCGTTTGGGCGGACGGCAGCCGTTGTGGGGCATCGGCGTCACGTCGTTGATTACAGATACTTTGATGCCGGATTGGTCGATCGCGCGGATGGCGGCTTCCCGGCCGGAACCCGGGCCTTTCACAAACACGGTAGCAGTGCGAATCCCCGCGTCGAATGCCGTTTTGGCGGCGTCGTTGGCAGCGGTGGTGGCAGCGAACGGCGTGTTCTTTTTGGAACCCCGAAAACCGGCTTTGCCGGCAGAGGCCCAAGACACCACCTCGCCCTGGTTGTTGGTGATGGAAATGATGATGTTGTTGAACGTCGCCTGGATGTACACGATCCCTTCGGGTGTGATTTTAACCTTGCGCTTGACAACTTTTCTGGAAGCTCCTTTTGCCATAATATTGGGTTGTTGGCCGATCCGGCGGGCGGGTGGCCCAGCCGGTAACCGCTATTACTTCGTAGCTTTTTTCTTGTTTGCAACGGTTTTACGCTTGCCCTTCCGGGTACGCGCGTTGGTACGGGTACGCTGGCCGCGGAGCGGAAGTCCTTTGCGGTGACGCAGCCCGCGGTAGCAACCGATGTCCATCAAACGCTTGATGTTGAGCTGTACTTCGGAGCGCAACTGGCCCTCGGTGCGAAACTCATCGGCGATGATGCGCGAGATGGTTTTGATGTTGTCGTCATTCCATGCTTCGACCTTGACGTTTTCGTCAATGCCGGCTTCGCTCAGGATTTGTTTGGCCGAGGATGCCCCGATACCGAAAATGTAGGTCAAACCAATAACCCCGCGTTTGTTCCGGGGAAGGTCAACACCAGCAATACGTGCCATATGGTTGCAAAAATTGGTGTGTTTTTTAAAAAATAAACAACAAGGCAGTTAACCCTGACGCTGCTTGAACTTCGGGTTTTTCTTGTTGATGACGTAGATCTTGCCCTTGCGGCGCACGATCTTGCAGTCGACTGAACGTTTTTTAATAGACGGGCGAACTTTCATCGGAAAGTGTATTTTGTCGTTTGTGGCGTTATTTGTACCGGTAAGTGATGCGTCCCCGACTCAAATCGTAAGGCGACATTTCAACAGAGACCCGATCACCAGGCAGAATGCGTATGTAGTGCATACGCATTTTACCGGAGATGGTAGCCGTCACCACGTGCCCGTTTTCCAGTTGCACTTTGAAAATGGCGTTCGACAGCGCTTCCAGCACCTCCCCGTCCTGTTTAATCAAATCATCTTTCGGCATAAAAAAGCCTTTTCAATTTTGGGCTGCAAATATCTAACTTTTTGGCGAGATTTCCAGCAATTCCGAATTATTTTTTACAGCCTCCAGAATGGGGCGGTGATCCGACAGGATGTCCGCCTTTTCCTTGCGCACACACACGGTGTGTTCGTAGTGCGCGCTGGGCTGGTGATCTTTGGTGATGATGGTCCACTTGTCGGCAGCCTGGTACACGTCGCGTTTGCCCATATTGATCATCGGTTCGATGGCAATGGTCATTCCGCTGTGTAAAACGGGGCCTCTGCCGCGTTTTCCGTAATTGGGCACTTCCGGTTCCTCGTGCAGGGAGCGGCCAATGCCGTGCCCCACGAGTTCGCGCACCACACCGTATTTATGCTGCCGTTCGCAGTAATCCTGAACGGCAAAAGAAATGTCGCCAACGCGTCTTCCGGATACGGCCTGTTCGATGCCCCGGTACAGGGAGGCGTAGGTTACGCGCATCAATTCCAGCACGGGTTCTTTTACCTGCGTGAAAGCGAAGGTGAAAGCGGCATCTCCGTAGAAACCGTTGAGCTCAACCCCGCAGTCCACCGAAACAATATCGGTTTCGGTAAAAGGGCGATCGGACGGGATCCCGTGCACCACAATATCGTTGTACGACACACAAAGAGAGCCGGGAAAGGTACCGTTGTATCCCTTGAAAGCCGGGCGGGCTTTGTGATCGCGGATGAACGTTTCGGCAGCGCGGTCGATCTCTTTTCCGGTGACACCGGGTTTGAGCATACCGGCCACGTGCGCGAGCGTTTTGCAAACCAGCAGACAGGCTTCGCGTATGAGTTCCACCTCAGCATCGTTTTTGAAAACGACGTTTCGGGATGGGGCTGCGCTGGAGAAAATACCTGTCATGCTGTTGATGTCTTTGAACGGGCGGGTGGATTATTGGGGTTGACCGACCTGAACGCCCTGTGAAGCGCGTCCCTGGATGCGACCGGATTTGATCAGACCGTCGTATTTCTGTGTCAGCAGGTAGCTTTCAATTACCTGAAGGGTATCGAGTGCTACACCGACCATGATCAGCAACGTCGTACCCCCGAAAAACAGGGCGAACTGCTGGTTCACGCCGGCGGCGGCGGCAAAGGCGGGCATGATACCAATCAGACCCAGGAAAATGGCGCCCGGCAGCGTAATGCGCGTCATGATGGTGTCGATGTACTCGGAGGTGGCTTCTCCGGGTTTTACGCCCGGTATGAATGCGTTGCTACGCTTCAGGTAGTCGGCGTACTGCGTCGGGTTGACCATGAGGGCCGTGTACACGTAGGTGAACACCACGATCAGGGTAAAAAAGATCAGGTTGTACCAAAAACCATAGATGTCGCTCAGGGCCTGGTAACCTGCACTTCCGGCTACGGCGTCGCCGGCGGTGTATTGAAGTACGGTTGCCGGTATAAACATCAGGGCCTGGGCGAAGATGATGGGCATTACGCCCGCCGAATTCACCTTGAGCGGCAGGTAATCCCTGGCGCCGGCAGTAGGCAGGTTCCCGCCGGTTCGCCCGACCATTCGTTTGGCGAACTGCAAGGGTATCCGGCGTACACCCTGAATGATCAGGACGGTGGCCAGGGTGAGCAGGAAGAAGGCTGCCATTTCGACGAAGAACAGCAGCAACTTGTTGTCGCCGAAGAGCTTCTGGAATTCGAACACAAACGACGAGGGTAAACGGGCAATGATGCCGGCCTGAATGATCAGGGAGATACCGTTGCCGATCCCTTTATCGGTAATGCGTTCGCCGAGCCACATGGAGAACACGGCGCCTGCGGTGAGAATGATGATGTTGGAGAACCAAAAGAGTCCGTCGGGGATATTGGGCGAAACTGCGCCCGGAACGGTACGTACCAACTGCAGGTAGCCGCCACCTTGCACGAGTGTAATGGCGATGGTGAGCAGGCGGGTGATCTGGTTGAGGCGTTTGCGGCCGCTTTCTCCTTCTTTTGTTTGCAGGCGCTGGAAGTAAGGGATGGCGAACCCGAGCAGCTGCACGATGATCGAGGCGGTGATGTACGGCATCACACCCAGGGCGAGTACGGCAGCGTTGTCGAATGCTCCACCGGAGAAGAGGTTGATCATGCCCAGCAGGTCGTTCGACTTGCGGTTCTGGCTATACGTATCCATGGCCGCCGGAACAACACCGGGGAGCACGATAAAGGTACCCACCCGATAGACCATCAACAGCGCCAGGGTGAACAAGATGCGGTCCCGGAGTTCTTTAATGCTCCAGATGTTGCGCAGGCTATTAAAGAAATTCCTCATTATTCCTGGGTTGAGGCGGTTGTGTAAGTCGTAACAATGGTAACGCTGCCGCCGATGGCTTCAATGGCTGCTTTAGCCGCAGCGGAAATGGCGTGCGCGGAAACGCTGATCTTGGAGGTCAGTGAACCGGTGCCAAGGATTTTGATAACGTCTCCGGATTTGGCGATCCCTTGCTCCAGAAGAAACGGCATATCGAGGGTAGTGACGCCGGTTTTCTGCACCAGCGATTCGAGTTTGCCCAGGTTGAGGGGGATGTATTCGACGCGGTTGATGTTTTTGAAGCCGCGCTTGGGCAGACGGCGCTGCATAGGCGTTTGACCACCCTCAAAGGCGCGTTTGAGGCGGGAGCCGCTGCGCGCCTTGTCGCCCTTGTGACCGCGCGTGGAAGTGCCTCCGTGGCCTGAACCCTGGCCACGACCGATGCGCTTTTCTTTTTTAACGGCGCCGGAGGCCGGCTTGAGATTATGAAGTTCCATGATGGAATGCTTTTTTCTGGTGCGTTAGACAGATGCGATGTCGTCAGGCTTTTTCGACCTGAACGAGGTGGTTAACGACCCGAAGCATACCCGCGAGTTGCGGGGTATCTTCGTGTTCAACCGTTTGGTGCATTTTGCGGAAGCCCAGGGCCACCAGCGTTAGTTTCTGGCGCTTGCTTTTGTCGATCGGGCTTTTCACCAACGTAATTTTCAACTTGTTCATGACCGTAAAATGCGTTTTATCCGTTGAACAGTTTTTCGAGAGAGATGCCCCTTTGGCGGGCCACTTCGACGGGGCTGCGCAGCTGGGACAGGGCATTGATGGTGGCTTTCACCACGTTGTGCGGGTTGGAGGAGCCCTGGGACTTGGCGAGCACGTCCATGACCCCGGCGCTTTCCAGCACAGCGCGCATAGCGCCACCGGCGATTACACCGGTACCGTGGGCGGCGGGTTTGATGAGTACCCGGCCGGCGTCGAATTTACCGTGCGCCTCGTGGGGAATGGTGCCGTTCATGATCGGAATCTTGATCAGGTTCTTTTCTGCGTCTTTAACGGCTTTGGCGATGGCTTCGGATACTTCGCGGGCTTTGCCCAGTCCCTGTCCAACCGTTCCTTTGCCGTCGCCGATCACCACCACTGCTGCGAAGCTGAAGGTGCGACCGCCTTTGGTAACTTTCGCTACACGGTTGAGCGCCACCACCTTCTCCTTGAGTTCGGAGGAGTCGGCTGTTTTTACGCTTTCTGATTCTTTTTGCTTAGCCATATCGAAGGGTAAGGTAATGCGAATGGGAAGAGGTTAGAAAAGGAGACCGTTTTCACGGGCGCCATCAGCGAGTGCTTTGATACGGCCGTGGTAGAGGTATCCACCGCGGTCGAACACCACGTTTTCAATTCCGGCGGCTTTGGCTTTGTCGGCAATGAGTTTGCCGACCGCTTTGGCCTGTTCGGTTTTATTCACGGTCTTGGCGACCGCCTCGTCGAGCGAGCTGGCAGCAGCCAGGGTATGTCCCTGCAGGTCGTCGATCACTTGGCAGTAGATCGACTTGTTGGAACGGAATACACACAAGCGCGGACGCTCGGTCGTGCCGTTCACTTTTTTGCGGATGCGCAAATGGATGCGCTTGCGATGGTCTTTTTTCGTGCGTTTCATGCTGCGAAAACCTTATTTTTTACCGCCAGCAGTTTTACCTGCTTTGCGGCGGATGACTTCACCTTTGAACATAATACCCTTGCCTTTGTAAGGCTCCGGCTTGCGGAAGGAGCGAATTTTGGCGCACACCTGTCCGATGAGTTCTTTGTCGATACCTTCCAGACGGATGTACGGCGGAGAGCCTTTTTCCATGCCGGTGGTCACTTTGAGTTCCGACGGAACGGCGAATACGATTGGGTGGGAGTAGCCGACGCCGAAGGTGACCAGGTTTCCCTGGCTCTCCACGCGGTAACCCACGCCCACG
This sequence comes from Saprospiraceae bacterium, assembly GCA_041736625.1. Classification (GTDB taxonomy): domain Bacteria; phylum Bacteroidota; class Bacteroidia; order Chitinophagales; family Saprospiraceae; genus M3007. The sequence continues at coordinate 3,494 of JBGSTG010000135.1, read as the reverse complement.
AGCTCCATGGTCCGGATGTAGCCTTCGCTAACGCCCACCACCATATTGCTTAAGAGGGCGCGGTACAGGCCGTGCAGGGCCCGGTGGCGTTTTTGGTCGGTTGGGCGGGCGACGACGATTTGGCCGTCTTCGATATTGACCTTGATATCGGGGTCGATTTGTTGCGACAGCGAGCCCTTGGGCCCCTTCACGGTTACCGTGTTATCGGGGGCCACCTGGATTTCCACTTTGGCGGGAATGCTGATCGGCAGTTTACCAATGCGAGACATGGCGCGGAGGTCGTTTTTTGATGAAAATTAGTATATGTAACAGAGCAACTCACCGCCCACGTTCTTTTCGCGCGCCTGCTTGTCGGTCATGACGCCTTGGGAAGTGGAAACGATCATGATGCCCAGTCCATTGATCACCCGGGGGATATCGAAAGCACCGGAGAACTTGCGCAGGCCAGGCTTGCTGACGCGCCCCAGTTCGCGGATCACCGGCGATTTGGACACGGGGTCGTATTTGAGGGCGATCTTGATGAGACCCTGTTTGTTTTGATCGTTCTTGTCCTCGAAGGTATATTTCAGGATATACCCTTGATCATAAAGAATTTCCGTGATGCGTTTTTTCAGATTGGACGCTGGAATTTCCACGATCTTATGCCCCGCGCGCTGTGCGTTGCGGATGCGGGTGAGGAAGTCTGCTATGGGATCGGTGACGTGCATGGTCAACTTTGATATTTAATTGCGGTGGAACGGTGAATCCAGGGGGTTACCAGGATGCTTTGGTGATACCCGGGATTTTTCCATCCAGCGCCATTTTACGGAAAACGACACGGCAGATGCCGAATTTGCGCATGTAGCCTTTCGGGCGGCCGGTGAGCATGCAGCGGTTGTGCAAGCGCACGGGGCTGGCGTTGCGCGGCAGTTTGTCGAGGGCTTCGTAGTCGCCTGCTTCTTTGAGCTTTTTGCGCAGATCGGCGTATTTAGCCACCAGACGGGCGCGCTTTTTGTCGCGGGCAATGACGGATTTCTTTGCCATGTTTTATTCTTCTAGTGGTTTACTTTAACGTTTGATAAAGGGCATACCCATTTCCTTAAGCAGGGCAAATGCCTCTGCATCGGTTTTGGCGGTGGTGACGAACGAGATGTCCATTCCCATGATCTTGTTCACCTTGTCGATGTCGATTTCGGGGAAAATGATGTGCTCGGTGATGCCCATGGTGTAGTTGCCGCGGCCGTCGAACGACTTGTCGTTGATGCCCCGAAAGTCGCGCACACGGGGAAGTGCCACATTGATGAAGCGGTCAAGGAATTCGTACATGCGGTCGCCACGCAGGGTGACGCGCACGCCGATGGGCATGCCTTCGCGCAGCTTGAAGTTGGACACCGACAGGCGGGCGCGGGTGGTCACCGCCCGTTGGCCGGTGATGGTGGTCAGCTCCTGAGCGGCTGTTTCCACGAGTTTTTTGTCGCCCGTAGCAGCGCCGATGCCCTGGTTGATGGTAATTTTTTCCAGACGGGGCACCTGCATGATGGACTTGTACTGAAACTGTTCCATCAGAACGGGGGCTACCTGCTCCCGGTATTTTGTTTTAAGACGCGGTATGTAAGCCATCACTCAATGATGTTTCCTGTTTTCTTAGAAAAGCGGACGTTTTTGCCGTCCACGGATTTGCGACCGACGCGCGTAGGCTCCCCGGACTTGGGGTCTACCACAGCGAGGTTGGAGATGTGCACCGATGCGGGCATTTCCGTGATGCCGCCCTCTTCGGTCTGAGAAGCCTTAACGTGTTTTTTAACAATGTTAACGCCTTCGACGATCGCGCGTTGTTTTTCGGCGATGACCTGGAGGACTTGACCGGTCTTGCCTTTGTCGTCGCCCGTCATCACCATCACCGTATCGCCACGTTTGACGTGGAATTTCGGTGCGAACCGGTGTTGTTTATGTTGCTTGGCCATAATAGTATGTTCGGGAGTGAGGGGGTCAGAGTACTTCGGGGGCCAGAGACACGATCCGCATGTAATCGCGGTCGCGCAGTTCGCGGGCTACGGGGCCGAAGATGCGGGTTCCGCGGGGTTCGTCGGCCGCGTTGAGCAACACCACGGCGTTGTCGTCAAAGCGGATGTAGGAGCCGTCGCGGCGACGGATCTCTTTTCGTGTGCGCACGATGACGGCTTTGGAGACCGTGCCTTTTTTGACGCCGCCCGGGGAGGCGTCTTTAACGGTGACGACGATCTTGTCGCCGATGCCGGCATAGCGCTGGCCGGTAGAGCCGAGCACGCGAATGCAGAGCACTTCTTTGGCGCCGGAATTGTCGGCAACGTTGAGTCGGGATTCTTGCTGTATCATGGCTCGTACGGTTTACTTGGCGCGTTCAATGATTTCGATCAGCCGCCAGGTTTTGTTCTTGCTGAGGGGGCGGGTTTCCATGATGCGTACGATATCGCCGATGTTGCATTGATTCTGCTCATCGTGGGCGAAGAATTTTTTCGTACGCTTCACAAATTTGCCGTATATGGGGTGACGCAAGCGGCGTTCCACCTGAACGGCAATGGTTTTATCCATTTTGTTGGACACCACTACGCCTGTTTTAGTCTTGCGAAGAGTTCTGGCTTCCATGTATGCTGGTCTGCTTTTTGATCTTGAAAAGGAGGTCGTCTGGGGGTTTATTTCTGGCGGCGGCGGCGTTCGCGCAGTTTGGTGCGTTGCAGCAGCGCCGCTTCGTCGTACACGATGAGTTCCATCTGACGCAGGGCGGTATTGACCCGCGCGATATTGCGGCGCAGGTGGCGGATTTCCATCGGATTGCCAAGGCCTCTGACGGTGTGGTCGAACTTCAACTGTTGGTATTCCTGTTCCAGGCCGGCCAGTTCGGCCAGCAGCTCATCTGCGCTTTTTCCTGTCAGGTCTGTCTTTGGATTTGCCATGGTAATGGATCAACCGTGTGGTGAAAAATGTCGGTTTTCAAGGTTTTATTCTTCAAAGTCGTGGCGAGCCACAGCTTTGCAGAGGGTGGGCAGTTTTTGTGCCGCTTTCTGGAGCGATTCGAACGCCAGTTCCTGGCTGACGCCCTCTATTTCAAAGAGGATGCGGCCGGGCTGGATTTCCACGATATAATGGTCGACGGCGCCCTTACCTTTACCCATCCGTACTTCGGCGGGTTTGGAGGTGACGGGTTTATCGGGGAAGATGCGAATCCACACTTTGCCTTCGCGCTTCATGTTACGGGTCAGGGCAATACGGGCTGCTTCGATCTGCCGGCCGTTGAGTCGGCAGTGCTCCATGGCTTTGAGGCCAAAGGTGCCGAAGGAAATTTTGCTGCCTTTGTAAGCCAGACCGTTGTTGCGGCCTTTGTGCGCTTTCCGGTATTTGAGTCGACGTGGCTGTAGCATTGTATGTCGGTTTTAATCCTTTTCGATGTGGGTTATTCCTGGTTATCGCCGGTGTTTCCGCGTCGTCCGCCGCCGCCGCCGCTGCCGCCGCGGCGATCACCGCCACGTCGTCCGCCG
>JBGSTG010000072.1:0-33267 GCA_041736625.1 Saprospiraceae bacterium | reverse complement strand
GTTGTAGATGACAAAATTCCAGTTGCAATCGTCAGTGGACTGGGCCGACACCCACACCGAGAAAAGACAGCAGACGATCAACGGAAAAAGCCCGCCGGGCCTGGAGCGGTGGTTCAAGAGTTTAACCATTGGCCCCCCCCCCGCGGAGGAAACAAAAAATTGTTTTCATAATCGAATGTATTTGAGATGGTGAAAAGTGCTTTTGGGTGGATTAAACTGACAATGCAAATATATAGAAAATGAAACCGATTGCTCCATGGCAGGAGGGCAAATTGGCGATCGTTCGTCGAAATTAATATACAGGAAACGAGGTTGTCAAAATTCGATGAAGGGGTATTTGATATCGCTGTGAAAGTCCGGAAAACCTACGGCAACCAAAAGTACCGGTTCTGCGCATCACATCTTGCCAAGATTCGTCCTACGAGTACACTCGTAGGACGAATTTCCCACTATCTTGGCCCCGTCAAAAACGACAAAATGAAAGCCAAACTCTCCCTCTTCGCCGCGGTGAGCGCTACCGGATTGTGCCGCTCAAAATACCGTCGTCTGCAAATACCAAACGCTCTCTGGAGGCCGGCAGCAAATTTCGTCCTACGAGTATACTCGTAGGACGACTATCCATACCTTAAATGAAATTTCATTCCAATGAAAAAAAACGTCATTCTTCTCTTCCTGCTGGCCGGATCCTGTATGGTGAGGGCCCAAACCGCTCCGCCCGTTGCCGAAGCGGACCCGATTGCCATACTGCTGCTCGACCGCATGAGCAGCGTTATCGGCGAAATGAACGCCTGCTATTTCAAAATGAGCACGGCGTATGATGTGCCGGACAACTCTTTTTTTGCGCCGTTGCCCGGCATCGGCCTGGTCAAGCACTTCGACGAACATGAGGTGTACATGACCGGCCCCGACAAAATGCTGATCAACTCCAATGGCGACAAAGGCCACCGCGGGTTTTGGTACAGCGGCGAGTTATTCGCATATTATTCCTACAAGGAAAACAACTACAGCTACATCGAAGCCCCGGGCAACATTATCGACGTTATTCACACGTTGCATGCCAATTATGACCTGGAGTTCCCGGCCGCCGATTTCTTCTATCCTACCTTTGTAGACGATCTGATGCAAAACAGCACCCGCATCGCCTACCTCGGCACTTCCAGCGTCAATGGCGTCCAGTGCTTTCATATTGCCGCCAAGGGCAGGGATAAAAGCACCCAATTCTGGATATCGGATGATGCGCGTACGCTCCCGGTCAAGTTTGTCGTCCATTATCTGGATCACCCCGAACGACCGCAATACGAAGCCACTTTTTCTGAGTGGGACATTAACCCGGAAATTCCGGCTACCTTCTATGAATTTGTTCCTCCGCCCACTGCACGGCAGATTCGTTTTTTTCCTAAAAACCAAAATTGATCAAAAAATCAAATCGAAAAAAAATGAAAAACCACTGCTTGAATACCCTCGTTTGTGCATCGCTTGCCTTAGCATACCTGATCTTGCTTCCGGCCCAGGTCGTTGGGCAGCGCATGCAACACCAGAAGCCTCCTTCGCGTCCGACTACTTCTGCCCCCAAAACCAAACCAGCATCCGGTGGACAGATCAACGGCGGCGCTACCAAGGCAGCACCTCGCCCTGCACCCAGCGCCAAACCTGCACCCAGCGCCAAACCTGCGCCCAGCGCCAAACCGGCACCCAGCGCCAAACCTGCGCCCAGCGCCAAACCTGCGCCCGCCCCTGGAAAAGATGCGGCCAGGCCGCCCGTCGCCGACAAAAGCAAAGCAGACAACCCGAACATGGGCAATAAAGCCAATGCCGGCAATCGGGACGTCAACGTGAATTCCGGCAACCGGGACGTTAACATCAATGTCGACAACAGTAAAGACATCGACATCAACGTACAACGAAACACCGTGGTTCGCCGCAGCCCATACCACTATTCCCGGCCGCCTTACTACTACGGGGGGCACCATTATTATTGCCATCACCACTATTATTACCACCCTTATCGCCCCTATTACTGGGGTCCGGCGTGGCACCCGTGGGGCTTTTTCATGGCTTCACTTGCCGTTACAGCCATGATAGTGAGTGTCAACAACATGACGTACCACTACGATCAGGGCGTTTTTTATTCCCCGTCAAACGGAGGTTATGTGGTGGTCACCGCACCGGTAGGCGCCACCGTAACCACCATACCCCCCAGTGCGCAGCCGGTAGTGGTCAACCAAAACGTAACGAACAACTACTATTACGGTGGTACCTATTACGAAAAATCCGGCGAGTCATACACCGTAGTGTCGCCGACAGCAGGCGCCATTGTGGAAAACCTGCCGGAAGGCGCAGAGGAAGTGCGTATCGGTGAAGTTACCTACGTGAAGTTTGGCGAAACATACTATCAACCGGTTCAGGTAGATGGAAAAGACGTGTACGAGGTGGTACAGGTAGACTAATGGAAAACGCGCGGCCAGGTGCTTCGATAACCCGGTAACACGCTACAACGGGAGATCTTCCGCTACGGCGATCCGCCCCGTGAGTACCTGGTGTACCGGACACTTGGCCGCGATGTCCAGCATCCGCGCCCGCTGCTCATCGTCGATATCGCCTTCGATGACAATGTTTTTGAAAAAAGTGGTTTCCGCTTGGCCATTGTCCTTGCGGGTGTCCATACTCACGCTGACTTTGATGCTGTCCACAGGCCACTCCTTGCGGTCGGCATACATGCGCAGGGTGATGGCGATGCAGGAAGCCAGCGATGCCAGCAGGTAGTCGAAGGGATTGGGGCCGGTATCCTGGCCACCGACAGTGACTGGTTCGTCGGCCGTCCAGGCGTGACGCTCGTTGGAGAGGGCAGTGGAATAGCGGTCTTTGTGAATGATGGCGGTGACCATGGTTGGGTAGTGGTTGTGTTTTAGTGTTGATTAATCAAAAAATATTGTTTTTTAGGCGCCGGCTGCAGGTGATGGAACGCTTGTTTTTGCGCCAGCAAATTATGCGTCAGGGTCAATAACAGTATTTGTTTTTGCTTGTTGCCGTGTTCCACCTCAATGTTGATGTACGGAATGTTGTTTTGCAGACAAAAAACGGAGAGCGAGCCGTCATCTTCATAGAGGCTGTCGGCGAGGAGTGCGGTGTTGACGTTGTTTCTTTTGAAAAATGCAAAATCCTGCGGACGGGTTACCAGAATAAAGTTATCGATGTCTTCCTCCGGATTGATGAAAATATCGCTGGCCTCTGCGGTATGCTGGTAGGAAAGGATGGAAAAGTTTTCGTCGCTGTTGTTGTGCACCGCAACAATGTAGGGCGAGGTCCGGTTGGCCTGTATGAATGAAATCAGGGTGTCGGAAAAGGACTGAATATCCTGCTCCCAATCGGCGATGGCGCCGTTGTTGTGAAACTGGAGGTTTTTCCGGAGTCCGGTAGTTGTAAAAATGCGGTTGGGGTCAAACCACACCTCCTGATTGGATTTCCGGAATTGCAGCAGGCGTTTTCCGTCCTGCTCAATGGCTACCAGGTTGAAAGACACGTCCTCGGGCAGGTCGTCCAGCACTTCGATGCAGGTTTTTTCGTTTGGATGCAGGGAAACGAGGGTAGCGACCGCCTTTTCACTGGTTTTTAGCAGCAGGCGACAATGGCTTTCGCCCAAGTCAACCTTTCTGATGGTGGAACTATACCTGTCGCCTTCCAGACTCAGCCAAAGCGTTGTGAGGATGATGGATGCCGCCAGCATAATTTTCATGTATACGGGTTTAAACATGACCAATGATCACAGGCATCCAATGCGCATACCTCAAGCGCGAAAGTATGACAAGTGCTCTATAAATGGCCTAATTTTGACCGTGTTTTTACCCAAACTGGCGGTATGGATGATGCTTTGTCTGGCTACCGGCGCGTTGCTGCCGGCACAGACGCTGCGCGATTCAGCCTGGTACACAGCCCGGCCGGGCGCCCGGCTCTCCGATCCGCTCAATGCGGTTAATATCAAGCTCGACTTCAACGGCAACGACGAATGGTACCGGGTAACCAGCGATGATGTGAATTACGACATCCGCCCCAATTTCGCCCTGAAAAACAGGTTGTCGTTCAGCTACCGTTTCCTCTCGGTCGGCTTTACCTTTCTACCCAGATTATATCCGGGAAACAACGACAACGAAAGGAGAGGAGAAACGGAAGACAATGGGCTGAACATCAACCTCAACCTGGGCAATTGGATACAGGAATTGCAATACAGCAACCTCAAAGGCTTTTATTTGCAAAACTCGGAAGACTTCATACCGAATTGGGTCGATGGAGAAACGCCGTATTATCAGTTTCCCGACCTGAAGATCGTGAATTACCGGGGCGCTACCCTGTATAAATTCAATCCCGAGTTCTCCTTCCGGGCGCTGACTACCCAAACCGAACTTCAGTTGCGCAATACGGGGAGTATCATGGTCGGACTGTTGTACAGCTTTGAGATTATCGACGACAAGAGCCCATTTCCCAATTCTGCAAACACCTATTATGCGCGTACCTTTGAAACCCTGCTCAACATCGGGTATTACCACACCTTTGTCCTGGGCAAGCACTGGTACGCCTCCGCTGGCGCATCGCCCAACATGGGGATATACAGCACCCGCCTAACCACATACAACCCGAACGAAGCCGACGTGACCGACGAGTTTGCAAAGGCTTTTTATCGCATCCGCCTCGACGCTTCGGTGGGTTACGCATCCAGGCGTTTCATCGCCGGCGTCAACTACAATGGTTTTCGGGTGTTTGAACGCGAATTATTGCCCAGTATCACCCGCCAATCTACCGGGACAACCTTCGAATTTTTCCTGGGCTACCGGTTCAACGCGCCAAAATGGCTCCGGCAACCGATTCGCACCGTGGAGGAGCGCCTTCTCGGAAAGTAGCGAAATGCGGAGAAAACACCTGAAGCCTCCTCCGGATGACACATGCCCTATTCGCGCGTGTGACGAAATGAAATATTCCGATCTTTGCGCCGCCATGCAAGTTCACAAAGACCTCAACGCCTTACCCGCATTCCGGCGTACGGTGGTTACCATCGGCTCCTTCGACGGGGTGCACGCCGGGCACAGGCGTATCCTGGACCGGGTGACGGCACTGGCAAGGCAAAGCGACGCAGAGAGCGTGGTCATCACCTTCGAACCGCATCCGCGCACGGTGCTGCACCCACACGATACGTCGTTCAAATGCATTGATACCACGGCCGAAAAACTGGCGCTGCTGGCGCAAACAGGCGTTGATCACGTGGTGCTGGCCCCGTTTTCCGAGGCGTTCGCCGCGCAAACGCCGGAAACCTACGTGGAAGCCTTTTTACTGGGCCTTTTCCATCCTCGCTACATCGTCATTGGGTACGATCACCGGTTCGGAAAGGGGCGATCAGCCGACATCAACTTCCTGCGCCGATACGAACAGGATCACGACCTCGAAGTGGTGGAAATTCCGGGTCAGGAGATCGACGACATAACCGTCAGCTCCACCAAGATCCGCCGCGCCCTGGAGTCGGCCGACATCCTGCACGCCAACCAATTGCTGGGGCGTCCTTTTGAATTTTCCGGCACGGTTGTCGCAGGCGAACGCATCGGGCGAACCATTGGGTTCCCCACCGCGAATTTGGACATCAACAACCCGCACAAGCTCATCCCGCCACCAGGCATTTACGCTGCCCGCGCCCACTGTAGGCAAGGCGCCTACAACGCCATGCTTTACATCGGCGACCGTCCCACCATCGAAAACCCCAACCATCCCGGAAAAACCATCGAGGTCAACCTCCTCGATTTCAACGGCGACCTCTACGGGCAGACCCTGCGCGTGGAGGTGATCGACTTTATCCGGCACGATAAAAAACTGAATGGGCTGGATGAATTGAAGGCCCAGATTGAACGCGATAAAGTGGCGATTGGCGATCGGTTGTCGGCTGTCGGTAGTGGGCCGTCGGTCGTCGGTAGTGGGCCGTCGGCTGTCGGTAGTGGGCCGTCGGTTGTCGGTAGTGGGTCGTCGGTCGTCGGTAGTGGGTCGTCGGTCGTCGGCGACGCGAATTCGGAAGCCAATAAGCCCCTCCACACCATCACCCCACAGCCGACAACCGACACCCCACAGCCGACAGCCGACAGCCGACAGCCGACAACCGACAACCGACAGCCGACAGCCGACGACCGACAGCCCACAGCCCACAGCCGACAGCCGACAGCCGACAACCGACAACCGACAACCGACACCCCACTACCGACAGCCGACAGCCGACGTCCGACTACCGACAGCCGACAGCCGACGTCCGACAGCCGACAGCCGACAGCCGACAGCCGACTACCGACAGCCGACGACCGACAGCCGACAGCCGTAGCCGTAGTCATCCTAAACTACAACACCCGCAGGCACCTCGAAACCTACCTGCCATCGGTGATCGCCCACAGCCCCGGCGCCCGGGTTATTGTGGCCGACAACGGTTCGCCCGATGATTCGGTAGCCTTTCTGCGCGATCATTACCCCGGGGTGGAGGTGATCGATCTGAAGACCAATTACGGTTTTGCGCGGGGTTACAACGAAGCATTGGCTCAGGTAAAAGCCGACGTTTATGTGGTGCTCAACTCCGACGTGGAGGTCACTGCCGGCTGGATGGATCCCGTTCTGGAAGCCATGGCCGCTGATTCCACCATTGCCGTGGCGCAGCCCAAGATTCTGGCCTGGCGCGAGAAAGACCGCTTTGAATACGCGGGGGCTGCCGGTGGCTGGATCGACGCGCTGGGGTATCCTTTTTGTCGCGGCCGCATTTTCCACCGCCGTGAGCAGGACGCCGGCCAGTACGATGCGCCCGGGCGTTGCTTCTGGGCGTCGGGAGCCGCCTTTTTCATTCGCGCCGAGTTGTACCACGCCTTTGGGGGTTTCGACGGCGATTACTTTGCGCACAACGAGGAGATAGACCTCTGCTGGCGCCTGCAACGCGCCGGCTACAGCATCTGGTGTTTCCCGCAGTCGGTGGTGTACCACCTGGGCGGCGGTACGCTGGAGTACGAAAGTCCGCGAAAGGTGTACCTCAATTTTCGCAACAGCCTTTACTCGCTGCTCAAAAACGAACCCTGGGGCAAGCTGGCGTGGCTCATCCCCGCCCGGTTGTTGCTCGACGGGCTCGCCGGCGTCCGGTTTTTGCTGAAAGGCCAGTTCCGCGCCATCCGCGCCATCGTACAGGCCCATTTTACGTTCTACGCCACCTGGTCGGATACGGTCCGCAAACGAGAGGAAGTGGCGGCTATCGTGGAGCAATACCGCATCGGACCCGAAGAGCGCAGGGGCATTTACCCCGGCAGCATTGTTTTTGCCCACTACGCCCGGCGTATCACGCGATTTTCCGACCTTCGCACCCTGAACCCTGAACATTGACGATCCTTCACGAAGATGCCCACCTGCTGATCGTTGAAAAACCTTCCGGACTACTGACCATTCCGGATCGTTTCGGCAACAAAGACAGCCTGGTCGCTGCACTGGAGCAGCGGTATGGGCGTGTTTTTGTGGTGCACCGGCTGGACCGGGAGACCAGCGGGTTGTTGTGTTTTGCCCGCGACGAAGCGTCGCACCGCCACCTGTCCATGCAGTTTGAGCACCACACTGCAGACAAGTTTTACCACGCCCTGCTCGACGGGGTGATGCACCACGAGGAGGGCGAGATCAACAAGCCCATCGGTGAGCATCCGACCATTCCGGGTAAAATGACGGTGGCGTCGTGGGGCAAGCCGTCCCTGACCTTTTATCGGGTGACCGAGCGTTTTCAGCATTTCACCCTGGCCGAAGCGCTGATCAAAACCGGCCGCACCCACCAGATCCGGGTGCACTTCAAGCATATTGGTTACCCGCTCGCGGTGGACGCCCTGTATGGACGCCGGGAGGCCTTTTTTCTGTCGGAGATCAAGGGGAGAAAGTACAAGTCCGGCAAATTTTCCGAAGAAGAAAAACCGCTCATGTCCCGCAGCAGCCTGCACGCCTCCCGCTTGCGCATCGACCACCCGGCGAGCGGCGAGCGAATGGAATTCCGGTGCGAATTACCCAAAGATTTTGCTGCTGTACTCAAGCAGTTGCGGAAATGGGATTTGCCGTAGACCTATTTATGGGCAGCAGCCCCCAGCAGCTTCCGGGCAAACACAATCTCCGCGCGGATCGGCGCGTATTCGGGCAGGTAGGCGTCGCGGTCCAGCTGTTTGAGTACTGCCTCGTGCTCTCCCCGGCTCAACTGCAGTTCGTAAGCGAACAGGTGCGTGCGTCGATACGCCTCGAAAAGCGCCTCCTCGTCGGGCCGGGGGCGCAATTTGAGGTAAATCCAGGCGAGAAACAATCCGGCCACCACACCGCCCAGCACCGCCAGGGTCAGTGAGCGGATGCCGAATCCGCCTTTCTGGATGCGCAGGGCGGCGTAGTCGCGCTCCATTTTATTGACCTGGGTGCGCAAATCATCGCATTGTTTTTGCAAGGTTTCGGTTTCCCGTGCATACTTTTGCGATTGGATCTCGGCGTCTCTCAACGCTTGTTCGAGGGTGGATACGCCCGCCAGCAGCTGCTCCAGCACAGCTTTGGTTGGGTGGTGACCGTCAGGTTGATTTTCCATGTTTCCGGGCGTTTTATGAGGGCCCTGCAAAGGTACCGGATGATGACTAAAGTTGATATACTGGCCGTCGGTATTCACCCCGACGATGTGGAATTGAGTTGCTCTGGCACGCTCTTGCACCACGCCGCCCTGGGCAAAACCTTCGGCATGCTCGATCTGAGCCGGGGCGAACTGGGTACGCGCGGCACCGCCGAAGTGCGGGCTGCCGAGGCAGAAGCGTCGGCCCACATCCTGGGTGCCGCTTTCCGCGAACAGTTGCACATACCGGATGGATTGTTTACCTTGTCTCCCGAACATTGGCTGCCCGTGGTTCAGGTATTGCGCACGTGCCGACCACACGTCGTTTTGTGTAATGCACCCGACGACCGGCATCCTGATCACGGACGCGCGGCCAGGTTGGTGCTCGACGCCTGTTTCTACGCCGGTCTCGAAAAAATCGAAACGGTGGAAACCAACGGCGCCGCACAGACCAAATGGCGCCCCCACGCCGTTTATCATTACATACAGGACAAACAACTGACGCCCGATTTTATTGTGGACATCACCCCCTACATCAACCGGAAGATGGAATCCATACTTGCTTTCCGGTCGCAATTTTGGGATCCGGGCAGTTTAGAGCCGGAAACACCCATCTCCGGGAGGGAGTTCCTGGAATTCATGAAAGCCAAAAACAGGGTGTTCGGCAGGCCCATTCAAGCCGAGTTTGCCGAAGGGTTTCTCTTTTCCCGGACGCCCGGTGTGAACAATCTTTTTGACCTCAGTTAAACTTCTGAACAAAAAAACCATGCGTAGAATTCTTATTATCCTGGGTATTATCCTGTTTCTCCTCCTCGGTGCAGCCGTCGCTATCCCGTATTTTTTCAAAGACCGCATCCTGGCGGAGGTGAAAAAGGCCGCCAATGAAAGCCTGAACGCCACCGTTGACTTCAAAGACGTCAGCATTTCGCTGTTCCGCCACTTCCCCAAGCTGTCCGTGGGCCTCGACGACCTGAGCGTTACCGGCAAGGACGCCTTCGAAGGCATTCATTTGGTGCAGTGCCAACGCCTCGACCTGGCCATCAATCTCTGGTCGGTCCTTTTCGACGAACAGCCGGTCATCAACGGCGTGTACCTGATCAAGCCAGACCTGCGCATTTTCGTCCTGAAAGACGGCAGGGCCAACTACGACATCACCAAACCCAGCCCGCCGGGCGCACCCTCGACCACCACCTCCTCCGGCAGTGTCAAGCTGGAGCACTATGAGATCCGGAACGGTAATATCCTCTACGACGACCGCTCACTGGCGTTCCGCACCGACCTGCGCGACGTTAACCACGAGGGCAATGGTGAATTTTCCGCCGATGTGTTCGACCTCAAGGCCAACACCCGGGTGGGCGCGGCAACAATCGTTTACGACGGCATCAGCTACCTGAGCAAAGCCAAAATTGACTGGAAAACCGTGTTGAACGCCAATATGCCGCAAATGAAGTTCACGATCCGCGACAACGACCTGAAAGTGAACGCCTTCAGCCTCAGCATGAGTGGGTGGGTGCAGACGCCCGAAAACGGAGACGTGAACATGGAACTCACCTTCGGAACACCCGAGAACAGCCTCAAAAGCCTGCTCTCGCTCATCCCGGGCGCGTACACCAAAGATTTTGACGGCGTGAAAGCCGACGGTTCTGTTCAGTTCGCCGGCTTCGTAGCGGGTACCTACAACGAAAAAAGATATCCCAACTTCAAAATCGCCACCAAAATAGAAAATGGCAGCGTCCAATATCCCGGTATGCCGCTCGGGGTGAAAAAAATAGCCATGGACGCCAGCGTGGAGAACAAAAGCCCCGACCTGAGCAACTTCAACGTAGCCATCCCGGCATTCAACCTGACCGTAGGCTCCAACCCGCTGGAGGGCTATTTTTACCTGAAAAATCCGACAACAGACCCGGCGGTACACACCAAAATCAAAGGCAAACTCAACCTGCGCGAGTTGCACAGCGCCATCCCGCTGGAAGGGGTCAAAGAAATGGCCGGCATACTCGACGCCGACGTGTTCGTGAACGCCACCATGAGCCAGATCGAAAAACAACAATACGAAAGCGCCAAAATGGACGGGCACTTCAAACTGACGAACTTCAAGTACATCGCCCAGGATATGCTGCCCCTGGAAATCGGCGCACTCGACGCCAGCCTGTCGCCCCAAAAACTCGACCTGCGCCGGTTCGACATGAAATACGGCAAAAGCGACTTCCGCACCACGGGAACCATCGACAACGTGCTGGCCTATTTTTCGACCAACAAAACCATGACGGGCAAGATGACCCTGCGGTCCAACAAAATAGACGCCGACGAAATGATGTCCTCCGGCTCGTCCGCTACCGCCACCACAGCACCCAAACCGAGCGACCCGCCGGCCACCGTAGAAAAAGCTTTCGACCGCTGGGATTTCACCGTAGACGGGCTCATCGACAACCTCAAATACGACGCCTATACCCTCCGCGACCTCACCCTGAAGGGTCATTTTACCCCCAACAAATGGCTGCTGGACGAATACGGCCTTAAAACCGGACCCAGCGACCTGCGCGGAAGCGGCCAGCTGCTCAACGTCTGGAACTACCTCTTTGATAACCAGACCGTGTCCGGAAACCTCCAGATCAACTCCACCTATCTGGACCTCAACCCATTCATGACGCCCGCTACCGCCACGGCCCCGACCGCCAGCGAGCCCGCCCCGCCGCCGCCGTCGGTCATGCTCGTGCCCCCGAACATCGATATGAGCATGAAAGCCGACGTCAAGCGCCTCAAATACACCACGTATAACGTGGAAAACCTCACCGGCGAACTGCTGGTGCGCGACGAATCCGTCGCCCTGGAAAACATCACCGCCGATCTGCTCGGCGCACAGTTCGCCATCAACGGCGGCTATTCTACAAAAAACCCGGCCAAACCCCTGTTCGATTTCGACTTCGGCCTGCGCAATATGGGCTTCAAAGAGGCTTTTGCCGCTTTCTCCATGGCCAAAACCTTCGCGCCCATTTTTCAACTCCTCGACGGCAAATTTAACGCGGCACTCATCATGAGTGGCTCCGTGGGCAAGGACATGATGCCCGATTTCACCAGCATCGACGCCGCAGGTGGCATCGAAACCGTTCAAGCGATGTTCAACAACGTTAAACCCATCACCGAGATCGGCAATAAGCTCAACGTAGATGCCCTGAAACGCCTGGAATTGAAAGATTTCAAAACCTGGTTCGAGATCAAAAACGGCCGGGTGACCGTCAAGCCGTTCAACGTGCAGGTCAAGGACGTTGCCATGCAAATTGCCGGCTCCCACGGCCTCAACCAGGAAATGGCCTACCAGGTGTTCACCAAGGTGCCCCGCAAAACCCTCGAGCAAAATGCGGTGGGGGCGGCCGCGAGCTCCGGGTTGTCGTTGATCACCCAACAGGCACAAAAGGCCGGCGTCAACATCCAGCAGGGCGAGTTCATCAACGTCCGGTTCGACCTCGCCGGAACCCTGACCAATCCCAAAGTGACCATGAAAGTGCTGGGCGCCGACGGCGAAAGCGCCATACAGGACCAGGTGGCGGGCGCCGCCCTGGAATCCGCGAAAGACAAGGCCCAGGAGGAACTCGACAAGGCCAAAGGCCAGGCCCAGACAGAAATCGACCGGGCGACAGACAGCCTGCAGCGCGAAGCGCAACGCCAGGTGGACAAAATGAAAAAAGAGGCCGAGAAAAAAATACAGGAAGAAGTGGGCAAGGCGGTCGGTCAGGCGGTCGGCGATTCGCTGGGCAAAAAAGCCTCGGACGAAATCGGCAATAAAGCGGAGGAAGTGCTCGGAGACCAGGGCAAAAAAACCGTGGACGACGTGAAAAAGAAAGTGGAGGAATGGGATCCTTTCAAAAAGAAAAAGAAAAACTGACGCAATGCCCTTAGTCACGCCACTGCCGCCCGACCACGATCCCGATGTGGCCGAGTTGGCCACATTTTTCAACGAAACGCTGGGTTTTTGCCCCAACAGCGTGCTCACCATGCAGCGGCGCCCGCACATCGCCAAAGCGTTCATCCAGCTCAACAAGGCCGTCATGCAGAACGACGGCCGGGTGACCAGCGACCTCAAGCGGCTGATTGGTTACCTCGCCAGCCTGTCTGCCGGATGCCGCTACTGCCAGGCGCACACCATTCGGGCAGCCGAACGCTACGGGGCGGCTGCGGATAAATTGC
This sequence comes from Saprospiraceae bacterium, assembly GCA_041736625.1. Classification (GTDB taxonomy): domain Bacteria; phylum Bacteroidota; class Bacteroidia; order Chitinophagales; family Saprospiraceae; genus M3007. The sequence goes on along the minus strand of JBGSTG010000072.1, from coordinate 20,468 downwards.
ACCATGTGTGGGACTTTCGCACCCATCCAGCGTTCAGCGACGCCGAACGCGCCGCCCTGGAGTTTGCCATCGCCGCCGCAAGCGTACCCAATGCCGTAGACGAAACGGTAAGCCAAAACCTGCGCCGGTACTGGGACGATGGGGAAATAGTCGAAATCCTGGGCGTAGTCGCCCTCTTCGGATACCTCAACCGGTGGAACGACAGCATGGGCACCCAACTGGAAGACCCCGCGCAGGAAAGCGGAGAAGCTTACCTGGGCAGTCACGGCTGGACGGCAGGCAAGCACCGTACATGAGCTTAGGGTAGTTTAAACGTTCCTTTGACCAATTCAACCACTTCCGCCTCTTCCGGAATGAACAGGGTCATGCGTTTGTCGTCGAGGAAGAGTATCTGAACGTCTGAACGGTAAAATCCCCCCGGCGTGTACATATCGATGCTCATCGTCGCCGCATCCAAAGCAAACCGGAGCGATTCCGGAAAATAAACGGGGCTGTTGTCCGTCGGTCTATTGTACAGGGCCAGGGTACTGTCGGCAAAAAACACGGCGTAATAGGGCATTTGTATGACTTCCACGAGGCGGCTCACTTCCAGGATGCTGTCGCGTTGTTGCCATTCCAGAAAATCGCGATTTTCGCGCCTGTTCAGTGGCTCATAGGCCATCTGGTAGTTGTAAAAAGTGGAAGCGCGCCGGTCGCGGATGTGTTCGTACACTTGAACGGCTTGTGGTTCGGCCGGCGACAGTTTATTCACAGGTACCCCCTGTTCGGAATAGGCAACGACCGCCCATTTGCCAATTAGTTGACCAAGCAATAGGGCTTCGGTCTTTTGCGCATGGGCATAGGTGAACGGAAGCAGCAAGCAGAGTACCGGGGCCAGTAACAGGCAATATGGTTTCATACAACGAATTTTGACAATCAAGCCACAAGATAACACGCATTTAATCCACTTTTGATGTACAAGATGGTGGCGCAGGCCCTATATTTGTCAATCGAACCTGATTCTCCATCCTGAAAAAATACCTGAAAGTCCTATGTTCAATCCCTGGCATGAAGTACCCACCAACCCCAGGTCTCCCGAGATCGTAACCGGTCTCATCGAAATCCCGAAAGGCAGCCGGGCCAAGTATGAAATGGATAAGCAGACCGGCTTGCTCAAACTCGACCGGGTGCTCTACTCTTCCGTTTACTACCCGGCGAACTACGGCTTTATTCCGCAAACCTATTGTGGCGACGGCGACCCGCTCGACATTCTGATTCTCTCTCAGATCGACTTTGTGCCGCTCTGCCTGGTAGAGGCGAGGGTGGTAGGCGTCATGCGTATGCTCGACAACAATGAAGCCGACGACAAGATCATCGCCGTGGCCCTGCACGACGTCAGCGTGAACCACATACATCGGCTCGAAGAGTTGCCTCCGCACTTCACCTCTGAGATGCGGCACTTTTTTGAAGAGTACAAACGACTTGAAAACCGAACGGTGGTCATCGACGACTTTCTGGATCACCTCACCGCGCGGCAGATCGTCGAACAGAGCATCGAAGATTACCAGGCCGGAAAATGGAAGTAAAAAACGATTGTGATATGGTATCGATCATCATGGGCTCCGATTCCGACCTGCCGGTCATGCAAAAGGCAGCGGACATCCTGACGGAGCTGGAAGTGCCTTTTCAAATGACCATTGTATCGGCCCATCGTACGCCGGCGCGTTTGTGGGATTTTGCCCAACACGCCCACGAGCGGGGCATTCAGGTGGTTATTGCGGGCGCCGGAGGTGCAGCGCACCTGCCGGGCATGGTGGCGGCCATGTCGCCGCTGCCGGTGATCGGGGTGCCCGTCAAATCCAGTAATTCCCTGGATGGTTGGGACAGCATCCTGTCCATCCTGCAAATGCCGGAGGGCGTGCCGGTGGCCACGGTGGCCCTCAACGCGGCGCGCAACGCCGGCATACTGGCCGCCCAAATGTTGGCCATACACGATCCCGGGCTCCGGACGCGCATAGTGGCTTACAAGAAGTCTTTGGAAGCGGCGGTGCTGGAAAAAGCCCGGAAAATGGAGTGAGGTTCGATTGAGGGTGTTACATAAGTCGAAAGAACCGGCATTCCTCCAATTAAAATTTTGAAAGACGACGTTAACCGACAGGATGGCTTACCCCCCTCGCGACCGCGCAAAGGCGTTGGCAGGCGGGGCGGTCGGTCGCCCACTCCCTCTCCCTTGCCCCCCGCCTGCCCGCCTGTGCGCCCCGGCCGGCTTCAGCTCAATGGATGGCCGGCCGGGATGGCACCTCACTGGGGGGAACGAGCCACGCGGAACCCAACGTAGTTGTCGCGGCTCTCCGGCGCATCGTAGAGGCGGCGCGCCACACGGCAGTAGTCGGCGTTGCTGATCCTGCCGCCGCCGCGGAGTACGCGGTCCGAGCCCTCAGCCGGGCCTTTGGGGTTGCTTACCGGCCTTGACGGGTAAGCGCCATACCAATTCCAACACCATTCCCACACATTCCCGCTCAGGTCGTGCAATCCCAATGCGTTGGGTCGTTTGGTGCCCACGGGATTGGTGCGGCTGCTGTTTCTGTTATACCAGGCTACTGAATCCAGTTCGCTTGCGTCCGCAGCACCGCTGTACACTACGTACTCGCCGGACGGCGCATAGCGGGCCGCGCGCTCCCACTCCGCTTCGGTGGGCAGGCGGTAGCCGTTGGCGGCGGAGTCGGGTATGGTCAGCAACCAGCCCAGTACCTGGCTGCCACTGCTGCTGTCAATATGATACACGGGCTGCAAACCCTGGCGCACGCTGCACCAGTTGGCGTACGCTACAGCATCGTACCAGCTTATGTAAATCACAGGGTCGTCACCCCGCATGGAGCCCCAGCTTTCATTGTGTTTTTCCTTGATGGCCCTGCCTTCGGCCGCGCAGAACAGGCCGTACTGCCACAGGGTGGTTTCCGTTTTGGCCAGGGCGTAGGGCGACAATTCCACCGGGTGGCGGGGTAATTCACTTTCATTCCCATCTTCTACCGAGCTGTCCCGGCCCATCCAAAACACACCACCGGGCACGGGCAGCATTTCAGGGAAGTATTTGTGCCGCAGGGTGTCAAAAAGGGCGGGATCCAGCGCGCGGAGTTGGGCCAGCAGCAGGCTGTCTGCTTTGGGGGGCGCGACGCGGGCCACCGGGCCGAGGGGGGCGCCCCGGAGGCGGGCCACCAGCAGGGCTTCGCTTTGGGCACTGTCTGTGCGCCCGGTATGGGCGTGTACGTAAGCGATTTCCAGGAGCGCGCGGGCCACCTCCGCCTTTTTTACGCCGATGGCGGCGGCTTTTTTGATTTGGATTTCCGCTTCGGCGTACTGGAGGTGGTAAATGAGGTCACGGGCTTGCCCGAGGTAGGCAGCGACCACTTCGGCGGAGCTTTTTTCGAGGGCGGCGAGGGCCTGGCGGGCTTCCGCCTCTTTTTGTTTTGCTCGTCTGGCGTTGTCTATCGCATCTTTTTTCTGCTGTTCAATGGCGTTGTTCACCCGATCCAGCACCCTGGTCAGCTCCACCGCCTGCTCGGGGCACAGGGGCAGGGCGGTCTCGCAGTAGTCGCGTGCGCGGTTGTATTCGCCTTGTTTCAGGGCGGTTTGGGCCTTGCCGAGCAGGTCGGGGCAGAGGGATTGGGCCGGGAGCGTGGTGTGGAGCAGCAGGGCGAGGAGTATGGAGAGGAGGGTTTTCATGGTGGTCAAGATATGCTCAAAAGACCCAAAGAAACCAGGATTTTGCGATACATTTTATCTTGCTCGTTGTTCATGCAAAAAATACGAACAGTTGCTTTGCCTTCAGGCGTAATGCCAATAATTTCTCCTTGATCCATAATAAAGTGATCATTCCAATGTTGTGTTCTGGGGTTAAAAAAACGGGTAACTACTTCAGGCAATTCTGTCAAAATTGTCCCTAAGTCACTGCCTTTATTACCGTTACATATAGGACATGCGAGCGCCAGATTTTCTTCGGTTGTTTCCCCTCCATGTTTCAGAGGTAAAATATGGTCTATTTCAAAAGTGAAACCCGCGTACAGTTGAGGGAGTTTGCAGTACTCGCAACAAAAGTCGGCGCGGTAAGCAACCAAGGTTCGCAGTTGCTCAGGAATATACCTTCCCATGCGTTAGAAGTTGCGCAGCATGTGCCTTTGCCAAACGAATGATGCGTTCCAGGTTAAAAAGATGCTCCAACTCTTCCTTTTCTTCGGTTGAAAGGGAAGCAACTTGTTTTTGTGCCAATAGCTCCGACAGGCGTTCCTGCAGTTTTACCGAAGGTTTAAAAGCCAGCACTTTCTCTGGCGCCAAACCTGCAAAAAACTCAGCCAAATCATCATAAATCAAAATTGCAGCGTCTCCCATGCATTAAAGTTTATACAAACATACGCTTTTTTCTGAACTATCATTGGACAAGTTCCACTTTAAGCGGTCCAAGGACATTTCATTATTTTAATCGCTTCAACAACGTATCCACTTCCGGACTCTGGTTCAGCGAGTCCAGCGCATCGGCCTCTTGCAAGATGCGCACGGTCATGTCCCGGTCGCCGATTTTCTCCATGCGCCCGGCGGCGGTGATGTACTTGGCGATTTCGGCTTTCAGGCGGCGGGCGTTGGCTTCTTCCATTTTTTGCAGGGCAGATTTGGCGTTTTCGGCTTCTGTTTTTGCTTTTTTTGACGCTTCTTCGGCCCGTCGAGATTCTAAAAACGCAAAAATGCCCAAACCCACCGCCGCCAAAGCCACCACACCGGCAATCCGGGAAAACAGCGTGGCCCGGCGCCGCCCCGACTCTGCTTCCCGTTTCAACCTTTCCGCCTCCTCCGCCCGGCGCTGCTCCTCTTTGGCCCGGGCCTGCGCTTCGGCCAATTGTTGCTCCCGCGCCTCGGCTTCCCGGCGCAGGCGTTCGGCTTCCTCGCGCGCGGCCTGTTCGGCGGCGGCGCGGGTCAGCTCGGCCTCGTATTCGGCTTTGGCCTTCAGGATGCCGTCCACTAACGTGTCGTGGCTCACCTCGTAGTTAAATCCGCCGGTGGTGTTGGGTTCGGAGCGGAGCAGGAAGTCGTCGGTCAGGCGTTTGAGCAGGGCTTCGGTCACGCCGGACAGGGTGAGCAGGCGGCGGCCGTCCACGTTCATGCGGTAGGCGATGCCGCCGGCGTCGGCGCGCACCAGCTCGTCTTCGATCATGCGTCGGGCGGCGTGGCGCTGTGCCTCGGTGGGCAGGGCGCCGATCTTGTCGCGGTAGTACCGCTCGAACAGTTGGTCGAAGGGCGGCAGGTCGGCGAGGCCGATGCGGATATCCCGTTCACCCCGGGCGTCGCGCTCGATGACCCCGGTTTCGAGGTTTTCGCAGCATATTTGGAGCAAAAAGGCCTCCACGCGGGCATTGGGGCCTGCTTGCGCGCCGGTTTGTTGGCGCAGCCCTTCGAGTATGGCCTCCACCGCTTCGCCGGTGTAGGAGAAGGCGGGCGACGCGAAGGTGTCGTTTTTCGGCAGTGCAGCGGGCTGCTCGATGGCCTCGCGCGCCTGGGCAGGCGTGAGCCCCTGCAGGCGGAAGCGCTTGTGCAGGATGGCGGGCAGCTTGTCGGCCAACGCGTCCAGCACGCTCAGCCGGTCCTCGCGGATGGCGAACACGGCCTTGATCTCCATCGGGCGGGCGAGTTGGCTTTGCTGTTCGTCGGGGAGTTCGTCCATGCGGTCGCGCACGCCCTGGGGTATGCGGGTGAAGAGCAACTCGGCGAGTTGTTGTTTGAATTCGGCTTTTTGCTCGGGCGGGTAGGTCTCAAATTCTTCGAACTGGTCGAAGATGAGGAGGAAGCGGTTGTGCCCGGCAAGTTGTCGGCGCTTGAAAGCACGCCACAGGCCCGGTTGTGGGCTGAGCGCATCGAGAAAGGCCGTGTCGGGGTTCAGCGGCATCGCCTGGAGTTGATCCAGGGTTCGTTGCACGGGCGTGGGTGTGATTCCTGGCTGGTGCGCGCCGAGCAACACAACGACGGGCGTCACCCCCGCATCGAGCAGGGGGAGTATGCCCGCCCGCAACAGCGAACTTTTCCCGTAGCCCGATTTGCCAAACAGCGCCACTATGGGCTCGGACTGGATGAGCGCGTGCAACTCCTCGATCTCGTCTGCGCGGCCGAAAAACTGCCGCTGCTGGTCTTCCCGGAAGTAGTTGAGGCCGGGGTACCGGCGTTGGAGGGAGGCGCTCATGCCGGCAGGTTTTTGATGAGGATGATGACGGCCAGCGCGATTTTATTCCATTCCACAAAATAATCGCGGCTGTCGATGGCGCCCGCCTGTTGTTGGGTGGCCAATCCGCTCAGGCGCGCGGCGTGCAGGGTGAGTTCGGTTTGGGTGTCGGGGTCGGAGTAGCGCTGGAGAAGTTCGGTTATGGCTTGCGCCAGTTTGCCGTTGTGCACCAGGCGCAGCAGTCGGGTTTGCACGTCGGAGTATCGGTTCAGCACGGGGCGCAGTATGCCCTCCTCGGCGCAGTGGGCGTGGAGCGTATCAAAAAACGTTTCGTGGCCGTTTTCGCCCGCCTGGAAGTTGATGCGGAACTGGTGGATGAGGAAGTCGCCGGTGTCGGTCGTAACGGGCCTGTCGGTTTCGATGGCGAACTTGGACACCCCCGGGCGCTGGCTGAGGAAGCGGAGCAGGAGCTGGGTGTGCCATTTTTCAAAATCAAAACCCAGAAACACGAAGGTGCCGGCGCGCATGAGCTGGGTGTTGATGCGGGAGGGCAGGCCGGTGCTCAGGCAGTCCTTCATGAGTGCAAACACGTCGTCGTAGTCCAGCACCAGCGATTCGTCCTGGTTGATTTCGCCCAGCAGGTTGTAAATGAGCGGGTGGTTTTTGTCGGGTTTGGGGATGCCCTCCGGACTGACGCCGGATCGGTAAAAGTGAAAATGCGGTTGCAGGCCGCAGGCTTCGAACACATCGCGCACAAAGGTGTCGGGCGACAGGCTGATGATCAGGTGAAAGGGTAGGGCGGCGACGCGCTGTAGCAGGTCTTCGTCGGGCGGCAGTTCGCGGTAGCGGCGTTTGACTTTTTTCTGGATTTTGACCTTGGCGTCGTCGTCACGGAACAAAAAGATGCCGTCGCGCTGGTAGTGGTGCACTATGTCGTCGGGGTATTCGCGGTGGAGCTGTTCGCGCACGTGTTGGCCGAGCGACTGCCCTTCAAGGCGGATGAGTTCGGGGCCGAGAAAGAGCACGGCCTGTTCGTCGCGGATGTCTTCGAGTATTTCTTGCCAGTCCATTGGGGGGTATGTTATGGATGGGGTAAAAGTATTAAAAAAAGAGTTAGTTATTGATAATTCAAACATATTTCCCCCCCCGCCTCACCCCGTAGCCCCATCCAGCACCGCCACCGCTTTGTCGTAAAACATCTGCGCCCGCTCCGGCGTGCGGCCAATGGCGACCATGCCCAGTTTGCCGTACTCCGAAATGGCGCCGATGAGGTGAAATGCCACGCCCGAGCGTCGTAATTTCCGTCGGTGAGAAATTGCAGCATGAGGTAGGGGTGCGTCGTGCCGCCTTTGTCCGGTAATTCGTAGAACGACTATACCCGAAGGACGAGTATGCCGTGCCTGGTTAGTCCCCTGCCATTTTCCACCAGAAAGTAGTACACACCCGGGGCCATATCCGAGCGGGTCATGGTATGTTTGCGACCGGTTACCTGTTCCCTGCGCACCTCGCGGCCCAAGGTGTCAAACACGCGGAGCGTCAACTCGCCAGGGTTTGCTGGTCCGGTGATCTCAAAAGTAACCTGATCGGTGAACGGGTTGGGGTACGCGTTTATTGTTAAATCAAGGAGTGGCGCCGGAATTGTGTTTACGGTTCCAACCGTGAGCCGGGATGTATTGGTGTGCACCGGAGCATTGAAGTCGAAAAAGATGTCGGCGCTGTTGGAGATAACCGAGCCGATCGGCACGTCGGGCTTCTGCGCGATACGGAATTTGATAAATCCGTGCGAGCCCGGCTCGTTTATGTTGCTGTCGGGCAGCAGTATATTTTCAAACACAAAACGCAAGACGTTGCGGTCGTCCAGCGCGATGGAATAAGGGTGGCTGGCTACCAGCGGCGTGATGCTTTTAGGATCCAGCAGGATGGACAGTCGGTCTTCCACCACCACACGAAATGCTGTATCGGTTCCGGTGTTTTGGAATCGGATCAGGTATTCGATATTCGTATTGGGTAAAACGGCGCCGGAGGCCGGCCGACCGTCGACAAAGGCCTGTTTGTCATTGGGATCGAACGAACCAATATTAAGCCGACATTCCTGATAAGCGGATAACGGTGAAAGGGTTGGCAAACACAAAGCGTCGGGAAAAACGTTGGCCGAGAGGCAGTGCTCCTGGCCCAGGGGCGCATCGCAGGAAGTGATAAAGATCGCCTGGAACATCCCACCCTGCCCGGGCGCAATGTCGCCCACATCAAAGCGGTAGGCGAGACCGTTTTGCCAGGCCACGGGCAAGGTGGCAGATTGGAAAACAAAAAACGAATCGAGGGTCAACGTTACATAGCGGCCCGTGGCGGGTGCGGTTCCTTCGTTTTTATAGTGTATTGTATACGTTGCGGGAAAACACCGACGCAGAAACGGGACGCTTGCATACACGCTCATGTACGGACAATATTCAACCACTTGCAGTGGCAACTCCACGTGGGCACTGTCGTTTGGGCCGCTTAGTGAAACCGGAACCGCGGGTTGGCACAATTCCAGCAACGGAGAAGGAGAGCGCACACTGATGTTGAAGTCCCCGGAGGGTAATGCCAGTGCAAAATTTCCATTCTGCGTCGATATAGCAGTGTATCCGTTAACGCCTTCGGCCGTCACAGTAAGCGGTTCGTTCATCACAAGATCAGAAGTGTCAAACTGACAGTTGTCGTTGAGGTCGCTCCAAATCCTACCGGTCACCTGATTTCGTTCATTGGTTGGGGCAAGACTCCTTAACATGGGCATGTTATCAAATCCGAGGTACAAATGCTGGTCGGCCCCGCAGTACATAACTTTCGGCACTCCTGGTAAAGTACCGAGGGAGTCCCAGGTAATACCATCGTCTATACTTCGGAACAGCCGGTCTCCCGCACTCACAAACAAATCACCCAAAGCGTTTGAGGTAATTTTTTTAGGGTAGGGTTGATTGGCAAAAAAGAACACTGGTTCGGGTTGGTAGCTCCCATCGGGCATAAATCGAAAGACATCGGTGGGCGGCGCTCCGAATGTAATATCTTCAATGCTGATAAAGACAACACCCTTTGCAGTGCAATGCAGATTGGGAAGGCCGAAATAATCAAAATCATCCAGCGTGAAATAATTTAATCCTGTGTCAAGCGCTTCAGCATATATGGATAAGAAACCATGAAAATCAAAATACACATCGCCATTAGGATGGAAAACAACTTTTTTGCCGGCGTCCAACAAGGGCGTAAAGAAGGGCGACCAGGAATCTCCGTTGTCTAAAGATTTGTAGTTATAAATAGATGTACCGACATAAAATGCGCCGTAACGGTCTGTATGCACATCTATAAAAAATTTGATTGGTGGATTGGACAGAAAGAGGCTGTCCATCAACATCCACGACTGGCCGTCATCGGTTGACCGGTAAAGCCGGTCATTTGTTCCAATGCCCATATAGACGCCTTTATTGTTCATCACCAGATGTCTGAGATAAACGTCGACGCTGTCTGTCGCAACAACCATCTCCTCCCAGGTTTGTCCACCGTCGATTGACTTTATATACGAGTACCTGTTGCAGGTTTTAGCAAAAAGCCTGTTGTTGGCGACCTGAAGGATTTCCAACATCCCTGGGCGTTGAAACTGCTGGGTGAGGTCCATCCAGCTCAACCCTTGATCGACCGAACGACCGAACGTAGTCCCCCTCCCACAGGAATTATTGGCAAACCAGGTTCCGCTGGTTGACCGATAGGTCTGAAGGCTGTTTACCTCGCTGATGATGGTGTCCGGGCGCCAACTTACGCCTGAATCATCCGAAAAGTATGCGTCGGTAAAACAGTGTGCCCAAATCCGACCACCCGGTTCATAAGTAAAGCGCAAGACGGTTTCATTGGATCCATATGGGTTGAAAATGTCAAATGCTTGCCAGGTAAGTCCGCCATCTTCCGAACGTAGTTTTTCTTGCGAACCCGAAACGAAAATCTGATTTCCGTAAGGGTTGAATGAGAGATGCCTGATGTAAGCCGGCCAATCTTCAACGCACTTTTTCACCTGTCCGTCAACACTAAAATGATAGGCGGAAATGGACGACCCATAACCGGCCAACAACAAATTGTGATCGTCCGTAAAACCATACACTTCGTTAAAATAGCCAACCACAGTGTCCTGCAGTAAGATTTGGGTCCATGTATTGCCTTCATCGTTGGAATATCGGATTTTCTGACCCGGGCCGATGGTCCAGAATCGGCCCTGTAAATCGACCGAAACCTTTACAGGATTGATGCCGTTGATCTTTACCCAACCATTGGTTAAGGCATCAAACCGGTAAAAATGGGTAGCAGTTCGAATATAAAGTATATCACGCTGGGTTGAATTGAAAACATAGCCAACAGAACCTGTCTGAGCGCCCTGCAGTCCATTCATGCATGGATTCCAGGTGATTCCGTCGTCCAAAGAACAATAAATGGAATCTTGTACCACCAAAAAACCCCGGCCGGAGGAATCAAATACAAGATTGTCAACTTCGTAGAGCCCGTTGGGGCCGTTCAGCCGCTCCCATTGAATCGGTTGTTGGGCGTGGAGCGCAAAGCACACCACCAGCATGCAGCCGGTAAATTTCAAGTGGTATAACATTTTCACGGGTAATTATTTTTTAAGGGTTATAATGCGGCATAAATTTACAGACAATTATTTAATCGAATGCGGGCATACCGGATAAATGTCTGAATACTTCATTATTTATGTTCGTGAAGGCAATTTAATTTACGATTAAACGCGTCGGCTCCGTCCACTCACCCCGTAGCCCCATCCAGCACCGCCACCGCCTTGTCATAAAACATCTGCGCCCGCTCCTGCGTCCGGCCAATGGCGACCATGCCCAGTTTGCCGTACTCCGAAATGGCGCCGATGAGGTGAAATGCCACGCCCTCCTGAATGGTGGCGTCGAAGTGCACCTGGTTGCAGATGGCGATGTCGATCAGGTCTTCGGGCGCCAATTTTTTGTAGGATTCGCTTTGCAGGCCGTCGGTGGCGATGTAGCAGCGCGTCTCCCCGTTGGGCATGTTGTACTTGCCAGAACGGGCGTCGTAATTTCCGTCGGTGAGAAACTGAAGCATGAGGTAGGGGTGCGTAGTGCCGCCTTTGCGCAGGTTAATTTCAATGGCATAGTGCGCCCATTGACCGTTGTTTTGCACCGACACAAAATCTACCCCAAAACGGCCAAGTACACCGCGCTCGTGGAGCGCGTCGGCCACCTTTTGCCCCATGGCGCCCAACTCGGCGCTGTACGCCGGATCGGCCGGAAAACGCGCCCCGGTGTATACTTGTCCGGATTCCCCGCCCAGGATCTGATCGTGGGTAGAAATCACTTCGGCCTCACCTGTCGGCGTCACCCGGCACTGCACCGAAGGCGAGGTTTTGGCCTCGCCATCTACGAATGCTTCCGCTATTCCGCCCATAAACTGCATTTTTTCAGCGAAAAGATCGTAGGTCAGGTCCCCGGCCACCATACGCAATCCCTGACGCAGGCGGTCCTCGGTCACAGGGGTGTCGGCGTCATATCGCCAAATGGCGTTGCCGTCGCCCGAGAACCCGTCGTTCAGCTTGACCACGGCCTTGCGCAGGTTCGGGTATTCCGCCTTGAGGCCGTTGAGCGCATCGGCCACCTGGGACATGTCTCCCAGGTTTTCGTAGCCGGGCGGCATGAGCAGACCTGCGGCGCGAAACAACTCCCGGCTGCCGCTTTTGGAACCCCACCAATTGAGTCGGTGCGGGCACCCGTACAAGGGAATATCCAGCGCCAGGGCCAGTTCCTGCTCCAGTTCGGTAATGTTGAAACACGCCAGGTGGGCGGCACTACCCGGCGTTATGGCTTTTCGGATGCGTTCCAACAGCAGTGGCCGCTCCAGTATCTTCCGGGTCAGGGACTGGTTGGAGGCGTCGTAGGGGCTGAGCATGTGCAGCCGCCTGCGCGCATGCATACCCGTGATGCCCGGCAACAAGTGCAGGTAGTAGTCCACCACCACCTCGTCAATCGGCATGCTGCTCAGGTATACAATCTGTGTTCGCGGCATGCGCAGCAGCAACAGCAAACATAACAAACGCTCCTCGTAGTGGATATTACCCTTGATTTTGGCCAAAATCTCCGGGTCAAGCGTAAAACTGGGCACGATCACCACCGTTTTGGGCGCCATGGGATCGGGAAAATCCTCCTCAAACTGGCGAACGAGACGACGTTGAAGCGCGTCAAACCGACGATCCGCTTCCGTTTCCGGTAAAAAATATAGAGCAGGCATAGCGCACAATTTACCTTTTTCGGCGGAAAAATAATACAACTGACGTCAATATGGGATGACCGACACCGGAAATCAGCATGATCTTGGACAGCAACTACGCCCGGAGCATGGCGCATCGGACACTTTTCCGGTCGTTTCCACAAATTCTGCCGGGCACCCGACACATGCGCACCACCACATACCAGCTTCTTGCTTTACCTTTGCCCCCCGAACCGAACTATTCGCTCCCGCGCATGCCAAGAGATACCTCCATCAACACCATTCTGATCATCGGCTCCGGTCCCATCATCATCGGACAGGCCTGCGAATTCGATTACTCCGGCTCACAGGCCAGCCGTTCCCTGCGTGAAGAAGGCATCAAGGTGGCCCTCATCAATTCCAACCCGGCGACCATCATGACCGACCCGGTGACGGCCGACTTCATCTACCTCAAGCCGCTGACCACCGAGAGCCTCGCCGAAATCCTGGAAAAACACCTCAACGACCCCAACCTGCCGGTCATAGACGCCGTTTTGCCCACCATGGGCGGCCAAACGGCCCTCAACCTGGCCATTGAAGCCGACAACCTCGGCATCTGGGAGAAATACCACTGCCGCATGATCGGCGTCGACGTGCAGGCCATCGAACGCACCGAGAACCGCGAAGAGTTCCGCCGACTCATGGTCCAGATCGGCATCGACGTGGCGCCGTCCAAGATCGCCAACTCCTACCTCGAAGGCAAAGAAGCGGCCCAGAAAATCGGCTTCCCCCTCGTGATCCGCCCCTCCTACACCCTCGGCGGCTACGGAGGCGGATTTGTCATGAAAGAGGAAGAGTTCGACGATTCCCTCAAACGCGGCCTCGACGCCTCCCCCACCCACGAGGTGCTCGTGGAAAAAGCCGTGCTCGGCTGGAAAGAGTTTGAGCTGGAGCTGCTGCGCGACCACCTCGACAATGTGGTCATCATCTGCACCGTCGAGAACCTCGACCCCATGGGCATCCACACGGGCGACAGCATCACCGTCGCGCCGAGCATGACCCTGGCCGACACCACCTTCCAGCGCATGCGCAACCAGGCCATCCGCATCATGCGCTCCCTGGGCAACTTCTCCGGCGGCTGCAACGTGCAGTTCGCCATCAACCCGGCAACCGAAGAGATGATCGCCATCGAGGTCAACCCCCGTGTGTCGCGCTCCTCCGCCCTGGCCTCCAAAGCCACCGGATACCCGATCGCCAAGATCGCCGCCAAGCTGGCTGTCGGGTATTCCCTCGACGAACTCAATAACCAGATCACCAAAACCACCAGCGCCATGTTCGAGCCCACGCTCGACTATGTGATCGTGAAAATGCCGCGCTGGAACTTCGAAAAATTCCACGGCGCCGACCACCGGCTCGGCCTGCAAATGAAATCCGTGGGCGAAGTGATGGCCATCGGACGCAGCTTCAACGAAGCCCTCCAGAAAGCCTGCCAAAGCCAGGAAAACAACCGCACCGGCCTGGGCGCCGACCGCAAGGAGTGGCTCAAAACAGAAGACATCCTCGAACGCCTGCAAGCCGCCTCCGACGACCGCATCTACCGCGTCAAAGACGCCCTGCGCCTCGGAATCCCCTCCAAAACGGTGCACAACCTCACCGGCATCGACCCCTGGTTCATCCAGCAGATCAAAAATATGGTCAAACTCGAAGACCAGCTCCTGCGCTACAACGTGCCGGAAGACCTGCCCAGGGACTTTTTTATGGAGCTGAAGAAAAACGGCTACTCCGACGCCCAGATCGGCTGGCTCATGCGCATAGACGAAAAACCCGTCACCAAACGCCGCAAAGAACTCGGCATACGCCGCGTCTACAAAATGGTGGATACCTGCGCAGCCGAATTTGAAAGCCACACCAACTACTTCTACTCCACGTTCGACGACCGCAACGAAAGCGTCGCGTCCGATAAAAAGAAGATCGTCGTCCTCGGCTCCGGCCCCAACCGCATCGGCCAGGGCATCGAGTTCGACTACTGCTGCGTGCACGGCATCCTCGCCATCAAAGAGGTTGGCTACGAGGCCATCATGGTCAACTGCAACCCCGAAACGGTGAGCACCGACTTCGACATCGCCGACAAGCTCTACTTCGAACCTGTATTCTGGGAACACCTGGAAGAAATCCTGGAGCACGAAAAACCCGACGGCGTTATCGTGCAGCTCGGCGGCCAAACAGCCCTCAAACTTGCCGACGACCTCTATCGAAACGGGTACAACATCATCGGAACTTCCTTCCCCGATATGGACATGGCCGAAGATCGCGGCCGCTTCTCCGACCTGCTCAAAGACCTGGGCATCCCCTACCCCAAGTACGGCGTCGCCCGCGACGTGGACGAAGCCCTGAGCGTGGCCCAGCGGATTCCGTACCCCTTGCTCGTACGCCCCTCCTACGTGTTGGGCGGTCAACGGATGAAAATCGTGATCAACGACACCGAACTCGAACGGCAGGTGCTGGAAATTTTCAAACACATGCCCGACAACCGCGTGCTCATCGACCAGTTCCTCGAGCGCGCTTCCGAAGCGGAGATCGACGCCATCTTTGACGGAGAAGAGGTGCACATCATGGGCATCATGGAACACATCGAACCCGCAGGCATCCACTCAGGCGACTCCAACGCCACGCTGCCCACCTACAGCCTCTCCGAAAAAGCCGTCGGCATGATGGTCGAGTACGCCGAACGCATCGCCCGGGCGCTCAACATTCGCGGCCTCATCAACATCCAGTTTGCCATCAAAGACGACCAGGTGTTCGTCATTGAGGCCAACCCGCGCGCCTCCCGCACCACCCCCTTCATCGCCAAAGCCTACGGCGTGCCCTACCTGAACATCGCCACCAAGATCATGCTCGGCACCCACAAGCTTAAGGACTTCGACATTCAGAAGAAACTCGAGGGCTACGCGATCAAGATTCCGGTGTTCAGCTTCAACAAATTCCCGGGTGTGGACAAGCACCTGGGCCCCGAAATGAAGTCCACCGGCGAAGCCATCTACTTCATCAAAGACCTGAAAGACCCCTACTTCCGCGAGCTGGAGCGCAACCGAAGCATGTTCCTGTACAATTAGGAGAAAAAACTACTTCCCGCTGCTCAACGCCGTGCCAATCGTTTGCGCGATCTGCGCGTGGGCGTACGGGTTGGGGTGCTTGTCGTAGTAGAGGGTGTCGCCCTTGTGCACGTGGTAAAGTTCGTAGTACGATGCGAAGGTGGCGCCGTTGGATTGCAACACCGAGTCCAGCGCGCGATCCAGATCCACGACCATTACCTTGGGCTCCAGGTAGTCGAGCAACTCCCGGCAATCCGCTTCCGGATATCGGAGTTTGAGCACCACGGGAGTCGCGCCATGCGCCCGGCAAAGGGCGATCATGGAATCGTAAAAGTGTTTTTCCAATGACAACTTCCGGTTGGTGGGCTTGGGCGTCATGCCCAGTTTCATCCGGATACCGGCCCACTTGAAAGCGGTGTAATCCAAAAACTCGGAGGTAAAGCCGTCGGAAAAACTAAAACGGAGCTTTTCGAGGTACGACATGGGCTGGCTCTTCCAGTTGCCCACCCGGTACAACTGCGAGTGGTACGCCGGAAAGTTGAGCGCAAAGTCGTCGCCCTGATCGGAGAAATACGGAAAAGGCCGGTACCCGTAAAAGGTAGGGCCGTTGATGTTCATGGCGCGGTCGGCCAGCCAGGGACTCAACTGGATAAAGGCGTACCGAAAAGGGTGCTGCGGCAACAACTGCTCCGCCAGCTGCTTCATCTGGCCGAAACCGTAGGCCGAGGCCCCGGTGTTCAGGTAACGGTGGTGGAGCATTTGGGCGGTCAAATAAGGGTACGACTGCTCCGCAGACACGTAGTCGCCAAAAGTGAAGGAACAACCCATAAACAGGTCCAGGGTATCCGACTGCAGGGCCAGCGAATCGGGCGCCACCCGGAATCCGTTCTCGTCAAAATACACAGGCACCGCCCCCCGGATGGAATCGCCGATAAAATAATAGTATTCGCCCTTGGCGCCCGGTTTGGCGTGGTGGGCCAGTTTGGGGTCGAACGCCCACATATTGCCCGAAGTGGTCAAATGGAGTTTTTTGCTAAAAAAGTAAAACTGGTCTACCCGAATCATCCGTTGGGCCACCAGCAGGGTAGCCACCAGCGGGACGAGGAGGAAACCCATAACCACCATTTTATTCGATTTCATGTCGTACAGCCACCGGTAGGCAACCGCCTGAAACAAGACGTACATCAGCAACGCTTTCAGCACATAATCCAGCACATAAAGCGGCGTGCTGACGCCCAGATAAACCTTCAACAAATACAACGCATAGTCTTCCAGAGATAATAAGGCAACCAACAACAAGATTTGACGTGCTTTCATTTTTGTTTTTGTTTCGGACTTCCGGCCAAAATTCATGCCAGAGTTATCCTGTTTGGGGTAGATTTTGCTTGTAAAGGGCTACAACACGAGTGGAACAGATCGCTGTGCGAACACAGATAACCACTGATTTTCAACTACACGGTGTACAAAAATCCGTGGTTATCTGTGTTCGCACAGCGATCCGTTTAATCCGTGTTCTATTTTAAATATTTGCAAATCAACGCTGCACCACAATCATCTTCAGCACCCGAACCCCACCACCCCGGGCATCCCCTACCCGCAGCACATACACCCCCGGCCGCCAATCGGCCACAGGCAACGACAGCGAGGCGGCATCCCGCAACACATACCGCCCTACCAGTCGCCCGGCCAGGTCAAAGACGGACACCTCCCCCGTGAACGGCCCGCCAAAGACAACCACCGCCGCCTCGCTCGCCGGGTTCGGCAAAACCTGCATGCCCTCCGCACCCCCGGCCCCGCTCTCGTGGACCGACACCACCGGACCGTTGATGCCCAGCGTATCGCAGGGGCTGCCCGCCAGGTCGTACAGCCGGAAAAAGGGTACGTTCGGTATGCCTTGTGCCACATAGGTGGGCAGCTCCAGATCATGCTGCCGGAAGTCGCAGGCCGTGCCCGGGCGGTCGGGCTGGTGTATGGTGTGTATGAAGTTTACAGTGTTGGTGGCAGTCATGTAAATCCGGTTGTCCGGCGCCAGACGCATCTGAAAGAAGGTGGTAGAGAAAGGGGCCGTGAAGCCGTCGTATTCATCGATGAACACGCGACCGGCCTCCAGCTCCGGCGCCTCCATATCGTACTGGTGCAACTGCAGCCCGGTGCTCAGGTACAGGTAACGGCTGTTGGGCGAAAACGCCACACCGCAGGCGTATGCGGGCGAATCGGGCATGGGCGCCCAACGCGGGTTGGAAAACGTACCGGCACAGCGGTCGAAGTCCATTACCGTGAGCGTGTTGGCCGGTGCGGCGCGCGCATACTGCCGCCCGTCGGGCGAAAATACCGACTGACCTACCCAGCTCTCGCTGCTCCACAGGGGGCCCAGTACCTGGGTTTTTACCTCCGCGATGCCTTCCGGGCCCAGCCGGAACACAAACACCCCGTTGCCCCGGTCTTTGTGCGCCACCACCCACCAGTCCCGCCCGTTGCCGTGCCGCACCGCCGTGAGGTGGTCGGAAAACGTGTCCTGTAAAAACAACACGTTTTTCTCCGTCACCACCCCCTCGGGGTGTTCTTCGTTGAAGCGGAACCGGGTTTGGAGGAAGTCAGAACGCAAAAAGTAATTTGTAATTCCTATTCGAAAATGAAGCATATAATATTGAATATCGTTACTTAGCGCATTTAGCATCATTACTCCATTTCCAGAAGGATAACCGGCTATTCCACAATATTGATCGGCTATTATACCGGCATTTATGCTGTCTCCATTTTCCATGATCTTATTAGTCCAATTCCCAATATTGCAGCCACTGCTGTAAGCGCGCAGACTGCCATGCGGTGTTGAAATTACGGCTACAGGAACAAATCCTAATGGGGTTTCGTAATAGGATACTACTTCGTCCTGGTTGTGAAAGTTGAACATCGTCCCGCCAAACTTCTCTTCCGGCACATTCGGCAGGTACCCTAAAGTCCAGATGTAGTCTTCTTTTTGGGCATGAGTGGTGAAGGCGGATAGGAGCAGCAGGGTGCGTACAAGGGTATGTTTTTGCATGGTTTTTGTCAGACTTGGTTGGTAAAAAAATGCCAGCAACCCGGGTGCGGGTTGCCGGCAAGCTGGCATTTGTGGTGTTTAGCGCACCACGATCATTTTCAGCATCCGGGCGCCGGAATGCTCACCCGATGCGCTCAGGAAATACATTCCGGGCGACAGGTCATGCACCGGCAGGGTGAGTACGGATGCAGCGCGGAGATTGTTTTGCCAAACGGCCCTTCCAATCTGGTCCGTCACCACCACAGTTCCCGTAAACGGCGCCTGAAACACGACTTGAGCTACGTGTTTTACCGGGTTGGGGGACAGGCGCCAAAATGGATCCGCCCGCGGGTCCGGCACGGCGTTTGCAAAGGGTTGCGGTTCTTGCGCCCGCTCCAGCACGAGCAGGTGTTCGCAGGCAGACAGCAACGATGCCGCCCTCAGCTTCGTGGAACCGGCGACCGAATCCGGCTGCAGGGTGATGTCCTCCAGGGCCGTCAAATCGGCTGCGGTGAGTGAGTCGCCCAAAGCCTCCTTGATGGCCAATTCGTACAGTAACTGCTGGTTTTCCTCAAAGGCGTGCGTGGTGGCGATGTTGCTATTGAACACACGGATGTTCAGCAGGGCAACCCGGCGCAGGGAGTCCGGCGCGTGTGCAAGGCTGTCCATGGCTGCTTCCACCAGCAGCAGGTCTTTCAGGATGTTCTGTTGGGAGGCGGCGTACACCGAGTCGATCAGTGCGGTCGAATCGGGGGGGGCCAGCGTACCCGTCAGTTGCACCAGTTGGTTCACATGATCGTTGTGTTTTTGCTCCAGACTGTCCATCAACCCCACTAAAGCGCCGCTCCAGGCGCCCACTTGGTGCAGTTCCCAGGCCACCCGCGCGAACAGGCCGGCGGTGGTGTTGAGGCTGGCATTGTAAAAAGAGTCGAATGCCGTTATCGCCGACCCGTAGCCGGTGTCGCGGTACAGCTTGTACATCAGGCTGCGCTCCAGTTCCCAGCGCAGCAAATCGCTGGTGCTGTCGGTAAAGAAACTCCCGTCGGCGATCTGAATTTCGGAGGAGTCCGGATCGGTAAATGATTCTATTTCGCAGGATACTTCCGGACTGCCAAAATTGACAAAAAACCAGTTACCCGGGTTTACACTTGTGCTATACACTGGACTAAAGGAATGAATAATAAATTGAGAGGCAAAAGCGTCCCCTTGCGTCAACAACGCGCCCCATCCATCATACCCGCCCGGACCCGGCGTCCACGTGTTGGCATTTCGGAACTGCGTACCCAAAATCGGAGGCTCGCCGGAAAACTGATCTGGCCTGGCGTACAAACCCCAGAAGTGCTTGCCGAAACTGTTGGCCTCGATCTCTATGGGGTTGCAATCGCCGAAGAAGCGGGCGCCGTAGATCGTGTTGTCCACGGTGTTGTTGCAAAACACGGCATTTTTTACCCCGCGTATGTCGAACCCTGAACGGGCCGCGCTTTCCTTCACGTAAGCGACCGCCGCCACCTGGTTGCCTGAAATGAGGTGGTTAACTCCGTCGAAATTGTTCAGCACGATACCGCGCATCTCGCTGCGTTCGGCGTCGAAAAATACATAGTTATCGAGGATGCTGATGTTGTTGCCGCTTCCGCCGTCGACCTGAATGGCGTAATTGTTTGCACTGTCGTCCTGCTGATCCCGGATGATCACCGTATCCCGACTGATCAGGCAAGTGTTGTTGATGGTTGCGCCTGCGTCACGCTGCTCGACAAAAATGCCGTTTCCGCCCGAGGGGTTTTCGATTTCGATGTAATTGTTTTCAACGATCAAATCGCGGTTGTCCGGCCTTTGCAGCAATATAGCTATGATATTACCACTCTGCACCTGAAAACGGCTGTTGCGGATGGTAATGCCCCACACACCGTTGCTTTGTGCATCGTTGGCAATTCCGATG
>JBGSTG010000063.1:0-14228 GCA_041736625.1 Saprospiraceae bacterium | reverse complement strand
TCCTTCGAGGCCCGCAAGGCGCAGCTCGAAGCCGACAACCTGGAAACAATCGGCGGTCGGCTATCGGCGGTCGGCGGTCGGCGGTCGGCAATCGGCGGTCGGCGGTCGGCAATCGGCGGTCGGCGGTCGGCAATCCGCGTGTTGTTGTATCAGGGCGCGCTGAACGAGGGCCGCGGCATTGAAGCCATGCTGGAGGCGATGACCCGATTGGAAGGGGTGGAACTGTGGCTGGCCGGCGAAGGCGACCTTTCCGGGAAACTTCGCCAACAGGCAGCCGAACGGGGGTTACAGGGCAAGGTGCGTTTTCTCGGATTTGTCAGGCCCGACGACCTGAAAGACATCACCCGGCAGGCCTGGCTGGGTCTCAACCTGCTGGAAAACAGAGGTCTCTCGTATTATTACTCTTTGGCAAACAAGTACTTCGATTGTGTACAGGCCGGCGTTCCGGTGCTCACCATGGATTTTCCGGAGTACCGCGCCCTGCAAGCCACGCATGCGGTGGCCGTGTTGCTGCCCGATTTGCAGGTGGAAAACATCGTGAACGCCGTTCAAAACCTGATGGACCATCCGGATCAGTACGACCGGTTGGCCGGGGCGTGCCGGGCCGCCCGGGAGGAGTGGGTCTGGGCGCGGGAGGAGCAAACACTGCTCGCCGTATGGGCGGATGCGTTGGGGTAAATATTTGGATCGCGTCTAAATAGCATATTAATTGTTGGTAAAAATCAACGATCCGGTTTAACCGACGTTGGGTCATTGTAGCTTTGTGGGTAACGGTTGTTTGGGTGCGTCAAGGCGAAAAATTTGTTTTCTTTGCGCTTCGCAACCGGTTACCGGAAACACAAACCCAAATCTTATTCGCCCTAACCATGAATTGGTTCAGTCGATTTTTGCAATCTTCCCTCGGTCAGAAGCTGCTGATGGCACTCACCGGCATTTTTTTGATGTTGTTCCTGATCATTCACCTGATCGGCAACCTGCAGCTGTTGAAAAACGATGGCGGCGAGGCTTTTAACGCCTATGCGTATTTCATGACGCACAACCCGCTGATCAAGACCGTATCCTACCTGCTTTACGCCACCATTCTGTTTCACGCCTGGAAGGGTGTGGTGCTGTGGCGCCAGAACAGCACGGCCCGCGGCAGTCAGAAGTACGCCGTTCAGCACGTGCGCTCGCAGGAACGCGCTTCGCGCAACATGGCCTGGCTGGGCATCGTTATTTTTGTGTTTATCCTCCTGCACATGTACCAGTTCTGGCTGCAGATGAAACTGGGCAATGTATCCATGGTGACGGTCAAAGGGATGGATCATCCGGTAAAGGACCTGTACACGCCGGTCAAGCTCGCGTTTGAAAATCCGCTGTACGTGCTCTTTTACGTAATCAGCATGTGGGTAATCGCGGTGCACCTCTGGCACGGCTTCTGGTCTTCATTTCAGACGTTGGGACTCAGCCACCGCAAGTACACGCCACTGATCAAGTCTGTCGGATACGTTTACGCGATTCTCGTTCCGCTGCTTTTTGCAGTCATCCCCGTTTGGATGTTTTTCAATAATTAATGCCGAGCCTGTATTCGGCGCCAACGAACAGCATAAAAAATTCATTGATAAAACATGACCACATCCATCGCCCTCGATCCGAAGCTGGACGCCAAAATCCCCGAAGGCCCGCTGGAGTCAAAATGGGAGTACTATAAAGGCCATGTGCCGCTGGTTTCCCCCAACAACAAGCGCCGCATCGACGTAGTCATCGTTGGTTCCGGTCTCGCCGGCGCCTCTGCGGCCGCTGCCCTCGGCGAATTGGGCTACAACGTCAAGGTGTTCACCTTTCACGACAGCCCGCGTCGTGCGCACTCCATCGCCGCCCAGGGCGGGATCAACGCGGCCAAGAACTACCGCAACGACGGCGACTCGGTGTACCGCTTGTTCTACGACACCGTCAAAGGGGGCGATTACCGGGCGCGCGAAGGCAACGTGCACCGCCTGGCCGAGGTGTCCAACCACATCATCGACCAGTGCGTGGCCCAGGGCGTACCCTTTGCCCGCGAATACGGGGGCCTGCTCGACAACCGCTCCTTCGGCGGCACCCAGGTGTCGCGCACCTTCTACGCACGCGGTCAGACCGGCCAGCAGCTCCTCATCGGCGCCTACCAGGCCCTGAGCCGCCAGATCAAGCTCGGCACTGTGAAGATGTACAACCGCCACGAGATGCTCGACGTGGTGCTCGTCGACGGCAAAGCGCGCGGCATCATCGCCCGCAACCTGCTCACCGGCGAGCTGGAGCGCCACAGCGCACACGCCGTGGTGCTGTGCACCGGCGGCTACGGCAACGTGTTCTACCTGAGCACCAACGCCATGATGTGCAACACCACCGCCGCCTGGCGCGCACACCGCCGCGGCGCCTACTTCGGCAACCCCTGCTACACCCAGATACACCCCACGTGCATCCCCGTGTCGGGCGACTACCAGTCGAAACTCACCCTCATGTCCGAATCTCTCCGCAACGACGGCCGCTGCTGGGTGCCCAAGAAGGCCGAAGACGCCAAAAAACACCCCAACCAGATACCGGAGGAAGATCGCGACTACTACCTGGAGCGCCGCTACCCGGCATTCGGCAACCTCGTGCCCCGCGACATCGCCAGCCGCGCCGCCAAGGGCGTGTGCGACGAGGGCCGCGGCGTGGGCGCCACCGGACTGGCGGTGTACCTCGACTTTGCCGACGCCATCCAGCGTTACGGCAAAGAGGTCATCTCCGCCCGCTACGGCAACCTGTTCGAAATATACGAAAAGATCACCGGCGAAAACCCGTACGAGATGCCCATGCGCATCTACCCGGCCGTGCACTACACCATGGGTGGCCTGTGGGTCGACTACGAGCTCATGACCACCGTGCCCGGCCTCTACGCCGCTGGCGAAGCCAACTTCAGCGACCACGGCGCCAACCGCCTTGGCGCCTCCGCCCTCATGCAAGGGCTGGCCGACGGCT
This sequence comes from Saprospiraceae bacterium, assembly GCA_041736625.1. Taxonomy (GTDB): domain Bacteria; phylum Bacteroidota; class Bacteroidia; order Chitinophagales; family Saprospiraceae; genus M3007. The sequence continues at coordinate 11,249 of JBGSTG010000063.1, read as the reverse complement.
ACTTCGTGCTGCCTTACACCATCGGCTCGTACCTGAGCCAGGAAATACGCACCGGCGCCATCCCCACCAACACCCCCGAATTCGAGGCTGCAGAAAAAGACGTCCGCGAACGCATCGATAAACTCATGTCCATCAACGGCAAACAAAGCGTGGAAAGCATCCACCGCCGCCTGGGCAAGATTATGTGGGACAATTGTGGCATGGGGCGCACCGAAGCGGGCCTCCGGGATGCCATCGCCGAGATTCGCAACCTGCGCGCTGAATTCTGGCGCGACGTGTTTGTGCCCGGCCGCACCGACGAATACAATCCGGAGCTGGAGAAAGCGTGGCGCGTAGCCGACTTCCTCGAACTCGGCGAACTGATGTGCATCGACGCCCTCCAACGCAACGAATCCTGCGGCGGACACTTCCGCGAAGAATTCCAGACGCCCGAGGGCGAAGCCCTGCGCGACGACAACAACTACATGTATGTGTCCGCCTGGGAATGGAAGGGTGAGGGCGCCGAACCGGAACTGCACCAGGAACCGCTGGTGTACGAAGAGGTCAAGGTGACCCAAAGAAGCTACAAGTAATCCGGATCGATGAGCAAAGGGTTGGTTTGGAACGTGTTTTTTCTGTTCGCCGGCGCACTCGCACCGGCCCAGCAGATTATTCACCTGAAAAACCCTTCGTTTGAACTCGATAAAAAAAACAAGTGCGGCGAAGAACCCCTGTACTGGGACAACCTGGGCGATGAGTTCGAAACCGCACCCGACGTGCAACCCGGCTGCTTCAACGTCACCACCTACGCCCTGCACGGTACCCTGTACCTGGGCCTGGTGGTGCGCGACAACGGAACGGCGGAGTCGGTAGGCCAGGCGCTGGACGGGCAACTGGAAAAAGATTCGACCTACCTGTTTACCCTCTCCCTGGCCCGCGCGCCGGTGTTTACCTCCATGTCGCGTTCCACCGGGCAGGAAGCTTCGTACAACAAGGCGTGCTCGCTGCAAATCTATGCCGTGCATACCGACGACAAGCGTACCGAGCTGATCGGCGAAACCTACCCGGTGGAGCACACCGACTGGAAGGACTACATGTTCGAGTTAAGCCCGACCCTCGGCAGCTACAACTACCTGCAACTGAAAGCCGCCTTTTCACCGGCATCCAACGGCTTTTACAACGGCAACATCCTGATTGACAACCTTTCCGCCATAACCCAAAAGACTCCTTGATCCTATTAACTAACAAAACACCATTCGGCAAAGAAACATGGATATGAAACTGACCCTCAAAGTCTGGCGCCAGGGCGGCCGCTACAAAGGCGAGTTTGTGACCTACCAGTTGGATAATGTCAACGAGCACATGTCCTTTCTCGAAATGCTCGACGTGCTGAACGAAAAGCTGGTCTCCCAGCGCGAAGAGCCCGTGGCTTTCGAACACGACTGCCGCGAGGGCATCTGCGGCACCTGCTCGCTGGTGATCAACGGCCGCGCCCACGGCCCCATGCAAGGCACCACCACCTGCCAGGTGCACATGCGCCATTACAAAGACGGGGAGACCATCGTGATCGAACCTTTCCGCGCCAAAGCGTTTCCGGTGATCAAAGACCTGGTGGTAGACCGCTCGGCGTTCGACCGGATCATCCAGGCCGGCGGTTACGTCAGCGTGAACACCGGCCAGGCCCAGGACGCCAACGCCATCCCCATCGAAAAAGACATCGCCGGACACGCGTTCGACGCCGCCGCCTGCATCGGCTGTGGCGCCTGCGTGGCCGCCTGCCCCAACTCCTCGGCCATGCTGTTCACCTCCGCCAAGGTGTCGCACCTGGCCTGGCTGCCCCAGGGACAAGTGGAGCGCCGCAGCCGCGTGCTCTCCATGGTCGCCCAGATGGACGCCGAAGGCTTCGGCAAATGCTCCAACGTGAAAGCCTGTGAGGCCGAGTGCCCGAAAGGTATTTCAGTGGACAATATTGCCCTGATGAACCGCGAGTATTTTACGGCGGTGTTTGCTTCGGAGAAGGAGTTGGCGTAGTGGTTTGCGTTTTTCCTGCGTTCGATTAATGGCACGCGGATGAAACGGATCGCTTCGCGAACGCGGATTATTGCGGATTCTTTGGCTAGGACGCCAATAACGATAATGGCACGCGGATGAAACGGATCGCTTCGCGAACGCGGATTATTGCGGATTTTTCACAACACCCCTTTATAATGAGCCATGAAAACCCTCGGTTCTGCGTTTATTTTTTGCCTGTGTGCATACTCAACCCATGCACAGGTTGATTCCATTAGTTCGATCTTGGCATCCCCCGAATATGAAGCGTTTTGCCAGGCAGTCAGGGCGGTTGTAAATCCTGATTTTGCTGCTGTAGTGATGAATGACCAGTCGCAGGGTCTTTATGCTTATTGGAGCAGTCTCGACTCGGCTGCTGTGGTTGCTTCCAAACGGGAACTGGATCAAGTACTGGAAACCATCAAACCGATTTTGGGTCAATATGAAGCTGGCATCTTATCCAAGGAGGAATGTTCTTCTAAATTGGAGCCGATCTATGAACAAACCAGTCTTCCCAAAGAAGTGCAGTTGGAGCAAATCAACATGATTGTTTCTTTTCCACCGGATTTATCCCAGAAACTAGAAAGATTTCAGTTCGCTTCGCTAAAGTTGGTAGAAACTTTTCCTGGACTTTCGGAGGAAGCGTTCGACCAACTTTATTCTTCGTGTTTGGAAGAATACTTTGAAAAAGAATAGTTGTTTGCGGCCTCACCAATCCTTATTTTGGGCTCATATTCCCAAGTAGCTGATAGAGGGTGTGTCATAAGTTGAAAGCAGCGGCATTCCTCCAATTAAAATTTTAAAAAGCGACGTTGACCGATAGGATGGCTTCAAGCCCAATGTCGTCAACTTAAGCGCCAAGGCCTCGGAGATGCCCAACGTTGGTAGAGCACGTTGCATATGTTTTGGGGGCCTCGGAGAGGCCTAACGTTTGTTCGCGGGTCGGAATAAAGAACAAACGTTAGGCCTCTCCGAGGCCCAACGAAATACGCTTGGCATTTCTACCAACGTTGGGCCTCTCCGAGGCCACTAAAAAACCTTAAGCTGACGACATTGGGCTTCAAGCCATCCTATCGGTAGCGCCTTATTCAATATTTTATTTGGAAGTGAATGCAAATAAGGATATGAGTCTTGTTTTTTGCCGCGAATTAGCGCGAATTCGCGCTAATTCGCGGCAAAAAAAATATATGATTTTATTGTAGACAATACCACAACGACGCTTTTACACGGACGTCACTCGACACTCAAATGTTTCACCGAGTAGTAAAAGATCGTGCCGAAGCCCACCGCCAGCATGGAGTGGAAGAGCACAAAGGCGCTGTTGTCGGTGGCGATGCCGGCCACCACGGCGGAGGCGAACACCACGGCCAGGAAGCCTTCGGCCAGCGTCACCCACGAAATCTTGCGGGCCACGTACTTTGCTTTCTGGAAGGAGGAGTTCTTCTGCTGGTTACCGGTGATGCCGTATTTGGGTGTGCGCACAAATGAGGAGGCTTTGCCCATAAACCCTTCGATCACGGCGATGGCGTTGTACAGCGACAGGCCCATGGAGATGGGCAGGAAGCTCATGAACAGGCCCATGAAACGCACTTTTTCCCAAAAGGAGGGCGGGTTGTGGCGGTTGAGGGCGGCGGTGATGTTGGCCGTGTACGAAATGATGCCCACAGAGAACAGGCCGGCGATGGAAAACGACAGGAAGTGGGTGGAGATGCCCAGTTCCTTGAAGGCAAAGGCGAGCGGGATGCTGCTGATGGCGGCGATGAACACCCAGAGGAAGATGCCGTAGGCGAGAAGTTGGCTGACGGCGTGCATTTTCTGCACCCAGTTCAGCTTGTCGGTATTCCACACCAGTTTGAGCAGCTTGCGCACGTTCTGGGCACCGCCCTTGTTCCAGCGGAACTGCTGGCCTTTGAGGCCGTTCATTTCCACAGGCAGCTCGGCCGGTGAGCCGAGTTTTTCCAGGTACTGGATTTTATAGCCCATGATCTGGGCGCGGAAGCTCAGGTCGAGGTCTTCGGTCAGCGTGTCGCTCTGCCAGCCGCCGGCCTCCGTGATCACGCTCTTGCGCCACACGCCGGCCGTGCCGTTGAACTGGAGCAGCAGGTTGCCATAGGAGCGACCGGCCTGCTCGACGGTGAAGTGCACATTAAGCTGCAGGGCCTGCATTTTGGTGAGCATGCTGTAATCGGCGTTGATGTGCTCCCAGCGCGTTTGCACGATGCCTACCTTGGCGTCTTCAAAATACGGCATGGTGGTGCGCAGGAAGTCGGGTCGCGGCGTGAAGTCGGCGTCGAAAATGGCAATATAGTCGCCCTTGGCCAGGGGCATGGCGTCTTGCAGGGCGCCGGCCTTGTAGCCGTGGCGTTTGGCGCGGCGCACGTGCTCGATGTTGAATCCCTGGGCCTTGTACTCGGCGACCTTGGCGGCCACGATCTCCACGGTTTCGTCGGTGGAGTCGTCGAGCACGTGAATCTCGAACCGGTCTTTCGGGTATTCCTGGGCGACTACGTATTCGATGATGCGTTCGGCCACGTACATTTCGTTGTACATGGGCAGTTGAACGGTCACGAAGGGCACCATCTGATCGCTTTGTTGGTATTGTCGGTAGCGGATGTCCGGATTTTCCTTGTGGAAACGCTTATACAAGAACAACAAGTGGAATTGCAACAGCGCGTACACCGTCACGGCGCTCATGGCCAGGAAGTAGACGAACAGCATGAGGTAGCCGAAATCGACGAACGCCTGGTACTGGAGTGCTTGAAAAAAAGAGTGTAATCCGTACATGGAAAATCAGTTGTGTTGTTCTGGTGAAATGGTTGCTTTGAAGGGTCGGCGAAAAGCGAGGGCGAATACGAGCCCCAGAATTTTGGCGCCGGCCAGAACGACGCCTTTGAACGTGCGGGAGACCTTGCTTTTTCCGGCCGCTCTGGGCCGGTATCGAACAGGTACCTCCTGGGTTCGCAGGCGGTGCTGGGCGGCCTTGATTTGCATCTCCACTGTCCAGCCATAATTGGGATCGCGCATGTCGAGACGCAGCAACACCGGCCATCGGATGGCCCGAAAAGGACCCAGGTCGGTAAAGCGGTATCCGTAAATCGCGCGGATGAGCCTGGAAGATAACCAGTTGCCGAAAACCTGCGGGGCGGACATGGCGCCGGGGGGCAGGGGCAACAGGAGTCTGGAACCGATGACCAGGTCTGCACCGTTGTGCAGGATCGGCGCCACCACTTTCGGCAGCTCCTCGGGGTAGTCGGAGTAATCCCCGTCCAGAAAAACCAGAATATCAGGCTGTTCAGACGAGGGCAGGGACTTCAGGTAACGTATACCCGCCAGACAAGCATTGCCGTAACCCCTACGGGGCTCGTGCACCACAATGGCGCCGGCAGCTTCGGCCACTTCGGCCGTGCGGTCGGTAGACCCGTTGTTGCACACAATAACCTGACGAACAGGTGTTTTTGAAAGATCCCGAAGCACCAAAGGGAGCGAATCCTCTTCGTTGTACGCCGGAATGAGTACGTCAATGACCTGTTGAGGCATGTTTAACGGGAAAAGCCCTGCAAATGTAACGAAGACCGTTAAGAAAACGTTAAAAACATTTAACGAATAAAATGTTAAAGAGTTGTGAATGGCGGTGTAGGGCCAGGGGGGCGACGGAATATTTGTCCAAAACGGGCTTTTCAGGCTGTTTTTAAAAAGCGCGTCCCGTGTTAATTTTATATTTTTCGATATAAAATTTCAAAAACGGCCGGTCATGGGTTGTCTGGACAGTCGAATGACTCTGTTAAATTTCTTAACGTTTTTAACGCATCGTTAAGATAACCACTGGACAACGTTTTCCTCGATCAACGCGTCTATTCCGCTCAGGATACCCTGGTCTCCGGTTTACTGGGCGAATGTCCGGCAAGCCAAATCCTGGGGTGATTCCGCTACCTTAGCGCAAAAAAACACCGTACATGCTTCGAAGGCTGTTCCTCATCCTACTGCCGGCCGTTCTCCTGATCGCCTATTGCCAGAAAGAAACCTTCACCACCGACGCCGGGGATACCATCTCGTTCAGCACCGACACCCTGCGCTTCGACACCGTGTTCACCCAACTGGGGTCGGCTACGCGTTCCTTCAAGGTGTTCAACCCGCACAAGGAGTCCATCCGCATCTCCCGGATTTACCTGGAGGACGGGGGCGCCTCCCGCTTCAACCTGAACGTGGACGGTCTGCCCGGCGACGAGCACGCCAACCTCGAGATCGCGCCCGAGGACAGCCTGTACGTGTTCGCCGAGGTGACGATCAACCCCGACGAGCCGCCCTCCAGCAGCCCGTTTGTCATCAGCGAAAACCTGGTCTTCGAGACCAACGGCAACGTCCAGAAAGTGACGCTCGAAGCCTACGGCCAAAACGCCGTGTACCTGCCCAGCCGCTTCGACGCCGGCAACATCAACGCTTTTGGCTGCAACGGCGGAGAATGGGTGTGGGACGACCCCCGCCCCTATGTCATCTACGGCGTGCTGGTGATCGACGACTGCACGGTGCGCATCCCCGCCGGCGCCCGCATCCATGTGCACGGCGGACTCGCCAAGCAGGAAACCGACACCACCAGCGTCACGTACAACGACGGCTTCCTGGCTTTTCAGGGCAGCGGCAGGCTTATCGTGGAAGGCACCCGGGACAAACCGGTCATTTTCGAGGGCGACCGGCTGGAGCCCGAGTTCGAAAACGCACCCGGGCAGTGGACCGGCCTCTGGTTGCAGGCCGGCACCTCCGGGCACCGCATCGAACACTGCATCGTGCGCAACTCCATCGTGGGCATCCGCGTGGATTCCGCGGCCGACCTCACCCTCCGCAACAGCCGGATACACAACACCGCCAACAGCGGGCTGATCGGCATCCACGCCGCCATCACGGCCGAAAACTGCCTGTTCTACAACAATACCGGATTCTCCATACAGCTGGAATACGGCGGCACGTACCGGTTCGACTACTGCACCGCGGCCAGCTACGGCGTGAACGGCGTGGCGCTGCGTTTGGGCAACGCGCTTTGTCTGGACCAGCTGTGCGGCGACTTCCTGCTCAACCCGCTCGACGTCGTTTTCCGCAACTGCATCCTCAGCGGCAGCCGCGCCGACCAGCTTGTGCTGTTCGACCGGGTGGGCGACCCCAACGTGTTCCGATACCGCTTCGAGCACTGCATCGTGCGGGTGCGCGACCTGCTCGACCCGGATGCCTGGCCCGACTTCCCGGATAACTGCCAACCGTGTCTGTACGCCACCTTGCAGGACACCATTTTCATCGACCCCAACGAAGACCTGTACCGGCTGGATACGCTGCACTCCATCGCCAACCGCTACGCCGTGCCCATTCCGGGCATTGAGCTTGACCTGGACGGGAAGGTTCGGGATGCGGTGACGCCGGATGCGGGGTGTTATGAGATTGAGTTTTAGGTGCGCGCACTTGAGTGATGGCACACGGATTAAACGGATCGCTATGCGAACACGGATTATCGCGGATTTTTTTTATTTTTTTGTGCAAAAATCCGTGACTATCTGTGTTCGCATAGCGATCCGTTTAATCTGTGTTCCATCACTCAAGTGCGGAAAAGCCCCCGGATTAACCCATCTCCCCGGGCACCACGTTCACCTTCACCAGTCGTTGGTTGCGCAGGATGGTCAGTTCGGCCGGTTTGCCGATGGAGCGCTCGTCGAGCATCTTGTGCAGGGTATCGATGGAGGCCAGCGGGGCGCCGTTGAAGCGCACGATGAGGTCGCCGGGCTGGAGGTCGGCGTTGTTGGCCGGGCCGTCGGGCTCGATGGTTTGCACGAGCAGGGCGGCGGCTTCGGTATTGGCGACGGCCGGGCCGGCGGTGTTGTCCAGCAGTTGTTGCAGTTTGGGGGCGATGGGCACGGCCTGGGCGCCGATGCCCAGCCAGGCGCGCCGGACGCGGCCTTCGAGGATGAGTTTGCCCACCACGAACTGGGCCAGGTTGGACGCCACGGCGAAGCACAGCCCCTGGGCGGGCAGGATGACGGCGGTGTTGACGCCGATCACCTCGCCGAAGGAGTTGACCAGCGGTCCGCCCGAGTTGCCGGGGTTGAGGGCCGCGTCGGTCTGGATGACGTCGTCGATCAGGCGTCCGCTCTGGCTGCGCAGGCTGCGCCCCAGGGCGCTGACCACGCCTGCGGTCACCGAATGCTGGAATCCGTAGGGGTTGCCGATGGCGATGGCGATCTGGCCGACCCGGACGTGCTCGCCGGCGCCAAAGGGCAGGGTGTTGAACCCGCTGCCGTCGATCTTGACCACGGCGAGGTCGGAAGCCGGGTCGTCGCCGACGATCTGGGCGGCAAAGCTGCGTCCGTCGGAGAACTGGGCTTCAATGGCCTCTGCGCCGCTCACCACGTGGCTGTTGGTGACGAGGAAGCCGTCGGTGCTGATGAGAAAGCCGGAGCCGGATCCCTCGCGCTCGGGGTTGCGGCGGTTGTTGGGCTGGTTTTTGGCGGCGGCCTTGCGCACCTTCAGGTGGGCCACGGCGCCGCCGGCGCGCTGGGCGACGGCCACGACGGTCTGGGAATAGGCGTCGAGCAGGGAGAAATCGCGGGAAAGGGGATGCGGGGTGTGCTCAGGGGCGGCGGAAGGGCCCGAATGGGCGAGGAAGTGGAGCATGGCAGGGATGGCGTTGATGGCTCCCGGGGTATCGCCGTGGGGTGGCGAGAATTGTGCCAGTTTGGGAATGCGCCGGTATGGCAGGTGGGGGGTGACAAAGTGGCGTTCAAGGTCAATCGGAAATATCACGTTTGTGTCGAGCACGCAAGTGAATCGAACGCTATGTATCATATAATCCGGATTCTTCGTCTGCACGCATGATCTGTTCAAGCAGTTCTCTTTGCCGGGCCTTCATCAGTTTTTTATAGTCCAGGACGTCCTCAAACTTCACCCTTCGGTGCTTACCTACTTTGGTGAATTTGATTTCACCAGATTCAAGCAATTTAACAAAATGCGGGCGGGAGCACCCCAGCAACTCGGCGGCAGCCTGGGTTGTCATTTCCGTAGCGATGGGGATAATCGAGATGGGTTTGCCCTCGCTGGTCGCTTGAAGGACTTTGGCCAAAAGTTTCAGGGCTTTCAGCGGAATGCGGATCTTTTCCTGCGTTTCTTCGATCTCAATCTCCGGATTTTCGACGTGCACCTGCGCAATGGCGTTGGTAAGCGCATGGAAGGACTCCATGGCCAACTGTTGTTCGTCTTTGGTCGGTTTCCTGATTTCCTCTGTGAATACCATGGTGTATGGGTAGTTGGATATGAGACGCAAAGATAATCGAAATAAACGAAACGAGCAAATTTTTGATGCCGTAGTGCCAACAAGAGGGCGTTTTACCGGGTGTCAAACGGTTGGCCCGGCCCCTATTTCTTTTTTTCCGCATTTTCCGTTACCCGGAAACGCACGATTTCCGCGATCAGGTCGTACGGAATGGGCTGGTCGAGCGGAAACTGGACGGAGCCCTTGCCCTGTTTATACCCGCTCAGCTGTTCGGCAAATTGTTTGTGCCCGGTGGGCGTTGCGTAAAAGCCGATGTGTTTGGCGAACCCGGCGAAATAGACCAGGGGTTTTTGGTGGGTTTTGTACGCCGGCATGCCGTAAGCGATGCCTTCTTCGGCCCCGGGCGCGTTGTCGAGGATGGTTTGGCGCACTTTCAGGAGTTTTTCCCGGACGTCGTGGGGGAAGGGGTGTAGGTATTCGTCTATGGTTTGGATGGGTTGTTTCATGGGTGAGCACCTGCGTTATCTATTGATTTCTTTTTCAATGATTTGCGACACTACAGATCTGATTTCCGGTATTTTATTTCGCACTACATCCCACACAATAGTATAGTTTATGCCAACGTAATCGTGTATAAGTTTGTCTCTCATGCCGGCGATATTTTTCCAGGGAACCTCTGCCCAAGCCTGTTTGGTGTCTGCCGGAATTGATTTTGTCGCTTCGCCAATAATTTCTAAACTTCGAGTAACTGCTCTCTTAAGAACCTCATTATCAATCAAGTCATCTTTAGTCATGTCTGATGTGATAACACTTTCGATGAACACGCATTCATCGTAAATATGCCGGAGTAGTTCAATTGGAGATTTGTACATATTCAACATTGTTTAAAATATGTGGTCCAATATAGGGGCTAAGTCCCCCGGCTGTTACTACTTCTACTTTGTATCCACTAAATACGCGCTCCAGAAGATCACAGATAGCCATGAAGTTATCAAACGTTTCTTTGTCACCTTCAAAGTCGATCAGAATGTCAATATCGCTATCCTCCCTTTGCTCCTGTCTGGCATATGACCCAAACAACCCAATCTTGCTGATGCCGTACTGTCGGATCAGGAAGGCGTTTGATGATATTTTATCCACGATTTGTTTTTTTGTAATCATAAACGAATTTTAGGCAAAATTAGACAAATTTGGTGAATTTTTTGGATTTTATCAACCATTTTAGTTCTTCAAGCTGGTGAATGCCTCATATTGATGGTATGCCTTACTAACATTTGGGGGGGGCAGACCAAAATCGGTACAGGGTGGCAGACGTTCCGGAATATACACCCGATTATTTCGATATTCCGTTCAACTGCGCGTTTCGTTTTTATATCCTTCTGGAATTCAAGGAAATTTTTTGGGTCCGGCAGAAAGTCATTGATTTCGGTGATCGCTTTTTCAATATCTTCAAGCCACACCTTGATTTCTGCATACATAAACGAGCCTTTTATTCTGGTTGAGCATCTGCTCCAATGTTTTGTTCCGAATCGCTTTTTGTTCGAGCAAATCTACCTTCCGTTTGAAAATCTTTTCCAGTTCAAATTTCAAGTCAAAATAATTTTCTGCATACTCAATCGGATCTTCTGACTGTATCGAAACGATAAAATCAATATCACTCTGCGCATTGAACGCTTCTGTCAGGATAGAGCCAAAGACATACAGTTCATCAACCTTGAAGGTTGAACAGGCTTTATTGAGCTCGTTTTGATATTTTTCTATTAATTCCATTTCAACTGATTTTCCTGTTGTTGGTTGATTTCGCCTGGCGGTCGTCCACGGACAAAGGCATGGACTGTAGCCTTCCCAAAACGCGATACCACAATTTAGTAGAGAATTTTACGTAAATTCACCACCACTAAATTGCGAACACATGCGAAAGAGTAATTTCAGTAACGATCAAAAGTTGTCGATCCTGGCAGAGCACGACGCTGGG
>JBGSTG010000051.1:0-90622 GCA_041736625.1 Saprospiraceae bacterium | reverse complement strand
GATCTTGTTCTCTGAGCGCAGCCTCCCAAAATTCGCGACCGCGACGCAGTTTTGTCCCTCTTTTCATAGCTTTGATTTTTGTCGGGCAAAGGTCAAGGGGAATGAGAGGGTGGGCAAGATGTAGTTGGTCGGATGGTTACAGCGAAGTTGTCAAAACCCGACTGTTTTGGCGACTGCCATGCCAAAAATGGCGTGTCCCATGATGCTGCCCAACATCATCAACATCATCGAGCCTTCCATTGGCGGCATTGGGAACATTGCGCCCATTACCGCCATTGCAATCTGGGCAAAAACGAAGGCAGCCAAGCCGAAAGCCGCACCTTTCAGATAGATGTTGCCGATGTTCACTTTTGGGGCGAACAGATGCGTGTAAGCCAAAGCAAAGGCAACGCCTATCATAAAGTGCATCGCCCAACCGAGAAAAACGGGCAGGTTCATCATGCCAGCCAACATTTCAGGTGGCGACATTTTGGGCATCCCCATAAATGGGGCGACGTACATCACCATTGTCATAACGGCAGTCCCGATGACACCGCCCAGAATTGATTTATTCATGATTGGTTGGGGTTTGCATTTTTACACAATTGGCATCGCAAGTATGCCCTTTTTCGCCGTGCGCCATGACGCATTTGCCCGAAGTGTGGCAAGCCTCCGTGCAAACATGGTCTTTCAAGGTCACCTTGAAAGTGCCGTCCGGGTTCTTGCAATTGGCATCGCAGGTATGCCCTTTCTCGCCGTGGGCGACCATTTGCGTGGTCTCGGCTTTTTTGGCTTTGGTTTTTTTGCCAGCGGTTTGGGCGTTTACCGAAACGGAAAGGCCCACAAGGAGTGCGAAAAGAAAAACGAACTGTTTCATTTTTTTGAAAATTTGAACGTGAAAAAATTAGTGGGTGGAAACCCCAGGGCGACTACCGAAACCATTTTTCAATCCCCTTCGATTGCCGCCCCAAGGCTTCCACTACGATTTTATTTGGAAAACACGAAGTCTTTGGCAGAGGCCCCGACGTGGCAATTTTGGCACATGCCATTAAAAAGTTTGGCACCTCGCATCAGGTTGCCACCAGCGTCTTTTGCAATTTTGCCGTCTGGTTGAAGCATGAAATACTCCCAATTGCCGAAGCCCGCATCGAAATTGTTGCCCCGTTTGACCATTGCCGTGATTTGGTTGAATGCCAAATCCGGGTTGTAAGAATGTTTTACCAAAACCGTCCCGACCGGATATTGACCGTCAACAAGGCTTGCATCATCCTTGATAAAGACTTTGCGGGTCACGGTCGCATCGTTGTTGTCGTGCAGCCCGCCGTTTGCCGGGTCAACGCCTTGCTTGGTCGTGTGGAGGTGCAACGCATCGAAGTTGGCGAACGTGGCATCGGTTGCGATAAACTCGCTGGGCACGGGGTCGTCTTTTTTGCAGGATTGAACCAGTACGGCGACCGTGATAAAAATGCCCAAAAAGGTGATGACTGTCAGTTTACGCATTGTGCATAAAGTTAAAATGTGAGAAAAAGGATTACTTCATTCGGTTGAGTTCCATGTTGATGCTGATGTCGGTCTCATCGCCCACGACCATGGTCGTCGCCCAACTGCCCGTGCCAACACCGTACTCAGTGCGGTTGATTTTCGTGTTGATGGACAGGCCCAAAATGACCGTTCCTTTCATCATCGGGTGCTCCATTTCGCCCGTGATTTTGAAGGCAAGCGCAACGTCCTTGGTCACGTCCCGGATGGTCAGTTTGCCGTGGGTGACAAACTCCTTGTCTGATGTTTTTTCAAAAGAGGTGGAAACGAACGTCATGTTCGGGTACTTCTTGGCATCGAAGAAGTCGGCGGATTGCAGGTGATTGTCGCGCTTTTCGTCGCTCGTGTTGACGCTCGAAACAGGGATGGAAAACGAGACCTTGCTGCCTTTGAGGTTGGCAGGGTCGAAGTTGAAAGTCCCGTCGAATTTGGTGAACTTGCCAGTGACGGCAGAAAAGAAGTGGTTGATGGAGAAATTGACAGAAGTGTGCGCATTGTCAACTTTCCACATCGTGGCGTTTTGGGCGTTTGCCGCAAATACGCTGATTGCGGTCAGGAAGACCGCCATGCTGATTTTTTTGATTGTCGAAACCATTGTTGAAAAAGGTTGAATTGTGAAACAATACACCTTTATACCAATGGCTCGAAAAAATCACCCACCGCCCCAAAAAAAATTCAGGCTTTATCTTTTTTTCCTCTTTTTGGCTTGAATTTGAAGACATAACCGCCCGTAATCCTGAAAATCCGGCTGACGTTCCTGCCGCCGAACATCAGTCCCGAACTAAAATAAAATCCGTTTTTTCCCGAATCCGAATAGTACGCCGTGCCGCCAATTTGTCGGTACGAAACGCCGTATGACTGCGGCAAATCCGCCAAATCCGGCGCAAAATCGGAGCCGCCGCTGGCATGTTGCCATTCAAACCAGCCAGCCAGATAGTAGTGGGCAGCCGGAAAACCAACCTTCACCAGCCCGGTGAAATAGCCCGGCGGCGAAACGGTCTCAAAATCGGGCCGCGTTTTTCGGACCTCGGCAATGTCCGTTTCGGCAGCCTCGTCGAGCCGCCAATTGTAGCCGCCCGTCAAGTTGACGAAAAGGCCGAGCGGCGTTTCCCATTGCATAATCAGGCGCAGCGGCGCGGCCACGGATTTCGTGCCGAGGGCGCCGTTGGCCGTCGGTTTGTAATCGGAAAGCGGGAACGAAACGCCCGTGCCGAGAATGGCATGGAGGCTGCCCCGCTTTTTCTGCGACCATTTTCCGAGGCGATATTTTGCAAAAAGGCCGCCGTCCTGCAAGCCGTTTTGGGTGGCCGTGATGATGTACGAAGCCACGCCGACCAAATCAAAATTGTCGGTCAGGCCGTATTCGGCGAAAAGCCCCAGCCCGTTCCCGTTGTATTTCAAATCGTATTCGATGCCGTTTGCGCCAAAAAAACGGTCGGCGGAATTGCTCGAAAAAGAAGGTGCGATGACGAAGTTGCCCTTGCCTTTCAGGTAGCCGTCGAGTGCGCCTTGCGCGGCAAGTGAGCCGACCGAAAGGAAAAACAACGTAAAAAAAACGGCGTGTTTCATGCTTTTTCAATTTCAGTTTGGTGCTGTGAAATTATCCAATTGCTCCGACCAATCGTAGTCTCGAAAACCAATCCGCATCGCGGCAACCTCGTCGCCGAGCGTCGCGGCCAAAATCCGTCGGATGCCCGGCTCGCCGCCGAAATCGCCCCGGAACCACTGAAAAAGCCTCGACACGTTGACCTCTTTTTTTTCTGGAAAAACCTCCGTTTCGCTTTCGAGAAATGCGTGCATCGCCATGTCCAATTGCCGCTCGATTTTTTCCGGGGAAAAAAAAGCAATCGGCGGGCAACTCCGCGCCCCGCAATTGAGCGCGAAATGGACGCGGAAATCCAGTTTCGAGACCGCCATTTTCCGCACAAACGGGCGCACGAACGGGTCGGGCAGGTAGCCAAGCCCCCATTTCAGGCGGTTTCGGCGCAGGATGCCGTGCTCGATGTCGTCGAGGCTCACGGATTTCCCCGCGATTTTGATTGCGCGTTTTCGGAAAATATCGGGTCGTCCCAATTTGTGTTCGGTGCGCAAAATCTGGAAAAAAGCATTGTACAAATTGAGCCAAAACGCAAGCCGCCGGGCATCGGAATCGAGCGCGTCGGATAGTTTTTGTTCGGGCATCAGTTCCAAATGCACGGCGATTTTGAAGGTCGGCTCGTGCTTTTTTACCGCCAGCAAGAGTTGTTCAGAAAGTTGAATGGCATCCAAATTTTTCATTTTTCAAACATTTTCCAACGGTTCTGCGTGTTGGATGTCCCACTCGGCATTGAGCAAACGGTGGATGTAACAGGTATCCGCCTGCACCAAAAGTTCGCCGCGCTGTTCGTCGGTGAGGTCGCCGTCAATCGCAATGTTGACTTTTATGATGGGCTTCATTTTTCCGTCCACGCGTTTGACTTCCTGCGAGAGTTCTGCCCGCACCTCGCCAATTGCCCAATTGTTTTTTCGGGCGATGTATCGAACGGTGGCCACTTTGCACAAAGCCAGCCCGGACAGCACCAGTTCGGAAGGCGCAAGGCCCAAATCGGTGCCCTTTGATGCGACCGGTTCGTCGCCGACAATGCTGTGGTTGCCGTTCGTGATGATGCTTTGATAGCCTTCCGGCAGGTTTTTGATTTTGATGACAGTTGCCATTGGATTTAATTTTTTAGGCGGTGACGCCAGATTTTTGAAAACGCAACGTGGACGACGCGACCCCAAATTGCTGGTTGATTTTTGAAGCAATGCCCAATTCGCGCAGGCCCACTTTTATCAGAGCCTGATGATGGATGCTGTGTTCGAGGCAATAGGTCAATTCGCGGTTCAACCAGGTCGGCATTCGCACCGGCCCATGCTCGTTGCAACTGAAATCGCCTTCCAAAACCAACGGCTTATCGCAATTGATGGACAAGAGCATCGTGTTCAGTTCGCCTATTTTTTGGAGCGCAAAATGCCGGTCGGTTTCAAGTTTCAGGTTGCGCCGCCTTTTGTCGTAATTCAATACGCTGTTTTCCGTTTCTTCATTCAAACAGACATAAAACTCCAAAATATGCCGGACATGCTGCCCGATGGAGGCGCCAGAAAGTAGTTCCAATCTGTATTGATATTGATCGATTGAAAGCGATTCCAGCAAGCACTGGATTTCACGAAGGTTTTGGACACAATGTGTAGCAATCATTTTATTGAATTTAAATTGGCCGTTTTCTAAAAAGTATCAAACCCTTTCCAGAATTACGGTCTTGTTGTTTTGAACTACGGTCACTTTTTGACAATGAGAAAGATAGGTCACGACGAATGCGGAATGAACATCCAAACAGCCGTTGCCTGAACATTGAAAAACGCCCGCGCACTCGCTTTTTCCCGTCGGGTCGAACCGCCCGACCCAAAAATTCGCACCCGTTTTTTGTTCGATGACAAACCACGAACCCGCCCCTTCACCTGCCAGCCATTGGGCCGTCGGCGGCAAATTGCTCGGCAGGGCCGGGCTGGGGAGCGTCGTTTTCAGCAAATTACCGGGCACCATAAACTAATGAAAAAACGGGTGAAAAAATATTTCTGGAATTGAGGGCCTGCACGTTCGCCAATGGCATCGGGCTGATTGTCCATTGAAAAGCCAGCCGAAATGCGTTCCCAAAACTCGGCTTCCCGGCCAAAATCGCCGTCCGCACAAACCGCGAACAATTGGTGCCAGTCCGCACGAACGGGCCATAAATGATGGGGCTTTGCGCCTGCATTTTCAAAACGGCCTGTTGCGCCATTTCAAAATTGACCGAACAGAAGCCCGAATGCAGCCGACCGGCGCCATGACAGGCCTCGTTGTTTGTCAAAAAATGAATGATTTCGGCCAAATTTTCAACGTCGCCCTGTTCATCGAACGATGCGCCAAAAGGTATTTTCAAATCGTGGTCGGTCAGTGCGCTCCGGACGCGGCCATGCCCAAAAGGAGCATGGTACCGCCCAAAATCATAATAATGGCAAGCCCCATCGCCGCCGTTTATCAAAACCAGGGCTGCATGGCCCACTTTGTAATAATGGTTTTTGGCAATGCCGAGCACGTTCAAAAAGGGGTCGTACCACGCGCCAGCCTGTTTGCAAAAGGTCTCCGGCCACGCAATGGCGACCGCAAAGCCCGTGTGGGAATGTGGCATAATTTACTTTTTCTTCGATTGAAAATTAGCGAGCGATTCGCGCCCCAAATCCATGAACTGTCTGGCATTGTAATAGCCCATCGTGCTGTTGAAAACCTTGCCCTCGCCGTTCACGAACATCAAAGAAGGATAGCCCCGGACACTGTATTTCACCGCCAACACCCGCCCGTTTTCGCTTTCCCCGTCCATGCCGACGTTAATGAAGTTTTCATTGAAAAACGTCTCGACTTCGACATCCGAAAAGGTGTTCTTTTTGAGTTTTTTGCAGGGGCCGCACCACGAGGCATACACATCGAGGAAAATGGGCTTGCCCTCCGCTTTTGATTTGAGGAGTGCTTCCTGCCACGTCCCTTCAAAAAAAACGATGCCACCTTCGGCAACGGTTGCAGGTTTGGCAAAATGCCGAAATGCGGTGAAGGCTACAAAAGACAGCCCCAACACCAGTAGAAAAGTCACTTTCATCTTTTTGAAAATTTAGTTTTTGAAAAAATAATCTCGCCTTCAATGTCGCAGCAAAAGCCCGAACCTGATAGGTTTCCCCCAAAAAAAATCAGCCCGTCAAATCCGAATACTGCATCGAAAAAGCCCCGTTTTCAAATCTTATCTGCGAAATACTGACTGTTTGCAGCCCGTTTTCGCGCCGCATCACGATGTCTTGTTGGTCGTCCTGCCCGTGTTTGGCCTGATGAAATTCGGCGATTTTCGATGGCTCGTGGTGGCCAAGCCATTGCTCGAACCATTGTTGCCTTTGTTGGCGCGATTCGGAATCATACAGCGTGGCGGACGACCAGAGTTTGGGCCGACTCAGGTCAATTTCCGAAAAATATTTTTCTAAGCCGTCCCATCGAAACTCGTGCAACTGCAACCCTTTTTGGGTTTCCCAAAGCAAAAGCGTGAACGGCTCAATGTCCTCCAAATCAATCAGGGCATGGAAAATCTTGGCGTCCGGATAGACAAAACTGTCCAAAAGCACCTGCCCCCGGCTCATCCGGTATGTTTCTTTTTTGGTGTGTCGTTCAAACGCGCCGTTCAAAAGACATGCCGCTCGCCCGTTTTCGGCATCAAAAGCGAGCCACGTCCCGCCCGAATGGAGGTCTTTCGGAAAGGTCAGCCGATGCCCTTTGTGCGCTTCGGCCATCGGTGGACGGGTCGGGCGGCTTTTTTGTTCGTCGCGGCTCGAAGTCAATAAAAAACCGTCCCCAAGCGGCATAAAACTCACGGTGCACATGAAAATCGAAATGGTTTATTTATAGATTTTCTCCCCTTTTTTCAGCCAAACGCCCCATGTCCGGCTAAACGCATGGACTTTTCGGGTAGGCTGGGCAGCGGTGTCCACGACCGTATTTTCTTCGTTGACCCATTGAAAAAGGCCGCCGTACAAATTCACGACATTGGTAAAACCCGCCGCGACGAGTTTTTCGGCCACCTTTTCGCTCCGATAACCGACCGAGCAATAGACCACCACCGCGCTGTCCTTCGGAATGTCGGCCACGCGGTCGAGCGAAAAATCTTCGTAGCCCACAAAACGCGCGTTTTCGAGGTGGCTCACCTCAAATTCGCGCGGCTCGCGGGCATCGAGCAACCAGGCGCGATTGGCCTGCGCTGCCTTCGCCTGCGCGACGTTGATTTCCGTCACGCTGTGCGAAAGCAAGGTTTTGAGCATCAGCCTGAAGGCCTTGCTTTGGGCGAAAACGGAATTTCCGGCAAAAACCAGAAGGGTCAAAAACAGGAAAATAAGTTTCTTTTTCATTGAAAAAAATGAAGTGAAATGGAGTCGCGCAACGGCTCGGAGGCATTGTCGTGCCGCGCCCAATAATCGGTCAGGATTGTTTTTTTCAAAACGCCTTTGCTCGTCGTTTTTCCGCCATCCGTTTCTTCCCAACCCAAAATGCGGTGCGGCGCGGCGGTCTCAAAACGGATGTCCAATTTTCGGGCGATGTCGGCGTAGGCAAGTCGCAGGGTGCTTTCCGTTTGCCCTTTTTCAATCAAAATCGAGGCTTTTTCGGTTTTGAACGGCTTGTGCTGGAACCGAAAATAAAGGGTCGAGGGCAGCACGTTCACCGCGTCCATTTTTGAAAAACGGGCGGGGTCAATCCGCAGGGCCGTCCAGATTTCGTCTTCCAGAAGTTCGGGCTTGAACGATTGGTCGGTGTCGCCTTCTTTTTCAAAATACGAAAACTGCCGCAGGCGATAGCCGCCGTCGGGCTGCAAATTGGTCTGTTCGAACACCTGCCCGCACCAATCCTGCACCGTCCAGGTCGTTTTCAGGGCACGGCTCGTCGGCGTTTGGTTGGGCGAAAAGACCGAAAACATCAGCGAATAATCATAGATGCCCGTCGTGAAACGGCGGATTGCGTTGAGTTTCAGCACCGGCACACGGTCGGTTCCGGCGGCAGGTGCGTCGTCAAGTTTGACCTGTTTTTTGGCCGAAAAATCTTCGGTGACAAAGACATTGACCTGTTCAGCCGTGCGGTTTTCACCGTACCGGGCTTGCTGCACGTCGAAGGTGCTGATTTCGGCTTTGCCCTGATACCAATAATTTTCGGCGGCAACCGGGGCGAGTTTGGCGGCGGCAAACGTGGCGGCGGCCATCGTTTTTTCGGGCGCGTTCTGGTTCATGCAGTTTTGAAAAACCACCATTGAGAACACCGCTATGAAGGATTTAAAAAACAATTTTTTCATTTCCTGAAATCTAAAAATTACGAAAAAAACCAGGGCCAACGGGATTGAAAAAACAGCCCAGCCACTAATGCCACAAATAACTTCCAAACTCAAGTCCTTGGCAGCGGAGAAAAAACTGGCATCAAAGGCGGTTTTTATCGCTTCGACCGTCAACAATGTGTGCCGGACCCCCATGATTTTTTCGCCCAAATGGATAAAAGGCATCATTGCCCAGAATTGTAGGGGTGTGGCGATATAACTGACCGCTATCATGATTGGAATGTTGGTGCTCAACCGCAATCCAGCACCGACAATCAACAGGCTGGTCACGCCCGGCACTGGAAAAATAGTCAGCAACAAACCCAACAAGGTTGCCAAAAGCATCTCCGGCGGGGTAAGCCCTTGTTTGAGGAGGCCGACTAATTTTTCCCAATATTTTAGCCAGAAGTGCTTCAAATCTTGATAGTTGAATTGATTTTCTCAACCAGTATTTCCCTTTTCGTCCCATTGATTTGTTCGAGCACCACTTTGGGGATGCCCGCGTTTTTCCCCAGTCCCAAAAACAGCGTGCTACTTTGGTCGGAGGCCAAACCCTCGGCGACGACCCGTTGCAGGACGACCGTTTTGCCGTCGGAGAGGGTGGCCGTGACCCGCGCGTTGAGGAATTCGGGGCGGTTCGGCAGCACGATTTTCAGGTAATTGTTCGCCACGTTCGCCTTGCTGATAAATGCTTTTGGCGTGCCGTCGAGGTTTGAAAAAACGAGGTCGGGGAAGCCGTCGTTGTTGAAATCGCCCGCGAGCGGGGCAATGGCGTTGTTCGGGTTTTGGGTGCGCGTTTTTCCTTCGATGTTCATGAAGGTCTGGTCGGGCAGTTGCATCAAAAAACGGCAGGGCAGCGGGAAAATCTTGCTGTTCGGCAAGTCCACATAATTTTCGGCGATGACCAAATCCTGCGCCCCGTCGAGGTTGAAATCCTCGAAAAGCGCGCCCCACGAAAACTCGTATTTTGCGGTCTTCGTTTTTTTGCCCACGTCCTCAAATTTGAAATTGCCCTTGTTTTCCAAAAAAATCATGTCCGTGTACAACGTTTGGCTGCTCCGCAAATCGCCGCGCAAAATCATGGCCGGCATCGTGCTGCCGACGTTCGAGAAAAACAAATCCTGCAAGCCGTCATTGTTGTAATCGCCGACGGCGATGCCCATTGGGTAACTGAAAATATTGGTCAGCGGGTGCACCACTTTTTCAAATTTCATCCCGCCCTTGTTTTGATAAATGCGTGGTTCGCCCGTGTCGTGGGCGACCACCAAATCGGGCAGGTTGTCGTTGTTCAAATCCACGAAAACGGCGCAAAACGTGTTGTGCGTGTAGGTCAAACCCGCCTCGGCGGTGATGTCGCGGAAGGTGTTGTTGCCCTTGTTCAAAAACAGTTTGCTGTTGCCGCCGTAGCCTTCTTTGTTGAAAATGGTCTGGCCTTCCATGTGGTCTTTTTTGAGGTAGGCACTGACGAAAAAATCGGCCCAGCCGTCGTTGTTCAAATCGGCGACGGCGACGGCAACGGGCTGCGATTTTTCATCAAAAGGCAAGTCCAGTTTTTGCGGGGCGACAAAACCTTTTCCCGTGTTTTTGTAAAAAAGCACACCCTCCTCGCGGGTCACAAGTACGTCGGTGAGGCTGTCGCGGTCGAGGTCAATGCACGAAATTCCAAGGGTCGTGTTGTCCAAATTTTTCTGCCAGCCCAATTTTTGGGTGACATCGGCGAAGCCGCCGTTTTCAAATTTGAACCAGCCGTCGGCTTGTCCCAAACCACCGCCGAAAAAGAGTTCCTCCACGCCGTCGCCGTCCAGGTCGGTTGCGGCGGCGGCCATCAACGGCAGCGATTTTTTTTTGTCGTAGTTGTTTTTGAAATCAATTTTCGCTTCCGAAAACTGCGGGATTTGCGATTCGTCCACCGCAGGGAACGTGTATTTGTCGCCCCGGTCGGCGATGAAATACCACGAAGCGACGGCGGCGAACAAGGCCAGCAAAACGCCCAGACCGAGCAAGATTTTTTTGAACATCGTTTTATCGTTTTGAATTTTTGACTGAAAAAAAAGTTGTCATCCCGAAAAAAATAAGGTGCGCCACGTTCATCGCCGAAGGCACGAGTACGCGACCGAGCGGCGGCAGGATGAAAAGCGTTGAAAAAACAAGGAGCAACAGGACGATTTCGTTGAAAAAAGCCGTCCACCGGGGCAGCATCGTTTTGCCGCCCCAGACGATTGCCGAAAAAAGGATTGAAATGCCCAGAATGCCCGCCCGCAGGACTTGCAACAGGCTTTCGAGGTAGAAGGTATATTTTTCAAGGCCGACCGAAAAACCTGCTTGCACCATAACCGTCAGCATGCTGCGGCTGCCAATCCAGACCCCGCCAACGGCAATGACGTACAGCGCAGCGATGAAATATGGCCTTGCCAAGCGCGATTTGCTGTCTTTCAAAATCAGGTACACCGACCAAAAACCGGCAAAATAGAGCGGCAAAAAAAGCACGCTCAAAAAATGCCCGACCGTCGTGCGCCACACCGGCAAGGGAAGCAAAAACGAATATTCCGCGCCGCCGTAGCCTGCCGGGTTGTAGTGCAACAGGAACTCGCCGATACCCACGCCGAACGCGCCGATGATGCCGATGATGCCGTAAAAAACCCGTTTGTCGGTCATTTTAAATTGAGTTGAGCAATCAGAAACTACCCCTGTTTTGAACTTGAAAAAAACTGCACCGCCTTCCGGGCAACTTTGTACGCCGACCATTCGCGCATTTTGAACGGCGCATCGAGCGGCGTCTGAAAAATGTGGTTCGAATAGTTGCTGATGGTTTTTACCGCGATGGCAAGGATGATTTCGAGGATATGGTTTTCGATGAAGCCCGCCGCGAGGAATTTTTCCACATCATCTTGCTCCGGCCTGCCCCTTTTGTTGACCATGACGGCGGTAAAAACGCTCAACGCGCCCAATTTGGGGTCGGAAACCGGTGCGCCTTCCCGAATGGCATCCGTTACATGGACGGGGACTTTTGAAGACATATCTGCCAACATGCTGTGCGCTCCCATGCAGTAATCGCAGCCGTTTTCAAAACTGATGGTCAAAAAAACGACCTCTTGCTCGGCCTTCGTAAAGCCGCTGTTTTGCCGAAAATGGTCGTAGCCGAATTTGTAGGTCGCCAGCAACCCGGTCGAGTTGCCCATGTTTTTATACATGTTCGGCACCATGCCGATTGCCTTTTTTGTGTTTTCGAAGATGGTTTTAATTTCTTCGCTTGTTCCGTCCGATTGAATTGCAGGAAGGGTGATTTTATACTGGTTGCCCATTTTTATTGATTTTAGAAAAGCGATGTACTATCCATTAATACCAACGAGCAAAAAAAATCACCCAACCAAGCCTTTTTTTTTGAAAATTATCTGGAATAACGCTTTCGCAAATCCGACTGCCCCGCCATCCGCAAAAGGTCAATCTGCCCCGTCGTGAAGTCGAATTTTTTCAAATAACAAGGTGCAGCGGCGAAACGATGACCGAAATCCGTTCGAGGTAAAAAACAAAGCCTGCCGACCGATTCTTCGAAATTTTTCATTTCATGAAATTTAAAAACTGCCGTTGCCTGATTTTGTAGGCATGATAAGAGAACTGGATTTTCAGGAAAATGCCGACCAAAAACAGGGCTATCGAAATGATAATCAATACTTTATCCTCGGGCGGCTGCAACAGCGCGAGCGCACCAAGCAAGGCATTGAGCACCAGCAAGGCCAATGAGACCGACATCAGGATTATCGCGAGGCTCAACCGTTTGAGTTGCGCGATTTTCAGCGGCAAAATCTCACGGTAGGCTTCCAGATTGACCGAAAGCCGCAGGTTGATTTCGTCGGTCAAGCCCAAAGCCATGCGGTTCATGCTGTTCAAAACGACGGCGATGCTGGGGAGGAGCGAGAGGTTGAGTTGCCAGTTTTCCATTTAAAATTATCGCAATTGAAGATTTTTCAAAACCGCTGCCGCACATATTCAATCGCCTGGCTCACGCTGTAATTCACCGTTGATGGCCCATTGCGGACGAAAAAATATTCCGCGTTGCCATCCTTGACGAAGACCGGGCTGGCCGCCGGGTCGCAATCCACCCGGAGGACGTAATCGTCGCCGATTTTTATCAAATCATAATGGATGTGCGAGTTGACATGGATGCCCATCCGGCCTTCCAACAGGTGGCTGAAATGGAGCATGTATTTATCGATATTGGAAAATTCATCGGGCCCGATGCCCGAAATCGCGCCGTTGTCCTGCACACCGACGAAGAGCGTCCCGCCCCGGCTGTTGAGGAAAGCGGCGATGGATTTGATGGCCGCCAGTTCGATGGCCGGGTCTTTTGCATTGGTTTTCAGGTTTTTGCGCAGCGTGGATTTGAACTCGACCTGTTCGTTTTCGCCGTTTTCAATCAAAACCCGCGTCGAAACCTGGTTGCGGGATTGGAGGCGCACGATAAGTTTCTGGGCGATTGTCTTGACGATGTTCAGCGAAACGGCCGGCGGAATCAACGCATGGTCAAAAAAACGTGCCGCGTCAATTTCCAGCACGGAAGCCTCTGTTTTGGCGACCGCCGTTGCCAGCCGGACGGTTTTGTTGATGATTGCCCAATCGCCAAACATCTGGCCGCTCCTCAAATCCAGCGGGTCGCGGCGGCTGAAATTCAACCGGACGTGCCCATTTTCGAGGATGAAAAACGATTTTGCCGGTTGCGACTCGGAAAAAACAATTTCATCCTTTCGGTAAGATACAAACTTTGAAATGGGCAATAAAGCCAGCAATTCGTCATCGGCCAGCCCCGAACATTCTTCGTTTGAGCGCAGGGTTTTGAATAATCTGTTTGTGTGCAGGTTGTCCATATTTTGCAAAGTTGATTTTTTCATCAGAAAATCAATCGTTTTGGTTGCGCGAAACCATTGCCCGCAGGTCGATATCCTCCACCGCCCCTTCGAGCCGAAGCACCCCGCGCGGGCAGACCGCCGAGCAAATGCCACAGCCCACACAGGATGCCCGCACGATGTCCTGCCCTTTTTGGGCGTATGCCCGCACGTCAATCCCCATTTCGCAGGAAGTGGAACAGTTGCCGCAGGAAATGCACTGCCCGCCGTTGGTCGTGATGCGGAACTTCGATTTTGCCCGTTGCCAGATGCCCAGCCAGGCGGCCATCGGGCAGCCAAAACGGCACCAAACGCGGCTGCCCAAAATCGGGTAAAAACCCACGCCGACCACCCCGGAAAACGCCGAGCCGATGAGAAAGGAGTACGTTTTGTAAAACGGTTCGGAAATGCCTTGCAGGATTGTGCGGTCGGTCGCCACGTTTGCCCAGAGCAAAATGGTCATCAACACCACGAAAATCAGCACGGCGTGAATCATCCAGCGTTCGATTTTCCATGCGTTCAGGCTTTTGTCCGACAGGTGGCGGAAGGGGTCGCCCGCCGTTTCGGCCAGCCCGCCGCAGCCGCAGACCCACGAACAGTACCATCTTTTTCCAAAAAAATAGGTCAAAATGGGCGTGCCGACAAAGAACATCGCCAGCCCGAAAAAGAAAAAGAACGTGCCGAGCGACGAGCCCGCATAGCCCGCGTGCGCCATCGGCGTGCCCTGATAATAGGACAGCGGCCAGAAATAGGTGAAATAAATCTCCGGTTGTTGCAGCCGCATCAAAAGCCCCGGAATCAGGAACGCGAAGCCCAACTGGAAAAACATGACCGAAATCGTGCGGATGCGCTGGTAGGGATTGTGGCGGTATTTATAGATGAATTTGATGCCCATCAACGCGACCGCCGCCGTGTACAAGGTGCCATAAACGAACCATTGATTGGCCGCCGTGCCGCGCAAGGCTTGGCTC
Organism: Saprospiraceae bacterium; assembly: GCA_041736625.1. Classification (GTDB taxonomy): domain Bacteria; phylum Bacteroidota; class Bacteroidia; order Chitinophagales; family Saprospiraceae; genus M3007. Next base: position 76,366 of record JBGSTG010000051.1, on the reverse strand, counting down.
AACGGGTCGAAAAGTTGAATCAGACCCGTCAAATACTGCGGAAACCAGTACAAACAGACATAAAAGCCCGTGATGACCACGCCCGTCAGCCAGCCCCAAACGCCACGCGCCGTGAGGCTGCGAAACCACGCGCCGTTGTTTTTGATGCCCTCCGGGCGGGTCAAGTATTCTTCGCGGACGAACAGCGCGATGCCCGCCGCGACCAGCCCGAGCGCGGCCAAAAAGGTCGGAACGGGCGCAATTGACTTGCCCGCAGCCCACACGACGAGCACCAGTAAAATGCCGATGCCCGACACGGCGACCGCGATTTTTTGCCGCCCGGTGGTCATTGTCGGGGCGGGGTTGGAGATTGAAATGGATGCGTTTTTCATGTTTTTTTCAAGCATTTTGCAAAAAACGCAGCACCGCTGGCAGCCCGCGTTTTTGTTTCAAAGACAAATTTTTTCCGGTGTCGCGGTTGTAAATGCCGACCAATTCGGCCTCATATTGTTCAAAAAATTCGGGGTCGAAATTGGCGAGGCCGAGGTTTTGCAGCACCGTTTCGATGTGCGTGCCGTCGTGCAGCCATTTTTCGCAGACCTCGTGTCGGTACCGGACGCCCATCAAATTGAAACCCGCAATTGCGCCCGTGTTTTTGTCAAAAATCAGGCGGATGCTTTTTTTGCCGGAGGTGTGTTCCCAATAAATGGTGGATTGGTTTTCGGGCAATTGCGCTCGCACGTCGCCATAAATTTGGTATTCGATGTCCAAAAATTTGGCGGAATTGAACCAGATGCCGGGGTCGTAGGCCGTTTTTTTTCCGCAAATAGTTTGGGCGACCGTTTTGCCCATCATCCGCCCGGTGTACCAAATGGCCTCGATTGGCCGGCGACCGGGGCGGGGCTGGCGCAGTTCGGCGCAATCGCCGAGGGCAAAAACATCGGGCTGGTTGGTTTCCAAAAATTCGTTGACAAGGATGCCGCGATTGGTTTCGAGCGCGGTGTTTTTCAAAAAACCGATGTTCGGGCTGACCCCGACGGTCAGGCCGACGAACCCGCAGGTGATTTCCTCGCCCGTTTTGGTGACGACGGCGCGGCATTTTCCGTTTTCGTCGGGCAAAATTTCTTTCAACTCGGTTTCGAGCCGAAGGTCAATGCCGTGCTCGCGGAGGTGGCGGTTTATCATTTGGGATTCTTCGGCGGGCAGCACGATGTCCCAAAAACTTTTTTCGCGCACCAGCAAGGTCACCGGGATGTGCCGCGAGTGGAACATTTCCGCCATTTCGATGCCGATGAGGCCGCCGCCGACGATGACGGCGCGGCGCAGGCCGTGACTGTGCCGCTCCATTTCCTCCAAATCCTGCCAATGATAAAGCCCGCGCACGCCGTCGAGGTCTTGCCCGGGCCAGCCGAATTTGTTGGATTGCGAGCCGGTGGCCAGCAGGAGTTTGTCGTACTCGATTGCATCGCCGTCGGAGTTGTGCAGTTTCTTCGCGGCAAAATCAATGCTCTGGATGCTGGCGCGGACGAGTTCGATGCGGTTTTTTTCCCAAAACCAGTCCTCGTAGGGCTGCACGTCCCGAGGCCGCATGTGCCCCATGAAGACGTACATGAGGGCGGTGCGGCTGTAAAAAAAATCGGTTTCGTCGGAGATGACCGTGATGTGGTGGTCGCTGAGTTTTCGGATGTGGCGGGCGGCGGAGATGCCGCTGATGCCGTTGCCGAGGATGACAATTTTCATGCAAAAACAAGTTTTTTCGTTTGCTGTGATTGGATTTCCAAGAATTAGTAGGGGGTCATTTTGCTTCGTTCAAATTCCATTGATAATCGAGGTGTTGGATGCTGGTCGTTTTTGCGATTTTGACATCGGCATATTTGTTCAAAAATCCGCGGACTGAACCGCCGTCGCGTTTGAAATCGCCGCTGAACCAGTTGAAAATCTCTGAAACTTTCGCGCTGTTGGCCGTGATTTTGTTCCGAATGGGGTCGTTGACGAATTTGTGCATCGCATCGTCGAGTTGTGCGTCGAGGGTTTCGGCGGCGAACGCTTCGTTTCGGAGCGCGGGGCAAGAATATGAGGCACAGTTGAGGGCTGCATGGACTCGGGCATCCTTGAAATCGGAGCGCAAAATGCCGTGTTCGAGGTTGTTCAGGTCGTAGGTTTCCCCTTCGATTTTTATGAATTTGATGTCCCAAACCGTATTGACGAACGGGATGCCGCGCTTGATGTCCTTGATGCTTTTAACGGGGTAATGGTCAACTACCAGTTTGATGGTGAAGGCATTGTAGGCGTTTATCCAATACGCCATTTGTTCGTTGCGCGACCAGTTTTTGTCGTTTGGGTGCGCCGATTGCAACAGTTGCAGGTACTGGTTAAATGCAGTGCTGTCCCGTATAAAACCTTTGTAATCCACCCATCCATCATGGATGTTTTTAACCAAAAGTGAATCCCACAGTTGGTGGGTCACGGGTTTAGAATCGGAAATCGATTTGCCTGATTGGCAACTGGCGAGGTTTGCCGAAAGAATAAACAAGGCAACCAAAGCGGATGCAAAAGGAGAGTGGCAATTTTTGACGAAGCCCATTTTTTGTAAAAAGTTGAATTGTGAATCAATACACCTTTATACCAATGACCCGAAAAAATCACCCAAGCCGAAAAAATATTTTCGATTATTTTTTGCAACAGCCCTCTTTCTCCTGAATGGAGGGGCATTTTACATTTCCGAAACTGCAAAAAACGCAACAGTCGCCAGCATTGGGGCGCAAAGTCTCCTTGCAGTTTTCGCACTGGTAGAAAAATTGGCAAGCATCCGTTGGCATTTCTTCTACTTTTTTGTGTCCGCATTTTGGGCAGGTAATTTCCGAATTTAATAGAATTTCCATTTTATTTTTTGTCTGTTACAGAATATCCGGTTGAGTTGATTGCCTTTTCTATTTCGGGAATGCTTGTTTTGGAATTGTCAAACTCAATAATTGCGTTCCCATTTTCGTAGGAAGCATTTGAATTTATTATTCCGCTCAATTTGTTTACTTCGTGATTGACGTGTTCGGAGCAACTGTTGCAAGTCATTCCGTCAATCGCAAATTCAAAGGTCTGAATGGTTGATTTGTCAACCACAATTATATGCCTTTCGGTCTTTGGGTAGAAGACACTTGAATAATAGGGAAAGGCGAGCATGATAAACGCAAATGCGGTTACAATTCCCAAAAAGGTTTTTGTCTGAACGAATTTTGGTTTTTCGGCTGTCCCGCAGTCGCAGTCAATTTGTTTTTCAGGTTTTAGTTTTTGATGCCAAGCGAAGCCGAGTACCAAAATTGTCGAGCCAATAAAATAAGGGCTCATGGGTTCAAGCCAAGAGAAAGTCGAAGCAAGCCCGCTTGTCCCTGCAATGAGTGCCAAAACTGGCGTGATACAGCACAATGAGGCTGTAAAGGCGGTCAATAGACCAGCACCGAGCATTTTTTTTGATTTTGCATATTTTCTACTTTTTCCTATTAATACCCAAAAGCGGAAAAAATCACCCATTGCCTTCTAATTTTTCTTCTTTCTCTTTCACCTTTCTGATTTGCTCTACGCACTTGTGCTTTTGGTTCTGGGCGTTGTGCTTGGTGGAGTAGCCGTAATCTTGTTGGATTTGCTCCATGGACTTATTTTTGAAAAACATATCGTGGAGAAGCCTATTACAATGGTCAGTGATTTTGGTCATGTAGTTTTGGAGTTTGTCCCAATAGGTTTTCTCCTGTTCTATGGCAAGGTTGATTTCTTCAAAAAATTTATTGTCGTGAAAATCCGTAAGTTCGGTCACCCGATGGGCGGTTCTCAACCTTTTCAACCAAAGGTTTTTGCTTATCGCCAAAATGTAGGTTTTGATGGAAGCCGTCAGATAGAAATTGTCCTGCCTTAATTTCTCGACAAGGACAAGCATCGTGTCCTGAAAAATATCCTCGGCATCGTCGGAATTGCCTTTATTATTTATTACAAATCGGTTTACTGACCCAAAATAGAGTTTATACAACTCGCCAAAGGCGTGGTCGCTTTCTCCTTTTAGGTCTGATATTATGTCGCTACTGGTCGTCATCTATTTATTTTGTGTAGTTTTTATTTATTTTTTGTTTTTTAGTTGCCGACAACTTCTGCTTTCCCGCAACCAATGACTAACCAAAAACCCGCATTACGTATAACCACCCCCAAAAGCACTTATCCCGCATTGCGTGTTTCACTTATCCGTTAGTTGCGGGAAAATCGCCATCATGCGAGACCACAAAAAAAGGGACATGCCATCGCCCAAGGCAACTTTCACCCTGCGAATATACACATCCTTTTTTCATGTATGCAATGCCTGCGCAAAAAAATGCCCACACCGCGCACCGGTCTTGCTTTTGCCGGTCGGGTGCAGGCAATTTCAACCGGGTAGGCAGTACACGGTTTTCTTTCCGGAGTCCGGCGCGGTCACCACGTCCAAACCTTCACCCACTCCGCTACCTGCTCGCCCGCCATGCGCAGCACCACCTTCTCCTGTTCGCAATACAGCAGTGTACCGCCCTCGGTGGTCACCACCGTGCCGCCCTTGGGTGGGCTGCCGGGGGTTTTGCCGTACGGGATGCGTTGCAGGGCGTACACGGGTTTGCCGTTCCGCTGGAAAACAACCACGGTGGAGGCGGCTTTGGACGTCACGCTCATCTGGATGAGCGGGTTCCGGGTGAGCACCACGGGCTGGTCGCTCAGGGGCGGACGGTTGAGGCGCACCCCGTCGACCGGCGCGGCAACTGAAAAGGGTAGGGTGCAGGGAACTGCGGTGGCGTTTGCGGCCGTTTGCCCATTGAGGGCAGCCAGGTTGGCCTCGGCCAGCCGGCGCACCCCGGGGCTTGCGGACTTGGCCGACAGGTCGGACCATATCTTCCGTGCGACGGACGTGCCGTTGCTTTGCGCCCAGGCGATGCCGACGGCGATCTGCATTTTCTCCCACGCGTCGGGGCCGGCGCCGGTCAGTTGGGCCTTTTTCTTGAGCTCATGGTCTTCGAAGTAGCGCAGGGCGGCTTGCGGGCCGTCGAGCAGCAGGATGGCGCAGAAGAGGTTCAGCTCGGCGGTGAAGTCGCGGTTGTCCATCTTGCGGGCTGTTTCAAAGTGGCGGCGCGCTTCGCTCAGGTAAAAATGGCGCAGGCTGCGGTCTGCCTCCGTGAGGCCCTCTTCGCCACGGGTGGTGCGCGGCTTTTGGAGGCGGGTCTGCCACTCCAGCTCAAGGGGGTACGCGTACACGTCGGGTGTTGCCTCGGTGAAGTTGAGGGCCTGCAACAGGTTGTTGACACCCAGGTTGTTGTACACCTCTCGCCCTTTGTAGTGCAGTTTCACGTAATCGAAACAGGAAGCGGCGATCTCGTACTGTCCGGCGGGACTCAGCAGGACGCCGGTCTCGAACACGGTGATGAGTTCGCGGGTGAGGGTCTGCACTTCGCGGCCGGCGGCCATGCGCTCATCCAGGGGAGGGTAGCCGGCCAGCGTTTTGTTTTTCAGTCCGTAAGCCTCGTAGAGGCGGTCCAGCAGCCCGGGCACGATCTCTACGGTGCGGTATCCGGCCAGGTAGGCCATGAAAACGCCGCCGATGTCGGCGCTTTTCTCCAGCGTAGTGCTGCTGTTCAGGGTGTACCCGTGGGCGAGAAAATTGGTCTCCGCCAGGTTCCAGCCGTCTTCCTGGTAAGCGTGCGAAAGCTCATGGCCCAGGATGAACGCCAGGGCGCTCAACGAGTCCTTGCCGAAGCTGCGACAAACGGCAAAGGCTTTTTCTTCCAGCATTATGGTGTTCGAGCGGCGCTTGAAGGCGGCTACACTGCGGGTGTCTGAAGACCATTCGATGCGCGGTTTTAAAAAAATTTGGTTGCCGTTGGCCTGGTACAATTTGTTCAGCACTTGATCGGCGGTATGGGTCATGGCGGGTTCGGGCGCCACCCCCGCGCTCAGAACCAGCGGGAGTGCGCACAACAAAAGGATTCGCAGCATGTGAAGACGTTGTGGGATCAGATTTGAAAATGGGCGGGGAAACGGTGGCGGGCGACCTGCCGGAACTTACTTGCCGAGCATTTCCAGCATCCCGGCAGCTTCCTTGCTGTACCCGGAGTCGGGGTCTGCTTTCAGCATGTCGAACCAGCCTTTGGCCTGATTCATGGCTTCGGCGCTCTTCGCCTGGGTCAGACAAAGCGCCAGGTACCAGCGCGCGGTATTTTTGTGTGTAAATTGTTCGTCGGTGGCCAGGGCGCCCAGTTTCCCGATGGCTTTCCCGTATTCGCTCAGTTGCATGAGCGTGAGGCCCAGGTACAGGTTGGCCAGTTGGTCATCGGGGTAGTTCAGCAGGTACAGGTTGAGGTTGGTCAGGGCGTCCTGGTACTCGTTTGCCTCGTACGCTTTGAGTGCCCGGGTGAGGGTGTCGTTGGCCGGTTCGGCGTCGGCAAAACCGGCGCTCTCCATCTCGTCCAGGACTTTGGGCAGCACGGTCGATTCGGGTTTGTAGAAACGGGCAAATGCGTCTTCCGGGGATACACTGTCTTTTTGCGGCATGAACACCACAACGGCGACGGCGATGAGCAGGACGGCTGCGGCGGCGTACCAGCCCCAGCGAAAGCTGTTGTTTTTCATGGAAGGTATTGGTTTAGGAGTGATGGTTTCAAAAAATTGCTCTTTTTCAAGTTTGACGCGTATGGCCGTTAGTTGATGCCGAAGCGTTTTTTCGCCGTCTACGACGATGCCTTTTTGCAGCAGCAGGAAGGCGTCGTTCTCCCGGGATAGTTCGGGGTCCTGTTGAAGACGTTGGTTAAACATGGCGCGTTCTTTTTCCGACATTTGGCCGCCGTGAAAGCGGTCAAGGTCATCCAGGTAAATGAAATCCATTGTTTTGTAGGCTGGGATGATTAAGCGTTGAAGTCAGGGTGGTTCTCTACACGTTTGCGCAATTCGGCCAGACAGCGGCCTTTTTTGATGCGCACAAAGCCGTCCGTATAGCCCAGTTCAGCCGCCAGTTCAGCAAGCGATTTTTTTTCAAAATAAAAACCGACCAGCAGTTTCCGGCACTCTTCGCCGAGTTGTGCCATCGTATCTACAACAATGGCGCAGCGATGATCCAGCGTCATTTCGGCCTCCAGATCGCTCTCGTCGGGCAGAATGTCCATTAAAACCGTACCGGAATGGACCGGAACCCGCTTCATTTGCCGCAATCGCTTCAGCCACATGTTCCGGGCGATGGCGACCAAAAAGGTATTGAACTGCACCGAAAGCTTGAAATCCGGTTTTTTGAGGTAACGAAGGGCTACCACCACGGCGTCCTGGAAGACATCCTGGGCATCGTTCATCTCTCCACTGTTCTGCAACACATATCCGGCTACTTGTGGAAATACTTCGCGGTACAAGGATTCCAGCGCAGCCGGATCGTTGTTTTGCAGCGCCTGGAGAAAGTTGCTCTCGTTTGGTAACTTGCTTCGTTTCGTCATTAATACCCGGGTTGGCACTAAAGTGATCAGCGGGAGGCTTATTATTTTTTCGTTTCAAAGATAAGTGACATTATGGAACCGGAACCGGGTAAATGATCGCTCCCCCTGGATTGCGCTTGCGGGAGGGCTTCCCGGAGCGCGTCGGGGTACAACGCGTGCGTAAACCCGGCATCGGGCGCTTCTCCGCGTCCGGCCTCCAGCCAGCTCCACGGCAATGGTTCGGGCGACAGCAGGACTTTCAGGATGGCGGGCCCTTCGCCGGCCGTGGTTTCAAAGTAAAACTCCGAAACGTATTGCCTGCCGGGCTCCAGCCGGTATTCCTGTGCCGGCCGGTCGAACGGCACCAGCAACTCCAGGCTGTCGCTGGCGGGCACATACAACATGGAAAAATAAAAAGGCTCCGAACCGGCATTCTCCACCCGCACCCTGACCTGGCGGCCGGGCGAAAAAACGCGTTCGGGTATGCGTGTGGTACCGTCCATGTCCACCAACCCGACCTCGGCCTTTAGCAAGGGGTCGTCCCAGTCGAGGGTGCGCAGGTGTGCGGCGAACAGGTGATCTCTTATGCGTGCCAGGATGGCCAAGGCAAGGGCTTCGGCCCCGCTGTCGGTGTTGGAACGGAGCAACTCCCGGCCGTCGGCGGCGCGCAGCCAAACGGGGTCGGTGCCCCCCACCACCAGGTCGGGCGTTTGTCCGGCTTCGGCGAGCCTGACGGTGGGCGAGGTCTTCATGTGTGCCTGCAGGACGTCGCGCAGCGTTCCGGGCGGCAGATCGATCCGGAGGAGGGCCGGCGCGAATGGCTCGCCTGCCGACTGTTTCCACACCCGTGCCGTCGCCAACAGGTCGGGTGCTGCCAGCTGAAACAGCGCCACATCGCACGTGTACCAGTCGCCGACTTCCACGATGCCCGTCGCGATGGGCGTCGCACCGGCGGTATCGGCCAGTTCAGGCGGAAAAAAGGCCACCTGCATCCCGGGCATCAGCCCTTGCAACCGGCCGCAGGGCAGGGAGACGTAGCCCGAGTCGATCACCGCTTTCACCGAGGTGCAACCCGCCGGTACCCGGAAGCGACCCCCGCCGATGCGCAGATTGGGGTCGCCTTCCAACTGGGGCGTCTGTTGGGTGGTTACGCCCATCATGTGCCGGCGCACCTGTACGAACAGGGTTTCGTAGGTGTCGTCGGGCGCAGCCTGCGCCAGTGCCTGCGCCAGGGCTGCGGTGAACAGCCCGGTTGCGGCGCCGTCGGCCCCCGACGTTTCAAAACTGAGTTCATGGGGGGCAGAACTGGACAACAGCACCCAGGGGGCGGCGTCTTCCGACAACCCGGACCCCGATTCGAGCGCCGCGTCCTTCAGGGGTAATGCCCGCCCGGTGAGGGTGCGCAGCCAGTCCGGGTCGGCCATCACTTCGTCGGTGCCGCGCGCGTTGCCGTAACCGCGGGTGCCGGTGCCGCTGTGGCAGGCGTCGACGGTGATGACCAGCCGCCCCTTTTTGCCCACGCGCAGGCGTATCTCGGCGAGTTTCTCGCCCAGTTTTTCGTCGCGCAGGTGCCGCTCGCCCTCGTACTCGTTTTTCTTCCATTTTTTGGGGGCGTCGTAGGGCACCAGGGCTTCATCGAGGCCATCCAGCTCGTCGCCATTGTCGTCCTGCACTTGTTGGCCGTGGCCGGAGAAATGCACCCACACGGTTTCGCCGGGGCGCGCGGAGACGGCCAGATCACCGAGGGCGTTTTCGATGCCTGCCCGGGTGGCGTCGGCGTCCAGCAGGGTTCGGATGTTGTCGGCGGGTACCTGGTTGTCGGTCAGTACCGTTTTGAGCAGGGTCAGGTCATTGGCGGCGTTCAGCTTGTTCCAGCCGCTGTCCTCCGGGTAATCGCCTACGCCGATGAACAAAGCGCGTACGTTGTCCTGGGCCCGGGCTTCAGTGAGGATGTGCAAGCAAAACAGCAGCATTACGGCATTTAAAACAGAAATTTTCATGCGGCGAATATCGTTCGTTTACGAAAAAAAAGGGACGGCCCGGCGGCCGTCCCCCAAAGAAGCGTTCTCTTTTGACGGGAGGGGAGGGTTTATTAGCCGCGATTCGGGCTTAGCGAGGCGCTCCTGCGTCAAGCGAGGCGCATCGGTTCAAAAAAGCAACTTTCTTTCCCTTTTTATTCCACATTCTTCAAACTGTTATCTTACCTGCCCGAAAAATTAAAAGATAAACCCAGGAAGTACCCGTACTGGTACGTTGCGGTGGTCGGTATGTCGCCCTGCGACGGGTCAAACGGGTCGCCCACCTCAAAGCCCTTGGCCAGTTGGTTGGTCTTGCCGCCCAGCACACCGGTGGTGAGCACGATGCGCTGTCCGCCGCCGAACACCAGACAGGGGCCCAGGAAAAACATGGCCGCCTGCGCCTGGTCGCCGGCGAGCACCGGCAGGCCGATGCCGAAGGAGCCGCCGAAAGACATGCGCGTGCCCCGGTCGGCGTAGAACAGGAACTGGGATGCAATGGCCGGCAGGAACTGATCGGAGGGCTGCCCCACGATCACATCGTTGTTGACGCTGTACTCCAGGGGCTGATCGAAGAACTGGGCAAAGTTGAAGCCTGCCCCGGCGGACAATTTGAGCCCGCCATAACTTTCCACGACAAAAGTCCGGGACTTCACGATCTCGTCGTCGTCTTCACCCGACAGGCTCGTCGGCATGGTGTCGCGCCGCACCAATTCGACGTGCAGCGCCACGGCCGTGCCCGTCATGTAGAAAAAATCCTGGTACTCAAATTCGTTGTTCATCAGCTCCTTGTACCTGAGGTACAGGTTGGCCAGGCTGCTCGGCGGAATAGCGCCGGCTTCCGCCATCAGTATTTCGGCCGCATGAATGGTGCTGTCCATGTTGCTTTTTTCCGCCTGGGATTCCCGGACGGTCTTGTTGATGGTCATCAATTTGGCCACCACCTCGTCGTTGCTCCAGTCCATGCCGTTCATTTCGGTCATGCGCTGCTCCAGGTCGCCGAGCTGGCGCCCCCAGGTTTGGTTCAGGTTTTTCCAGGCCATCGTTTTGGTGCGGAAGGACTGTACGTTTTCTGTCCAGTCCAGCGACGACATTAGGGACAGGCTGTCCAGCCGGTCGGGACCGAACATGGCGGAAAAATACTCCTTACACAACTTTTTGATCTGGGAAGGAGGAATTCTGGGGTTGTAGACGATCTGATCGAGTTGTTCGTCGATCATCATGGAAATCATCAGGGAGCGGCTGGTCTGCCGGATTTCCTCCCCGAGTTTGGTGAGCTCGGCTTCTGTTTGGGCGGTCTCCTTGAGCATCTCTTCCGTTTCGCGCAGCATTTGCTCTTCGGCGCCCCGGGTGCCTGCAAAACCGCCCGGAGCGACGCCGCCGGCAAAACTGGCCAGGGACAATTCGGAGTCGCCCATTTTCATCAGCGGCATGTTGAACATGGGCGAGCTCAGGGCCCCGAAAATGCCCATTAACGGGGAAGAGGTTCCGCCGGTCATATCGGTGGAGCCGTCGGCGGAGATGGCTTGTGTGCCGCCCATCAGGTATTGGCCTGGGTTGTCGTGCAGGGTCACCGTAGCGGAATAGATGTACTGGTTGTATTCCAGCAAATGGACGTACACGGTGCCGCCCTTGCGCAGCCGGGGTTTAGATACGATTTTACCGTCCAACTCGTACCGGACGCTGTCGGTGAAGACGTTGTAATAAACATGCAGGGTTTGCGCCTCCAGGGTAACGGCAAACAGCAGCAAAGCGCTGAACAGGATCAGGTTAAGCGCGCGGATGAGCGATATTTTCATAAAATTCGGTGTGTTATCGAGGTGCAATGGTGAAAGGAACGGTGCACACGGCTACGGTACCTGCGGAAAGGCGGTGCACTTTTCCGCCCCGGGTCATGCAATCGTCGTTGTAATAGGTCTCTCCAAACATTTTCTCCAACGGGCTGAGCGCCGAATTGGAGCGGGTGGCGGAGCCCCGGCTTCCGGCGATGGGCCGAAGGTCTACGGGACTGCTGGTGCCGATCAGCTTGAAAATTTCCGGGCCGAAAGGCGGGCTTATGCTCCAGACCTCGGCGACCTCCATGCTTTGACCCGGCGCCACGCGGAACTCCTCGGGCGTTTGTTTATCGTTGGGAATCAGGATGTTCAACAGGTAATCGGGTTGCAGGTCGATCAGTGTAAAATAGGCCGGGATGCTGCCGTTATTGGTCACCCGGACCTTGATCAGGTCGCCTTCGTTCAGCACCAGCGTACCGGCGGCATTGCGTTTCTGCTGGAGGGGAATGGCTGTTTCGGCGCCTGTACGCGGGTCTAAAGTTACGGGAATGATCTCCATGCTCAGTTTGATGTCCCGGCTCAACGCGTTCAGGTTCCGAAGGAATTTTACTTGTCCGAAACTGAAAATCTGCTGCATGAGCTTTTTCTCCGCCGGCGCTGGCGGTGAGTTCACGGGCATAGAGAGCAACACCTGATCATCGGCGGTCAGCAGTTGCAGTTCGTTGCCCTGTTGTTCAATGAACAGGTCGGCGTCCTCAGCGAGCTCGATAACGGGCGTTTGCGCCATTTTATCTTTTAAATGACCGTACAACGGGCCGGAAAACGGTTTGATGTGCACGCGTATGCGCAGATCGCCCGGATTTTCTTCCAAAACGTACACCCAGGCCGATTTCACCTGCGCTTCACTGAGCGCTGTTTCGGGTTTCACACCGCTCGCGAGGGCGCCGCTTTGTTCCACCACTCCGGTGGTCCAGGGTTTTTCGTGCAGCGGATCGCGCGTTTCGGGCGGGAAAAAACCGACCACCGATCCCTGGTTGAGTCCCTGCAGCCAGCCGCCGTCGATGTACACGGATTCGGTGGCGGCATCGTGGTCGGTGATGCGGTAGTACATGGGGGCAACCACCACGTCGCCCCCGAACAAGGAGCGATCGAGTTCGCCCTCGGCCTGGGGCGACTGCCGGGGTGCGATGGCAGCCATTTCGGTGCGGATGACCTCGAACATACCGCGGTAAGTCGAACGCGGCCCTGCCTGGTTGAGTGCTTTGCTCCAGGCGTAGCTCAGCGAACCCACGCGCCGCCCCTGGTCGTCCTGGGTTTCGAAGTTGAGCTGGTTGGCCGATGCGCCGAAAAAGGCGACCATAGGGGCCAGCACTCCGGCGCCGGTGGCCTTGCCCGACGGGAGGAATTGGTCGCTGCTGCCGGTACCCCGGCTGGTGTTCCGGGCGATCCACTGGCTGTCGGCCATCACGTGATCGGTTCCGCGCGCCACGCTGTTGCCCCGGGTGCCGGTGCCGCTGTGGCAGGCGTCCAGAACCACGATGAGCTGGCCGGCGGCGCCGATGCGGGCGCGGATCTGGTTGAACAGGTCACCCAATTCCTCGTCGCGGATCAGGTTGGCCCCTTCGTACACCCCCGGCTGGAACCGCATGGGCGAGTCGTAGGGCACAATGGCCTCGTCGAAGCCGTCGGGTTCGTCGCCGTTGTTGTCGGCCACCTGTTGCCCGTGCCCCGAAAAGTGAAAGTAGACTTCGTCGCCCGGGTTGCATTTTTGCAGCAGATGGGTTCGAATGGCCGCCAGAATGCCGTTTCGGGTGGCGGCCTCATGGAGGAGCACAAAGGTGTTGGCCGGCTCGAAACCTTGTCTTTTCAACACACCGGCGAGCAGATCGATGTCGTTGCCGGCATTAATGCGCTGCCAGCCGGATGAAGCCGGGTAATTGCCTACCGCTACCAGCAGCGCCCTTTTGGCTGCCCGAACAGGCTGGAGGAACAGCAGGCAACACAACACCGCAACCGTCGTCGCGATTGCCTTGGGAGAAAAGCTACTCATGGCTGGCAGGTTTAGGTGGCGCAAGTTTACAATAATTCCGGATCGGGTGCCGATCTTTACACGCTTTATTCCGTTTACCCGCCTTATGTTATCAATTTCAGACCGAAAACAGCATGACCCTCGAAATATGCGCCGCCAACCTCGATTCGGCGCTTGCCGCCCAACAAGCCGGTGCGCACCGCATTGAATTGTGCAGCGCCCTGTCGGTGGGCGGACTGACGCCCTCCCCCGGATTGCTTCAGGAGACCCTGCACAGGGTGTCCATGCCGGTGCACGTGCTCATCCGCCCAAGGGAGGGGCATTTCGTTTATTCCGAAGCCGAAACGGAGCTGATGTGCGCCGACGTGGCGTTCTGCAAAGAACGCGGTGCCGCGGGCGTGGTGGTGGGCGCCCTTTTGCCCGGTGGCGACCTTGATTTGCGGGCGCTGGAAAGGCTGAAAATGGCCGCCGGCCCCCTGGCGCTCACCTTTCACCGCGCCATAGACGTTTGCCCGCGTCCGTTGGAGGCGCTGGAGGCGCTCGCAGCGCTTGGTTTTACCAGGGTACTCAGCTCCGGCGGCGCCCCAACCGCCTGGGAGGGCCGAGCCCGGCTGCAGGAGATGGTTTCGGCCGCTGGGGGCCGCATAACCGTCATGCCCGGCGGCGGCATCATGCCGGCCAACATCGGCGCGCTGGCTCGCCATACCGGCGCCACCACCTTTCACATGAGCGCCCAAAAACGGACGCCCCTTGCTTATTCCGGACTGCCGGGAATGCCGGGCGATTACGCCGTCAGCGACGAATGGACCATCCGGCAGGCCCTGCTCGTGTTGCTGGATCACCAAAACAAACTGATGGCGTAGGCCGACCCCAGGGCGCCAAGGTAGGCCCCGTACACCGGAATGTTCAGCCAGTCGCCGGTGCGTACGCCCTTCGACTCCAACCAACAAACAAGGCCGATCTTTTCCACAAAAAAAGCGATCACAGCAGACCAGGCCAGGCCCACAAGCCCCCATTCGCGCAGAAACCACCAGCCAAGCAACACTTTGACCAGCAGCTCCAGCAAACCAACGCCCAGGATGACACCCGGGCGCCTCCGCGCCAACACCAACGCATTAGGCAACAACACCCTGCTCGCGGTTATCAGCAGGTAAATATTGAACAAAGGCGCGCTTGCCGCAAAATCGGGGTTGAACACCAACGGAAACAGCGGCTCACTGACAAACAGCAACACCAGCGTCAGCGGAAACACCGCGTGCATGAGCCGCTGCCCCCGCACGCGCAACTCCGCCATCCCCTGTACCGGATGCGCCGCCAAACGGCCGATCATAGCCGAAGACAAGCCCGTTGCCAGCGCGGTGGCCAGCGGCAACTCCCGAGAACCGTACCGGTACACGGCAAATACTTCCTCGCTCTGGTAGTAATAACCCACCAGCCAGTTGTCGAACAACAAAATCAGGTTGCCTGCGACCACATTGAGTAACAAAGGCGCGGAAAACGACAAGTATCGATGCACCAGTGCCGTGTCCCAAGGCAGGAACCCCCGTTTTGGGTACACCAGCATCAATGTCCATACCCACCGGGCAAATGCCAGCCCGGCCAGGGCCATCAAGCCTCCCTCCAATCCGTAGCCGGCCATTACCGGCAAAACAACTGCGGGAATCTGTGCGCCAAACGTGATGAGCCCCCAATACACCAGGCGAGTCGCCTGCCCCCGCATCAGGTACACGTATTCAGCGACAAAAGCGGGCAGGTTAAAACCCAAATACAAACAAAACCAACCCAAAAAGGGCAGTTCGGGCAAACCGGTGAGCGCAGGTACCAACCACGCACGGAACATAAACAATCCGCCCGCGACCACCAGTGAAAGGGCGTTGAAAACGCCGAAAGCCACCGAAAGCAGCCGATCGCCCCCGGCTTCATCGGTGTATTGCGCATGCACCGGCGGGATGCCCTGCAACAGGCCGTTCACCCAAAAAAAACTCAGGGTGGCGCCCACGTAGAGCATCAGCTCATAAACACCGATCGCTGAAGTGGACAGGCCCGTCTTCGCCAACAACACGCTGGTGAGCAATACGGCGCCCAGGCGAAGCACCTGAAACGCCTGCATGGCCCGCGGGGCCGACCATTGTAGAAACACGGAAGTGCGCTGCATCGCGCAAACCTATCAAAGGCGATCGAGCAATTTCGCTTTCTGGGCTTTAAATTCCTCGTCGCTGAGGATTCCCGACTGGTGGAGCTCCGACAGGCGCCGGAGTTTTTCAACCGGATCGTCGGTTGGCGGCATCTTCTTTTCCAGATCCTGAACCACCTTTTTGGCCTCTTCCAGCGATTCCTGGTATTGTTTGCGGGTACGCGTGAAGTCTATGTCGGCCAGGGAGCCGCCATTGCTGAAGTGGGCAACCACCACCTGACCCAGGGCATACGTCGACGCGCCCGACAACACCGGCATGCTCAGGCTGCCGAGAAAAGTGCCGACACCCGGGATAATCTTGACCAGGCTCGCGCCCAGGCGGGCCAGGCTGCCGCCGACCACCGCAGAGATGATGTTGCGCCCCAGATCGCCGACGAACGGCACCCCATAGACTTTGGCCAGTTGCCGGAGCATGTTGATCTGAACGGCGCTCACCGCAGCGATGTCGGCGCCCGGTATGGGCACCAGGCCGCCGCCCATGGCGAAACCGACGTGGTTGAGGATGATCTCGGAGGATTTTGCTTTTTGCTCTGCTGCATTCATGGCCGGCTTGAGGTTGCGCTCCAGCTTGATGACCTCTAAAAGCTGGAACAGGAGGTGTACGTTGGACAATTAGCGTAAATTTTTACAAATATATACGCAATTTTCCCCATTGCCGGAAAAAACCGACCAAAAGGACAAATGATCCGATCAAAAATGGTGTAAGTCAGCCAGGGAAAAACCGCCAGGCTAGTGTTCCACAAGCAACGTCGATCTTTCCAGTACCGCTCCCGATGCGCCCAGCACCCACACGCTGTACATGCCGGAAGGCCAGTCGAAGGTTTCGATGCGTACATTGCCGTCGGCTTCCGGGTTGTTGTACAGCGTGTGCCCGTAGGCGTCGAATATTTGCACGTGCGCGCCTTCTTCCAACAGCAGGTCGGCAAAGGAGCCAGCCGGATTGGGCAGGACGCGCAGGTGAGCGCCTTTGGCGGCTGCCAGACTGACCACGATGGAGTACTCGTAAGTGCCGTCGAAATCCTCCGCGCGCAGGCGGTAGTATAGGTTGTCCTGCGGCGCGCCGGCGTCTGTGTAGGTATACGTGTTGGGCACGGCGCTGTTGTAGGCCGTCACCGACCCAACGGGCTGCCAGCCGTCACCATCCCGGTGGCGCTCCACCACAAAACGGTCGAGGTTGAATTCCTGTTCGGTTTTCCATTGCAGGGCGACGTCCGCTTCGAGGCGTTTGGCGGAGAAGGCGGTCCAGGAGAGGGGTAAAGCGACGTTGGAAGTAAATCTTATTCTAGTGGCAAGCGATTGGCCGGCAACAACGTTTGGATAATTGCAGTAATTCGGATCGGTGGTATTGTAAGTGGACTTCAATTGCCGGTTGTGGTCCTCTGTCAGTTCGCATAATAAAGTTGGGTTAACGGATATACAGGTTCCACTTTCAGTTCCTATATCGACTAAAGTCGCAAGGTGGAAAAATTCTAAAATATACTCCTGTCCCTGGGGAAGTCCGTTCAGTACATTGACTCCAACATTCAGGTTCTCCCAGTTATCACCGCTGCTGAAGGTAATGCAACCATTCCAGGGGAAGGCTGGATGGGTTAAAGGGACTCCGGTAAAATAGGCTGGATTCGCCTCATTTTGAGGATAAGCAGGAGGATTTGTTACGGGATAAACCCTCCAATATAAGGTAGTGGTTTCCACCCGGTCATTATAGGCTGAGCGCATACTGCAAAATGCACCGGTTATATTAAAATTGATGTTTATTGGGCCAAAATTGTGAATCGTTCCGTTTGGAATGTAAATCCCCGGGGTATATGATCCATAACTTCCGGGCCCAAATAATACAGCGTATTGCGTCCCGTCAATATTAACACTAAGCCTGTTTGCATCGTCGTCAACATAATTATTATCGACGCCATCCCCCGCATAAGCGAAAGACAAACTACAAACGATCAAAACGGGAAGAAGGAACCAGGCGGGTTTCATGTGGTTTTGCCATTAAAAAAACGAGTGATGGTAATGGCTGCAAAGATACACCCTTTTCAGGCTAATCCTGACGCGCAAACGACATAAACACCGCATTTTCATATAAATTAACACAACATGATCTTTCCGTTACCGCTGCTGCGCAAATCGGTCACGGTTGTTTTCCGTTCTTCCAGGAACCCCCGGACGCTGCTGAAGCTGACCGTTTTCCCGCAGAAATACCCCTGGGCGGCCTCCAGATCGGCTTCCGACGCGCCGAGGTGACGCAGCATGTTGGTCAGGTGCATCTTCATGTGGCCCTGCTGGATGCCCGTGGTCACCAGGGATCGGACGGCGGCAAAGTTCTGGGCCAGCCCTACGGAGGCCACAATGCCCATGAGCTCGGTTGCGCTGGGGTTGCCGAGGATTTCCAGCGTTCGTTTGGCCAGGGGATGCAGTGCAGTGAGGCCGCCGACGGTTCCCAGCGCCAGCGGCACTTCGAGTTCGAAACGGAAATGTCCGTTTTCCACCGTACAAGTGCTCAGGCTTCGGTATTGGCCGTCGCGGGCGGCGTATGCATGACCGCACGCCTCTACGGCGCGAAAGTCGTTGCCGGTGGCCAAAACCACGGCATCTATCCCGTTGAAAATACCTTTGTTGTGGGTAGTGGCGCGGTACGGGTCGAGGTGCGCGATGCGGACGGCCAGGGCAAAGCGTTCGGCCAGTTGGGTGGCATCCATGCCGTTCTGGCGGGCCGCATCGGCAAACGACTCTACCGGCGCCTCCACCCAGGCGCGCACCACGCATCCGGGGGTGTAATTCGAGAGGATCGCCATCACCACCGCTACATCGCGCTCCTCGTCGCGGAGGCCGGGATGTTGGGTGAAAAACGTTTCCAGTTCACCCGCATAGCGCTCGAGGACGGAGTTGATAAAATTGGCCCCCATGCTGTCGCACGTTTCAAAGGAAACCCGCAACTGGTAGTATTCCGGTTCCAGCGCGGTGAAATCGAGCAGCTCGATGCCAAGCACCCCGCCACCGCGTTTTTCCATGTTCTGTGTCAGGTCCATACAGCCCGAAAGCAGTGTGGCCCGGATCTCCGGGAACAGTTCGGTCAGTCGTTGGGGCGACCCGCCCCAGCGAAAGTGCACCTGTCCGAGTTTCACCGTGCCGACAATCTCCGTGTGGAACCCGCCGTGTTCCAGCCAGAACTTGGCGGCGCTGCTGGCTGCGGCCACTACGCTGCTCTCTTCGATCACCATGGGCACCGCGTACAACCGGCCATTGATGCGGAAATTGGGCGCGATGCTGTACGGAAGCACATAGTTTGCAATGGCATTTTCGGTGAAGCCGTCCAGCACTTTCTGCACCTCGCCATCCGGCTGCTGGAACGACGAAAATGTTGCGGCAGCGCCAGCCGGGTCGGCACAAAATTGCTCCGCCAGCCAGGCGATCTTTTGAGACTTGCTGAGTTTGGAAAAGCCGTTGATGGGTTGAGGCATTTTTGAATGGTCGGCGGTAAGGTAAAGGTAAGACAATTTTGCGCGTGGTGAACGCCGATCGTTAGCGGTTTGAACCGGATGGGAAAGGCCGGACTTGCAGAAAAGCGCTTGCCAGTTCAAGTCCCCTGACCTGGGCACGTACGTAAGTCTGTAGCGTTTCGTAGTCGTCGCGCGCATATTGCAGGAAACCGGCAGCCTGACCGTACACAGCCGGGAGGACGGATTGCCGGATGAGGTAGTACCCGTCCATAAAATCGCGGATGCCACCGGAAATGATCAGGTGTCCGGTTTGGCGTTTGTTGCCCAGGGCCGACACCAGCTCATTGGTCAGTTGCACCATTTCAAGGGCGGTGTGGCCCACCCGGGCCATTTTTTCAAAGGTTAGTTGTTTTTGCGGGTCGCTGCGCAGCAACTCAAGTTTGGCGAAATTGGTGCCGCCTGCTGCAGCAAACTCGATGGCTGCCAGGGGGAGTTGCAGGAGGGCTTTGAGGCTTTCCGGCCCGAAGCCCTGCCCCACTTCCTTTACCACCACAGGGCCGGGGTATGCTTCCAGCACGGCCGCGATGGTTTCTATGGGCGGTTGCTGAAAAACATCCCCTTCCGGTTGCATGGCCTCCTGCAAAGGGTTAACATGTATGATGAGCCCGTCGGCGCGCAACCGATCAACCAGGTCGGCTATCCGTTGGGTTTCTTTATCGGTGATCAATTGTTCCAGCTGGGCGACGCCGAGGTTGACAAACAGGGGTAGGCCTTCGCCCAGTATGTCCCGAACATCAAAATCGGACAAATGCTCGTCGCTGTGCAGCAGTTGCCGGCAGGAACCCAGCCCCATACCCATACCGAATTCTGCGCATGCGCGCGCCAGGTTTCGGTTGATGGTGCGGGCCAGCGCCGTGCCGCCGGTCATAGAGGAAACCCAGACGGGTGTCCGCATTTGTTTGCCCAGAAAGGGGAAATGCGGCCAGGAGTCGCTGCCGGGGTGCGCCGCCAGCAGGGGTTCGTAATAAAAGCGGTCATCCACCACCGCAGCCTCCACACGGCTTTTAAACGCCAGTTCGATGTGATCCTGTTTGCGGGATACGGCAGTAGGATCGGTTTCCGCTGCGCGCTCCGTGTGCTTTTCGGATGCTGGGGTAGTGTCTGGAATCATGATTTTGCCCGGTGTCAACACAAAACTAACGCTTTAAAACGGAAACCAATAACACCTGTGGCGGGAAAAAAGTTGAAAGTCGCGGGAGCGGGCACGTGTATTCTTGCGGGACGAGAGGTGTAACGATTATTTTTCTACTTTTGCGCCGCCTTCGTGTTTCGGGCCGGGCGGCGACCGCAATGGTCGCCGTTTGTCACACTAACAATCGCAAACAACTGTTCATGAGTTCATTGGTTTACTACTTACCGCTCTTTGGCATCGTAGGCCTGTTGTATATGCTTTTTTTGCAGGGCTGGGTGACCCGCCAGGATCCGGGCGATGAAAAAATGCGCACCATCGCCGGCCACATAGCCGACGGCGCCATGGCTTTCCTCAAGGCCGAATACCGCATTTTGGCCATTTACGTGGTCATCGCCTCTGTCCTGCTGGGTTGGCTGAGCACCCAGGTGACCACCAGCCACCCTCTGATCGTGCTGGCTTTTGTCATTGGCGCCCTTTTCTCTGTTTTGGCCGGATTTTTCGGCATGCGCATCGCCACCAAAGCCAACGTGCGCACCACCCAGGCGGCGCGCAGAAGCCTGTCGGAAGCCCTGAAAGTGTCGTTCAACGGCGGCTCGGTGATGGGTTTGGGTGTGGCCGGTCTGGCGGTACTGGGTCTCACGGCCCTGTTCGCCCTTTTTTACAACATTTTCATGGGTGGTACCTATGGGCCGGGAGATCATGTGGCCATGTCCCGGGTACTCGAAGTACTCACCGGGTTTTCACTTGGCGCAGAGTCCATAGCCCTGTTTGCCCGCGTGGGCGGCGGTATCTACACAAAGGCTGCCGACGTAGGCGCCGATCTGGTGGGCAAGGTGGAGGCCGGCATTCCGGAGGATGATCCGCGCAACCCCGCCACCATTGCAGACAACGTGGGCGACAACGTGGGCGACGTAGCCGGCATGGGCGCCGACCTGTTCGGCTCTTACGTGGCCACCGTGCTGGCGGCCATGGTGCTGGGCAACTCCGTTATTCGCGACTCCAACGGCATACAGGACGCTTTCGGCGGCATTGGCCCCATCCTGCTGCCCATGCTCATGGCCGGGCTCGGCATCCTGTTCTCCATCATCGGCATGTGGCTGGTGCGGGTGAGCGACAACGCCGAGCTGAGCGCCGGCGCCGTGCAAGGCGCCCTCAACCGCGGCAACTGGGCGAGCATTATCATCACCGGCATCGTGTGCTACCCTTTGATCCAGTGGATGCTGCCCGAAACGATGACGATGAACTTTTTCGGAAAAGGCTCCATGATCATCAGCAACGACAACGTGTTCTACGCCGTAGTGGTGGGCCTCGTTGTGGGCGCGCTCATTTCTGCTATCACCGAATACTACACCGGAATGGGTAAAAAGCCGGTCATGAATATCGTCCGGCAATCGGCCACCGGCCACGCTACCAACGTGATCGCCGGCCTGGCCACGGGCATGATGTCCACCTGGATGCCCATCGTCATGTTTTCCATGGCCATCTGGGGCGCCTACACGCTGGCAGGCTTCTACGGCGTGGCCATCGCTGCCTCTGCCATGATGGCCACTACCGCCATGCAGCTGGCGATTGACGCCTTCGGCCCCATCGCCGACAACGCCGGCGGCATCGCCGAAATGAGCGAGTTGCCCAAAGAAGTGCGTCAACGCACCGACATCCTCGACTCGGTGGGCAACACCACCGCCGCCATCGGCAAGGGTTTTGCCATCGCCTCCGCAGCCCTGACCGCACTGGCCCTTTTCGCCGCTTATGTGGACTTCACCGGCATCGACGGCATCAATATTTTTAAGGCGGACGTGCTTGCAGCTCTCTTTCTGGGCGGTATGATACCCGTGGTTTTCTCCGCATTCGCCATGCAGAGTGTGGGCAGAGCAGCCATGGACATGGTAAACGAGGTGCGCCGCCAGTTCCGGGAGATTCCCGGCCTGCTCGAAGGAACCGGACAAGCCGAATACGGAAAATGCGTGGAAATTTCCACCAACGCAGCGCTGCGCGAAATGATTCCGCCGGGCCTGATCGCCCTGCTGACCCCCATCGCTGTTGGCTTCATCATGGGCGCCGAAGCCCTCGGCGGATACATGGCCGGCGTAACCGTCAGCGGTGTGATGTGGGCACTGTTCCAATCCAACGCCGGCGGCGCCTGGGACAACGCCAAAAAATCGTTTGAAAAAGGCGTGGACATCAACGGACAAATCTTCTACAAAGGCTCCGATCCGCACAAAGCAGCCGTAACCGGCGACACCGTGGGCGACCCCTTCAAGGACACCTCCGGTCCGTCTATGAACATCCTGATCAAGTTGTCCTGCCTCGTTGGTCTGGCCATCGCACCCGTCCTGGGCGGGCACTTCAAAGACGCCCACTCCAACCTGAATGCGCCGCAACCGCTGGAACAACAGGTACAGCCGGCTCAACACTCCGAGGCGCTCCCCGCCTCCGAACTGCAAAAGACCCGGTAAGCGAACGAACCTGAAACACAAATGGCCCCGGGTGCAACCCGGGGCCATTTTTTTACTACCCCGGGTTGCACCCGGGGCTACTAGAGTTCGACCGCTACGCAGTCATTTAAAAAACGACAGCCGACGACCAACGACCAACAGCCGACTACCGACTACCGACTACCGACAGCCGACAGCCGACTACCGACAACCGACTACCGACAACCGACAACCGACTACCGATAGCCAACAACCACCGGAACACTCCTCGTTCCCTGCGCCATCACCACTTGCAATCGGTACACCCCAGGCGCCGGCATCAACCCTTCAACAGGAATGTTCACTGTACCGCCTGCGATCAGCTCAAGCTGCTGGTCCAGCAGGCGCCTGCCCTGGGGGTCGAACAGCCACAGCTGCGCCGACCCGCCGGCGGCGCTTTGCACTGCCACCTGAAAACTGCCGGCATTGGGGTTGGGTAAAACCTGCATGGTGAACGGCGCATCCGGTTCCGACAGGCCAACGGTGAGTGAAACGGTTTGTTCCATCTGTGTGAGGCCGCAGTCGCTGGAGGCTTGCAGGCGTACCGGGTAAATGCCGTAGCTGGCGTAGGTATGCATCGGGTTGGTTGCCGTGCTGGTGTTTCCGTCGCCAAAGTCCCACTGATAGCTTTGTGCATTCGTCGAAATATTGGTGAATGAAGCCGTCAGGCCTGCTGTCGAGGCGGTAAAACCGGCCGATGGAATGTTGCGGACAAACAGATTGAACTCCGCCGTATCGGCGCCGGCGGGGTTAGTCACAAAAAGCCGCACCTTTTTCAATCCCGGGGTGGAGAATGCGACCTGGTGAGGGCCGGGGCCCGAGGCGCTGGGGGGCAACGAGAAGGAGCCGAAATTCCAGGTATAGGTGGTGAAGTTGTCCTGGACTGCGGCGGAGAACGCCGTGTTTTTATTTCTGCAAACGGTGTCGGAAGGGGTTAAAATGGACGCTGCGGGCGGGATAGGCGTGGCGTTGAGCAGCTCTATATTGTCGACCCAGATGTTGTTTCCATTGTCGTTGACCGCCAAAAAGCGGAGGATAACCGACTGGTTTGCGAACGAGTCGAGCGGAATGAGTTGAATGCGCCATTCATTGCTTTTGTCCGGCACGAAGTTGAAGTTGGTGCTTGGCGCGGTAGCCAGGTCGAGACCGGCTTTTTCCCACAAAACGACCGGCGCGGCGGTCATGTCGCAATTGGGGAACAATTCCACACGCAGCGTATCTGCGCGCCCCGAGCCCACCAGGGCATGCGCCACATCGAACCGCAATCCGGGATTGGTCAGTCCGCTCAAATCGACCGGCGGCAGGTACAAGGCGTCCCTCTGCCCACGCGCTTCGTACACCCGCGCGTTGAGTACGGCTGCCCGGGTAGATGTTCCCGATGACCCGGTGACATTGAATTCGTTGGGCGACCGCACCCAGGTGATGCCGTTATCCGGGTTGCCGACCGCCCATCCGGCCGGCGGGAAGGTGGTGCTCTCGAAAGTTTGTTTGAAAAAACTGTTCACCGTCTGGATGACGACGGGGAGCGAGGTGGTCAGGGTGTCGTTGTAGGAATAATCTTCGCCTGGAAAATTGGTCCAAACGCGCAAATTTATGACGCCGCCGGCCACCAGGTTGAGCCGTTGAGCGAAGGTAAAGCTGGTATCGGTTCCGGGAGCCCAATCGGGCAGTGGTTCCGTTACCACCGGGTTGTTGTTCAGTTGATAGTGGATTTGGGCGCCGGAGAAGGGGCTGGTCCCTTGGTTTTGCACCCGGACGGTCACCGGCACGTCGGCGGGGCTGCAAGCCACAAATGCGCCTTCGGCGGGCTGGAGCAAGGCGGCCAGGGCTGCGTCTTCGGGCTGGGGGCAGTTTTTGAGTCCGCCTGGCCAGCGGACGGCGTTGGAGCGGCGGCCGGTCAGTCCGTTGGCGTGGGTTGCCGACACGGCCACCCAGTTTTCAAGATGCGATTGGGTGATCGGCAAAGTGATTGTGCCGTCGCCCGGGTCACTGGTGCGCAGGGGTTCCATGTACTTGTCGCCGAGCAGGTAGCCTGTAAAGGACAAGGTGTCGTTCACCGGCGTGTAGACAATGGTGAGGGAGTCGGGACACACCTTCGTGATTTGCATATTTTTGGGAACGGGGGCAATAGAGCAAAAAAAGTCGGTGGTGTCGCGGTCGGCGCCCCGGGCGAGCAAAAAATGCACCTGCCCGCTCACGGTGTTGGGCACCACCCAGTTGTGGGTGCGCCGGTCACCCGGAAGCGTGATGATGGGCTGAAAGGTGGCGCCCCCGTCTTCCGAATACGACAAATCGATCGGCGACCCGTTCACCCCCGCATCCCAGTGGAATCGCAAGGTTTCGCCGGGCACGAGGGACTCTCCGCCTGTGGGATAGGTCAGCTTGACCTCGTTCGTTTCGACAAACCACACCAAAAAATACCCTTGCGGGCCTTGCGGCACCTCAAATCCGCGAACAGTCACCGTGTAGACGCCGGGCAAAGGCGTGCTGATGGACACCTGTTCCATGTTGTTCAGCGAGTCGCGCCCGTTTCCGGCAGGCTGATCCAGCAACACCGGATCCGGGGTGGGGTTCAGCAGCCACGGCAGGTGGGTGGCGGCGTCGGGGGCAACGACAGCGACATCCAGGTCGTTCACCAGCGCTTTTCCGGCGAAGGGGGCTGCGGGCGGGTCGACCCACAAGAGCATGAAGCGGACGTTCAGGGCGTTGTTGGGAATATTGATGGTGTGGGTCTGCACGCCGCCCTGGTCGACCATGCCTTTGACCCAGGTGTTGCGTTCGATGACCTCCAGGGCGCGAGCGGCGTTGATGTGTCCCCATCCGAATTTGAAGTCGGGCCCCGTATTGCCCTGGTCATTGGCGGTGTTGAGGATGGCGGCTTTGATCAAACCGGCTTCCGGTTCTTCGCCGTTGTTCAACGCTTGATAGGCATGCATGAGTTGGGCCATGCAGCCGGCAATGCCGGGGGCGGCCCCTGAGGTGCCGCCGAAAACCTGGTATTGGTTGTTGGGGTCGGTGGATACCTGTCCTTGTCCGTGCGCCGCGATGTCGGGCTTCAAGCGTCCGTCGTGCGCCGGCCCCCGGCTGGAGGTGGGTTCCAGCGCGCTTTCGGCGTTCAGGTTGGCGGTGGCGATCGCATTTTTGGCCATTTTATGCCCACCGGTGATGTTTCCCCATTGGTCGCCGGCGCCGTAGCCGCAGCTTTGGCCGTTGGAGTTGCCGGCGGAGAAAACGTGCATCAGGGTAGGGAATTCATACAGTTGTGCGTCGACCGTTTCGGAGGCGAAAGTATAGCCCTCGTTGCAGCCGTCGGAGTAGGAGGAGTTGGTCACCCGCACATTGTCGGTGATGTGAAGCGGCAGCGTTTCGTCGTTGAAATCGGCCTCGTAGTTGAGCACGTACAGTTCGGCGCCGGAGGCCATGCCCTTGTTTTGCGGGTTGAGGTTGCCTGCGCCTGCCATGATGCCCGCCACGCCGTCGCCGTGGGTGCCGTTGTCGCGCCGGCTGAGGTCCGTCTGTCTGCCGGCGAAGTCGATGTGCGGGCCCACGTTGCCGTCGTCGCGCACCAGCACCCGCACACCGGCGCCGTTGTAGTGTTTTCCCAGCGGGCTGTCGGAATCGAGGGTATTGGCCCGGTGAATGGCCCGGCCGTTGGTGTCTTCGGGTTTGCCGGGAGGAGGTATGCGTTCCATGAACTGTACGTAAGGGAGGGCCGCTATGCGCAGGAGGTCGGCTTCGGGTATAGCCACAGTCAGCATTCCGTTGCGGGGCGCTTTTTTATGGATGTCGACGTCTTCCGCCTCCAGCCAGGATACGGCCGATTCGA
Organism: Saprospiraceae bacterium; assembly: GCA_041736625.1. Classification (GTDB taxonomy): domain Bacteria; phylum Bacteroidota; class Bacteroidia; order Chitinophagales; family Saprospiraceae; genus M3007. Next base: position 49,991 of record JBGSTG010000051.1, on the reverse strand, counting down.
AGGGAACGTGGGGGTAAACTTTCAGGTTTATCCGCAGTCGGTCGCCGTCCAGCGCCCAGGTGTCCCAGGGCTTTTCGCGCAATGATTTGGCGAGTTTCCATTCCGGGTCAACCGGCACCACGCTGCGCAGCTTGCCGTTGGCCAGCGTTGACAGGTCGAGCGACTGCGGAATGGCCGCCAGCCAGGTGTTCGGGTGCACGTAACCGATCCATTGCAGCCCCTGGTCGGCAGCCCGTTTGCGTTCCTCGCTGTCGGGAAGCTGTTCGAACCGTAGATAGCGGACGTACATGCCGGCGTCGCGCTCTGCTTCGGTGATTGGGGGGGCGTTCAGGAAGACGGGGGCGTTATCGGGGAAATACGCCGTTCCCCAGGAAAAATGAACGGGCGTCAGCGGCTGTCCGGACAAAGCGGTGACAGCGAGGGCAAATACAAGGAGGGTAGCAGTTTTTTTCATGGTTGCACACAGAAAGTCAGTGGATTTGGCAAGGAATGAACCGACTAAAGGTATGGAAGGTTTAAGAATTGTCAGAACTTAGCCATTTCTCCCGGTTTCCACCTTTAACGCATTGCGCAGTGAGGTGACGAAGGGTCAACTTTGCGTCTGGACACCTCACCCCTACAGGAACAAAACAAATTCAACATAGCGCGGATACATGGCTGAGTCGATAGTGTGGCTGATTTTTATCGTAGTTATTGGCCTTTTGATGGCGGTAGACCTGGGCGTTTTTAACAAAAAGGCGCACACGCCCAACATGACAGAGGCCATGGTGAGCTCTTCCATCTGGATTGCACTGGGATTATCGTTTTCATTTTTCATTTTCGGGGCCTACGAACACCACTGGTTTGGTTTGGGCGGCAGCGAACTGGAAGTCATGGGTGGTTGGGAGGCTGCGCTGAAATACCTGACGGGCTATTTGCTGGAGCTATCGCTGAGCGTAGACAACCTGTTTGTGATGGCGCTGGTGTTCGTGCAGTTGCAGGTGCCCCGTATGTACCAGCACCGGATTCTCTTTTGGGGGATTATCGGGGTGATTGTATTCCGGGGGTTGCTGATTGCCGTGGGCATCACCCTGGTTCACCGGTTTGAAAGCCTGTTTTATGTTTTTGGCGCCTTGTTGTTGTATTCCGCCTGGAAAATGCTTCGTCACCGGCACGGTGAGGATACCGACGTGCATGACCACATTGCCATACGGACGATCAAGCGTTTCTACCCGGTTACGCGCAGCCACTTCCGGGGCCGGTTTTTTGCCCGTGAAAAGGGCCGCCCGGCGGTAACACCCCTTTTCGTCGCCTTGCTGGTGGTGGAAACGACCGATATTATGTTTGCCTTCGACTCCGTACCGGCGGTATTTTCGATCACGACGGATCCGTTTTTGGTGTTTTCATCCAATATTTTTGCCATATTGGGGCTCCGGTCGCTGTATTTTCTGCTGGCCAATGTGCTGGACCGGTTCATTTATCTGAAGTACAGCCTGATTGCCATTCTTTTCTACATTGGCATCAAAATGATCCTCATTCCGCTGCACATCTACCTTCCGATCGGCCTGTCCTTGGGCATTATTGCAGGTCTGCTGGCCTTGGGCATCGTCTTGTCGTTGTATATCAAGCCAAAAATATCGGCGGAAGCAAAAATTTAACAATAACAGGTCTTGTATTGAACGGTAAAAGGAGTACTTTTGTGTGGTGAATGGGTGTTGCCCCAGCGGTTATCACGCGTTTTTTTACACCAACCCGAAACTTTATCTAAAAGCCCGTCAAATTCTTTTTGCCATGAAACACTGGGAAAAGAGTAGAAAACAAGAAATGCGCAAGTTCGAAGCCCGCGACATAAAGCAGGAGGACCAACGCAAGAAAAAACTCAAACCGGTAGAAAAAACCAAGTACCGCTTGAAACCCGACCAATATTCGCTGGGGGATATGGAGGATGAAGGCTGATATCCGTCCGCATACAAAAGCTGCGTGTACCTTAGCGGCATGAACAACGCCCGAATGAAGTCGGCAAAAACGGCTTGCGATGAGTTGGAGCGCGCGGCCTTCACCGATTTCCAACGCGCCAAAGTGCTGCTTGAAGAACTTGCAGAGGCCGACGCGCCCGACCTGCCCTATCCTGTTCGCCTGACCTACCACCGGATAGGTGCTTTTCTCGAAAACCAATGGCATCACTATGAACGCTCCCTCGCGCATACGGTGGAGGTTTTGGCCATTTGTGAACGGCTAACCGACCCTTTCGGAATGGCCGATGCCTGGATCGACGCGGCGGCGGTGCACCTGAACCAGCGCCAATGGGCCGAAGCCCAGGCTTGCCTGGACAAAGCGCGAAACCACCTCAACAATCACCCCGACGCCCGTTTGTTGGCCCATCTTTCGGGTCGGGAGGGCTTTTTGCACCTGCACCTGGGCAACCTCCGGCTGGCCTTGCAAAGCCTGTTGGACGCGGAAAAAGGACTGACCATCTTGGGTGAGCGGGCGGCCCTCAAAGACTACTACCTGCTCTCCCTGGTACTCAGCGGGTTGGGTGAGTTGTACCTCCGGCTGGATGAGGAAGAAAAGAGCCTGGACGCCTTCCTGCGCGTCCTGCCATTGGTGGAAACCCACAACCTGCGTCCCCGCCTCCCCTGGCACTACCTGAACGCCGGGCGGGCAGCGCTCGCCCAGTCCGACAATTCCCAGGCATACCAATGCTTCCGGCGGGTATTGCTGATCGCCGAAGACGACGACGACCCGGAGGTGCGCGCCCTGGCGTTGGCCAACCTCGGCTTGCTGGCGTTCCTGGAGAACAAAACGGAGGAGGCCATGCGGCTGTACGACGAAGCCGCCGACCAGTTTTCTTCGCACACCAAACCTGCGGATTACACCAACCTGTCCAAAATCGAACGGATGCGCGCCGAACTGATGTCGCAGCAAAACGACCTGCAAGGCGCCGCCGCCACGCTCAAAAAGGCGTACGCCTACGGCGAAAAAGGCGCCGACGCCCACCACCTCGCGCAGGTATGCCAACTGCTGGGCGGCATCAACGCCGAATTGGGTAAGTTCGACGACGCCTATCAATGGCAGTTTCGCGCCACCGAACTCCAGGCTTTTTACCTGCAAAGCGTGCGCGACAGCGAGCGCGAAGAACTGGAGGCGCGGCATCAACTCGACACCATCCGCAAAGAGGCCCAATTGGCCAAACTGCGCGTCACCAGCCTGCAGGCACGGGCCCTGCGCGCCCAGATGAACCCTCACTTCCTCTTCAACGCCCTGAATGCCATACAGGGCCTCATCTCCTCGGCCAAAAACGAAGAAGCCGTCAGCTACCTGGCCAAATTCGCCCTGCTCATGCGGCAAACGCTCGACTACTCGGAGAAGGAAGTGGTTGACCTCGAGCAGGAGATCGACTTTCTGGAAAGATACCTCGACATCAACAACAAGCTCCGCTTCCGGGGCCGCCTATCCTTTTTTATCCATACCCCCGACGCTGCCGACCCCTCGGAACTTTACATACCGACCATGATTCTGCAACCTTTTGTGGAAAATGCGATTGAGCACGGCCTGAAAACGCGGGAAAAAGGCACGTTGAACATCACCTTCTCCCTGTCGCCGCACGCCAACACCCTGCTGGCCATCCTCGAAGACGACGGGGTGGGGTACAACCGCGGAAGGGAAGAGCAGCTGTTGCAACAACCTTTTTTTACAGAACACCGGTCGCGCGGAATGGAAATCACCCGCGAACGCCTGCGCCTCCTGCACAGCCTTCAGAAAAACAACCTGCGCGACCACATTCGCATCGCCGATCGCGCCGACCTGACCAAGGGCCGCGAAACCGGAACCCGGGTGGAAGTGTTGCTGCCTTTGCTGGTGGCGGAGTGAGGCTATCGGCTGTCGGTCGTCGGCGGTCGGTCGTCGGTCGTCGGTCGTGGGTGGTTTAGAGGGTTCCTCTTAGTTCTTGTTCGCGTTCGATGGCTTCGAACAGGGCTTTGAAGTTGCCTTTGCCAAAAGAGCGGGCGCCGTGTCGCTGGATAATTTCAAAAAAAACGGTGGGGCGATCCTGCACCGGTTTGGTGAATATCTGCAGGAGGTATCCGTCTTCGTCGCGGTCGACCAGGATGTTGAGGCGTTTGATGGCCTCGAGGTCTTCCTCGATGTGCCCGACGCGCTCGGGCACGTCGTCGTAATAGGTTTCGGGGACGTACAGGAAGTCCACGCCGTTTTTCCGCATTTGGCCGACGGTTTCAATGATGTTGTCAGTAGCTACGGCGATGTGTTGGACGCCGGCGCCGCGGTAAAAGTCGAGATATTCCTCGATCTGGCTTTTTTTCTTGCCCTTCGCCGGTTCGTTGATGGGGAATTTGATGTATCCATTGCCGTTGGACACCACCTTCGACATCAGTGCTGTGTATTCCGTGGAAATGTCCTTGTCGTCGAAGGTGATGAGCAATTTGAAACCCATCACATCCTGGTAAAACTTCACCCATTTGTTCATGGCGCCCAGTTCGACGTTGCCGACGCAGTGATCAACGTACTTCAGTCCAACCGATTGAGCCGGATAAACGCTTTTGCGCGCTTCATAGCCGGGCATGAAGGGGCCGTTGTATTGGTGGCGTTCTACAAAGGTGTGGATGGTTTCTCCGTACGTTTTCACGGCAGCCAGCACCACTTCGCCGTGTTCGTCGCGTTTGGTGTGCGGCGAAAAGGCATCTTCGGCGCCGCGCTCCACGGCGGTCATCCAGGCTTTCTCGGCGTCGTCGACCCAAAGGGCCAGCACCTTGACGCCGTCGCCGTGCTGCGCCACGTGGCGGGCGATCTCCGTGTTGGGCAACAGGGAGGAGGTGAGCACCAGCCGGATTTTTTCTTGCTGGAGCACATAACTCACCCGGTCGCGCACGCCGGTTTCGGGCCCAAGGTAGGCGACCCATTCGAAGCCGAAAGCAGCCTGGTAGTACAGGGCGCTTTGTTTGGCGTTGCCGACGTAGAACTCGAGGTGGTCGGTTCCGTTGATGGGAAATGAATCGTTGATTTGGGGGGCGGTGGCGGAAGCGGTGTTGGTAAGGGTATCCATAGGTCGTATTTTTTATCCCGTTTGGGCAAAGGTACGGCGTTACCGGTATTGCGCGCGCATGAGCAGATTGAGTCGGACGGGTACTTCCACCGGAGGGGTCTGGCGCAGGCGGAGCACCACCGCAATGCTGAAGCGCGGATTTTGCAGGAATCGTTTGGCGTCTACCAGGGTAGGGATCAGGTCCAGGCGGTTGCCGGGCTCCAGCGGGGTGGGCGCCCGGTAAGCGATCTCCAGCCAGTCTTCGGGCTTGCGCTCGTCAAAAATGCGGATGGAGACCTCCTGGATGAAGTTGAAGTTTTCGTCGCCGAAAATACCGGATATGTCCGCCTGTTGGGTGTTGATGGACACAATCAGGGAGTCGGGCACGCCCTGCTGCGCCAGAAAAGTCTGGTACTGACTGGATATATTGAAAAGGTTGAAATAGTGGGTGTCGAAGGCGTTGATGCCCGGCGGGATGTCGAAGGTGGCCTGGTAGGGCATCTCAAACCCGGGCTTCAGCTCGTCCTTTTTGCAGGAAAAAAGTCCCAGCAGGGCAAGCATCATCGGCACGGTCAATCGGCAGCAGCGATTCATGGCGTTGAATTATGCTCCTTTGACGGATTTTCATCCGTTGGCGTTGCCTCTATGACGGCTGCACCGGACAATTCCGCTACAACAGGCTGTGGTCCGCCCGCTTTGTGCATGAGTCGGGCGGCTGCGGCGACGTCCCAAAAGTCCGCGTCGACAGACAAACCAAGTCGCACGGCAAGGTGCGTTGGCAACGGGCGGCGCTCCGTGCCGGCGATGGCGGTTTGCAGGATGGTGTTCCACATCGGGGTCGGCGGTTATTGGTCGACGGTTATCCGCAGACCAGGATGCAAAAATACAAAACCGCCTCCATTCGACAACCGATGGCGGACTACCATCCCTGATATGCAAGTCCTCTTTTCTTCACCCAATGGATCAGAAAATCAAAAAGCAGTTCATTCACCCGGGTATTGCCCTTTCCTTTGCACTGCACCACAACCCGGTGACCGTTCAGTTGAATGGTGGCCGCTTTTTGGCCGTTTTGCGTCATGCTCCAGATGGAGCCGGCGTTATTGGAGCAAAATTCGGTGTAGGAGGCTACGCAGTGTTGCAGGGTGCGCCCTTCGCAGATCAGCTCGGCTTCATTCTGTATGCGACGGATTTGCAGCCCTTCAAACCGGCCGCTTCCCTCGAGCACTTCCGGGACCGGGCATGCCGGAAACGGCAATAGGCGTACATTCTCCTGGGCTTTGTACAGCAGGGCGCGCCAGGATGCCAGCTGCGCCAGCACGTCAGGCGCCGATTGGAGGGTAAAGTCAAGTTCCGGGGCGCCGATTTCCCGCAGGAAATAGCTTTTTACCCGCTCGTCGATCTCATGGAAGGGTATGGCCGTAAAAAGCAGCAGGTTGCGCGCCTGTTCCTGCGTCAGCGCGTCCCATTGGTTAATAACGAACTGAATGCAAGCCAGCGCTGCGCGTTCGTTGTCGGGCCGGCCGGCCGGCATCTGCCGGGCGATGAGCGCGGCCGATTCCTGATTAGCGCCCATCAGAACGGCCTGCGCAAAGCGAAGCGCCTCTTCCAATATCCATTTGGGGGATGTAGCAAACACATGATCCAACATCCGACGCATGAATACCATGGGAGGAAGCGGCAGCAAGGTCGCCAGTGCAGGATCCCGGAGGGTCTGGTCCAGCCAGGAGGCAACTGCCGGATTCGCCGCCTTGCCCCACACCTGGTTCATGCGTTCCAGTTGGTGTTGCTTGAGCGGCGCATGACGCACCACATGGTGCAGCAAGCTGTCGTAAATGCGGTCGCAGTCCCTGGCCCGTGGCGGATGCCAGTTGTTCAGGTACGCACGTCGCAACGGGCGTTCGAGGCACTTCACCACGGTGATGAACAGGAGGGAGTGCCCCTGCAGGGCGCAGCGCACATTAGCCCGCCGCAGGGCTGTGGGCAGGGATTTAACGACCTGCGGGTCAAAGCCGGTCATTTGGGCCGCCAGTTTGCCCGGCTTTCGGTTCCGTTCCCGTTGTTTTGCCTGGCGGAGCGCCTCTTGCTGCAGGGCAAGGACATGACAAGCCTGGGCCTCCTTTTGGAGGCGAGCGGTTTTAGTGGCCATAAGTGAAAAGCGGTTCAGGCGGCGTGCTGCGCACCGCCACAAAAAGATGGCCCCCACACCGGACACATCAATCCATTATTTTACATAGAGAGACAAGGGTGCGGTCAGGCGAAGCATTGCCGGCGCATCGGCCGACCCGGAAAAATCAAGACACACATAAGCGGATGTTTAAGAACGAAAGCAAAACGCGTACACGGGGCGAAAAAGTTCCGCCGAAAAAACAAGTTTTACAACAAACGCTGCCGCATCCGGAGCTCACGGCAATTTATCCGGTGGAATCCATACCTTTAAGCCGACCACCGAAACAACCAGCCAAACCATCCGAACCATGCCCAATGCCGTCATCACCGGCGCCACCAAAGGTCTGGGGCGCGCCATCGCCGATATTTTTGCCCAAAACGGGTTCGACCTGTGCGTGTGCTCCCGCACCCAGGGCGACCTCGACGCCATGCAGGCCGACTGGAGCAGTCGTTTCCCCGAGCGCCTCCTGCACACCGACGCGGCCGACCTCGGCAAAAAACCGGAGGTGCAGGAGTTTGCCGATTTTGTACTCGACCGGTTCGACCGCATCGACGTGCTGGTGAACAACGCAGGGCTCTACATTCCCGGCCTCGTGTCGGAGGAGCCCGCCGGCACCCTGGAGACACTCATGGAGGTCAATTTTTACAGCGCCTACTACCTCACCCGCGCCTTGCTGCCGCGCATGGTGCGCCAGCGGAAAGGACACATCTTCAACATGTGCTCCATTGCCGGCATACAGGCCTACCCAAACGGGGGTTCTTACACCATCAGCAAGTTCGCCCTGCGCGGATTCTCCATGGCGCTACGCGAAGAAATGAAATCGAAAGGCATCAAAGTGACCACCCTGCTGCCCGGGGCCACCTGGTCGGACTCCTGGAGCGGGGTTGACCTGCCCCAGGAACGACTCATGCAGGCCGAAGATGTGGCCCGGAGCCTATGGGCTGCCTACAACCTCTCGGATTCGGCGGTGGTGGAGGAGATTGTGTTGCGGCCGTTGTTGGGGGATTTGTAGGGCTATCGGCTGTCGGTTGTCGGTCGTCGGCTGTCGGTAGTCGGCTGTCGGTTGTCGGCTGTCGGTGTTTTCCGCTTGCGCGTGATGGCACGCGGATATCGCGGATCGCTTCGCGAACGCGGATTGGACGGATTTTTTTATTTTTGTAAAAATTTGAAAACAAGGCAATTACTCGACGACGCTGTGCTGCGGTTCAACAGGCCGTCTTTCATTGCGGATGACCCCATCGGCATCCCCCACCGCTTTACGGGGTTGCAGGACCGGGAGATCATGGGTTTTTGGACGGCTGTGCTGGCGTGGGGGCAACGCACGACCATCATCCGGAGCGCAGAAAAGCTGATTGACTGGATGGATGGCGCGCCTCATGCGTTCATTACTGGCCACAGTGAGCCGGAACGCGCGCGTTTTGAGCGGTTTGTGCACCGCACTTTTCAGGGCACAGACGCCCTCTATTTTCTGGATTTTTTTCAGCGCTACTACGCCGAACACGCTTCGTTGGAAGACGCTTTTGCGCGTCACCTGTCTGCTGCGGACCCGACGGTGGAGCGCGCCCTGGCCGGTTTTCACCGCGATTTTTTCGACCACCCCTGGGCCCCGCACCGTACCCGAAAACACGTTGCTACCCCGGAGGGCGGCTCAACCTGCAAACGCATTAACATGTTTCTGCGCTGGATGGTGCGACGCGACGATGCGGGTGTGGACTTTGGCGTCTGGCACAGCATCCGGCCTGCCCAATTGCTCATGCCCCTGGATGTGCATGTGGATCGCGTGGCGCGGCGCCTGGGGCTGCTCCGGCGCAAGCAGACCGACTGGGGCGCCGTGCTGGAACTCACCGAAGCGCTCCGGGTGTTTGCGCCCGACGACCCGGTGCGTTATGATTTCGCTTTGTTCGGCCTGGGGGTGCTGGACAAGCACAACCCCTCCGTGCTTCCGCCTCAAGCCGACATCAGGAGACCTGAGTCTTGAGCGGTGCTTCCTTTTGGATGAACTTACCCCGCACCAGCTTGATGGTTTTGGCGCCTTTGGCCTCCGACAGGTGCTGTTCTATCCATTGGCTCAGGGTGTAAGCCGCCCATTTGCACTCCTCTCTGCGGTATTGCTGCATCAGCTTGGCTTTCCTGAAGTGGTAGAGGTGCTTCACCAGGCTGGCCTCGTCCGGTGTTCCCGCCTTGAACAGGTTTTTGTAGGCTTGCCTGGCGTCCAGCTTTTCCTGCCGGGCCAGGGCATAGCCTTCTTCCGCATGCCGCCAGGCGGCGAAAAGCGGTTCGAAAGAGGGCTGATCGAGGAACTTTCCTTCGTCAATCAACCGGAGAAACTTCTTTTTCATACAACAGATGGTTGGTGTTCGATTAAGACGGGATGACAAAGGTAAGCCGATTTAACAGAGATTTAATGTGGATTTTTTCCACAAACTTTCCGCAGGTTTTGGAAGATAACCAACATTTCAGCAGTTTTATGAACCGGCATTTTGAAAGCCCTTGACTTTGACCGACCTTTGCGCGTCGAAAGCGTAAACCCCGTTGGCAACACATCATGAAACAAGCGATCCTTTTACTGGAAGACGGCACCGCCTACCGCGGTAAAGCGGCCGGGCTGATCGGCACTACGACCGGCGAAATTTGCTTTAACACCGGCATGACCGGCTACCAGGAAATTTTTACCGATCCTTCGTACCACGGGCAGATTCTGGTCGCCACCAACGTGCACATCGGAAACTACGGCACACGCCACGAAGAAGTGGAGAGCGAGGGCGTGAAAATTGCCGGGTTTGTCTGTCGGAATTTCAACGTCGATTACAGCCGCCCGTTGGCCAACAAGAGCCTTGAGGACTACTTTCAGGCCGAGCGCATCACGGCCATCCACGACATCGACACCCGTGCGCTCGTGCAACACCTGCGCACGGCGGGCTCCATGAACGCCATCATCTCTTCGGAGATAGACGACCTGGACGAGCTGAAACGGCAGTTGAAAAACACCCCGTCGATGGAAGGCCTCGAGCTATCCAGCCAGGTGACCACCAAAATCCCGTACTACATCGGCAACCCCGACGCGCCCCGGCGCATTGCCGTGCTGGATTTTGGCGTTAAAAAGAACATTCTGCGCAACTTCCGCGAGCGCAACTGCTACCTGAAAGTATTTCCGGCCGACACGCCTTTCGCCGAACTGCACGCCTGGAACCCGCACGGCTACTTCCTCTCCAACGGGCCCGGCGACCCCGCCGCCATGCCTTACGCCGTGGAGACCATCAAAAAAATTCTCGCGGAAAACAAGCCCCTTTTCGGCATCTGCCTCGGCCAGCAACTGCTTGCCCTGGCTGCCGGCTTACCCACCTACAAACTGCACCACGGCCACCGCGGCATCAACCATGCCGTGAAAAATATGGTCACCGGACGCTCGGAGATCACCAGCCAAAACCACGGCTTCGGCGTGCTCGAACAGGCCATTTACGACAGCCCCGGTCTGGTGGAAGCCACCCACATCAACCTGAACGACCAAACGGTGGAGGGCATCCGCCTGAAGGACAAACCGGCGTTCAGCGTGCAGTATCACCCGGAAGCGAGTCCCGGCCCGCATGATGCGCGGTATTTGTTTGATCAGTTTGCGTCTATGATGAGTGAGGTTTGGTAGTGGGCTATCGGTCGTCGGCTGTCGGCTATCGGCTGTCGGTCGTCGGCTATCGGCTGTCGGCTGTCGGTCGTCGGCTGTCGGTCGTCGGTCGTCGGTAGCCTTTAAAATAAACCGCAGAGGGGCACAAAGGATACACAGAGGTGGCACGGAGGGGCCGACAGCCGACGACCGATAGCCGACTACCGACGACCGACGACCGACTACCGACAGCCGACGACCGACAGCCGACGACCTACCGCCCTTTAAACTGCTCAATAGCCGCTTTGGCAAACGCCGACAGCGATAGCCGGCCGCTGATGGCGGCGCGTTCGGGCAGCAGGTCGTCCCACGAAGGGGTATCTGCCCAGAAGATTTTTTTGAGTTCCAGCAGCGCTTCGGGGTTGTAGCTGCACAGGTTGGCGGTGAAATGGGCGATGTAGGCGTCTAGTTGCTCGGGGGTGTCGAACACTTCCTGAAACAGGTTTTTTTCTTTGGCCCAGGCGGCCGTTTGCCATTCGGAGGGGTTGAGCGCCAGCTGGCTGAAGGCAGACAGGCCCACTTTGCGCTGCACGGCGGGTCCAATGACGAAGGGGCCGAAGCCCACTGCCAGCTCGCTGAGTCGCACCGACGCGTATTGGGTGGCCATGCAGAAGTCGGCAGCAGCAGCCAACCCAACCCCGCCCCCGACGGCTTTTCCGTGGATGCGCGCTACGATGATTTTCGGGCAATTCCGCATGCTGTTGATCACCGTGCCGAAACCGGAGAAAAAGCGCCGGGCGGTCTCGTCGTCGTGAATGGCCATCAGCTCGTCGAAGCTGGCGCCGGCGCAAAAGGTCTTGTGCTCCGCGCTTTGCAATACGATCACCCGAACGGCGGGCTGTTCGCCCAGTTGGCCGAATGCGTCCGACAGCCCCTGCAGGAGCCGGCTGGGCAGGCTGTTGTGGTTCGGATGGTAAAAAGTGAGGGTGGCTACGCCCCGGGCATCAACGTCGGTTTGTACGTAACCTTGTTCAGTAATGGCTGTGGTGGTCATTTCGTTTAAAATAGAAAGGCGCTGAGATCACGTCCGACGGCGTCGCACCAAGAACTGTTGGCGACGTCTTTTGACGGCCCAAACTTGTGCCAGACGTTCAGTTTGTAGTCGTAAACAAAGCCCTCCGGAACACCGTAATCGGACATCAGCTGTTGCAGTTTGATGATGTCTTTGCGCACGCCCTGCGTATGCGTAATTTCGATGATCACCCGGGTGAGGTCGGTTTTGGGATCCACCAGCATAACGTCCGGCGCCGGGCTGGTTTGGCTCTCGTCGATCATCGTCTCGGGATAGGGGAAAAGACCGGTTTGCTCTTTGATGTAAAGATCCGTCAGCCCGTATATCAGTTTCGCGATGATGGCCTGATGAATCCGCGGCGCGTTTATCCCCATAAAAACCACGTTGTCGTTCATGAGCAATTTTTTACAAAGATACGTCGGTGCTCGGACAAGTACGCGCACTTCAGCCCCGGATTTGTATCCCTTTTCGCGCCGGAGCAGTTAAAGAAAGACCAGCGGGCTCCGGCCCGGGAAACAAATCTCCGACCATGCAACACTTACGTCCACTCCTTTTACTTGTTCTGCCGGCGTTCGGCGCCTGCATCCAGACCGAACTCATCCCTGAGGTGCTGGAGCCCAGGCTGACCCTGGAGCAGCAGAGCCTGACCCTAACCCCCGGCCAGACGGCTACCCTGCGGGCTACGTACACCGACGAGCAGCTGAACGACCGTTCCGAACTGGTTGCCTGGACCAGCGCAGATCCGGGCATTGTAACCGTCACGCCACAGGGCGTGGCAACCGGACTGGTCGCCGGTCAGGCCTGGGCGACAGCCTCCGCCCCGGGCAACCTGCGCGACTCGGTGCTGATCACGGTGGCAGCCAACAACGCGGCGGTGGCGACGGTGGAGGTGCTCAATGCGCCGGCCACCCTGACGGTCGGGCAGACGGCCTCCCTCCAGGCGCGCGTGCGCAACGCCTCCGGACAGGAGCTTAGCGGCAAGATGGTCGTCTGGACCAGCTCGGCGCCCGGCATACTCAGCTTGTCGGCCAACGGAGTACTCGCTGCACTGGATGCCGGCACCGCCCAGATCACGGCTTCGGCCGACGGGGTGAGCAGCCTGCCCGTCGCCGTTCAGGCGTTGCCGGTGGGTGGCTTGTCGCGCAGCGGCACGTTCAGCGGCAACGCCGGATACACCGTAAAAGGAACGGCCACCCTCCGGCTGGTCGGCAACAAACTCGAACTGGAGTTGGGCAGCGACTTCATGGCCTCCAACGGCCCCGGGCTGTTCGTGTACCTGGCCACCATGGCCTCCGGCGGGCTCAACAGCCAAAACGGGCGTTCACTCGGCGCCCTGCAATCCACCTCGGGCATGCAATCCTACTCGATACCCAACGGCGTGGACCTGAACGACTACGATTACGTCGTCGTAACTAGTCAGGGTACTTTTTCACAAAAATAGTTTGATTTTACAAAAAGTCCGTATTTTTTGGGGTGAAATTTGAAGAACTGAAACGGAAAGTCGAATCACTTTTACCGAATCTTAGCCCGGAAGGGCGGATGTTGGTAGAGTTGTTTATGCCGTTTTGCGAGGAGTTGCACGAAGAGAACCAACGTCTGCACGAAGAGAACAGGCGTTTGAGAGACCAAATAGCCCAAAACAGCCGCAATTCTTCCAAACCACCGAGTCAAGATACTTACGGATCAGTGAAAAAATCGGATAGCGGGCCATCGGCTCGCAAAGCTGGCGGGCAAAAAGGGCATAAAGGCCAGGGTGGGAAGTTGAAAGACAATCCGAATGAAAAGCTTGAGTACACCCTTGGCGACTGTCCGGGGTGTGGGCAGGATTTGCGCCAGGTGCCGGTGGATGAGATTATTCGCAAACAAATCGAGGATATTCCGGAAATTAAGACCACGGTGATCGAACACCGTATAGAGGTGAAAACCTGCCCCGCTTGCGGGGTTCGCTGGCAGGCTGGGGGGAGTGAACTCCAACATGAATTTGAATATGGCCCCAATGTTAAAGCCTTGGCGGTGTATATGTCTACGTATCAATTTATACCACAGAAACGGATCAAAGAACTCTTGGGCGTTTTTGGAATTGAGCTGAGCACCGGTACGCTGAATAACTTCCGTAAGGCGGCCACCAAACGGATTGAACCGTTCATTCAGACCTTGCGGCAAAGCATCGTGAAAGCGCCCAGCGCTCATTTTGATGAGACAGGCATTAAGGTCGGCGGGGTTAACCATTGGGCACATGTGGCGTCCACCTTGCTGCTCTCTTTCTTCGGCATTCACAAACGTCGGGGGCAAAAAGCGCATCAGGATATGGATATTCTGCCCAAATTCAACGGCATACTGCATCGGGACTCCTATCGTGCCTATAACGATTATGCGCAAGGCCGCAATAGCTTGTGCTGCGCACACATCCTTCGGGAGTTGCACTTCGCCATCGAACGAGACGCTCAAAAACCATGGGCCCAACCGATGATCGAACTGTTGCTCCGCATCAAAAAACAGGTCGAAGGTCGAAGTGAACAGGTAGCCGACCACCGCTGGCAAGGCCGACATCGCAAAAGATACCGCCAACTCATTCAAAAAGGGCTGAGTATGAATCCACCTGCCCAAAGACCGGACGGGCAAGTGCGGGGCACCACCAAACAGTCCAAAACCTACAATCTGCTCGTTCGCTTACGAGACCGGGAAGATGACATATTGCGCTTCATGACCGAAGCGCTGGCAGAATTCACCAACAATCAGGCCGAACGGGACTTGCGCATGAATAAAGTGCGCGCCAAAGTGTCGGGTGGATTCCGGGCATTGACCTCTGCCGAAGAATTTATGCAAATCCGTTCGCTCATCAGCACCGCTGTCAAACAAGCCGCTTGTCCCCTTCAAACACTGGTACAGGTATTTGTCGACGGCAATTCCGAATTTATGCGGCTGGCTAACCCTGACTAGTTACGTTTTTTCTACAAATCACACTCGATTTTTAGACAAAAACAACTGTCAATCAATGATATAAAAAAATAATTGATGATTACCGGTTGTTTATCCGTTGTATCCGATAAAATCGAATAAAATCGAATAAAATTGGATATTTGCATCATGGATCGAAAATGTCAGGAATGCGGCAGACCCCTGCACGGCCGCAGCGACAAAAAATTCTGCAACACCGCCTGCAAAAACGCCCACAACGCCAGGATGCGCCGGGCCACCAAAGACGCCGTGGCCGAAACCGACGCCTACCTGCACCGCAACTGGGAAATACTCGCCATGCTCGCCGGCAAGGCGCACAAGATCATGCTCGACCGCCCGACGCTCACCCGAGCCGGCTTTCGCTGGGAGTTTATGACAGGCATCTACTTTAATAAAGAAAACAAAATGTACCGCATCGTGTACGACTACGCATGGATGGACTTCTCCGACCAGCAGGTGCTCGTGGTGCGCAAAAAAGGCTGAGGGTTCTGCCCCCTCACACACAGTGGCATGATTTCCGGGCAGGGTTCCGGTCAATCATGCCATATGGAAATGCCGAATGGCCAGTGAGGAGGAGGCAACCTATTTACCTAAACATTAGAAAAAATCCCTACTCCACCCCCACCCGGTTATCCTCCGGCACCCGATCAATCAACTTGTTGTACGGATCAATGCCTGCTTTCACCGGCTTGCCTTCCACCTGCAGCACGATGGTGTGCTCGCCGTTGGTCAGCCGGTGTTTTTTCAGGTACAGGGGCTGGGTGAGCTTTTTGCCGTCGGCCTCCACTTTTTCCTCGGCGAACACGCCGATATCGATGTAGTCGTTCGTGTTGGCTGCTTCTTCTTCGTTGCCCTTTTCGTCGGCGTACATCTTGCGGGCCTTCACCTTCAGCGTTACCTCGTAGCGGTTGTTGCCCAGGTCTTTGGCTTTGGCGCTCAGGATGCGGTTTTCGTACAGGGCGATTTTCATCCAGGAGTCCTCGAGGAAGTAGCGGAGGCTGTCGGGCACGGCTTTTTCCACAAAGGCGTACAGGTCGTAGCTGCCGGGGAAGGGCGGCGTCTCTTTCATGCCGAAGCTGTCGCGGAACGCGCGGATCTGCGTGTTGAGCTGCTGCTCACCCACGTAGTCCTGCAGGGCATACAGGATCATGCTGCCCTTCTGGTACCACTGGTAGGGGCGGTTGCAGTTGATGAACACGTTTTCCTTTTTGCTCTCGTTGGCGCGCCCGCGCAGGTAGCGGTCGAGGTCGTACTTGAGGAATCGCTGCAGGTTGTCGGCGCCATAGCGGTGCTGGGCCACCATGAGGGCGGTGTACTCGGCCAGCGACTCGCTGATGAGGTTGCTGCCGCGGGTGTAGTTGGGCGACACCTGGTGGCCCCACCACTGGTGGGCGAGCTCGTGCACGGTCACGTAGTAGAAGTAATCGTAGTCGTTCGGGTCGCTGAAGTCGGCGTACCAGCCGAAGTCCTCGGAGTAGGGAATGGTGTTGGGGAACGACTGGGCGAACGCCGCATAGCGGGGGAACTCCAGGATGCGCACCTGCCGGAACTGGTAGGGCCCGAACTGCTCGTGGAAGTACTGCAAGCCGTCTTTGAGCGCAGCCACCATGCGGTCGAGGTTGAAGTCGTGCTCGTGGTGGTGATAGATCTCGATGTTGACCTTTTGGCCGTCCGGACTCGTCCACTCGTCGCGCAGCACGGTGTAGCGGGCCGACACCACGTTGAAGAAGTAGTTGATCTTGCTGTCCTGCTTGTAGTGAAAATAGCGGCGGCCGTTCTCCGTCCATTCGCGTTGCAGGTAGCCGGGCGCCACCGCGATCTGGTCGGGCGTCGTGCTCACGATGCACTCGAAGGTGATGAAGTCGGCATCGTCGTTGAACAGCAGGGTGCGTTCGCCGTAGGGGTCGCGGTGGGGCGGCAGGTCTTCGGGTTTCTCGGGCAGATCGTATTTTTTTCGGTCTTCATCGCTGTCCAGCTCCAGCTGTGGGTCGTACCCGATGGAGGGTATGCCGGCGCTGGCGAACGTGCCGTTGTACACGATCTCGCGGCGCAGGCCGCTGTTCACGAACCCCGGATTTTGCAGGGTGGTGGCTATCTCAAGCACGGCCGTGTCGCCCGGCATCAGGGGCCGGGGCAGCGCGAAAATGCGGTAGCCGCCGGTGTCTGGCGCGCTGTAGAACAGGGTGAACATGGGGCGCGGCATGAGGTCGTAGTGCACGGGCGAGAGGGCCTGCCCGTCGAACAGCAGGGTGTATTGCTGGCGGTTGTCGGACAGGAGGTGCAGGGAGTCGAGCCGCTGCCCGGTTTTGTTTTGCACCTTGAGCACCGCCCGCATGCGGATGGCGCGTTCTTCCGGCACGATGTCGGCGTACAGCATCATGTCGGTCACTTTGGGCTGGGCCAGGCGCTCGTACTGTTTGTAGCGCTTTTCGTAGTCGGCCTGCAACTGCTTGCCTTCTTTGCTGGTGCGGTACCGGTTGATCTGGCTCACGTTGTGGTAAATGACGCTGCCGCCAGCCAGCCAGATAGCCGCCAGCCCGAAAAAGGCGCCGGCCACGGGCGCCCGCCACTGGTCGCGAAACGCCTTCCAGCGCATCTTCAGGCTGTTGTCGGCGCCGCGCGTCCACAGCAGGGCGGCCAGCAGGAGCAGCATGAACCCGAAGGCCGTCCAGTACAGGTTGAACCAGAAGAGGGGCGCCCCGAAGTGCCCGAAACCGTTCATGTCGGAAATCAGGTAGTCGGGCTTGTAGCTGTAAAAGAACAGGTTGTAGTCGAACTCCAGAAAGGAGCGCAGCACAAACATGAGCACCCACACGGCCAGGCCGACAAAATGCCCGATGAACTTGTTGTTTACCAGTGCGTGCACAAAAAAGGCCAAAAGCGCCATCTGGAAGTAGTCCCAAAAGGTAATGGCGTACAAATCAATGAGGTAATACTCAAGTTTGAAGTTAAAATACCCGTTCAGCACTTGCACCACGATGCCCACCAGCATGGGTATGGTGGCCAGCAGCAGGCAGATGCCGCTGACGGCCAGGAATTTGGAGCCCAGCTGCACCCAGTTGGGCACGGGCAGGGCGTCGGCGATGTTGGCAAAGCCTGTGGCCCGGTCGCGGTGCACGGTCTCGCCGGCGTAAAACATGAGCAGGATGAATACGAACAGGCTGTAGTTGTACGATTTGAACAGCAGCATGTTCATGGTCACCGGCCGGTCGGGCACACCGTATTGCAGGTTGCCGATCCAGTCGTCGAGAAACAGGAACACCACGCCGCCGAGGATGATGGACAGGAAGTAGGGGTCGCGGATGATGTTTCGGAACTCCAGCTTGCTCAGCCCCCAGAGGTTTGTCCAGTTGAAGTTTTTGCCGAAGGCGGGGGTGACCGCAGGCAGGGGCCTTCCGCGTTCCACGGCTGCTTCGTTGTCGGATTTGACTTTTTTGCTGCTTTTTTGCGCAATAAAACGACTGATGGTGAACTGGCTGTACACACCCAGGATGACCAGAAGCCCGATGCCCACCCACAGCAGGCGGTTCAGCAACAGGTTTCCGGTGAGCGGGGTCAATAGGGTATTTTGCTCCGCCGGGGTGTAGTATTTTACGGCGTTTTCGTAGGTGTTGATGGCAAACGGGTCGAGGATGTCCACCAGGTCCCGGTTCTCCAGGTCGCGCACCAGAAAATTCGCGAGCAGGTAAAAGATGAACAGCAGAATGGACGCCGAGTATAGTACCCGGTTGTTTTTCAGCCAGGCCACCATGCCGTAAAATATGCAGGCGGTAAAAAACAGGCTGGGCAGCAGGATGGTGCCGAACGACCACAGATAGGCCACCGGATCGTTGGGGCCGTAGCGCTCGGGCTTGGTCCAGTCGAACAAAGGACCCAGCCACGTGCCCAGCACATACCCGAAAATGGCGCCGCTGCAAATGAATACGAGCGTGGCAAACGACCCCCAAAAGCGACCCCAGAAGTAAGCGCTGCGGCGTATGGGGGTGGACAGCAGGTACTCCTTGGTGTCGTGCTCCAGATCGCGGAACAACGGCACGCCCATCACGGCAGAGCTGATGAGCACGGAGAAGATGCCGAGGATGGTCATGAAGCTGCCGATGGTGGCCGGCGCGTTGTGGTGCACCTTTTCGCTGGCGTCGGTGCCGCCGTCGGCAATAATCAAGGCGGTGAGCAGCAGAAAAACCCCGAAATAGATCCAGGTGGCCGGGCGTTTGAAGCGGTAGCGGAGCTCGAAGGAAAATACATCCCAAAACATGGTGCGGCGGCTTTAGAGGGTTACGAGATCCACTTTGGACGAGATGGCGTTGAAATAGACGTCCTCCAGCGTAGGCTCTGCCTGCTCGAAGCCCTGCTCGGGGCGGCTGCTGGCGATCACGCGAATGAACAGCTTGCCGCCGCTGAGCTGGGTAGCGATCACCTGGTACAGGGTGCGGTAGGAATGAATATCGTGTTTGTCAATGGCTTTGTACCACACCGTGCCTCCCAGTCCGGCAACCGCCTCCTGAGGGGTGCCCACGTACATCACTTCGCCGCCGCAGATGATGGCCATGTTTTTGCACAGGGTTTTCACGTCCTCCACAATGTGCGTACTCAGGATCACGATGGTACTTTCGCCCACCTCGCTGAGCAGGTTGTAAAAACGGTTGCGCTCGGCGGGGTCGAGGCCGGCGGTGGGCTCATCCACGATCAGGAGGCGGGGGTTGCCGATCAGCGCCTGGGCGATGCCGAAGCGCTGCTTCATGCCGCCGGAGTAGGTGCCCAGGTTGCGTTTGCGCGCATCCCAGAGGTTGACTTTTTGCAGCAGGACCGACACGGTTTCCTTGCGTTCGCCTTTATTGGTGAGCCCTTTGAGCTGGGCCAGGTGGTCGAGCATCATCTCGGCGCTGATGCGCGGGTACACACCGAACTCCTGGGGCAGGTAGCCCAAAACGCGCCGCACAGCGTCTTTTTCGCGCAACACGTCGATCTCGCCCATGCGGATGCTGCCGCTGTCGGCGTCCTGCAGGGTGGCGATGGTGCGCATGAGCGTGGACTTGCCCGCGCCGTTGGGACCCAGCAGCCCGAACATGCCCTGAGGGATGCTGAGGCTCACGTCGTGCAGGGCGCGCACACCGTTGGCGTAAGTTTTGGACAAATTTTCGATGATCAACTCCATGATGCAACAGGGTTTTCTTTGGAAAAAAATGTTGCGCAAACATAAAATTTCACTTCGGAAAGGTTTGTTTATTTCGGCGAAATGCGAAATTTGCCCCACGAAAACAACCATA
Organism: Saprospiraceae bacterium; assembly: GCA_041736625.1. Lineage (GTDB taxonomy): Bacteria > Bacteroidota > Bacteroidia > Chitinophagales > Saprospiraceae > M3007. The sequence goes on along the minus strand of JBGSTG010000051.1, from coordinate 29,912 downwards.
ACCTCTATCATTTCAAAAAAATTGTCATGCCGATCAACTGGATTGCCCTGCTCGTATCCGCTATTGTCCCCCTGCTCATTGGCTCCATCTGGTACCACCCCAAGGTTTTCGGAAGCGCCTGGATGAAACTGGTGGGCCTCTCTGAAGCCGACGCCCAAAAAATGAATATGCCCATGGTGTTCGGTCTCACCCTGCTGCTGGGTTTTTTCCTGGCGGTGCAGCTGAACTTCATCGTGATTCACCAGATGGGTGTGTATTCGTCTACTGCCAACGAACCGAATGTCGCCGACCCCTCCTCCGAAGCGGGCGCTATGGTAGCTGCATTCATGGACAAATACGGAAACAACTTTCGCACGTTCCGGCACGGGGTTTTGCATGGCATACTCACGGGCTTGTTCCTGGTATTGCCCGTTTTGGCCATCAACGCGATGTTTGAGCGTAAAACGTGGCGGTATATCTGGATCAACGCCGGTTACTGGGTGGTTACGTTGGCGTTGATGGGGGGGATTATTTGTGCGTGGAAGTAAAAAAGTATGCTAAATTTGCAGTGCCACCAAAAAATACCATAACCACATGAAAAAGAACCTCCACACCCTCCTGTTTTGTTGCGCCCTGCTGAACAGCGCGACCCTTTTTTGCCAAAGCAACGATTTTTGGGAGCCGCTTCAGGGCCCGCTTGACGTCCACTCCATCCATGCTGTGGGCCGACGGGCTGCCGGGGGAGAATTGTTCGTGGCTATGGGGCAACACATGTACCGATCCGACGACCAGGGCATTAGTTGGGTGGCGGCCGACGACGGAATTTCCCCTTTAAACTTCACCGAAAGCCGGTTTTTCAACACCCGTTCCGGCAACTTTTATTTTCAGAATCAATATCTGGTGCTTTACCGGTACAACGGGCAAACGGAAGCCTGGGAATTCGTGGACAACCCCGATCCGGTGACCAACAACGCATTGGCCTTTGATGTCGACTCCAGCGGCCGTTTTTGGCGGGTGCAATTCATCGACAAGTTCATTTATTACACCGAAGATGAAGGGCAGACTTATACAGAGGTCAAGCTCAATACTACGCCTCCGGGTTTTGTGAACATACTGGCCTCTCTGGATAAAAACCACCAACTGCTCTGGACGAACACAGGCAACACCCATTACCTCTACCATTTCGACGCCGACGGAAAAGTTGACCTTATCCGACAAAGCCTTGAGCCTTTCCGGTACCTTGGGTTCAATACCTTTACCGGAACCGGGTTTTACTCGGACCGTACCGGGCTGTACCGGTCGACCGACGGGGGGCTGACCTGGCAACCGAGCCCGGTATTGCCTCAATCAGGCAACCAGCCCGTCATAAAAAACATGGTGTTTGATTCCGCAGCGAGTATCTGGGCAGCAGATAACCTGGGCCGGTTTCTCCACTCCACCGACGACGGTTTGACCTGGTCGGTTTATAACCAGCTTTCCGACAGATATAATTACGTCAAATTGCCGGGCGATGACTGGTTCCACTTGAACAACTGCGGGGAATACACCTTTGCGCGATCCTCCGACGGCGGCGTCAGTTGGGTGGATTTGGCGGAAAACTTTCTTTTCCCAACGGTGGACAATATTCAGCAGGACCCCGCCGGCAACCTCTACGCCCTGACCTGCCGACGCAAAGCGTATGAGTGGTCGACCGACGAAGGGCAATCCTGGGAACCTTATCGCCCACTAGTCGGAGGGACTCCCATGGATGTTACCCAACTGGCCATACGCGAAGACGGGTTGATGCTGGCCGCCGGAAAAAACGAGCGGTTTTACCGGAGCTTCAACTTCGGCGCCGATTGGCTGGAATGGAATACGCCGTATTCCGGCCAACTGAACACGCAGGACTTTTTTCGTCTTTCATTGGGTTACCAGGGCGACATCTACCTGCACCATTTGGACGGCATTCAAAAGTCGACCGACAACGGAGACACCTGGTCGGAACTAAATATGGCCATACCGGGCAATGGCGCGTACACGTTGTTTGTTCAGCCCAACGGCGACATCATCTACGGAACGCCCGGCTCATTTTCCGGTTTGACCCTTGCTTACCAGGCCGCTTTGGATACGGTTGAACTACTATCGGTGGAAGCTTACCCCATTCACAGCACGGCAGGCGGCTATACCTTTTTGGTAGCGTTCACCGATCTTTTCCCGGCAACCCGCTTTTCCGACTTGTACCGGATTGGGCCAAATTCCGGCTTCACTGTGGAAAAAGTGGCCACCTTCACCAGCACGCAGTATGGAATGGCTTCGGTCATGTGCTCCAACCCGGCGGGCGACCTGTTTCTGGTGTTCGAGGATTCGCTGTATCGCAGCCAGGACAACGGAAGTACCTGGTCGGCGCTGGCCGCCATGCCGGACAACGTCAGCACACTCCAGATTTTCACAGGCCGCGATAACCGTTTGTACCTGGCCAATCACCGAAGCGTGATTTTTCGAAGCAAACAGGCCACCGTGGGTACATCTGGCGGCCCGGAAAATGTTACCGTCCCGGTGAGGGTTTATCCCAACCCCGCCCGCGAGCATGTTCGTTTTGAAATAGCCGGCTTGGTTGATTCGGGCACAAAAACGCTTACGTTGACGGATCGACTTGGCCGAGTGGTGCACCAGGAACGGTTCACCGGAACCTTTTTACAGATGCCGTGTGGGCATATGGAGGCCGGCATCTATTTCTATCGGATCGACGGGGTTTCCGGACTGCTGGGCAACGGCAAGGTTGCGCTGCATTAAGTTGCATGCTCATTCACGGGCAAACGTCAGCCATTCTGTGGTTTCATCCCGCTGCATTTTCAGGATCAGCGTATCCGCGTACAGCCGCTCCAGCCGCAAAGTATACGTCCGAGGCGGAACGTGCAAGGTATCAACCAGGAACAAATACCGCCAGGAGCATCGGTAGCGCCCGGTTTCGAGGTAATAAGCCGCTCCTGCGTACCGGTACGTGCCATCGGCGTTGAATACCATCCGCAGGGTGTCTGCCGGCAGGGGACGGACGGTGTCGGCGGCGTGGTAGGCTACCGCGCGCCAGGCCCCGGACAAATGCCGCTCATCGGGGCCGCAAGCGGCCATACCGGTAATGAATGCACCCAACAGAAATGGCCATCGCATACGCGCAAGCGGTGTTTATTCGCGCTGAAAGGTATAGGATTGGCCGGCTTGTTTGATGGTCAGGGTATGAAAAAGTCCGTCCCGAAGGTCCCCGAACAAAATTTTAATGCCAGCCACGTCATATCGGAACTCGGTCTCGCTGTCGGCATCCAGTGGAAACGCCGTTTGTCCGGTGGCTTGCGCCATCAGTTTCTGGTTTTCGGCCCACACTTTGAATTTGAGCGGCAATTGCGCAGAGGAAAAGTTGCCGGAGCAGCGGCCCAGTTGTTCGTCTGACAATGCGAGGGACTGAAACGTGGGCATCTTGTACGGTTTGCCGAAAAGCTTGCTCAGCACGCCGATCATCAGTGCGTTCAAGTCTGTGGTGAAGGCGTTCCCGATGAACGCCACCGCCGTTTTGTCCTCCGGGAAATAGACGGCGTTGGACTGGAACCCGTCGATGCCGCCGTTGTGAAACCAGCCCCTTCGCTCGTGGAACGGCACCTGAAAGATACCCAGCCCAAACCCGTTTTTCAGGTAGCACATTTGCTGAACCGAACTTTGTTTGAGGAGTTTGCCTTCAAACAGGGCTTCAAAAAAGAGGCACAGCTCCTCAGGTGTCGACACAATGGCGCCGGCGCCGTGCGGGATGCTCATATCGGTTTCACTTTCCGGCGCCCAGTGGTTGTCGACCATTCGGTAGGATTCTGCCTGGTTGTTTTCCACGTCAATTTTTTGGCCGAAGGCGGTTCGTTTCAAGCCCAGGGGGACGGCGATGCGGGCCTGCAGGGCGGCGGCGTAGGAGCGGCGATCGAGTTTTTCGATCAGGTATCCCAGCAAAACGTAATTGGTGTTGCTGTATTCGTTTTTGGCGCCCGGTTCAAAGTCGGGCGTCAATGGTGCGAAACGCTCCAGCATTTCGTCCATCGTCTGTGGTTGGGTCATATACCCCTCATATTCCGCGTCGGCGGTGAAATTGTGCAGGCCGCTGGCGTGCGACAGCAAATGACGCACGGTGATCTTGCCGGCATTCGGGATGTGCAAAAACCACTGGTCGATGGGGGCGTCGAGCCCAAGCTTGCCCTCTTCAATCAGCTGCATGATCATCACGGCGGTGAACACCTTGGTGATGGAGCCGATGCGGTATTGCGTTTGGGCGTCGGGCTTGCGGTGGCCTGCCCAGGCGTATCCGGTGGCCTTGTTGTACACGGTTTGTCCGTTTTGTCGGATGCTCAGGCTGCCCCAAATTTTGTCGTGCTGCTGGTAAACGTCCAGTACGGAGTCAATTCCGGCGGTGTTCACGGTGGTTTGTCCAAGCAGAAAGTGCAGTGTGAAGAGAAGAATTCCCGTCAAAAAGGTTGTTTTATCCATGGTTACGGTTTTAAAGGCAAAAAAACGCATGCTTGCGCTAACCTGCGGGCTATTTCGACCAACGGCTGTTTGCGCTGGATATTGGGGCCGCCAGCCCGTCCCGGTGAAAAATCAGGAGAGGATTAACTGAACGGCCATGGCCAAAAAGATCAAGCCGATGATTCGGTTGGCCCAACGCGACAGCAAGGTGCTCTGCCGAAGCAGGCGGTCGCACAGCCAGGCGTACAAGGCCAGGGCAATCAGCGTGCCTGCCGTAACGCCAAAAGCAAATACAAGGGTATATCCCATCCCATCTTTCCACCAGCCGACCATCCGCAGCCAGCCCACATACACAAACCAATAGGGGATGGCCAGCAGGTTGAACGCGCTGATGAGTACCCCTTTGGCCAGCAACCGCCCCGGGTGCAGGGGCATGTTGCCCGCCTGTTCGCGCGGTGGCCTGGCAAAAAACAACAAATGAACGCCCAAAATTGCGAATATCGGCGCTGCACCCAGCTCAAACCAACGCTCCCACTCCCGGTGCGTCAAAAACCAGTCGCTGAGTCGCACGGCCACGATCGCCTGGAAAAATTCGGCGCCTGCCGCCCCCAATGCGAGTACCATGGCCGATACGAAACCCCGGTTCAGCGCCGTTTGTGCCACCGACAGACTGATGAGTCCGGGCGGTAAGGAACCCAGCAAACTCAGGAATATGCCGGCGATCAAAATGCTCATGAAAAATCGGTCCGTGGAGGTAAAGATGGAGGAAAAAGCGGAGAATACGGGCGACCGGCTGCCCGGCAGCGCCAAAATCCTATTTTTGCCGCTCATTTCCTAACTCAAACAGAACATGCCGCACACCGACAGCCCCTCGGCTCCCCTGTTTTCCATCATCACGGTCGTGTACAACGGCGAGCAACTGCTGCCGGGCACCATGGACAGCGTGCTGGCACAGACGTTTGTCGATTACGAGTACCTGGTGATCGACGGCGCCTCCAAAGACGGCACCCGCGCGCTCGTCTCCGCGTACGAAGACCGTTTCGAAGGCCGCATGCGCTGGCTCTCGGAACCCGACAAGGGCCTGTACGACGCCATGAACAAAGGGCTGCAACTGGCAGAGGGCGACTTCGTGTGGTTCCTCAACGCTGGCGACCACCTGCACGCACCCGATACCCTGGCGCACTTGGCTGCGCAAACAGGTCCGGAAACCGATGTGCTGTACGGCGACACCCTGCTGGTAAACGAAAAACGCGAACCCCTGGGCCTGATGAGCGAGCTGAGCACCCGCAGCCTGCCCGAACACATGACCTGGCGCGACTACCTCGGCGGCATGCGCGTGGTGCACCAGTCGTTCGTGGCACGCCGAACCTCAGCGCCGGCCTATGAGATGAAAAACCTGTGCGCCGATTACGACTGGTGCATACGCATCCTGAAAAAAAGCCGGCAAAACGTGCACACCGGACGGGTGCTCAGCAACTATCTTGCCGGTGGTTTGTCCAAGAAAAGACACCGCCAGTCCCTCCGCGACCGTTTCCGCGTCATGGTTCGACATTTCGGGTTGGCGTCGGCTTTGTTGGCCCACCTTTTCATCGTCCTGCGGGCCATCCTGCACCGGTTCAAACAGTGGGGTATGCCCAAATATTAACCCTTGTAGAATGAATCGTATCGTCCTGCTCTTGCTGGTTGTCTGGCCGGCCTTGTCCATCGCACAGTCTCCGGGCCTGTACAAATACTGGGTTGTTTTCACCGACAAAAACAATTCCCCGCACTGCCTGTGTCGGCCGGCGGAGCTGCTGGGCCCCCGCGCCCTTGAGCGGCGGCATCGCGCGGGTATAGCGCTGGATGAAACTGATCTGCCGGTGAACCCCGTTTATCTGGCCCGGCTGACAACCGCAGGCGCGACCATCCACCTCGCCTCCCGATGGTTGAACGCCGCCGCCGTGATCGCCGACTCGACTACCGCCGAACGCCTGAAAATGCTCCCTTTTGTCGATACGGTGCAATACCTGGGCCCTGACCTGCGCATCCGCCACGAGCCCAATCCGCCGGCTCCAAAGCGACGGCGCCAACCGGACCCGCCTCAGTTGCCCGCTTCCGGAAACCCTTACGGCTACTCGGCGCTGCAAAACAGCCTGCTGAACCTGCCGATGCTCCACTTTGCCGGCCACCGGGGCAGCGGGATACACGTGGCGGTGTTCGATGGCGGATTCACGGATGCCGATGTGCTGCCGTTTTTCGACAGTGTTGCCCTCGGCGGACGGCTCTTCCAGTCCCGCGATTTCGTGGAACGCGACAACCACGTGTTCGAAGCGGCCGGCCACGGAACTTCGGTGCTTTCTGTAATGGCGGCTAACGTGCCCGGGTACTTGGTTGGTGGCGCGCCGGAGGCCACGTATTTTTTGTTCAAAACCGAAGACACCGGCGGTGAATTCCCCATAGAGGAGTGCAACTGGGTGGCTGCCGCCGAATATGCGGACAGTATGGGCATAGACATCATCAATGCTTCACTGGGCTACACGACCTTCAACGACTCCACCTTGAACCATTCCTTCCGGGTGCTCGACGGTCGCACGGCCATCGGCTCGCGCGGCGCCGCCATGGCCGCCCGCAAAGGCATGATCGTGTGCAACAGCGCGGGCAATTCGGGCGACGAGCCGTGGCGACACATCGGCGTGCCGTCCGACGCGCCGGGCGTGGTCGCGGTGGGCGCAGTGGACTACAACGGCAGCCGGGCCTCGTTCAGCTCCATGGGACCCACACCCGACGGACGCATCAAGCCCGACCTCGTGGCGCCGGGGGAACAGGTGGTGGTGGCCGGCGCCAAAGGCCTGGATCTGGGCCTCTCCAATGGCACCTCTCTGGCCTCACCCATGCTCACCGGCGGCATCGCGGCCCTGTGGAGCGCCTTCCCCGAAAAAACGGCGGCCGAAATCCTGGAGGCGGTGTACGCGTCGGCCGACCAGTACGCAAATCCTGACCCCGAACGCGGTTTCGGCCTGCCCGACCTGACCAAAGCCTGGGGCAACCTGGCCGGATGGATCAGCGACGGCGACCGGGTGAACAACGCCCGAAACGGCTTTTTTGCTGCCGACCCGGAAGCGGGAATCCTCACGTTCTGGAGCCTGGATTCTCTGGAAAATGTACTGGAAATCAAACTATTAAATGTTTTCGGCAATAGGTTAGGGGAGCAGCCCGGAATGGCTGTTTTCTACAACCGCGTAAGCCGGATTGAACTTTCGGGCTTGCAGGCTTTGCCGGCAGGGGCGTATCAGGTGGAGGTGTTGTCGGAGGAGGGTACTACGCGGTTTGTTGGTTTGATGTGGCGGTGAGCAGAGTCTAATGTTTAACCCACACGGTGGTGCTGCGCACCTTCCCGCAGGAGGCCTCGATCAGGTACGCGCCGGGGACCCAGTTGGCTGTGGAAATATCCATGGACCATTCGTCGCCGTTTTTTTGCGAAACATAGGAACCGACCTGCCGGCCGCTTGCCGTCAACACGTTGATGAAAACATCTCCGGTTGCAGAACTTTGAAACACCAGTCGGCACTGCTGCGATCCGGGGTTGGGGTATGCAGACACCCCGCCCGTTGGTTTCAGGTCGAGTGGAATGGTGCTCACCAGACAATTAGGGTCTGTTTTGATGAGGATGACATCATAGTCGATCCCCTCCGGGTTGGCCGAGCCGACCGCGATATAACCCCCGTCGGGTGTGGCGGTGCCGTCGAATATGTCGTTGTCGTGGCCATTGCTGATGATCTCCTGGCATAGGATGTTGCCCGACGTATCCAGCTTGCTCACCCCCAGGTAAAAATTGGTCGGCAAGGCGCCGGGACTGGTATCGACCAGACTTTGCACAAACAAATGGCCATTCGGGTCAAAGTCAAGCGTGTAACCAAACCAGCTCTCTGGAACCATGTCGTTCAACCCCTTTTCCCAAATGGCATTTCCGGTTGCCGGATCAATACACACCACGTAGGCGACCCTGTTGGTCGGGCCCTGGGTTGGTCTGTCTAAGCCAATCGCATAATATCTTCCGTCAGGGCCTTGTTTAATTTCCCGGGCATTATTGGCGGAGACGTCACCGTATGTTTTTTCCCAGATCACTTCGCCGGTCTCCCCATTTACTTTGATCACCCAATAGCGATACACCCGGCGTCATCTCCTGAAAAGCCGTAACTTCTGTTCCACAGCATTTGTCTTGTAGAGTCTATTCGCATCAATAATATGTCCTTTCCGCCCGAAGAAGTCAGGTAAGTCTCACCGGTTACAATGAAGCCACCATCGGGCAAACGAGCTGAGGCCAGGGCGATTTCATCGGAATTGCCGTTGCGGCCATAAAACCGCTCAAAGGTTGATTGGCTGAGTATGTTGGTGGAAATAAATACAGTTACACAGATGGCAAGCAGGCAGTTTTTCATGCGGTGGCAATTTTTGTTGGACAAAATTAATGCTGTCCAGCCATAATGAGAACCTTTTTTATGGATGATTTTTGTCGAAGCGGCAAGCAGCGTATTGCTTTTCACCAGCCTCTTGCTGTAAAATACTTTGGCAATGACAACAACCGCTCTTAAATTCATTTTGGCGACCTGCCTTGCCGCACTCACCGGCGAATCATTCGCCCAGAACCCTTGCCAGCCCCCCATTCCGCCGACGGTGTTGCTTCCTATAACCTTGTGCGCCGAAGAGGCGCCTTACACCTTGCCCTGGGGCCCGCAGGTGGCGGTCTCGGGCACATACAGCACTACGCTGGTGGCGGCTTCCGGATGCGACAGCGTCGTGAAGCAGACGGTGACCATTCGGCCCGCCATCCGGACAATTTTAGGCGTGCGGGACGCCTGCGCAAAAGAATGCCTGACCGTTTGCGGCGAAAAATTTTGTGAAGCAGGTACTTATCAACAGGTGTGCACCTCATTTTTGGGCTGCGACAGCACCATAACATTCACCCTGGCGCCCCTGGGTGTTCCTAGCGGTGGTGTTGTGTTCGACGACCTGAACGGCAATGGTATGCAGGAAGCCAACGAACCCGATCTTGCCGGGGTGGAGGTGCACGCAGCCTCCGGACAGGTGGAAATTACCAATGCCCAGGGAAAATATAAGTTCGCATCGCTGAATGTGTTTGACACCTTGTTTGTTCCGAATCCGCCGCACAATTCCCCCGGCACCTTGCCGAATTTCTTTGCCTATTATGCGAACCCGTCCGGTTCCAGCGGCTGCATCGACTTTGCCGTGCTGCCCGGTCCCGGCACCGCCACCGGGCTGGTTTTTATGGACTTTAACGCCGACGGCATTTTCAATGCAGGAGACAAGGCATTGAACATGATAGCCGTAAACGCTACCGGGCAAGCACAACAACTGACCGGTCCTACGGGTCAATACGTTTTTTCCGGTTTGCAAAACGGCGATACCATTGCCGTGGCGTTGCCCGCCAATGCCTCGGCATCTTCCCCAGTTTGGTACATTTATGACGATACGCAACTGTACAACTACGACTTCGCCATAAGCCCAGGCAATACCCCGGCAAGTGGTTTGGTTTTTTGGGACTATAACCTTAACGGCATCCAGGAGGGCAACGAGCCCGTCATTCCCGGCATACAGGTGTTTACTTCGAGCGGCGCCCTGACCGTCACCGACTCCCTGGGAAAATTCTTTTTTAGCGGCCTGCCCGATGGCGACACCATTCGGGTTGTTCCACCTGCTCCCCCTTCGGTGAGCATACCCGGCTTCCGGGCGCACGTTTTCGACAACAATGGATTGTACCGCTTCGGCATTACGCCGTCGGCGGCCCAGTACGACTTGTCGGTGAACCTGGGCGCCACCCCGCCGTTCCGGCCCGGTTTTTCCACCAAAGTGGTGGTAACCGTACAAAACCTCATCGCACAAACCGATGATGTGGCGTTGAAATTGCTGTTGCCCGACTTCCTTCAGGTGCAGAACATCTCCCTGCCGCCCACGTCGATGCTGGGCGACACCCTGTACTGGGATTTGCAAACGCTTGACGCGGGGCAGACGATCTCCATCACCCTGACGGTGCTGACCCCGGCTGGCACGCCCCTTGGCACGGCGGTGAACAGCTACGCGTGGGTAACGCCCATCCAGGGCGACTTCTATCCCGACAACAACGCAACCGTCCTCAAGCGACAGGTAGTAGGCGCCTACGACCCCAACGACAAACAAGTCACCCCGGCCTACCTCCTGCCCGACGAGGCCGAGCTCCGCCCTTCGCTCGTGTACACCGTGCGTTTCCAAAACACCGGCAACTACCCGGCCGATTTTGTCATCATCCGCGATACGCTGAGCGACGACCTGGACCTGGCCTCCTTCCGCTTCATCGGCGCCAGCCACCCTTGCACCTGGGAGATTCTGCCCGGAAAAATTTTGGTGGTGCATTTTGCCGACATCAACCTGCCGGACTCGCTCTCCAACGAACCGGAAAGCCACGGGATCGTGCGCTTCAGCATCCGGCCGCGCGCCGCATTCCCCCTGGGGCACACGGTTGAAAACACCGCGAGTATTTACTTCGATTTCAACGACCCGATACAAACCAACACGGCCACCACTCAGGTGGTGTACTTCCTGCCCGGCGACGGGGCGCCGCCCGAGACCGGCGCCATGATCGTGCGGCCCAACCCCGCCTCCTGGACCTTTTACGCCGCCTGGAAAAACCCGGCGCCTGAAGGCAGCATCCTGCGCCTGCTCGATCTGCGCGGGCTACCCTTTCTTCAGCTGAACCTCGACGCCGGACAAACCAACGCGGCCATCGACGTGTCGTATATCCCCGAAGGTGTCTATCTGCTGGTGCTGGAAGGGCCGGGGCTGGTGCTGCGGAAGAAGGTGGTGGTGCTGCGTGAGGGGCCACCGCGGCGAAACTGATTTTTTTCCAACGAGGCGCCAATTCCACTTGGCGGATTGCCGGCGATTCCCGATTGATGGAACGCGCGGTGCTGCAGGGCAAACCGACCGCAATTTTTCAATCCTTTCTTGGAATGTACTTCCAAAAATCATTTTGTAACTCGTTGGTCACGTTGTTTCCATTGGGTTCAACAACCCGTTTTAGACCTGTGCCGAGGTAGCCTTTGCCATTGAGCGCATATCCCATGGTTCCGACCCGTTTTCCGCCTTGAAACGGCGTTCGGGCCGACCAGGTGTTTGTTATTGGATCATACGCCCACCAGTCGTCGAAATAGTATTCGCCATAGTCTACTCCGGTACCGTAATAACCCACTCCGTCGATGGATAACCCGGTTGCTAAAATTCGGGCAGGACCAGGGAATGACGCAACCTGCTCCCAAACGCCAGGCTCTGAGGATCCGGGCGCGGGTGGGATAAACTTGTAAAAATCGTTTAAATATTTCACCCCGGTGGAGCCACCGCCGACTACCGCAAATTGGTCAAATACAAAAACCTCGGCGTCTTCCCGCGCCTGCGGCATCGAAGCGACCTGACGCCATTGTTCAATAACCGGATTATATTCCCAAAAATCGGACAACCAGGTTTCTTGCTGATTGCCGTCCACATTGAGCCCGGTGCCGACGTACAACCTGTCCTGGAGCACAAAGGAAACGGCGCGGGTTCTCAGAGGCATGGTTCCTGGCGGAGCGGGCAGTTTCTTCCAAATTTGATTCGAAAGATCGAAGGAGAAAAAGTTGAACGTCAGAAAAGTCGACCCGGATTCAGAGAACTCACCATCCAGCACGTACAGTTGGTTACCGATAACAGCGGCGTCAACCCTCAACCGTGGGATAAAGGAAACCGGTGGATCGCTATTGGGTTGCCAGCTTTCACTGGCGAGGTCAAAACGCCAATTGTCCTTCTTTAAATCGGCTTTTAGGCAATCGCTTTCGATCCCGCAACCGAACCCTGCAAATGCTGTTTGCAAGGCCTCCGAAGATGCACAGGTACCATTGTGGTACCCTACGGGAAAGTTATTTACGCGCACCCAGCCGTCGCGCACGCGGAAGGTGTCTGCCCGGGAGCTGTAAAATGGTTTTTGGTTTTTAATGGCATAAGCCCTGACGTAATAGGTAGTATTTAAATCCAGTTCAGTTGCACGACTGCTGAATATGACATCATTGTTTATTGCCCCCAATTGGGTTGTATCACACCCTGGCGCGCCAATTTCTGGCAGTGCCATGGTAGCAGAATACACATGTCCGTGAAAATCCAGGTTGATCCCGTATTGTTCCAGCCCGGTCATTTGTCCGAACAGCAAGGCTTCGTTATTCTCTACGACAACCGTACCAACCAGGGACACAATGGCCCCCAAAGAAAACGAGCGCACCGTTTCGCTGAACACCTTCCTGTCGCCCAACCGGCCAAAGGCTCTGTAATAAACCGTTGCGTCAGGAGCAGTCGGGAGTGCCCCGGAGAAATCGCCGTTGCCCTGTGGCGGCGGGCTGCAATACACCACCGATTGGAGCATTTCCGGATTGCCAATGGCGGCCAAGTCGGTACTCCAGACAAATCCACAAGAATCCAATACGCTTAGGCCTGCTTCGGCTATGGTTCCTCTTGCAGAAAAGGTGTCCAGGGTGATGATGGAAGCGTCCCCGGTTTGAACGTTGAAAAAATCGAGTGGATCAACGGAGGGTTTCAGGCATCCTCCGAAGAGGATACCTGAAACCAATAACCATCCCAAAAGGATGGAATCCGGTGTACGGCTGGACATGATTTAGCGGTTGATGTTTATTTTATGCACCAGTTCGTATCGATCATCCATCAGGATGCGCAGCATGAATGCGCCTTCGGGAAGCGAACGGGTATCCAGATCAATTACCGTGTTGTCGCCGATCGTTTGTTCTTTGCCCTGCAAAACAGTTCTGCCCAGCAAATCGGTCATAGTCAGGCGAACATCGGTTTGTTTTGGCAGATCAAATCGCACATGCAGCACTTCGTTTGTGGGATTGGGATAGCAAATCACCGCGTAACCCAGCAAAGCCGGATTTTTGGCAGAAACGACGGTGGATATTTCGTCGATCACCAAAACACAACCGTTGCTGTCTCGTGCGATGACCATAAAAATACCTGCGCCCAGGTTGTTGAATACGTTTGTGTCAAACAATGTGTCCACCGAGAACCCGCCCTGTAGAAGTTCGAACGAATAAGGAGGGGTTCCTCCCATGATGTTTACCGTGATCGACCCGTCAAATACGGTAACCGATGTTGAATCCACAGTTACATTTTCAATCACAAGCGGCGTGGGCTGATCCAGCAGGTATTGGGCTGTGTCTTTGCATGTGTTTTTGTCCGTAACGACAGCCGCGTATGACCCGGCAGGCAGGTTCGTGTTGGTCGGCGAAGTGGGCCCGTTGATCCATTTGACGGTGTAGGGGATGGCGCCTCCGGTGGCAGACACCTGCAACGTGCCGGTCGAATCGCCAAAACATTTGATACCGTTAGTGCGCGCAATGGTCGCAGTCGGCGCATCCCATGCAGTCACCATTACCGTGTCTTCGTCCGTACATCCATTACTTGTGACCGTAACGACATAGGTGGCCGTCACTGCAGGCACACTAACGGACTTGGTTGTTTCTCCATTGCTCCATGCGTATGCGTAATTGGTTCCGGCGGCAGTGAGCACAACTGTTCCCTCCGGACATGTTTTAACGTCAGGTCCGGCATCGGCGGTGGGGGACTGGAATACCTGAAGCCCGATGGCTGTTCTGGAGGGCGACACGCAACCTGTGATTTTGTTTCGCGTTTCTGCATAGTAAATATCGGCAGCCATTGGTTGGTAAGTCAGGGCATCCTCTTTTAGCAAGTTGCCGCCTATGGATGCGTCGTACCAGTCTACCGCCACATCGCCAGGTACAGATTCCACTTCCAACAGGGGGAAAATGACGTCTTTGGAACAGGCCGAGCGGTCTCCTTTGGACACGGGTTTATCCGGAAATACGGTACAATTGCAGTTTTCAGGATGCGGAACCACGAGGGTTGAAACACAACCACTGCCGGGAACCACTCCCGTGAGTTGAAGGTTCTCATTCTTCGCCACGTTGTCAATACGGTATTTACCGCCTCCCAGATTCACCCGTATACCGGAAATATTATCCAAAATGGTATTAGCAGGCGAGGCTTGTACGATCACCGAATAAGTCTGAAAGTTGGCGCTGCAATAAATCGAATCGATGTTCAGGGAGGGGCTGGGTAACACGTTGATCGTCATTTGGTCGGACTTGGCGGGGCATGGACCGGGCGGGTCGCTGGATATAAGCGTCAGCGTCACCGAGCCGGCGCCCTGCGGTGGTGTGTAAAAAACGCCGTTGACAACCCCCGGCTCCGGGTCAAAAACCCCGCCGACAACAGACGCTTCCCATTGCCCGCTTGCCGCACCCAGGATGCCGCCGTTTAAGAGTACCGGTGCGCCGGCACAGGTATTTTGGTCGGGTCCGGCGTTTACCTGCACCGCCGGATTGGAAACAACCGTGATGGCCACCCTTGTCCCGCTGACACAAGAAGGGGCATCTGTTTTTTTCGTTTGCACGTAATAAACGCCGGTTTGCGCCGGGACAAACGTTAAAGTGCTTTCTCCCCCGGGCAATGGAGATCCCCCTGCCGGTACATCAAACCAGTCCGCTGTTTCAAACTGGGGGAAGTTCACGGAAACGGATAGGCCAGGCAAGGAGTCCCCCTCGCAAATGGAAACCAGGCTGGGACCATTGACGGTCGCCGGTCCGATCACGCAATCGCAGTCGTTGCGCACAACCGTTTGCGTCGCTACGCATCCTGTGCTCAGGTCTTTGGACTGGATAACCACTGTGGTGCCGATGGGTATAGGGGAAACGGTATATGCGGCACCGTCAAACGTCACCGGAAATGCGGGATTGGTAATCAGCGTATCACCATCGGATGCAATAATAATCCGGTAACTCTGCAGGTTTGCGTTGCAGGTATCCCTAACGCTGAAAAACAGCGGAAGCGGATTTTCTGTGAGTGTGACGGCTGTTTTTTCAATGCTTGTACAACCGTTCGTCAAATTCCTTCTTGCCGCATAAAAAGTACCCGGAGAAAGTGGCGTATAGCGCGACGTACCCTGTCCGCCTACCAGGGGTTGATCGTTCAGGTCGTACCAGTCCACTGTTTCCCCGGTGTTTACGGAAACGCTCAATTCGGGATATGTATCTCCGGCACAAATCGACTGGTCGCCGTTGCTTACGGGCGGCAGCAGCACCGGACACGGGCAATTGATGCCGTTGACGGCTTGTGAAAACAGGCATCCCGACGTAGTGTCTTCCACGGTTAAGATGACCGGTGTATTCTCTGCTACGTCGGACACGATAAATGAACCGTTTTGGCCTGAAATATTACCTCGTGAGGCGAACAGAATGGCTTGAGCGGGTTGCGTAGTCACTTGTACCGAATAGGTAGTCAAATCGACCGAGCAGAAAGGCGTGCCGACCACCATGGTCGGATTAGGGTTAAGTGTCAGCGTCACCGGCGTCACGTCGCTCAGGCATTGATTGATCAAATCCCTCGCCCTGGCGTAGTAGGTGCCAGGGGTAGCCGGCTGGTACTGTTTGCCGCTGGACAACGAGTCGCCGGCAACATTGTACCATTCAGCCTGTTGCCCGGGCAGGATGTCCACCGTGAGAACAGGTCCAGGCAGCGGCGTGCCTTCGCAAACACCAACATTCCCGCCGGAGTCCGGTGGGTCGATAACGGGGCATGCACACGGAAGCCCCGCGACTATCTGCTGGCGCATGCAACCTGTTTGGGTGAATGTAGACGTCAATAATACATCTTCGCCTTTCTGAATGCCGGAAACCACGTACACGCCGTTATTACCGGTGACAATCCCTTTGTTGGTGGTCAATACGCCGTCGGTAAGCACCTCTACCGACCATGTTTTCAGGTTGGGGGCGCAGTCCTTCGCGCCCGTATTGATAAATGGCAGTGGGTTGACGGTAAGGGTGACCGGCGTTCGTTGGGGGTTTGTACACAGCGTTGTGGTGAAGGTGGCCTGCGCGTAGTAGGTACCGGAAACAGGAGACAACGGTTGATAAGTGAGTCCGTTACCCACCTTGACACCGCCCACCGAATCGGTGAACCACTCTACATTCACGTTTGGTTGGGAAACCGACACCTGGAGCACAGGAATGGGCATCTCCGCGCAAACAGTTTTGTCGCCCAAACTGGTTGGCGGCAAGGGTTTGGGATTGACGGTAATGGTTCGCGTCTGGGTGGCATCTATACCGCAGTTGGTATTGGTTACAGAAACACTGTAAGGGGTGGACGCATTGGGTGCCTTGACGATGGTAGCACTGGTGTCCCCGGTATTCCATTTGTACCGGTAAACATCCGCAATGACAGGATTAGGTGTTGCGGTCAGTGTCACTTGATCTCCCTGACAGATCGTATTCTGGCTCGCCGTGATGCTGACGTTTGTTGTGGGTGGGCAATTCCCTTTCTGGCGTACCCATACGAACGTTTGATAGTCGCCGGATTCAATGGACAAAACGGTACTGCGCGGGGCGTATCCGTTTGCTGCTTGTGGTGTAAAATCCAGTTCGATCACTTCGCTACCCGTACCCTGGGTTGGGGTAATGGCCAGCCAGGACACCGACGGGTTTTCTGTTATGGTCCAGTCGCGGTTGGACTGAACGAGGAAATTCTCCGTTGCCACATCCGGACTAACGTCGATGACTTGTTTGTCGGTGCTGAACAACACCCGATCGAGGATGACAATGGAATCGATATAACTGATTCCCGCCGTTTTAAAAACCGGACCGGCGTTGGTACCGGGCACGGTGTCAAAGAACACCCGCGTTTCCAGCACATTGAGCGCGCCCGGCTCAGTAGGGTCAATCCGCATATAAATGGTATCCCCGATAGCAAAGGCGCATTTGAGCGAGTCGTTCACCTGGTCATCCTGGGAGATCACGACGAGTTTTTGTCCTGACGGCGCCCCCCAAAGCTCCTGCAGGTCAGCAGAAATAGATTCAAAGTCATCGCCGAAAAAAACCAGTTGGTCACTGTTTTTGAACGGATATGCTGCCGGATTGATCCGGATCTGGTGCCGCACGGTCGTATCGGATGGACAGTTCGCCCCATCTGCGATGAATGTCGTTAGAAATATGTTTGTAGAAGTAAGTTTTGTGGTGCCTATCGTGGAAATGCATTCCAGCGACAAGGCGTAATTTTGTGAAAATGCTGAAGATTGCCTGTCCAAAATGAGGTAATACGTGCCCGCTGACAAGGAAGTCAGGATAACCGCACTGGAGTCCACAGCAGAGTTTTCAGCATACTGGATGCAACTGTTGCCGCAGACAAAGGCGTAGAGAAAAGTTGCCAGGGCGCCGCCACTGGTGGCCGTTATTTTCACCTGACTGGGTTTGTCCAGCACGAATTTGTAGACCTGCTCGGCGCCATTCAAGCTTTTTTGGCCGTTGTAACAAGCGTCATAAGCGTCGCCGGTATTGGAAAAATAAGCGTCTCCGGTACCGGCAGGCAACGTGCCGCTGATCGTTTGCCCACAACCGATCGTATCCGGATCGGATGCACAATCGCCACTTGGAATGATGTTGAAGGAATATGTTGAGCCGGCCGGACCCGTGATCACCACGTAGTAGATGTCGTTGCAGGGAGTGGGCACAAATGTGTTTCCGTTGTCCGTCAAACACGTTTGCCGGTTCAGGCACCCTAAGGGTGCGGATGGTTTGGGGTCGGAGCCGGTTAGTATGAAATCATCGTAACTACAGGAAAAGACAAAAGCTTTTACCAACGGGTCTATGGCGTTGAAAATCAGTTGCACATCCTGGCCGTCGTAATTGTAAAAGGCAAATACATCCGTGTACAAAGGGTTTGGTACGTTGCCATTGTAGGCGCTTTGGACGCACGGCGCCAATCGGATGGAATCCGGTGCGATTTCCGAAAAATCGATGGTTCCGTTGTATGTATCGCCACGGTAAATAAACGTTCCGCCCAGGTCGCACACCGAATAACAATCACCGTGTTCGTCTGCGGTGTACAAATCGAGCCTGGCAAAACAATCGTTTACGTATTCTTTTCCGTTTTCAATGCAAATCTTGTCGCCCGTGGGGCTACAAAACACAGTCGTACCGTCTTCCTCCCAAAAGCAAATATCGTCCACATAAAATTGATGGTCGGTTTGCGCCCAAAAATTGACTGCGGCCAGTGTGTCTCTGTTTTGGTTAAAAAAGCCGCTTGGTCCCGCACTACGTCCCAGGCTGAATGGCCAGCTTGTTACAAACCGGCCATCAATCCATAATTCCGCCACGTCGTTATCCATATCGACAATATTGACCACGTCGAACCATGTCGATTCCGGATAGATGAAATTGATGGTATCGTTGGTTACGGCTATTCTGAGATAACCGCTGTTGTTTCCATTCATATACACTTCATAAGCCCAGTTGAAGTAGGTAAATGAGGTGGGCACGTTTTCATTTTCAGCCGTACGGTGAAGCACGCGATAATATGCCTTTTTGCTTGCTTCCGTGTACATACGCCAGGACAACCGCCAACGTCCACTGCCTTTTTTATCCAGATAGTAAATGGCATTCGGTTCGGTGTTTGCCGTTTTTTCAAAGTGCGCCACCTTGTTTCCAGCGGGCAACTCGGAGGCTATACCGCCATACCCCTCGGTTCCATTTGAAAACTCCCGTCCGTCCCAGCGGGTAGACTGGTAGTCAAGCGAGGTGTTCAGCAAATAGTTTTCGATGGCATCGCAGAAAAATGGTTTTCCAAAGGGCACCAGCGAATAGGGTTCCACGTAGGTGCACGTGCAGTCCATTCCAATGCTGAAATTGCCCAACACACCATTATCTGCATTGACAATCAGGTAATAATCACCCGGAGTCAGGCGTGCATCCAGTACTTCCCGGTAAACGCCGGTGGTTATGTTGTACTCCAGCGAAAGCAGATTGATAAACGTGCAACTGCTGTTGTACAAACGCAAATCCAGATCGGTCCCGGATTGCATGTTCAGAATGAATTTAACCGGACCGTCATCTGTAATGGTGATTTTATATGTTTTAAATCCGCTACCTGTTTGATTGGCCAGGGTTTGTCCGCAAGTAAGTGTTGTAAATACGTCACAAGGCCCCAGGTTTCCCTTAAAATCGACCGGCAGTGCGGTTTTTTTGCCGTTTAGGACGTCAGGTGAAGTGTTCGCAGGCATGCTGCGGGGCTGACCGCCATCAATCAGATAATCGAATGGTTGCCCAATCAATGGTGAAAAAACGCCGGTTAGCAGGAGCAGGCAAAAGATGAAATTTTTCATTGATTTGTAATTTGGAGGTTTGGTAATGCTATTTGTGTTGCGCAATCATTTCGTCGACAAACTGAAGATTGTGTTGGGCGGCCAGGGTCCGGATAGCTGCCGTGTTTTGATGTGCCAGTGCGTTCCACTCGGCCAGCTTTTCAGTCGGTATCGGCACAAGCGACAACTGTGTATTGCCTTTTTGAGCAAAAATAATATGCCGCCCATCCGCAGTAAACCGGGCTGGCAAGGTCTCATCGGCTCCGGTTGGCAGCTCCATCACCAGACGCCCGCTTGTATCCCAAAGCCTGGCCAATCCATCCAGGCCCGTGGACAGCAGTAATGCCCCATCGGGAGAAGATTCTACCCATGCAATACGCATATTATGCGCTTTCCAGCGTTGGAGCATGTTTCCCCGGTGGTCCCAAAGCGACAGGTGATGCTCATTGTCCCAAGTGATGAGGTGTCCTATTGGCTCAACATACGCATAGCCAATGGCAGGTACGTTTTGCTCACAAACGACATACATAAAGTTATCCGGTGTGGAATACACGTACACCTTGCCGCCAGCGCTCAAGAAACTCAGGTTGTCTCCCGACTGACTGGCACGCATTGTCCGAACAGGGCTGTCTGTTTCCAGTGTTTTCCGAAGGGTGCCATTTTTTTGCCAAATGTCTACACGTCCCGTAGCATTCAGCGTTGCCAGGAAAGCGCCTTGCATCAGAAAAACGGCATCGTAAAAATAATCCTCATCCGATCCGGCCCGGCCAACAAGCCGGCCATCGGTGTTCCAGATCATCACCCGGCCATCGGTGGAGCGGGTAAAAAGCGATTCACCATTGGGTGCGAAATCGGCATGATAGATGTTGCCGCTGTGCCCGGCTAAAACACCGACAAGTTCGCCGTCGGCACGCCACAGGCGGGCAGTATTATCCCTTGAACAAGTGATGGTGTGCCGGCCATCGGGAGAAAAAACGGCGAATCGCACAGGCTCTGCATGACCACCGGCACCGACCGACTGTTTGGTGCTTTCGTTTCGAATAAGCACGGTTTTACCGTCGGTCGTCCAACTGGCCCATCGCTGTGCATCCGGTGCGGCCGCTACCCCAAGGGCATTGGTTTCAACACCGTCAATCTGCTGATCGGTTTGGGGATTGAGCAATACGATCTGCCCGTCAGCCTGTTCCGTCAATATCAAAGGGGTGCCTTCTACCGGACGCATTACCCGCACCGGTTGATCCGTTGTGAACAATTCGGTTTGAAAAGAATCCCGCACGGCATCGGCGAACGCTTTCAACACAAAAGCCACTGTGTCGTTTCCGGGCGCCTGGAGTGCGAGCCACGACAACAACAACGCATCCTGCTTGCTGCCCGTTTGCCGGGTCAGGTCGGCCAAAAGGGCGAGGCGCATTGATTCCGCCCTCACACCCTGTTCTTTTGCCTTTTGTGCGTTACGTTCGGCTTCCAGCTTGGCTACGGTTTCAGCTTCCCTGGCAACAAGGGCCTGTTGTTTGGCGCGTTCTGCTTGTTCGTAAGCCGCCTTTTCTTTAGCGACGGCGCGTTCCAGGTCTTTTACCCATATTTGCTGCGTTCTTTGTATTTGCACGATCAGGTCATCATCCATAGGCTTGTCGGTGCAGTCGACAAAAGCAGCAAAAAAGACGTTAATGGCCTCATCATATTCGCCCTGTTCTCTCAGCCGGATACCCTCCGTACGGCTTTGGTTATAACATCCATGCTGCCCAAACGCCGTAGAATGACCGAATAACAAAACAACCGGAATGGCCAGCCTGCAAAATGTGCGCATGATCGGGATGGTTAAAAAGTTAAACCAAAGTGAAGTCCACCTGCCATTCGATCACCGTCAGACTGGATCCAGGGCGATGCTTTCAAAGAAAGTCCATTGCAAAACTCATCGTATATTTTCTGCCTGTTTTTGATTTTCATCCACCGAAGCCCATACCAAACGGCGTCAATGCCCAAAATGGCCAGGCCGGTGTATGTACAAATTCGGGCCAGTTCGTCCTTGTCCTGTGCGTTCGCATAGTAGGGTTGTGCCAGTACCCCAGAACTGCCTTCTCTCCAGAGGTTTTGATAAGTGTTGTATTCGTTTTTCTTTTGCGTGTTATACGCCTGTCCAAGGCCCACCAGACCCAGGCCGACGACCCCTGCTGCGTAATGAACAAGCTGCTTGTTTAGTGTAAACGCCGGACGCACATCGTCGCAATTGACGGCGCCCATCAACGAACGCCGCACCGTAAGTTGGTAAACGGCGCCAACTTCCAGCAGCTCGGGCGTCACGTCCTCCCACACCCACATGCGTGAATTTTTGGAGGAAGCCTCTTCCTTGTCGTGGACTGACTGCGGCCGGGGGCGTAAGTGCCCGCCATTGCTGGATACGATCGTCGCATCGAACGTATATTGGATGCTAGGCTTGCGTTTTGGCGCTTTGTACCGTACAAAGAGGTCGCCGTCCTCCAGTGCGACGGATTCAATACTGGGAAAATTATTTTTCTTTTTCCAGGAAACGGGCGCTGTACTCCACTGGAGATTCAAGCGCTGCATTTGCGGTAAAACCCGGAAGGTTGCTGTATCGTCCAGTGTTTGCAGGGCAAACAAGGTTTGGCCTTTACATACCATTGTATGGCCAAATAGCAGAAACAACAAGATAAACCGATGAGCAAAGGGGGAATACATGATTGGTCATTTGGACAACAAAGCAAAGTTAAGAAATTAATTAATTCTTGCAAAATAAAATTATATATATTTAAATTATATGCATTATTTTCATATCTAGCGTAACCGACATTGCTGTTTTTTGAATAGTGCCAACTCATTTCCCGGCTTCAGGTTTAGAGCCCTGTCGAAGGCCGCAAGCGCCTGGTCATATTTTTTCGCATTGCAAAGGGCTTCGCCCTGGAGCAGCGACCGCTGGAAAGTCTGTTCCAATTCAACGAGCGTGTGCGCTGCCTTTTCCCGAAGGCGGTTGTCGGGATCCAGCTCGTTGGCCTGGTTGTACAGGTCCAACGCCAATCGATATTCTGTCAGTTGGTAAAGACTGTCGCCTTTTGCCGACAGGTGCGAAACGTTCGACCAGTTGCGGTGCAACGAATCAATGTGCGCCTGTTCGGACCGGCTGACGCGCCCGTAATCACCCTGGACGATAACATCCAACAAGGAGATTGCCTCACGGTACTCTCCTTCCAGTTTGCGGGCCTCCGCCGCTTTTAATACCCGCGCTATCTGTGCTTTTTGCGCCCTATTGAACTGAAAAAGCGCTATACCCAGCGCTGTAAAGGCGATCAGGGACAACGCGAAACCTGCAACAGCCAGCCTGACGGCCCGGCGGCGCTTTTGCCTCTCTTCCCCAAGGCGTTCCTCTTCCTTTTTCAGCACATCCTGTTGGCTGTTTACCACAAACTGGATGATTTCAGGCGGAAGGCGCTCCTCCAGTAGGGGCAGGTAACCTTCCATCACCAAAAGTTGCCTGCGCGAAAGAAATTCGCCAGTGTCTCCGAAACTTTTGAACTGGGCCTGAAGCAATTGCTGCACCTCATGCAGCCGCCGTTGCTGGTGGGTGCGTTTCCGGTCGATGATGGCGGCAAGCGCATCGTGGGCCAGTTCAATATGCGTATCGTTAAAACGCACCAATCGCCTTTTTTCAAGGAGGTCTACACAGGCAGCCAGATGGTCGGTTGGTATATGCGGCAGTGCATTAACCCATTTGCTCCAATTTTTGGCCCCCGAGGGCAACTTTTCGCAAGGAACTGGTCGTTTGGTGCCTTCTTCGGAAACAAGCAGATCGAGCACCTGGGTCGTAAGCGTTGGATGTGCATCTTTGAATTGGGTAGCCACCTCCTGCTGGATGTCCACTTTTTGCTCCTCCAGATAAGCTTCCAGCACGTCGTCCAGTTTTCCCAAATCGTGCAAGTCGTCGCTTGTCAAAATGATATCGGGCCACGAACTGGATTTGTCCGCCTCGGCAGGCCATTGCCTGTTGGCCGCAGATTTGTACAGGCGATCAAGATAAACCTGCAAATAAGGCAGTTGGATACCCGACCGGCCGGAACCCAGGTCGTCTACCATTTTTTCAATATAGGCAGCTGTCGGTTCCGGAATCCGGATGTGAAATGTGTCAAAAGAACGCCTGATTACCCCTTCAATGCGACTTCTGCTCATCGTTTCCACACGCAGCCGGCGGTCAAAAAGCTTGGGAATTGTCTTCTCCAGCGGATATAAATGGGCAAGGTATTCCTCCCGGATGATCAGGAGTACCCGGCAAGGAATGCTCAACTGAAGAACGGTCAGTACCGTTCGGGCGAAGTCTTCCTGCTCCTCCCGGCTGCCCAAAACAAACAGTTCCTCCAGCTGGTCGAATATCAGGTACACCGGCCGCAGGTTATTGACGTACAACTCGTCGACTATTTCGGGAATGGTCAATCCCGCAGCTTCGGCGTTTGGCATTTTAAGTCGTTCCCGAAGCGCATCGCCAATGTCATGTGGGCGCAAATAAACCGGATACCAGTCTGTTACATCGAACCGGGCGGCGAGGCCACATTGAACCAGACTGGTTTTGCCTGTCCCGGAAGGTCCATACACCAGGATAAGCCTGTTTTGCAGCACCATGTCGTGCAAGGCGGCGACTTCCTCCTCCCTGCCGAAGAAGCTGTCCTTGTCTGCCAGGTTGAATGCATCGAGGAATTTGAACGGGCTTCGCATGTTTCAGAGGGGCTGCTGCAAGACCTGTTCGAAAAAAGCTTCCAGTTGATCATAAACCAGCGGATGCCTGGTTTTGTCGACTTCCAACAGCGGATCGTCGGGCTTGTTGACGTATTTAAAGAAATAACATTTAGAAGAGGGCAGGTAGTGGGAGTAGAAATAGAGTTTGCAAATCTCGGCGCGGTCACGAAATGCATTTTCGTCAATCACAAACGGAGAAAGATTCAGATATGCCCAATTTTCTTCATTGATGAGCAAGATAGAACGATTATCCATTGACTTTTCCAGCCGCACGCTCGAATGATCGAAGCCGCCGAGCAAGTCGTGTAGCATGACGGTTTCGTGCCGGTATTGCGGATTTTGCTGATGGCGGTATTTTTCCACATCGATACCCTGAATGGTTGCCAGGCGGTAGCGCGCCATAAATCCGATGCCCAGAAACAAGGATGCCAGGCTTGCCTCTGCCCGTTCGCATAGGTAGGCTATGTCCTCGGGCTCTGTTTGTTGGTTTTGCGTCTGCTTCACCATGCTCTGCAGAAAGGCAATGGCATTGGACAGTTCCGTGTCGTTGAGCAACTGGGCGCGCAATTCCCGAAGTTCCTGCACGAAATAACGAATCTGGTGGGCGTCGAAAATTTCCCGGACGGTGCGGATCAGCGGGATCAGGTCAATTGCCAGGCGCTCTTCCCTGGGCAATTGGAGAAACCGGTAAATGCGCTCGCGTTGTTCAATGGTGAGTTTCAGGTTGCCAAGGTCGTAATACGATTCCCATAATTGGGCGAGCATGGTAAATGCCAGCAATTCCATGGCCGTGTAATAGGCAAGTCCAAGTTGCCTCAGCCGCGCCAGGCTGATTTTATCGTACCCCTCATTCTCTTCATCGACAGGCACCATGAGTTTACGAAGTGGCTCGGCTAATGGCGCCGGAAGGGCGTTGAGGATAGCAAGTCTTTTTTTGGACAAAGATACTTTTTTGCCCATGCGCTCTTGTTCAGCGTACAGCAGTACTTCTGCATTGTAGTCCCTCAGGCCATCCATCAACCTTTCGATGAGCAACTGATTGGGTACCCAATCGGACTGGGTATGTGCCTGAGGCTTCCTGGCCGGCAATTTCCAATCGAGCAAGTGTTCTTTTTCGGGATGCACATACAGCCCCCATTCAGCTTGTTCTGCCTTTCCAAAGCCGATACCGCGATGCAATTCAATGGAAATATCCGGTGTTGTAGCGACCAGGGCTCCTTTGGCCAACTCAAAAGCCTCGCGGATGCTGAACTGTTGTTGTAGTGCTTCAAAGAAGCGGACGGAAAACCGGGTGGCCGATCGGTCATTGACCGGTGCACTGGTACCCAGCACCAGGGGCACCCCATTTTCCAATAACTTCTGCGCCTGACCGCTTGTGGAGCATCCATTCAGGAAAACCAGTTTGAGGTTGGGGCATTGCCCCAGCATATGCGCAATACCGCTGCTGTCTGCAATGCCTTCGCGCAAAATAAGCGCGTTGCGCGTGGCATGTCCGCTGTATAAAAACAACACCAGTTGATCTCTGTACAAAGTCAGCGAGGAAGCAATCTTGTCCACCGAAATAAAAGAATCGGTATGCAGCAGTATGTGCCCTTCTTTTTCCCTTGGCGACAAAAGCCGCTTAACAAGGTCTTCTTCCTCCTGTAAGGTCGGCAGCGGATCGACAGATTGGTTGGCAAAAGTGAGGTAAAGGGTATTCAAAAGTTATTCTTAGCGTTTGGTGGTTCAATGAATACAATCGAACAAAGATAATGTCAGGAAAGGAAAAACGGTATAAAATATTTATATCTCTGAGGTTGTAAACGTCAAGGAATTAAAACTACATTTGCCACACTACTTTAACATGATACGCACTTAACCCATCAACCAATGAAAACCCTGCACGCCCTCCTGGTAGGCATCAACGCCTACCCCCAAAGCCCGCTTCGCGGTTGTGTGCCCGACGCGCTCGCCATCGGCGAATTTTTTCAAAACCACTGCCGGAAAAACGACCTCCACTGGCGCCCACGCTACCTGCTGGCGCCACATCCGTACGAAGCCGAAGCCCTGCGCGTCGCAGCGGACGAGCTCGATGGGGTAGGGGAGCGGGGCTTGCCCACCCGGCAAGGGCTGATTGATGCCTTTGACCACTTGCAGGGCGAAGCGGTCCAACCCGGCGACCTCATCCTGTTCTACTTCAGCGGACACGGCTCCCAGGAACCCGCCACGCCGGAGTTTGCCCACCTCAAAGCCGACGGCATGAACGAGACGCTGGTGTGCCTCGACAGCCGAAACGGGTCCCGCGACCTGCTCGACAAAGAGCTCGCCTACCTGCTCGCCCGCGTGCATCGCAACCAGCCCAACGCCCATCTGTTGGTGATTTCCGACTCCTGCCACTCCGGAAACGGCACACGAGGTCCCGCCGAAGCCGTGCGTGTGCGCCGCGAACGGGCCAACTACAAGACAACACCCTTTGCCGAACTGTTGGGCGTACAGGGTGTGCCTCCTTCAGAGTGGGTTTTCAACCTGGTGGAAGGCCGCGCCTTTTACACCCGCGAAGCCCGACATATCCAATTGGCAGGAGCACGCGACGGAGAACTGGCCAAGGAAATGGCGATCGACGGCGAACAAAGAGGGGTGTTCACCCACAGCCTCCTGCGTGTGCTGAACGACGGTGGCGCCGGCATGACCTACGCCGACATCGCACGCCGGACGGGCGCCATGGTGCGCAACCGGGTGTCCGACCAGATTCCGCAAGCCGACGCCTGGGCAGCGGCGGAGCTGAACGCGGGATTCCTCAACGGCAGCTTCCGCGGCAATCCGATGGAATTCCCCGTTTTTTATGAAAAAAGACAATGGGTGCTCAAAGGCGGCGCCTTGCAAGGTGTGGTGCCGGGAACACCCGAGCGCCCGCTGTTTGTGCGCATCGGCGAACGCACCGTCCGCGTGCAGGAGGTGCTGGCCACGTTTTCAGTGCTGGACGCGCCCGACAATTTTTTTACCGACGCTGAAAAATCCGACGCCCGAAACGGCAAACTGCTCGGCGTTGTGCAGGAAATGAACGCGCCCAGCATCAGGATTCATGTGGACATCAGCGACGCCGCGCTCCGCGAAAACCTGCTGAGCAGCATAGCCGAAGCCGAACTGCTGTATTGCAATGTCCATACCCCGACACCCGACGAAGCCGATTACCTGGTGCGCACCGACGAGCAGGGCCGGTATATGCTGCTCAAAAAGGACGGCAACTACCCGGTGTTTATGCGTCAGGAAAACGCCGGCGCATTTCTGACTTTTTGCGATCAGGTGGGCAAGTGGCGGTTCGTGCAGGAAATGGAAAAACCGCTGTTTGCCGGGCTGCGACCGGAAGACATTGACATCCAGTTGGAGATTCTCGAGGATATTTCTCCGGACACCATCAACATGGCCGCCGGCCGGCCGGTGTCCAGGGATGCCGTCGAACTGCAATACATCTATTCCGAAAACCCTGCCGGAGAAATTACGGAAAAAGTACCCGCATTGCGCTGTACCGTGCGCATCAACAAGCCCGGGCTGTTTGTCGGCGGACTTTTCCTCGACAACGAGCACGGCGTAACCCTGACCCTGAACCCAACAGAGGCAGCGCCCGGCAAACCCTACACGTTCGATTTTCAGAACGAGGGCGCCACCTACACCGCCTTACCCCTGCTCATCAAAACCCAAATCCTGAACCGGGGCGTCCGTCGGATCACCGAACACCTCAAGTTGTTCATTTCTACCGACTTTTTTGACCTGAACAACCTGGCCCAGGCCGCATTGCCGGTCGACGAGTTTGAGTCCGTCAGCCGCGGGCCGGGATTCGGACAGACAAGGGGCAGCGTCAAGCCGGACTGGTGCGTGATGACCATTCCCGTGCACATCAGCTGCCCTTCGGCCGCGGTGGATCTTCATCAGCTATCCGGCGCCGGTTTCCGGATCACGCAGGCGCCGCCCGGATTCAGCGCCAGCGTCACCCTGTGCAGCGCCGCCGAGGCGAAGCGCAGCCTGGCAGGAGCCGGTACCCGCAGCGCAGACCCAAGCCTGGAAAGGTCCCTGTTACCCCCGGCTTCTCTTTGGGGTGACGCAGAAATGGAGGGAGCTGTTTTTACCCGTTCCATGGAGATACAGCACGACGAGGCACTGTCCATTCTCCAACTTACAGACGTGTTTGGCGAACTGACCGAACCCCTTATACTTGGGCTTGACGAAAAAGCAGGGCCCGACGAGGTCATCATACCCTTCGGTTACGACGCGGAAACGGAGCTGTACCTGCCTATGGGATACACCAATGAGGAGGGCGATGTGGAGATTGTCTCCCTGCCCGATCCCACACCCGGCGTCCTGGGCGCCCATACCGAAGACATGCAATCGCGGGGCATCATCACGGCGGTGAAGTTGTTTTTCAAAAAGATGAAGCACCGCAAGCTGCCCAATACGCTTGCCCTGATCCGGCACGGAGAGGAGCCGGTGACAGACCCTGAACAGGTTCGCCGGGTGGTGTCCGAAGCCCGATCCATTCTGTTCATCACGCATGGCAACATCATCAATACGGAAGACAAGATCGAGGCCATGACGCGTATCGGCGCCCCGGCGCACTTCGACGCCTTTCTGCTATACACCTACGAAAGCCTGAATACGCCAATTGAAAAAACGGCAGCCGATCTCCTGGCCCGACTAAAAGACGCAGGCGCCTGCATTCCGGAAAAAGGCGCCCGGCTCACCATGGTTGCCCCGTCCATGGGCGGACTGGTGTGCCGCTGGATGGTAGAGCAACTGGACGGCGCCCCTTTTGTCGCCCACCTGATGCTGGTGGGTTCCCCATCTCTGGGTTCCGACCTGGCCACCGTCCGCAAACGCCTGTTCGGGTTGCTGGGGCGCGCGCTCAATGGCATTCCGTTGCTGAAGCCGTACATCCTGCCATTGTCCCTGTTGACCAAAGGACTGGGCAAGGCGCTATTTGTGACGATGAACCAACAGGAACCCGGCTCCGACTTCCTCAAAGCGCTCAACAACCCCCTGCGCAAACCGGACGGTGTTCGGTATAGCCTGCTCGGCGGCGACATCGCCTTACTCGATCAGCTCGAAAACCAGGAATCGGGCCGGTTCTGGAAGCGTTTCAAGCGATTTGTGACGCGCAAGGCGCTTGACTGGTTCGTTTTCGACGAGCCACACGACACGTTGGTGGAGGTGAGCAGCCAGAAAGGCCCTGCGGGTATGATAGCGGAGCAACAGGCGCGGATTATTGCTGCCGACCATTTGAGTTATTTTGTGGAAGAGCGTGCGACAGCTGTTTTCAGGGAAAAATTATTGGACGAGCAAGTGTAAGCAAGAACAGACACTCACCGCAAATCCAAAAACTGCTTCTTTGAGGTGGCTCAATTTTGCCGCACACTTTTCTGTAAAGAGATAAGGTTTGGTTGGTTTGTCTGGGGCCTTAAGTTCATTGATCAGGCTGGATTAGCTGTTTGTGCAGCCAGCCATTTCTGCTCAAACATTTCAGGTATTT
>JBGSTG010000137.1:0-116798 GCA_041736625.1 Saprospiraceae bacterium | reverse complement strand
GTTGTCGCCCGAGGACAGGATGAGGGTGTTGGCGTACGTGTCATCCAGCGCGTCGACTACGGCGGCGAAGTTGGGCGCGTCGAGGGTGGCGTCGGTGGCGCCTTCAAAATCGGAGGCGTGGAGGAGCTGGAGGGTGTAGTTCTGGGCTTGCAGGGCAAGGGCCAAAAACACCAGAGCGGTTACCACCACTACCTTCCCTATGAGGAGGGATGGTTGGGAAAATGTGTGCTTCATGTGAAAGTATTTTAGAAATGCAAATCTAAGGAGGGGGTGGTTCCTTACAGGTTAAATGTGTATTAAATTATTGTAAACCAATGGTAAACCGTACAGAATTTGATTGAAATTTTCACTGTTTTTTTAATAACTCCTTCATATCTTTGTCTGGTATATCATCCGTTTCTTTCGGATGGTAATTCTTATTATCTTAAAGCACTACCGATGAAAAAACTGGTATTTTTCTTTCTGGCTGCCGTATGTTCTTTGCAACTGGCTGCCCAAGGCCAAGCGGACGCCTACATCAAGGAAGCACAGGCTTTTCTGGCCAAAAAAGATTACAAACAAGCGGTACTGAGCCTGCAAGATGCCATCAACGAGATCAATCAGGCAATTGCCAGCCAAACAGGAGAGTTGCTGCCCGACGAGATCAACGGCCTGAAGGCAGAAGGTGAGGCGGAAACAAACAGCGCCGCTATGGGCATGATGGGCGGAGGCTTACAGATAACCAAAAGGTACCGCCATCCTTCCAACCCGAACAACGACGCCGAAGTGCAAATCCTGGCCAACTCCCCGATGGTGGCCACCCTGAACATGTACCTGTCCAATCCGTCGGTAATGGGCGCCGGCTACAAAAGTGTGCGTGTAGGCACTACCAGGGCGATTGCCAAAACGGACATACAGGACAACGGCAACGGAGGGAAAGTGCGCGCCACCGAAATCCAGATACCCCTTGGACAATCGCTGGTGTTCGTCCGTACCAACGGTTTTGCATCGGAACAGGATGAACTGGCCTTTGCCACCAAGTTGGATATGGATAAGATTCGGGCTGCGGTGGGCGAGTAGATTTAGAGCCTTCAAACACTCGTTCATCTTTTTGCCTCTGTGAAAGCCTATGGCCGCTGACAAAGAATTTGGACCCCGCACCCGCATCGCCCGTTTGATTCAACGACAAGGACAAATTTATTTACGCTAACCCGGAAGTTATTGCGAATACGCTGAATGTCCTTAAGCAAATTAGCGAGAAAAATGAAGGCGTTATATATGAGAAGGAACTCCAGGCGCTAATTGACTTTGTCTATCCGGATTTTTCCGAAAAGGACAGGGAGATATTTGAGGTTACCAAGCGCTATTTGAAAAATGCACTCAACCAGCTAGCGCCCATGGAGCAATCAGAACAGTCCGAAGCTGATTTTTACAAACAGTTTGACGGAGAAAAAGTGTTGCCGGTCCAACTTTACCCACGATTTGTAGGGATGATGCAAAATTTTGATTTCATAGGTGCTCAGCGGTTAAAAGTTAGCATTCGAAAGGGTGAAGCAGCAAGATGGCTTAGAGTGGGAATACTGGAATCTAGGTTTTTTGAAATAGCGTCAGCTGCAGGGAAAGCTTCGAACCCAATGGAAATTAAGGTTATGGTTATGGTCATAAAACTTCCTTACTCGAGTGAGTTAGGGTTGCAAAAAAGTGCCGAGCCGATTTCAGAGACTTTCTTTGATGAACGAATTCTTTGATAAAGCGAATAAATATTCAAATGCTTGTTAACGTGCATTTGGAAATTGGCCGATCATTACCAACAGTTTCCGAATATTTATCAGACCGGCCCGGTTCAATTGCAAAATTTCAACTGTCGCTCTGCCAATGGCTGATGTGCCCACAATCATGGAAAAATCCTGGTTCCAGGAGAAGTGCTCTGCCCACTTGTCATTTCGCGAGTGGAATAAACGAATCAAAACCCCTTCCAATGCATCAAATCCTTCTATGTGTGTGTGTTTATAAGCATTACAACCGCCACAAGCCCATGCTAAATTCTCTGCACGGTCACTTCCTCCCTTGTAAACAGGAATAATCTGGTCGACAACAAATGGCTGGACAGAATACTTTTCCGGAGTTTGGCAGTACTCACAAACTCCACCGGCATTTTCAAACACAATGGTTCGAAAAGCACCCCTAATCTTGGCTTCAGCCACCGCTTTCATCCATTCCTATTTCCAACCCAATCATCACATCCTCCAAAGAAACACCCCGCAAATGCGCCAACTCAACCAGCCACTTCAACCGCTCCGCATAACATGCTTCCAATACTGCTGTCAAACCGGTCAACTCATTATGCTCTTCCAAAGACAACTGTCGTTCCTCCGATTGATGAGTGAGCACTGTAAAACGCGCCTTTTCTTGTTGGGGAATAGCCTGGTTAATCTTCATCATCAATTCCGATTCCCGCTCCGACAAGTGCCCGGCGCCCCGCTTACGCGCCAAAACACTGCCGACCTGATGAAGAAACTGTTCCACCTCGGGTGCGTCAAGCTGGTCGAGCCCTTTGAGTACCGAATCCAGATCCAGTTCTGTTTGCACCGGAATCGACACCTTCTGAGAACCTGTCATGGTCAAAATTTTGAACAAAAATACGCCAAATTCCTGTGGGATGCAAACTACGGCCTGCGCTGACGGACGCCGACATGGAACAAATCCGCATCTGGGAACAGCAAGTCATGGAAGTCATCAGCATGTCTACCTGCCCGCCGGTGATTAACCGGCCCATTTGCCGCTCGTGTGCGTACCGGGATTTGTGTTATGTTGATGAGGTAGAATAACCATTACACCATTTTGAGCCGGATCTCGGATACGTTTGAAAAATCGGCAACATTCATGGTAGCTATCTCAAAAATCTGATTTGCCAATGCAACGGCTATGATTTCGAAATCAAATACCCGGTTTCCCCTCGGACGGTATTTTGCCATTAAGCTTTCAAAGACGCTTAAACTGTTGCTGTCTGGAAATAGAATGGTTGTATTTTGGCAAATAGAACGATAAAAAATTTCAACTGATGAAAAATCAAAATTCAGTTTTGAGCAAACCGCAAAATACTCTGAAATATTTTTTGTGGTTATGTAAAACTCAAGCTGGGGGTCTTGCAATAAGGAGAGACATTGAACATGTGCCGTACAAGACTTGTCCAAAGCATAAATCAGGATATTGGTATCCAGCAGCACTTTACTCATCGTATGCAAAATCGCGCAGGTTCGGAATGCTATCCAAACGCCCCTCCGAATCGATGGATCCAACGCCCTTCCACTTCTTTTGAACCGGGGATGAGGTGGGCTCTTCCGTATTTAACTGCTTCTTTTTCATATCCTCCAAATAGACACGATCTTCCCCTTTAACCTTCAACATGAAGTTAACCCAGCCTTTATCTTTGATAAGCTCCAAAAAGCGAATCAATTCTTCATGGGAGTTGAATTGTACGATCACTTTCGCTTCCATAACAACAAAATTGCAGGTACAAAGATAGCCCTAAATCGCACTTCAGTGCAAAAAAATGCACTGCCAGTCCACTTAAAATTGTCGTCAAGACTAAAAATCGACAAAATTCATGAAATCCACCTACTACCTCTTCAACCCCGGCCGCCTCAGCCGCCAGGATAACACCTTGCGCTTCACTCCGCTCGGCGAAAAAGGCGAGGAATTGCCGGCGAAGTTCATCCCCGTGGAAGGATTGGAGAACCTGTACGTTTTCGGCAGTCTCGACGCCAACAGCGCCCTGTACAATTTCCTGGGCAAGCACCGGGTGAGTGTGCATTTTTTTGATTACCATGAGCATTACACTGGCTCTTTTCAGCCTAAAGAGTACCTATTGGCCGGCAAAATGCAGGTGGAGCAAACACGTGCTTACCTCGATCCGGTGCGTCGCCTGCACCTAGCGCGCGGCTTTGTATCCGGCGCCTCGGCCAACATGCTGCGCAACCTGAAGTATTACGCCGGGCGGGGCAAGGAACTGGATAGCTACCTCGACGCCCTGGAGCAATACCGTGCAGCGCTGCCCGGAGTGACCGACGTGCCCGCGCTCATGGGGGTGGAGGGCAATTGCCGGCAGACGTACTACGCGGCGTTCGACCGGATCGTGTCGGAGTTTCAAATGGAGCGCCGCATGAAGCAGCCTCCGGGCAACGAGCTGAACGCCTTGATCTCGTTCGGCAACATGATGTGTTACACGCGGGCCCTGGACGCCATTTACCACACCCAGCTCAACCCGACCATCAGCTTCCTGCATGAGCCGGGCGCCCGGCGCTACTCCCTGGCGCTGGATGTGGCCGAAGTGTTCAAGCCCCTGGTGGTGGACCGCACCATTTTTTCGTTGGTGAATAAACGCGAACTCCAGGCGCGGCACTTCGACAACGCATTGAACGGTTGTTTTTTGAACGACGCCGGCAAGCAGATTTTCCTGCGCGCCTTCGAGGAACGGCTCAAAGAAACCATACAACACCGGGTACTGAATAAAAAGGTGTCGTACAAGTACCTCATTCGCCTGGAGTGCTACAAGCTGAGCAAGTACATCCTGGGCATGTCGGAGGCTTACAAACCCTTTAAAATGTGGTGGTGATATGTACGTGATCCTGGTTTGCGACATCGGCGAGAAGCGCGTGGCCAAAATGCTCAAGCTCTGCCGGCGCTACCTGCACTGGATACAAAACTCTGTATTTGAAGGGGAACTGACGGAACTCAAGCTGCGCGAACTGGAGCACGAAGCGCGGCAGTTGATGAAACCGGCGGAAGACAGCCTGATTATCTTCAGCAGCCGGGAACAACGATGGCTGGACAAAAAGGTGATCGGCCGGGAAAAAAATGACCTGGATAATTTTTTCTGACAAAAAGTCGTCGATCTCCCGGTATATTTGCACTATTGGCGGTCGACGACTTTTACTAGTCCTTATATTGGAAAATCATTGCAATAAGCACTTGTTTATTAGTGTTTTATACATTTGCTTGTTGCGGCTTGGAATCGCACCATTTTGGAATTGAAACGAAATATTTATTTCGGAATTTCCGACCCCACATTCCGGCCACCAAACAACGCGTTCAGCCCCCCTTCAACCCCATCCCCTCCAACTTATCCGTCACCCACATCTTCATCCACGCGTCCTTGAAATCAAGCCAATCTTCGCGCATGGCTGAGTCCTCCACCGCCGTGCGGAAATACCGAAATGGCTTTTTGCTGTGCAGGGCCTCGGTGAGGTGGCGCTTGAGGTGTTCGTCCTGCACGTTGTTCAGGAAGGCTTCCATGATGTAAAACGCCTCTTTAGGCTCTGGTGGCTCAATGGCGATGTACTGTTCTGGTTGGGCATCCACCCGGGTTTTTACCTCCTCGATTTGTTCTTCATACTCCGTGTATTCCCAGCGTTTCGGGTCGGGGTGGGAGAGGAGTTCGCCGTTTTCGCGGTGGAAGTATACGACATCGCCCTGGTCGAGCAGGTCGACGATTTCCCAAAGGGTGTCTTCCGACATGGTTTTTTTGTGGCAAAAATGCGTATTTTCTTTCGATTGTTCAATTTAACCTTGGCTTAATACACCAATTCGCACTTTTGTTGTTCAATCACGAAACACAAAACAACCGTTTCTATGCAACGCATGTACACCCTTGTTTGCGCGCTGGTGCTCTTCAGCACCGGTATTTTTGCCCAAAACACCCAAATCGGCAAGGTCAGCCGCGAGCGCAGCGGCTTTAATGCCGACCTGAAGCCTTTCTTCCACGGCGTGGCTTCGGGCGACCCCACCGCTACCAGCGTCGTGATCTGGACGCGCGTGACGCCGGAGAACAACGAGCCGTCCATCTCCGGCAAGTACTTCGTGGCCACCGACACCGGGTTTGCCAACACCGTCGTTGAAGGCGCCTTCACGACTACGCCCAACCAAGACTACACGGTGAAGGTCAACCTCACCGGCCTCAACCCCGGCACGACGTATTACTACTACTTCCAGACGTCCGCCGGCAACTCGCTTATCGGTCGCGCCAAAACCTGTCCCGCTGGTCCGGTAGACAACCTCAAGTTCGCGGTCATTTCCTGCTCAAACTACGAGGGCGGCTACTTCAACGCCTACGGCGAGATCGCCAAACGCAACGACATCGACGCCGTGATCCACCTGGGCGATTACATCTACGAATACGGCGCGGGTACCTATGGCATCCAGCTTCCCGACCGCGTGAACGAACCGGCCACCGAAATCCTCACCCTGGCCGACTACCGCACCCGCTACTCGCTCTACCGCCTCGACGAGAAACTCATCCGCGCCCACCAACAGCACACCTTCATCACCATCTGGGACGACCATGAGTCGGCCAACGACTCCTACGTCGACGGCGCCGAAAACCACCAGCCCAACGAAGGCTCCTGGGAAGACCGCAAGGCCGTTTCCAAAAAGGTGTACTTCGAGTGGCTGCCCATCCGCGACTACCCCGGCGAAAACATCTACCGCAAGATCAGCTACGGCAACATGGCCGACCTGCTCATGCTCGACACCCGCCTCGAAGGCCGCGTGCAGCCGCCGCCCCACTTTGACACGCCGGACAGCCCGGCGCGCAACATCATCAGCCCCACCCAATACAACTGGCTGATCGACAACCTGAAGAACTCTACGGCCACGTGGAAAATCCTGGGCAACCAGGTGCTGTTCAGCACGTTCAACGTCGGCTTTGCCGCCGGCGCGTTCGACGGAATGCCCGACCCCACCAACCTTGACTCCATTCGCGCCTCCGAAGATCTGTTCATCGACAACTGGGAGAGCTATCCCACCCAACGCAACAGCATCATCGACACCCTGCGCAACGCCAACATCGACAACGTGGTGGTCATCACCGGCGACTCCCACACCTCATGGGCTTTCGACGTGACCGAACAGGCGGTGCTGTACCCGGTTGCCCAGTTCGCCAACCTGCCCCAGGCCAACCCGTACAATGCCGCCACGCAGGAGGGTTACACCCCCGCTACCGGCGAAGGATCCTGGGCTGTGGAGTTCGGCACGCCCTCCGTGTCGTCGCCCAACTTCGACGAGGCCATCGGCGCCACGCAAACTGCCCAGTTTGAGTTCCTGATGAACAACTCCGTTCCGGGTTTGGGGAACTACAACCCACACCTCAAGTACGTCGACCTGGACCGCCACGGCTATTTCCTGCTCGACCTGCGCAGCGACGCCGCTCAAGCCGATTTTTACTACGTGCCCACGGTCTATGCTGACACCATCGGCGAAAACTTTGGCGCCGGCGCCCGCACACTCAACGCCGCCAACCACTTGACCCTTGCCGCTACGCCCACCGCGCCCAAGCCTCAGCAGGATATCCCCGCGCCGCAGGATCCCAAACGGTTCAACGTTTCGGCTAAATCGCCCTACGGCGCCGTAACGGTTTTCTCCTGTTACCCCAACCCCACCAGCGGCGACGTGTACATGCAGGCAGGATTCAAAACCGCCGCCACCGCAGCGATCAACGTGTACGATCTCAACGGCAAGCTGGTGATGAACGGCCTGGCTGCACAGCCCTACCCAGCGGGCGTGTATAACCTGTTCGTGAACATCAGCGAGTTGCCCAAGGGCGCATACCTGATCCGCCTGGAAGGCGAAAATGCGTTTTCGGCGCAGAAAGTAGTGCTTAAATAGGCTATCGGCTATCGGCGGTCGGTTGTCGGCTATCGGTTGTAGCGCGTAGGCTACCGACTACCGACATCCGACTACCGATAGCCGACAACCGATGACCTGTCCATTACACACAAGTTTTTTGAAATCCTGGCATGTCGAGCATTGACGGCGTGATTGGGTAAAGATTTATTATGCTAACCGCAAGGGTTTTGCGCTTAGCTTTTACAAATGTTCGACCTCTCTGAGGTCGTAAAAACGTTGATACTGCACAATTCTACAAAGGTTTGACCTCTCCGAGGTCATTCCGCTGAGGGCGTTTATAATAACCTTTGCAGCACCTCGGAGAGGTGCTGCATTTGTAGAATCGTTCGTTCACAACGTTTTTCGACCTCGGAGAGGTCGTGCATTTGTTGCATTCAAGCGCCTAAGATATTTAATAACAATATAATAACAAACATTGGCCGAAAGATTTTATCAGCCCTTGGCATCTCACTATTTCAAAGAACTTGTGTGTAATGGACAGACCGATGACCGACTACCGAAAGCCGAAAACCGACGACCGACTGCCCACTACCAACCGCTAAAAATCGCCGCTCGCTTCTCCAGAAACGCCGTTGCGCCCTCCCGGAAATCCTCGGTGCCGCAGCAATCGCCGAATGCTTTCAGCTCGGCCTCGAAGCCGTTTGGGCCGTCAAAATACGCGTTCACGGCTTCGATTACTTTGGAGACGGCCACGGGCGCTTTGGCGGCAATCTTTTCAATCAGCGATGTGGCCATGGACACCTCTTCGCCCTGTGGCGCCACCCTGTTCACGAGGCCCAGGCGGTAGGCTTCGGGGGCGTCGATCATGTCGGCGGTGAGCATGAGTTCCAGCGCTTTGGTTTTGCCGATGTATTGTACAAGACGCTGGGTGCCGCCGTACCCGGGGATGAGGCCCAGGTTGACTTCGGGCTGGCCGAAGCGCGCTTTTTCACCGGCCACGCGCAGGTGGCAGGCCATGGCCAGCTCGCAGCCGCCGCCGAGGGCAAACCCCTGAACGGCAGCCACCACCGGGCGGTGGAACCGTTCGATGAGGAAAAACACTTCCTGCCCGTTTCGGGCGAAGGCGGCTCCCTGTTCCGGAGTCAGCTCGCGGAACTCGGTGATGTCGGCGCCTGCGACAAACGCTTTGTCGCCCGCTCCGGTGAGGATCACCCCTTTGAGATCGGGCAGCGCGGGTGCGGCGACGCTGAAAAAGTGGCGGAGTTCGGAGAGCGTCCGGGTGTTGAGCGCATTGAGCGCTTTTTCCCGGTTGATGGTGACGGTGGCGATGCCGTCGGCCACGTGGAGGAGTAGATTGTCGTATGTCATAGCGGAACAAGCAGTTTGCCCAAAGGTATTGCGCTTATTGGAGAAACAGCACCTCCACCCGTCGGTTCTGCTGCCGGCCGGCTTCGGTTTCGTTGGAAGCTATGGGTTTGCTTTCTCCGAATCCTTTGGTTGCGACCTGGTCTTCCGGGAGCCCCAATCGAATCAGTTCGGCACGCACGGCCTCAGCCCGGCGCTGGGAAAGTTCGAGGTTGTACGTGTCGTCGCCCAGGTTATCGGTATGCCCGTGCAGTTCCACTTTCACCTTTTCCTGTTTGGCCAGATTCACCAGTCGCTTGATCTCGAATTGGGATTGGGCGCGAAGGGTTACCTGGTCATAGTCGAAAAAGATGTTGTTGAGCAGCACAGACTTGCCCGTTACAAGCATCGTGCTGATCGCGCGCAGCGTTACGGTATCTTTAATATGGATGCAAGTGCTCAATTCAATTTGGCCCGATTCCGGGAAGTAATTGCGTTTATTGACGTAATAAAAATACGTTGGGCCGGTGGGCAAGGTGAGGAAAACATCGCCGGTGGCGGGGTTGCTGCGGAACGAGCCGATCTTCACACCGTTTTGGGGATCTTCAATAACCACTTCCGCATCGAGTGGATCCCCATTTTCATCCTGTAAATGAACGCTAAATGAGCAAACGGCTTCCGGGCGGGCTTCTTCCGGGAGGGTTGCCGTGAAGATATCCTGATTGCCCTTGGAAACCTCGGTAGCAAACCAGGCTGTTTGGCCGTCGGTGCCCACCCGATACCCCCAGTCCTCGCCTACGGTGTTGATCTCCTTGCCCAAGTTGACCGGCTCGCTCCAGCGCATCCAGGAACTGTCGAGCCGCCGGGAGACGAACACATCCGTACCGCCCAGACCCGGATGCCCGGCTGAACTGAAGTACAGGGTGGTCATATCCGGGTGTAAATAAGGTGAACGCTCCAGTGCGTCCGTGTTGACGGGGGCGCCCAGGCGCGCCGGTTCGCTCCAATCGCCCAGCTCGTTCATGGTGCTGATATAAATGTCGATGTCGGTCGGAGGCACGGTCGGCGATGCCTCAAAAACCAACACCTGCCGGTTGGCGGCTATCTGCACGGTACCCACCCATTCAAACCGGCGGAGATCGAGTGCCAGCGGACGCGGTTCCGTCCACCCGCCGGCTGTCCGGGTCGTTTCAAAGGGTTTCCCGTTGCGGAACAGGAGCATGTAGTTGCCGTCGGCGCTAATGGAAAGCGGGGCTTCATTTACAGCCGGGGTGGACATCAGCGGCACCATTTCTCCTTGGGTCCACTGGTCATTCACCCGCCGGCTCATGTACACGTCTTCATAGAGGCGTGGGCCTTTCTCCTCCTGACAGTAGTACAACGTCTGTCCATCGGCTGTAATAACCGGGAGGTACTGGCTTTTCGCATTGTTCACTGCCGGGCCGATGTTTTTTCGCGTGATTTTCCGGTCCGGCGCCGAAACGATCGCATAGGTTGATTCGATCCAGGCGCTGTCCTTCGGGTAATGGGGTTTGACCTGTTCGAGCAGGTAGACGGCTGCCGGCCACTTTTTTTGTTGTACAAACGAGCGGGTCAGTTCTTTTACATCGTTAAAGGGCGCCCTGGTGTTGCGCGCGATTTCGGCTTTTAGGCGCCGGATCTGCACGCGGTCTTCCAGCGATATGTTTTCGCCGGCGCCTGCCAGATCCGCCAGCACCGCCGCCTGGGTGGGGGTGAGTCCTTCTTGTTTTAACAGAGACGGGTCGTTTTTCAGCAAGATGTCCACCTGTTCTTCAAGGAGCCTGAGTTCAAGCGGGTCATCACACATAGCCAGCCTGTCCAGCTTGGGGGCCAATGCCGCCGACTCCCAGGCGACCAGCATGGCCTCGCTGTCGGCTTTTTGGGCAAATCGGTGCCTGGGGTTTTCGGCTACAAAGCCGCGGAGGGATGCGCCCGGTTTTTGTTCGAAGTATTTTTCCACCAACAGTTGCTCAAGGGCCGTCGTTTTAGGGCTTTCCGGCTTCCGCAAAGCTTCTATGCGGGTGTCGAACACATATTGGGTAAGCGGATAGTCGGCCGAACCGTTCAGGACTGATTTTACGGCTTTTTCCTGAATCCCGTAGGCAGCCGTGTCGTTTTCCGGGCTAAGGCTTTCGAAATGTTGCAAGTACAAATCGGCTTCCTGAACGGAGGCAGTATCGCCTTTTGCCTTCCAGACGGCGTTGGCTACGTTCCGTCCCAGGGTTTTCAGGGATCCTGCGGAGAGGCGGTATTTCTCTTTCCATTCTTCCTTTTGTTCCTTCTCCGCCTCAGGGTAACAAGCCACGCATCGCAGGTAGTATTGCTCGGCGCGATCGATGTTTGCGGGGTCTTTTCGCTGGGCCAGGTACGCTTTCGACAGGCCAAATGCACAAGCGCACGTATCCTGATCGTTATTCGCAAAACACTTTTCGAATGCCTCCACGGCGTCCGGGTATTCGCGATCCTCGAGTTTTTTAAATCCGTTTTTTACCTGTGCGGAGAGGCATAACGGAAAAATGAACAGAAGCGACAGCAGCAAGAGAGGGCGAGTCATCAGGATGATTTTTTTGGATGGAAAAAAGGGCAACATATTGCACAAAAATCCAATGAATATTTCACAACACAAAGCCTTTCAGGGAAAAAAAAGTGCTACCCTTCGTGTTCCAGACTGGCTGCCACCACGCGCTCCAGTCCGTAATGGCAAAGTCGGTTGTGGTAGTAGTACAGCACTTTGAAATCGGAAGAAACAATATCGCCCTCTTTGTTGAACCGCAAGGGTTTGCGGCTGTGGAAAACGCCCAGTTTGCGCACGCCCTGGCGGATAAGCTCGTCGGCCGGCAGGTATATTTCGGAAGCGAGCCTGACGGAGCCCTGCTGCTCCATTTCGAACAGGCGGTGTTTGAGGGCGACAACGACCTTTTCGACGGTGCCGAACCGGAACGTCGTTTCATCGGCCGGCACGCGCATCAGTCCGTAGAGGTCCAACCGGGGGTTTTGGGCCGCCAGAATCTCAAAGACGGCAAAGGGCACGAGGTGGCTGGACAGCACCACGTTTT
Organism: Saprospiraceae bacterium; assembly: GCA_041736625.1. Taxonomy (GTDB): domain Bacteria; phylum Bacteroidota; class Bacteroidia; order Chitinophagales; family Saprospiraceae; genus M3007. Next base: position 104,775 of record JBGSTG010000137.1, on the reverse strand, counting down.
CGGCGTAATAGCGCGACACCAGCTTGTCGGCCAGGATGCGGGTGTATTCCCCTTCCCGTTGCCGGTCTTCGTTGACCGTTCCTTCCATCATGAAGTATTCGCGGATGTTGATGGTGTGTCCGTGGCGGTCGCGGCTGACGCCCTGATCGTCGACGAAGTTGCCCAGCACATCCAACGGTCGACCGACGCTTAAGGTGATGTCGCTGGTGGTGGAAAAAAAGCGCCAGAAGAAGCGCAGCCAGCTCCGGATACGTGAGCCTTCGTCGCGCAGGCGCAGGTATTGTTCTTTGCCGGTTTGGCGCAGGTGCTGTTCGATGAGAAACGGCGCTTCCAGCACAAAGTTGTAGCCGATGACCATGGGTACGATGAACACTTTTCGGTCGCTCTCCTCCTGGCACAACATGCGCTGCGCCTCCACGGCCGTGCCCAGGAGACCCATTTTGAGGTCGGACTCCAGCACGCCACTCCGCGAGCGGGTGCCGCCGGGGAAAAACAGGTTGTTCACCCCCCGGTAGATGCTCAGGGTGCTCATCGACTTGAGCGTTTCGAGGTAAACGGCGTTTTTCTTCCGCCGGTCGACGCGGTAGGCGCCCAGCCGGTTCATGTAGTAGGCGGCGGGGCCGAAGTTGTACAGGTTGAGTCCGGCGCCGTAGGAGAAGGCCGGCAAGCCCATGATCTGATCCATGGCGTACCCGACGAGGATGGAGTCCAGGTTGCTGAAATGAGTGGGCACCACCACCACCGTACCTTTGGAGAATAGCGACCGGGTGGTGTCGATCTCGCCCACAATGTTCAGGCGCTCGTACAGGTTGCGACGGCCGCGGATGAGGCTTCGAAAACTTTTGCCTACGGCTGCGTTGAACAGGCGGTTGAACAGGATGGTGAGGAACCGGCGCGCAAACCGGAACGTGCGGGTGCTGAACGTGCCGACGATTTCCTCCGAATACCGGTGGATGATCTGCCGCAGCAGCTCTTCGTTTTCTACGCGGGACTCTGCCGCTTCGCGGTCCAGCGAACGTTTGATCATGCGTTTGCTCACGCCATTCCAGAATGGGCGTTGATCGGGCGGGTCAATCTTCCAGGGCTGTTCCTTGATGCGCTGGCGCTCCTGGTAAAGGGTTTTTACGATCAGATCGGACAGATCGCCGCGGTGCCTTTCCATCAACCGATTGAAGGTAAAGGCATCGATTTGGCGAATAAAGGCGTCGCGTTCCTTGCTGATCCGGTTAACCGGCCAGTCGTCCATGTCCTCAATCAGTTGAGGATAAATGATGAGCTCCTTTTTCAAGATGTGGGAATCAGGTCGCGCAAAGATGCATTTTTTCAAATGGACGCCATCACCTCTTCGATGAATTTGAGGAGTTCCTCGCGTCCGGTGCGGTATTCAGCGGAGGTGATGAAGTGCGGAGGGATGGTCTCCCAGGTTTCGGACAGGGTTGCGAAGAAGGCGGCGGTGTGCTGCGCCAGCTGGCTGGGCTTGAGCCGGTCTGTCTTGGTGAACACCAGCGCAAAGGGCACGTTGGCCGCCCCCATGGAGTTGATAAACTCGAGATCGGCCTTCTGGGGCGGCACGTTGGCGTCTACGAGGATGAACGCGAGGGCCAGTGTTTGACGGCGACCGAGATACCCTTCGATCATTTGATTGAGTTCCTTGAGCTTGGTTTTCGCCACCTTGGCGTAGCCATAGCCGGGCAAGTCGACCAGGTACCAGCGGTTGTTGATCCGGAAAAAGTTGATCAACCGGGTCTTGCCCGGCGTGCCCGACACCTTGGCCAGTCCCTTGCGGCCGGTGAGCATGTTGATGAGCGACGATTTGCCCACATTGGACCGGCCGATAAAAGCAAACTCAGGCAGACCGTCCTTTGGGCACATGTTCTCGCGTGGATAGCTCGCGATGAACTCAGTTGTGTGGATTTGCACGAAGGCTACTGGCTTTGGCGGTGAAAAATGGGTGGGAAGCACGAAGGTAGAAAAAAAGGAACAGTGGTTAACCCTCGGTGTTCCACGGCGAGGCCACGGCGTCCTCTGCGGTTTATTTTAAAAGGAACCACAGAGGGGCACAGAGGGCGCACAGAGGAACACGGAGGATAACCCTCGGTGTTCCTCTGCGAGGCCACGGCGTCCTCTGCGGTTTATTTTAAAAGGAACCACAGAGGGGCACAGAGGACTCACAGAGGAACACGGAGGATAACCCTTGATGTTCTGCTGTTAGGCCACTGCGTCCTCTGCGGTTTGTTTTAAAAAAGGAATCGCCGCAAAAACACATCCAACCCCGGATGTTTGCTGTCATCCGTTCGTTACCGTGTTTGTGCAGCGATCCCCTGCCAATCCTTATAGTGCCAAACTTATTTCATCTTCGTTTTCCACTCCGCGATCGACTTGTCGTTCATGCGCGGGTAGTCGGCGTTGCCTTCTTTCCGGGCAATTTCCGTGCTGCGTTCGGCGGTGGAGATGGCTTCCGGGTAGCGTTTCAGTTCGGCGAGGATATTGGCTTTGAGGCGGAGGTACCAGAACTTTTCGCCGCCTTTTTCGAGGGCGGTGTTGATCCAGCCCAGGGCCGTGTTCATGTCTTTTTTCTCCTCGTAGTAGTAGCGGGCGCTTTGGTAGAAAACGCCGGCGGACGGGCCTTCCATCTGCGCTTTGATGTCGGCCATCACTTTGGTGTCCACGTCGAAGGTCAGGGGTACGGAGACAGCGGTATTTTCCCATACCAGCTGAAGTTCTGCCGCGTTGTTGCTGATGTTGGCGAGGTTGATCGTAAATGTTTCGACAAACTCCTTCACGTTTTTCGATGCAGCCTTTACCCTTGCGGCGACGTCGGCTTCGTTGAAGTCTTTGTCGGGTGTGCCCCAGAAAGTGGTGTTCTTGTACACGATCACTTCCCATTCATTTTTGCCCGGGATGGTGTACAGGGCGTAATTGCCTTTGGGAACGGCGACGCCGCCGAAGGTCACATCCTCCGTAAAATTGATCTTGGTAGAAGCGTTGGCGCCGGTGCGCCACATAGCGCCAAAGGGCACCAGATCGCCATACACGGTGCGGCTCTTGGCGCCCGGGCGGGAGTATTCCACTTCCACCTTGCCCAGGCCTACTTCCTGGGATATTTTGCCTACAGGGCTTGGCGAGGGCGTTTTGATTTGTGCGTGGGCGGTGAAGGCGACGAGCAGCATGGCCGTCAGCAACAACGAATAGCGTTTTATCATGGTCAAGGTTTTAGAAAAATTTCGTGTTAAAACAATTAATTTAGGCAAAGGTTGCCACTTTAGGTCGAAATTTCAAAAACCGGTACCTTTGGGCCATGGAATCGCTGCGTTTTTCGTGTGTCCCTTTCGACCTGCTGACACCCCCGGAGTTGTACCGGATTATGGCGCTGCGCCAGGAGGTGTTTATCGTTGAACAAAACTGCCCTTATCTGGATGCCGACGGGAAGGATCTTCGCGCCTGGCACCTCACGGGATGGGCTGCCGACGGGCGGGCGGCCTGCCATGCCCGTTTGCTGCCCGCCGGTGTGTCGTACCCCGGTTATGCGTCCATCGGGCGGGTGGTGAGTGCGGCTTTCGTGCGCGGCACGGGCGCCGGCAAGCGGTTGATGACCGAAAGCCTGCGCTGCTGCCGGTTGCTGTTCGGCGATGTGCCGGTAAAGATCAGCGCGCAAACATACCTGTTGGGGTTTTATGAAAGCCTTGGGTTTCGATCTACAGGGAAGGCATATCTGGAAGACGGTATTCCGCACACGGAAATGGTTTGGGGAGGATAGCGGGAGATCGAGGAGCCTTTCGGTGGCGATGCGAACGACCTGGCGCTGGGCAAGATCGTGCACAACCTGAAGTCGCATATTCACGAGTTGATTTAACGTTGTCGTTTCAGACGTGCAGAACAGGTTTAAGCCAATTTTAATTTCCGGTCGCACGGGCGGACTGTTTTAGGCGCTATTTTTGCCGTTTTACAGCAAAAAATTCGTCCTACGAATTTACTCGTAGGACGAATGGTAACTCAACTGTTTATAATCATGCTGAGACCCACGCTAACGGCCGCTTTTCTGTCCAGTGTAATCGCCGTGCAGGCCCAAAACCCGACGGGCGTCGACACCCTTTCCAACCAAAACCTGAAAGCCGTTACCATAGCGGCCTGGAAATCGCCCGCCCGACTGGTGGAGCCCCTGCCGGACGTTTACAAGACCTACCTCCTTGCCGGCAAGCGAACGGAAACTGTTCAGATGGACCAAGCCGCCGCCAACACAGTGGAAAAAACCGTGCGCCAGGTGATGGCCAAAATTCCGGGTACATTTGCCTACGACATGGACGGCTCGGGAAACCAGATCAACTTCTCCCTGCGCGGCCTTGACCCGCACCGGAGTTGGGACATGAACGTGCGCCAAAACGGCATTCTGCTCAACTCCGACATCTATGGGTACCCGGCCAGCCATTACAACCCGCCCCTGGAGTCGATCGAGCGCATCGAACTCGTGCGCGGCACGGCCGCCCTGCAATACGGCGCTATGTTCGGCGGCATGGTCAACTACGTGACTAAACTACCGGACACCACCCGGCCCATCACGTTCGAGAACCAAAGCGCGGCGGGTTCTTTCGGCTTGCTGAGCACCTACAACGCCCTGGGCGGGCACCACGGCAAACTCACCTGGCAGACGTACTACTATCGGCGCAGCAGCGACGGTTACCGCGACAACAGCTCCTCCAGCTCCGAAGCCCAGTTCGGCAGCCTGAGCTGGCAGATCAACCCCTACCTGCGCATCAAAGGCGAGGTGGCACGCTCTACCTACCAGTTCCAGATACCAGGGCCGCTGAACGACAGCATGTTCGCCGCCGACCCCCGACAGGCCAGCCGCTCGCGCAACCACTACAGCCCCGACATCATCATTCCTTCCCTGACCCTCGACGCGCAGCTCGGCTCCAATACCGACCTGAACTGGACCATCCAGCACCTCACCGGAGACCGAAACAGCGTCCAGTTTATTGGAACCGTCGACTGGCGCGACACCATCAATCCGCAAACCGGCGAATACGCCAACCGGCAGGTGGACATCGACCGCTTCAACAGCACCACCTCCGAGGTGCGAATCCTGCACCGGTACACCCTCGGGCGCATGCAGTCGGCCGTGTCCGGCGGGGTGCGAATCATCCACAATGACCTGCACCGACGCCAGCTCGGCAAGGGCACCACCGGCAGCGATTATGACCTCACCCTGGTGGATCCGAACTGGGGGCGTGACCTGCACTACCGCACCAATAACATCGCCGCTTTTGTGGAAAACCTGCTCTACATCACGCCCCGGTTCAGCGTTTCCCCCGGCATACGCCTGGAAAAGGGGCTGACGGAGATGACCGGCGTCATCCGCGCCCTGCCACCCGAACAGATTCCGTCGGATGTGCAGCACGAATTTGTGCTGCTGGGCTGCAGCTTCGATTACCAGGTGGGTAAAAAGACCCGCCTCTACGGAGGCCTTTCCCAGGCGTACCGCCCGGTCATCATGGCCGAGTTCATCCCGGCAAACGACCTGGAAAGGGTAGACCCCAATCTGAACGACTCCTACGGCTACAACGCAGAACTGGGCGTGCGTACCAGCCTGTGGGAAGACCGCCTGAAGGTGAACGCCACCCTGTTCCGCGTGCAGTACAACGACCGCATCGGGCAACAGGCGTTCGAAGACACCGACGGCGTCACCCGGTTCCTGAGAACCAACATCGGCGACAGCCGGACCGATGGCCTGGAACTTTACGCCGAAGCGACCCTCTTCAGGGCCAATAACGCCGGGGTGTCCGTCTTTACCGCCACCGCCATCATGAACGGGCGCTACACGGAAGGCCAACTGGCTTCGGGTACCGAAAATTGGGATATCACATTAAATCACCTCGAAAGTGTGCCGTACTGGACCTCCCGCAACGGTGTTCAAGCTTACTGGCGTCGTTTCAGCGCCGCTGTGCAGTACAGTTTTGTAGATAAAACCTACTCCGACGCCCTCAACAAGGAGAAGCCCACGGCAAACGGTTCCCGTGGGATTGTGCCGGCTTATTCGCTCTGGGACGCCCATTTCGGCGCCACAATCAACGCCCACCTCCGGTTCCAGCTGACGGTCAGCAACCTTGCCAATGTGTCTTACTTTACCAAACGGCCGACCACTTACCCCGGCCCCGGGGTCTGGCCCAGCGACGGTTTGGGGGTAACGGGCATGGTGGTGGTGCGCTTGTAACCAGGTCGCGCATGCCAACAAATTCCCGTGGTTGGATAACATCTTTGTTTACCTTTGGCGGCAGTAAAGGAATCTGTATTTTACATTTGCTGCCGTCAAATCAAGATGAACCCAACCATGGAAAGATTTTTCAGCCTTTTTGAAAAAGTTATATCGATTACCCTTATTCTGGTCGCCATTGTAGGCATCACCTATCTCACGTTCGAACTGGTATTCGAGCTGGGCGGCAAGCTGATCCATTCCATACAGCACAGCACCTTTGAGCGCCAGGAGCACGACAAGCCGCTGGCTGTCCTGTTTTTCACCATCCTGCTGTGGCTTGAAATTATCCAGAGCATACGCTATTTCACCGAAAACCACGCCTTTAAACTAAAAACCATCATACTCATCGGGATTATTGCCGTAACACGTAAAATCCTGCTGCTCGATATGATGGAGCCGGAGCCCATGGTAGAGTTCGCAGTAGCGGGGCTGGTCATTGCCCTCACCCTTGGGTACTTTCTGGTGAACAAAGCGGATTTAGCCGGCGGGAACTCCCATCCAGGTTAGGTCTGTCTTTATATCTTTTTCACTTGACAAATTACTATTATGAAAGCAGTTAAAACCCTTTTGCCCTCCCTGGTTATGCTGGCGCTAGGCTTCGCCGCATGCGAAACAAAACCAAAAGAGACGACCTCCGCCACCGCTCAGGACTCGGTTTCGGCCGCGTCGGCGCCCACCGAAAAACCCTCCGCCCGCCCGGTGCACTGGGGTTACACGGGGGAGGCCGGACCCGAAACCTGGGGTTCCCTCACCCCCGTTTACGCCGCCTGCGGCAACGGCCGTGCCCAATCGCCCATTAACCTCACCCCCTCCAAGCCGGGCGGCACCCCGAACTGGACCATGGAGTACAACACCACCGGTCTTCACATCGCCCACAACCAGCACGTGGACGATATCGTGGACAACGGGCACACCATCCAGGTGAACGTAGACTCCGGCAACACCATCACCCTCAACGGCAAGGTGTTCGCCCTCAAACAATTCCACTTTCACACCCCCAGCGAACACACCCTCAACGGCAAGCACTTCCCGATGGAGACCCACTTCGTCCACCAGGCCGCCGATGGTAGTTTTGCCGTGGTTGGCGTATTCGTAGAAGAAGGAAAAGCCAATGCCAACTTCGCCCAGATCATCAAAAACCTGCCCGACGCACCCGGTGAGACCAACCGCCTGGCCGATACGCGCCTCGACCTCACCCTGCACGTGCCCAAAAACATCCATGCCTTCCACTACAAAGGCTCGCTGACCACGCCCCCCTGCTCGGAAAACGTGGACTGGCTGGTGCTGCGCGAACGCATCTCCATGAGCGCCGACCAGATCAAACTGTTTACCGACCGCCTGAAAAACAACAACCGCCCCGTGCAAACCCTGAATGACCGGGCGATCACCATGGACGAGATCAAAAAGTAAATCGCCGAACATGAATACGCCATGCACCCAACTGCTCTGCCTGACGGCAGCAGCCCTATCCGTATTTGCGATCCCCGTACAGGCACAGCAAACGGCCAACGACCTGCCGCCCGGCTGGATCGGACTGCCCAAAACAGAGACCCGTTTTAAAATCGGCGGTTATGTGAAATTGGATCTGATCCACGACTTCAAGCCCATCGGGTCGCCGGACTTCTTCGACGTGTCCAAAATTCCGACCGACGACTCAAAAGGCCAAAGCTCTCACCTGAACGCCAAGGAAACGCGCCTGTTTCTCGACGTCCGCACGCCCTCGAAGGTTGGAGAGATCAAAACGTACGTAGAGGGCGACTTTTACGGCTCCGGCAGCGGCTTTCGCCTGCGTCACGCATTTTTGGAGATTGACGACACCTGGCTGGCCGGCCAATACTGGTCGAACTTCATGGACGAAGACATTATACCCGCCACGCTCGACTTCGAAAAACCGGCTGCCTACGCGCTTATCCGCCACCCGCAAATCCGGTGGAAACACCCGCTCGGCACCGATGCCTACCTCGCCCTGGCCCTCGAGGAACCCAGCGCGTCGGCCCAGACACCAACGGTACCGGGCACGCTGGAAAGTCCCCTTCCCGACCTGACGGCCCGCTATCGGATGACCCGGTCGTGGGGACACGTGCAGGTCTCCGGCTTCGCCGGTGTGATCCGCTTCCGCCCCGATAACGGCGACAACGACGATGAGCCGCTCTTCGGCGCCAACCTGTCCGGCCAGTTCAAACTCCTGGAAAAAGACCGGTTGGGCTACCAGGTCATTTACGGCCCGGGCATCGCCCGCTACCGGGGCGGCCTGTCGGCCGGCCTGGATGCAGAGGGCGATCAGCTTGATCCGCTGACCGGCATCGGTTTCACCGGCAGTTACCTGCACTACTGGTCGCCCATCCTGTCGTCCAACATCGTGTTCAACTACGGCCACGACGACAACACCGACGGTCAGCCCGGCACCGCCCTCTACTCAGCTTCCTACTTCGCCCTCAACCTGGTGTGGCATTTTACCCACAACGCGTTTGCGGGGGTGGAGTACCTGCATGGGGTTCGGACGGACAAAGACGACGGGGATGGTTCGGCAGATCGCTTGCAGTTTAGTGTGAAGTATGCGTTTAACTAGGTGTAAAGGAAACCCTCGCCTGGGAACTTACTTGGATATTGCCAAGGGCAATTTCCTGGGCGAGGGTTTTTTAATATTAATATTTTATTAATTTGCTAAATACAAAATTGCTGTCTTTCATTTCCAGTCTTACCAGATATTCTCCCGGAACAAGTTTTTGAATATCAATGCCATTGCCAAGCAGGGGTTGCTCAAGTACCCGTCGACCCAATGGGTCGAAAACGGCAATTTTCTCAAAAACAAACCCATGATTCAGCACAAAAAATTCCGACCTAGCCGGATTCGGAAATAAATCCACCCGAACATTTTTCTGTAAATAGGTTGATGACGTGGATACACCACCTTGCAAAATAGCCAGATAGCTATCTGCCCGGTTGTTGTTATTGGGGCTTCCATGGGATGTTTGAAAGGCGGTTGCCGTCACCGGGAGATCGATGGAAAGGGTTTGGCCGGAAAGGCAAATGTAGCCATCGCCGGATACATGAAATGCCCGGACAGCCTCATCCTTGCCGCCGCCAAAATAGGTGCAATACAGGGGCGCCGAAAAATCGGGGTTCAATTTTACCACGAACCCATCGTGGCCGCCTTTTCGTTGAAGCTGATGCGCATTGGGGGTTACCGGCAGTCCATCGGAGTTGCTGCCGCCTCCTACGTACAAATTTTGCAGGGAATCCACGTACAGACCTTCCGGCGCATCGTTGGCAATGCCGCCGAAGTAGGTGCAAGCCAGCACATTGGCCCCGTCAGTCGACAACTTGAAAAATAAGCCGTCGATGTCGGTTCCGGGCTTTTGGCCTTTCATTGCGCCAGGGGTCGTTGCCATATCGGATGAAGACGTTCCGCAGGCAACATAAGCCTGACCAAGGTGATCGACAAACAGGCTGTGCGTTTCAGAGAACTCGCCGGCGCTGCCGCCAAAGTAAGTGGAGTAGATCAGCGATTTCCCGTCCGGCGCAATGCGGGTAACAAACATGTCCTCCGGGCCTTTGCGTTGTTTCTGCACGGCATTGGCGGTTGTAGGGAAATTGGTTGATTTGGTGCTCCCGGCTACGTACACGCTTTTGTCGGGACCGACCCGAATGGACGGGCCGCCCTGATCCTCACCCGAGCCGCCCAAAAAAGTGGCCCATACCACATCACTGCCGTCCGGCTTGAATTTTACGGCCACCATGTCGTAACCGCCATTGTGGTCCGGATCAAATGCGTCATTCGGAATCCCGCCCGGCTTGGTGCTCACCGCATTCAGGATGCCGTATACATAGCCCTCTTCGTCAATGTCTATATCCCGGAAAAAACCGTAGCTGTCTGAACCGTAATATGTGGACCAGAGGAGTTGGGCGCCGTCGGGCGACAGCTTGGCAATGAATCCGTTCTGGTGGCCATACAGGTTGTTTTTGCCGCCAAATTGGGTGAATTGCTCCTGAAAAGCACCGGGAGTAGTGGGAAAATCATCGCCGGCCCGGCCCCCGACATAAACGTATCCATGCTGGTCAACCTCAATGGCGTATGCCCTGTCGTAATTCGGCCCGCCGAGGTAGGTCGACCAGACCAGGTCTCCCTGGGGCGTAAACTTGGCGATGAATACCATCATCGGGCCCCACGTGCCCACTGTTGCGCTTCCGGCATTGTTGTAAACCGTGTTGTAGACGCCGGGCGTGGTGGGGAAATTGTTGGAAGAGGTGCCGCCGGTTACATAAATATTGCCGTCTTTATCGACCGCCAGATCCCGGGCCTGTTCAAAATGGACGCCTCCGAGATAGGTGGTGTATGCCAGTTGGTAACTGTTGGGCGACTGGGCGTACAAGGCGCAAGCAAGGTGGATGATGATGGCGAGGGTGGCGGGTTTTTTTTGCATGATGTTTGGGAAGAAGGGCGGGGAGGAAAAGAGTGGATCGCAACATGAGGTAAATGTTTGGTTCTTTGAATAAATATTTTGATGCAAATTTAATGAAATATTTGCACGTATGCAATTCGGGCTTCTCTCTTTCCTCCATCTCCCCCTACTCCGCCCACGGCTGAAGCCGTGGGCTAATTTGCTTTGTTTTCTGCATGCTCGCTACACCTGTTCGCCGCATCTCAGGGTGTTTTTTCTCCGCGTTTGGGTACCGGGTCGTGCATTGGGTGGTTGCTCCAGGGGTGGCATCGCCCGATGCGCAGCAGGCCCATCCACAGGCCCCGCAGCACGCCCCATTCCCGGATGGCATCGATCATGTAGTGCGAGCAGGTAGGCTGATAGCGGCATTTGTTGACCCCGAGCAGGGGTGACAAGGTGAGCTGGTAGAGCCGTATCAGTAGAATCAGCGGGTATTTAAGCATGTGCGTCTGGCCAAATGATGGAACAAAGAACAGCAATTTTTAAAAATTGGTTTGGAAAATAGCACAACGGCGCGTACCTTTGCGCCCGCGAAAAGCTCGACGTTCCTTTTATGGAAGTAATTGAGCGGTATCGTGTCGTTTTTCACCTTAAATTTTCGTAGTCGCATGTCCGTTAAGATACGTTTACAGCGCAAGGGTCGCAGCAAGGCGCCCTTTTACCACATCGTGATTGCCGACAGCCGTTCCCCGCGCGACGGCCGTTTCATCGAAAAAGTCGGTACGTACAACCCCCTGACCCAACCGGCCACCATTGAACTGGACCGTGAACTGGCCTTCAAATGGCTGATCAACGGCGCCCAGCCAACCGATACGGTTCGGGCCATCCTGCGCTACAAAGGAGTGCTTTTTCAAAAACACCTGCACATGGGCGTAGTAAAAGGCGCGCTGACGGAAGAGCAGGCGCTGGAAAAACTGAACGCCTGGCTGGAGAACAAAGACAAGGCCATCACCCAGCACAAGGAAAAAGTAGCAGAGAAGAAACAACAACTGGTGTTGGCTATCGACGGCAAACCCAAAGCCAAACCGAAGGCAGAAGCCCCCGTTGAGGAAGCTGCTCCCGAAGTAGAAGCCGCTCCGGCTGAAGTGGAAGCCGCTCCCGAAGTGGCAGCCGTCGCTGAAACCGAAACGGTTGTCGACACCCCGGTAGCTGCCGAAGAAACCGCAACAGAAGCCCCCGCGCAGGAGGCTGCTCCCACTGCGGAATCGACTGACGACGCAGAAAAAACAGCAGAATAAGGGCCTGAAAAGTCCCGTCTTCGCGTATCTTTGCCCTGTGCAAAGTAGAAACAGACCTGGTAAAGCCCTTTGCGGTTTTATCAGGTCTTTTTAAAATATCCAAAACAGTTTAACATGCTGGAACCATTATCCGAAAACTACTACGACCGCCTCAACGAACTGGCGGCAACCATACAGGAATCCCCTTTGCTGGCCCAGTACCTGGAGGAGGAAGACGACGAGTTGTACAACGAATTCCGGGGTGTTTTTGAACCCCAAATGGCTGAACTCCACAACCAGGTGGCCGCCGAGGCGCCCCTGCAACTCGCGGCCCTGGAGCGTTACATGCTCGATCCGGCGTTCGAAGGCCTTTACCTGCCGCGCATCCTCGGCTTCGCGGTCCTGCGCGGGGAGGTCAACAACCAGTTTCGCTACCTGCGTCCGAACGATCACTTCAAGGAAGTGCTGCTGGCCATCGCCAACAGCGTGCACTTCGATCAACTCAAAAAGCGCATCGGCCAAACCATTCAGGTTGGGTTCGCGCTCAGCAGCGACATTTGGATCACCAACCTGCTCGCCCAGGTGGAGAACAAAAAAGTGCGCAACTTTTTCCTGCAGCAAAAAAACGACCGCTTCCGCGATCATCACGAGCGCGAACAGCTCTACGAACGCTACGCCCGGCAGTTCCGCAACGAATTGTACTTCTCCGCCGAGTTCCCTGAGACCCTGGGCGAAATGAAGGCCAATTTCTCCGCCCTCCGCCTCTTCCTGCTCAAACGCTTCGCCGTGGGCAGCGACAACTCGAGCCTGAAAGACAAAATCGTCGCCTTTTTAGACAATTCCGAATTTTATGGAACACCCGAATACCTGGAAATGCTGTCCATCTACGGCCTTTTCATGGAACGGACCGCCGACGAGCAAAAGTCCTTTTCTACTCATTTTGAAAGGGAGCGGCGTGCATTCCCCGGTTTCGATAAACAGTTCCTGCGTTTCCTGGCCGAATTACAAGGCTCGGAGGTACAAATCGGCAGCCGCGAAGACGAGCGCATGAGCCGCAGCATTGACAAGGCATACAAAGACAAACTGTCGGAGTTTTATCGCATTGCGGACAAAGTGCACAGCCTGGGTTACGTGCATCCCGACACCATCGAAGCGGTGCAGGATTTTTACAACGGCCACGAAGGGCTTTCGGTAGAGAGCGAATGCCTGAGGCATCTCATCCTCCAATATTTCGAGCGCCTGATCAACGGCCTGATTGAGGAGGAATATGCCGACTATTTCGAGCTCAACAAAATCTTCGGCCTGTATATGAAGATCTTCAACAACCAGCAGTTCAACCAGGCCGTGGAAAAACAGTCCATGAACTACGTCCGCAAACTACTGCTCAAATACACCGACAAGCGCGGCAAGGATTACCAGGACATCAAGCGCTTTGTGTCTACGACTTTTGTCGACTTCGGTTTCCTGACCGATAAGGAAGTGGTGGACATCTTCAAAACCCGTCGCAAAAAACGGGCTTCCGATGAGGCTTAAGCCGCTTTGATCGACTGTTTTGCGCCGCTGGTCTACACAAAATGCTTGTTGGGATCGCTGCGGTTACCTTTGTGAACATTTAAAACCAGGGACGTCCCCTTTCCATAACTCGCCATGTCGGTTCTTCTTTTTCTTATCGTTTTGTACATCCTGCTCAGCCTGAGCATGATGAAATTATTTGAAAAGGCCGGCGTGCCCGCCTGGAAGGCGCTGGTACCAGGGATGAAAGAGGTGGAATGGTGCAAGCTGGTCGGCCGCAAGCCCGTCTACGCGCTCTGGCTGCTCTTTCCGGTGGTCAATATTTTTATTTATGCGGGTTTGGCGATCGACCTGTCGCGCTCTTTCGGGAAACACAGCTTCTGGGATGCCTTTATGGCGGTGGTGTACGCCCCCATTCCTTATTTCCTCCTCGGCCGTGATCCTCAGGCCAAATACGGAGGGCCTGTGCTGACGCAGTACCGGGCATTCCGCGCGGAGTACGACGCCGCAGTGAAGGCCGGCGACAAGGGAAAAATCCGCAAGATGGACGCGACCAACCCCTACCACAAGTCCATCGGCCGTGAATGGACGGAAGCCATCATCTTCGCCGTTTTTGCCGCCGCTTTTATCCGGATGTTCCTCATCGAAGCGTTTGTCATCCCTACGTCCTCTATGGAAGGCACCCTGAAAGTCGGGGACTTCCTGTTTGTCAGCAAAGCCCATTACGGCATACGCACACCCATGACGGTGCTGCAGTTTCCCCTGATCCACAACCGCATGCCGGTTATTAACACGGAATCTTATCTGAAAAAACCCGCGTTGCGCTACAACCGCCTCCCGGCCATAGAAAGCATCGACCGCAACGAATCCGTGGTGTTCAATTTCCCTGCCGGCGACAGTGTGGTCATTGTCCCCGGTCGGACGTTCGACGTGTACCAGTGGCGCCGCCTGGGCTACGACAAGCAGGCGCCGAATATGCCCGTGGTGACGCGGCCCATCGACAAAAAAGACCACTACATCAAGCGCTGCGTAGCCGTGGCGGGCGACAGCCTGGAGATTCGCGGCGCCCAGCTGTACATCAACGGCCAGGTGGCGCCCAACCCCACCCACATGCAGTACACCTACCAGGTGAGCAACGCCTCCGGCAGCATCAGCCTGAAAAAACTGGCGGAAATGGGGGTCAGCCTGAACGACGCCGGCGACCCGCAAGAGGGGCGTTTTAACCTCGACGCCAAACAGGTAGAAAAGATAAAAGCCCTCGGACCCGATGTGAAAGTGGAAAAAATCCAGATCGCCTCGCCCTACCCGGGTTACGTTTATCCGAACGACGCCAAATATTACGGCGCCTGGACCATGGAGGATTACGGCCCCATCTACATCCCCAAAGCAGGGGCAACCGTGGCGCTTACGCCACAGAGCATGCCGTTTTATGAGCGATTGATCCGCGATTACGAGTTGAACAAGCTGGAAATTCGGGGCGATCAATACCTCATCAACGGGCAACCCGCCACCACCTACACGTTCAGGCAGAACTACTACTGGATGATGGGCGACAACCGGAACAACTCCGAAGATTCTCGTGTGTGGGGTTACGTGCCCGAAGACCACATCGTTGGCAAGCCGCTGTTCATCTGGCTCAGCGGAAAAGACGGCTCCCTCTTTAACGGGGTGAACTGGGATCGGGTGTTCTCTTCGGCGAACAAATTTTAGTCTTACGCACCGGTAAGCGCAAGTCTCAGCTTTTCAGTCGCCACCGCCCGGTGGCTGATCCGGTTTTTCACGTCATCGCCCAGTTCTGCGAAGGTTTCCCGGTAACCGTCGGGGATAAACACCGGATCGTATCCAAACCCTTGTTGGCCACTTTTCGTTTCCGCGATGTGGCCCGGGCAGATGCCCTCCAACAGGGTTTCCCGGCCGTCGCGCACCAGGGCGATGACCGTGCGAAACCGGGCCTTCCGGTTTTCGTGGGGCGCCAGGTTTTGCAGCAGCAGATCCATATTGGCGTTCGGGTCTTTGGCCTCCCCGGCATAACGCGCAGTATGCACCCCCGGCGCGCCGCCCAGGGCTTCCACCTCCAGACCGGTATCTTCCGAGAAACAATCATACCCGTAAGAGGCTTTTACATAACGCGCCTTGAGCAGCGCATTTTCCTCCAGGGTGTCGGCCGTCTCGGGTATTTCCTCCAGGCAACCGATGTCGGTGAGGGTTTTTACCTCAAAACCGGGCCCGAGGATGTGCTGTATTTCCCGGGCTTTGTTTGGGTTATGGGTGGCGAATACGAGCTGCATGCCGGGATAGTCTGGGTGGTTTACAAAGGGATGTTGCCGTGTTTTTTTCGGGGTCTGGCCACCGCCTTGTTTTCCAGCATAGCGAAGGCTTTGATCAGTTTGCGGCGGGTTTCTGCGGGGTCTATGACCTCGTCGATGTACCCGCGGGCGGCGGCGCGGTAGGGGTTTGCAAAAGTGTTGGCGTATTCTTTTTCCTTTTCCGCCAGTTTGGCTGCCGGGTCGGGCGCCGTTTCAATTTCGCGTTTGAAAATGATCTCCGACGCGCCTTTGGCGCCCATCACGGCGATCTCGGCGCTGGGCCAGGCGAAGTTCATATCGGCGCCGATGTGTTTGGAGTTCATCACGTCGTAGGCGCCGCCGTAGGCCTTGCGGGTGATGAGGGTCACGCGGGGCACGGTGGCCTCCGAAAATGCGAAGAGCAGCTTGGATCCGTTGATGATGATGCCGTTCCACTCCTGGTCGGTGCCCGGCAGGAAGCCCGGCACGTCGACCAGCACCCACATCGGGATGTTGAAGCAGTTGCAGAAACGCACAAACCGGGCGGCTTTTTTGGACGAGTTCACGTCGAGCACCCCGGCCAGGCTGATCGGCTGGTTGGCAATGATACCGATGCTGCGTCCGCCCAGTCGCGCAAACCCGACCACGATGTTTTCGGCAAAAGACTCCTGAATTTCCATGAAGGATTCGGTGTCCACCGTGTTGTTGATGACATCCCGGATGTCGTACGGCTGGTTGGGGTTTTCGGGCACGATGCTGCGCAATTGTTCGCGGAACTCGTCGCCCATTTCATACGGGAGATGGGGTACGGTGTCCTCGCAGTTCTGGGGAACAAAAGACAACAGCCGCTTGATTTTTTCGATGCAGTCCAGGTCGTTGGCCGCCACCAGGTGGGTGACGCCGGACTTGGTGGCGTGGGTGGTGGCGCCGCCGAGCTCCTCGCTGCTCACCTCTTCGTTGGTGACGGTTTTGACCACATTGGGGCCGGTGACGAACATGTAAGACGACCCTTCGACCATGATGATGAAGTCCGTCATGGCCGGGCTGTACACCGCGCCGCCGGCGCAGGGGCCCATGATGGCAGATATCTGGGGAACCACTCCGGAGGACAACACGTTGCGGTAAAAGATGTCGGCATACCCCCCGAGTGAGTTCACACCCTCCTGGATGCGCGCGCCCCCGGAGTCGTTCAGGCCGATCACGGGCGCGCCGTTGCGCATGGCGAGGTCCATAATCTTGCAGATCTTTTCGGCGTGCGTTTCGGAGAGGGACCCACCGAAAACGGTGAAATCCTGGGCGAAAACGTACACCAGTCGGCCGTTCACGGTGCCGTAGCCGGTCACCACCCCGTCGCCAAGAACGTGTTGTTCGGCCATGCCAAAATCAGTGCAGCGGTGGGTCACCAGGGCGCCGATCTCCTCAAAAGACCCGGGATCGAGCAAGAGCCGGATGCGTTCCAGTGCAGTGAGTTTGCCCTTCTGGTGCTGGGTGTCGATGCGTTTTTGGCCGCCGCCGAGCCGGGCTTCTGCTAGTTTTTCCTGGAGGAGATCGAGTTTTCCGTTCATGGAGTATCGCGTTAGAAATAGGTCACACAAAGGTAAAACCAAACAGGAGGAATTAACCTGTTGTCGGAAGATTTGCCGGCTTCAATTTTTTCCCGGGCCTGATCGGAACAAAAAGGCCGGCAATGCTTAGCCGGGGTGGAAAAACCCGCAGGATAACATTGCCGGCCGTGGGCCGAAAAAAGTCATGCAGCTTGCGCCCGCATGTCCGGTTTGTTATGCGGACGCCTTGGCGGAAGCGGTAGCATTAACGGCGAGGCCGTAGATCACCAGACCGAATCCGATTTTATTGACCGCATCGCCGATGTTGTAGATGAGGTCCAGGTTTTGCACGGCGATCACGTTGCGCAGCCAGCCGTCGGTTTCGATGGCCATGTACCCGATGGGATAGATGGCCCAGCCTACGAGGACGAACCAGGCCAGTGCGCTAAATGCCTTTTGCAGGTTCGGGTCGTTCGAGTTGTTGGCCAGCTTGCGGGCAGAGCCCAGCCATACCTCATACAAAATGCCTACGTAGCCTGCCGTAGAGATGATGCCCCACAACACACTGTTGTTGCGGAACGCCGTTTCTCCCAGATAGCCCGCCACGAGCATCAGCATGGAGTAACCAATCATCTTCCACAGCAGACCAATTTTGGCGCCAAATGCCTTCAGAATCAGGTAAAATTCCACGCACATGAGCGGCACCGTCAGAATCCAGTCGATGTACCGGAACTGCGTGGGCGACGTTTGGGTGTCCAGCCAAACGCCCCGCATGTAAAAGTAGTGCACGGCAGCGATCATGGTGATCAACCCGGAGATCAGCAAAGAGGTTCTCCACTTGCCGTCTACCTGGCTGCGCTCCATGAAGAAAAATACGGAAGCCGCAAACATGGCCATGTAACCGATGAAAAAGGTGAAACCGATGTAATCGTTCGGCGCCAGGTTGGCGGCCAGAAAAAGGGGGGAGAATAACAGCGCTTTCATGCAAGAAAGAATGTTTAATGTTTTACTGGAAAATCCCAGCAAACGTTAAACGCCAATAGTTAAAACTGGTTTAGTATTTCGTTATTATTTTTTGAAATCCGGCTTGATCCCACAATAAAAATCAGTGTGATTTATTTACACTGTGTACAAATTTTAAAAAAACAAAAACATGTCGCATTTGGTCATATCTTTATTTTTTTCATTTGTTTCAGAAAAAAATGAAAGTTTTTTTTGAAAAATAGAATAAATATTTTTAAAAACTTAAAAATACCGTCAATTATTCTGATTGAGTTTATGGAGCACCACGCCCTTCCCGACGGAGAATTTTTTTCCGGTGAACAATTCGCGGTCGACGAACAGCACGGCATCGGTTACGGCGGCCAGGGCAGGTGCTTCGGCCGTACCGGGCCGAAGCACTACTTTATTTCGCCCGTCGGCATCCAGGTTGCGCGCATTCTTTTTGAAAAGGCGCTGCGCGAGGCCCGTCCAGTACATCTCCAGGAGGCCGACCAGGTAGCCGCTCAGGGGGTGGAAGGCGTGGATTTCGAAGCCCAGGTCCGTCGCCCATCGTTTGAACGGCACGGCGGGGATGAGGTAGTCGTGCCCAAAGGCATAGGCACCCTGGTGGATCAGGTATTCCGGTCGGCCGGGCTGGTGAAGCCAGTGACCGACGCGGTTGACGGGGTCGTAGGTGAACGGGAACTCCCGGCTCGGAAAGGTCAGCACGGCGTATCCGCCCGGTTTAAGCACGCGGAATATTTCCGCCAGCATGCGTTCGGGTTTGCCGACGTGTTCGATCACCTCGCAGGAAACAACGAGGTCGAAACTGTCGTTCGCATAGCTCAGGTTTAGCGCGTCGTTGACCTCATAGCGGAGGTTCATCACGCCCTGGTTCACGGAGCGCGCGTGCGCCAGGTCGTCTTCGTTTACGTCGCAGCCGATGAGTTCCCGGCAATAGCCGGCCAGCATGCGGTCGTAGTCGCCTTCGCCGGTGCCCAGGTTGAGGGCCTGGTCGAAGGTGTGTTGTTTGGACAAGCGGTTCACCTGTTCGCGGACGAAGCGGTACCGGTTTCGGAAAGTGGGAAAGAGGTGTTTGAAATTCATAGCGATTATCGGATCTGCTGCATGGCCGCGCGGTATTGTTGGGCGGCGCCGGTATTTCCGGTGGCTTCAAAGATCTGTGCGGCCATTTCGTAGGCCGGTTTGAAATTGGGGGCCATTTGTATGGCCTTGTTGAGGTTGTTGAGCGCCGTTTGGTTGTCGCCCCCGCTGCGGGCGATAAGGGCCAGGTAATACCAGGCGGCGGGGTTGTTGGACTCGCGTTTGATGGAGGCCTCGAATTGCTGTTTGGCCTGGTTGGCGTCGCCTTTGTTGAGCCAGTAGAGCCCGAGCAGGTTGCCGGCCTGGGCGTCGTCCGGACTGATCTCCAGCGCTTTTTCCGCAGCGGCCCTGCCTTCTTCGAGCTGGTTGTTGTTCAGGTAGGCTTGTGCGAGGTTTACCCAGGCGATGTCGTCGTCGGGCACCGTTTGGGTGGCGCGCTCAAAGGCGGCGACGGCGGCCGGCATATCGCCCCTTTTGGAGGCTTCCATGCCCTCGTTGCAAGCGTAGTTGCTGTTTTTGAGCACGGCCAGGATGGGCGCACCGCCGGCTTTGACGGTGTGCACCGCGTTGTCGGGAGGCCACAGGCCTTTTTGCAGGGTGGCGCCGTCGATGAATCGGGTGGGGTATAGGGCGTAGTCCCAGGGCAGGTCGCAGCGTTTTTCCCACTTGAGGTATTTGACCACCACGTGGTCGCCGTATTTGGCCGCCAGTTGTTTGGCAGAGTAATACATGTTGGTGGCGATGGTCACCGTGTCGCTCATGCCGGGGTAAATGACTTTTTCCTTTTCCAGCCACTCCAGTCCCTGGCGTACGCTCACGCCCCAGTAATCGGTTTCGTATTGGCCATAAGCGCCCTTTACGCCGCCGGCCACCGGGTTGAAGTACACGTACGGGTATTTCGGATGGGCAATGATAAACGCGGCAGCGTCGGCCATCAGCAGGGCAAAAGCGCCGTAAGTGGCGTATTGAAGGGCTTTTTTGCCGCTGAACCCCTGGACTATTTCATGCCAAAACAATGCGGCGAGCACCGCCAGGGTGGGGTAGGCGAAGGTGAGGTGTCGCCAACCGTCGTGAATCACCGAATCCTTGTAAATGACGTAAAACACCGGAAAAATCGCGGCGAACAGCGCGAGGGTGATCCACAGGGGGTTGTATTTTTTGTACAACCGGGGCAGCAGCACCATGGCGCCGGCAAAACCCGCCAGGGCGGCCAGCGGAATGGTGTTGGCTATCCAGCTAATGGGGTAATGCCACGGTGTTTTGTCCGACATCACGTTCTCGCCGCCGAACAGCACGCGGATTTTGACCTCCAGCTCGGCGAATTTGGACAAGGCTATAAACGGGTTTTTCAGCGGCGCCTGCATGGCGTAGGGCCAGAAGGCCAGGGCAAACACATAACCCGCAAAGGCCGTACCCAGGATGACCAGGGCGTAGCGACCCAGCAGTTTGGTGTTGGAAAAGGCAGAGAGCAGGCCGTTTTTCATTATAAAATGCAGACCGGCGAACAAAAACAGCATGGCAAAGGGCAACAAACCGCCGGCCCGAAGGGCAAGGGCGATGCCCAGCCCGGCAACCAGTCCGATAATGTTCCACCACCGGGGCCGCGGCATGTCGTCGAGCAGACGCGCCATGTTGTAAATGGCCATCATGTACCCCGCAGCAAAGGGGATGTCTTTGGGGTTCATCATCGAATCACCGACAAAGCGGGGAGAGAACAACATGATCAGCAGGGTCAGTATGCCCGCTTGCCAGCCCGCGATCAGGCGGGCGAACAGGGCGGCGCAAACGATGGCGGCCCAGCCCAGCATGGCGCTGAAAGCGTGGCGCAACTGGTGGTATTTGAGGTGCTCGGGTTTGAGCCCCAGCGCGTGGTTGGCGGCGCCGCTGATCACTTCGAAAAAGCCGCCGTAGAGGTGCATGTTGCCTTCGGGTATGTTTAGCGCCGTGGTGTCGCGTCCGCCGGTGGCGTAGTAGCTGACGAGCTTTTCGGAGTAGTCCACCTGGAATTTATCGTCGGCATTGATGCCGGAGCCCAGGGAGAGCAGGAGCATAAAGCCCAGCCCGAGGGCGGCCACCACCCAGAACACGTTGAACAATAACGGGTCGTGCGCACTGGTCACTGCCGGCCGCGCCAGGTAATCGATGGGCGAAGAGTGGATATTTTTTTTCGAGGCTTCCGCCGGCTTGGATGCGGGCGATTGGGCAGGTATACTCCGCTGTTTCGGCGTTTGGGGGCGTTTGCCGGATTTTGCCATGTAGATGGGTTTGGCTGAAAAATTTGGCGCAAGATAAGGATTGTTGGAACTATCGCACCAAGGTTACATCCCGACAGCTCGCACGTCTGGAAAATCAACCATTCCGCACAAACCACCACACCACCACCGCCGCAAACAAAATCAGCAACAGCGCCAGGGCCACCGCACCGAGCTGCAGCTCCGGTTTGCGCAAACCCCTGCGGGGCCGCCGTCGGCGGTGCTGCTCAAGGCGCTTTTCCAGCTTTTTCCAGACCTGCTCCGGTGGTTTCTCGTGCAGTTTGGACTCCTGTTGTTTGAATATATCGAATGGATCCATAATTGTTGAATCAGGTTTCCCGGCCGATGCCTTTGTTGAGCAACAGTTTTCTGAGTTTTTCTTTGGCCAAAATTAGCTGCGATTTACTGGTGTTGATGCTGATGCCCAGCAAATCGGCAATTTCCTGGTGTTTGTAGCCCTCCATGACGTACAGGTTGAACACGGTGCGGTAGCCGGGGGGCAGTTCTTCGAGTAAGGACAGTATTTCTCGGGCCGACAGTTCGGCGTCGATGCTGAAGTCGTCGCGCGTTTCGGGGTAGGCCCGGTCGTCGCCTGGAAATACCAGGTTGCGGCGTTTGCGCAGCATCATAAGCGCCTCGTTGACCATAATGCGGCGCATCCAGCCTTCGAAGCTTCCGGTGTTTTGGTAAGCGTCGATCTGGGAAAAAATCTTGTAAAAACCGCTGACCAGCGCCTCCTCTGCGTCTTCGCGACTG
Organism: Saprospiraceae bacterium; assembly: GCA_041736625.1. Lineage (GTDB taxonomy): Bacteria > Bacteroidota > Bacteroidia > Chitinophagales > Saprospiraceae > M3007. The sequence goes on along the minus strand of JBGSTG010000137.1, from coordinate 82,432 downwards.
CTGAGGTAGCGCCGGCATACGGAAAAAAACAGGGGCGAATACCGTTCATAGAGCCATTTTTGGGCCAGTCGGTCTTCTTCCAGTAAACGGGACAGCAGTGCTTGTTCTTCCACGAAACGCTTTTGCGGGTTGTCTTTTTTCCCAGATGCAAAAAACAGACATTTTTGGCGTACACGCCTGTTGTTTTTTCCCGAAATTTGCCGGTTCTATGGATTTAGTCAACGGAAAATATCAATTTGAAGGGGGGCTCGACCCGCTGGCGCTGTGCCGCGAGTACGGTACCCCGCTTTATGTGTACGACGCCGGGGTGATGGAACGCCAGTACCGGCGCATCACCGGCGCATTCACGTACCCGAATGTGCGCATCCATTACGCATGCAAAGCGCTGACCAACTTGTCGGTCATGCGGATGTTCAGGGAGTGGGGCGCGGGGCTGGACTGTGTGTCCATCGAAGAGGTCAAACTCGGTATCATGGCCGGTTTCCCGCCGGGGGACATCCTGTTTACGCCCAACTTCGCCGCTATGGCCGAGTACGAGGCGGCGGCGCGTCTGGGGGTGATGATCAACATCGACGCCATCCCCATGCTGGAAAACTGGGGTTTGCACCACAAAGACGTGCCCGTTTGCCTGCGCATCAACCCGCACCTGATGGCTGGCGGCAACGAGAAAATCAGCGTGGGCCATATCGACTCCAAATTCGGCATCAGCATCCACCAGCTGCCACACGCCGTGCGCGTGGTGGAAAGCCAGGGCCTGCGCGTCGAAGGGCTGCACATGCACACCGGGTCGGACATCCTGGATGTGGACGTGTTCATCCGCGGCGCAGAAATCCTCTTTGAGGCCGCCGCCAAGTTCCCCGAACTAAAATATATCGACTTGGGCAGCGGCTTTAAGGTGCCTTACAAAACCGAAGACATCGAAACAGACGTAGAAGAACTGGGGGAAAAACTCAGCGAACGCTTCGCCGCATTCACCGCCGACTACGGTCGGGAGCTTACCCTCATGTTCGAACCCGGAAAATTTCTGGTGAGCGAAGCCGGCTACCTGTTTGCGCAGTGCACACTGGTCAAGCAAACCACCTCCACCGTTTTTGTCGGCCTGAACACCGGATTCAACCATCTCATCCGTCCGATGTTTTACGGTTCGTATCACAAGATCGTCAACGTCACCGAGCCCCAGTTCAAACCGCGCATCTATACGGTGGTGGGCAACATCTGCGAGACGGACACCTTCGGCTCCGACCGCCGGATCGCAGAAGTGGTGGAAGGCGACATCCTGTGTTTTTACAACGCAGGCGCCTACGGCTGGATGATGAGCTCGAACTACAATTCGCGCCCGCGCCCCGCCGAAGTGCTCGTTTACCAGGGCCAGGCCCATCTTATCCGCCGCCGCGAAACCATTGAAGACCTGATCCGTACCCAACTGCCCTTGCCTGTTACCGTGTAACCGAAGAGGCATGAAGCTACCTGTTCTTATTCTGATGCTGACATTTTCCAAGTATTCCATTGTTCCCCCTGATCATCCTTTCGCTCTATGAACGCAGCCGCCCATTCGTTGTTCCACACCGTACCGCACGATCCCATTCACGTTTTGCAATATACTTTGCCGAACGGATTGCGCCTTTTTTTCTCCGTCAATAAAGAACAGCCTCGTGTGTACACGGAGATCGCCGTGCGGGTAGGTTCCAAGCACGACCCCGCCGAAACGACCGGTCTCGCCCACTACTTCGAGCACATGATGTTCAAAGGGACCGACCGCATGGGCACGCTGGACTGGGAAAAAGAAAAAGCATTGCTCGACCGCATTGAGCAACTTTTTGAGCAACACCGGGCCGAGCTGGATCCGGCGAAGAAAAGAGCCTTGTATGCGGAGATCGACAGCTTGTCGTCAGAAGCCGCGCGTTATGCCGCCGCCAATGAATACGACAAGTTGGTGAGCGCCATGGGCGCCAAGGGCACCAACGCCTACACGTGGGTGGAGCAAACGGTGTACCTCAACGACATCCCCGCCAACGAGCTGGAGCGCTGGTTCCAACTGGAGAGCGAGCGGTTCCGCCGCCCGGTGCTACGCCTGTTTCATACCGAATTGGAAACGGTGTTTGAAGAGTACAACATCAGCCAGGATCGCGACTTCCGCAAGGTCATGAAAACCCAGCAGGAAGTGCTCACCCCCACCCACCCCTACGGCACCCAGACCACGTTGGGCCGCGGCGAAGACCTGAAGAACCCTTCACAGACCAATATTTACCGGTTTTTCGACACGTACTATGTGCCGAATAACATGGCCATGATCCTTTGCGGCGATTTTGACCCCCAGGAGGCACTGCAGTTGGCCAACAAATATTTTGGCCACTTTCCGACCAAGCCCATCCCGAAGTTTCAGGTAGCCCTGCAGCCGCCCATGACCGCCCGTGTGCAACGCGAGGTGTACGGCAACGAGGCCTCCTGGGTGGAGCTGGCCTGGCGATTCCCGGGCGCCGCGTCGCCGGAAGCGCGTCTGCTCCCGCTGCTTTCAGGCACGTTGTACAACGACCAGGCAGGCCTGTTCGACATCAACCTCACCCAAAACCAGCAAGTGCTGGAGGCTTACGCATACCACCGTACCTACGAAGACTACAGTAGCCTGGTGCTGCACGCCAAACCCCGCGAAGGCCAAACCCTGGAGCAACTGGAGACCCTGCTGCTCCAGCAAGTCGCTCACCTGCGCGAAGGCCGGTTCGAAGCCTGGCTGCCGGAGGCCGTCGTAAATGACTTAAAGCTCGGAGAAATGAAGGCCTTCGAAAAAAACGAAGGACGCGCTGGTACGATCACGAGCGCGTTTGTGCTCGGGCTGGACTGGAAACAGGTGGTCGAACGCTGGAAAATGCTGGAACAGGTAACAGCCGAAACGGTGATGCGATTTGCCACCGAGCACCTGCGCACCGACAATTACGTAGCGGTGTACAAACACCACGGCCCCGATTCCAATGTGATGAAGGTGGATAAACCCGAAATCACGCCCGTGGAGGTGAACCGGCAGGACAACTCGGTCTTCGCCCGCGATTTTTTGGCAGAAGCTATGCCCGATATTGAGCCGCAATTCGTGGATTTCAAAAAGGCATTTCAGCATGCTTCGTTGAGGCCCGGGCAACGACTGAAGGTAGTGCAGGACAAAGAAAGCGGGCTTTTCCGCCTGTTCTTTACCTTCGATATGGGTAAAAACAGCGACCCCCGCTTGAGCATTGCCGCCCAGTACCTCAACTTCCTGGGTACCGATCAATACACAGCTGCCGAAATGCAGCAGGCCTTTTTTCGCCTGGGCGTGCAATTTTCTGCCAGCTGCCACAACGAGTATTTTTATCTGACAATCAGTGGATTAAGCAAGTCGTACGCCGAAGGCATTGAGTTGCTCTTCCACCTCATGGCACATGCCAGGCCCAACACTGAAGCGTTGGACAATCTGGTGGCCGACATCTTGCAACGCCGGGAAAACGACAAAAAAGACAAAAAGGCCATTCTGCAAAAGGGGATGCTCAACTTTGCACACTACGGCCCGGTGTCGCCGTTTACCAACCGCCTGACTAAAGAAGAACTGAAAAAACGCACAGCAGAGGAGCTTACCGGACTGCTGCGCGGCCTGTTGGCGTATCGCCACGAGTTGTTCTACACCGGTCCCCTGGGTGCGCGGGCGGCGGCAGCACCTTTGAAAAAATATGCGCCTCAACCGGGCAAACCGCTGCCGCCTATTCCGCCCCGTCGATTTCCGGAAAGGGGCGTGCGGCAAGACCGCGTGTTGTTCGTGCATTTCCCCATGGTGCAGGTCGAATTGATGCTGCTCTCCAAGGGTACTCCGAAATTTGACCTGAACGAGTACATCCTGTCCGACTGGTATAATCAGTACTTTGGTTTCGGCCTTTCATCGATTGTGTTTCAGGAAATCCGGGAGTCCAAAGCGCTTGCCTACTCGGCCTACGCCTATTCCGGCGTGCCCGACCGCAAAAACAGAGCGCATTTTATGCGGGCCTACGTAGGCACCCAGCCCGACAAGCTTCGCGAGGCCGTAAACGCTTTCCAGTCCATACTGGAAAATATGCCGGTATCACCATCGCAGATGTCGTTCGCCCGCCAAAGCGTGCTCAAACAAATCGCCGCTTCCCGAATTAACCGGGCCGACTTGTACTGGAACTGGCGCAGCGTGCGCGAACGCGGTTACCAGCATGACTTGCGAGAAGACAAATACCGGTTTTTACAGCAAGCCACATCCGATGCCCTGGTCGATTACCAGGCCCGGCACATCAAAGGACGCCATTACACGTGGCTGGTGTTGGGTGATCGGGAGCGGGTGGATTTTGCGTTTTTGAAGACCATCGGCAAAGTGCGGGAACTAACGCTGGAAGAAATCTTTGGCGAATAAGTTTTGCTTAATTGGAAAACACAATATCCAACGCCTTGGCAATCATCTCCATCGCGTAAGTCAAGTCTTCTTCCGTATGCGCCGTGGAAATAAATCCCACCTCATACCCCGACGGCCCGAAATACACGCCCCGTTTCAAACATTCCAGGTGCATGGTTTTGAACAGCGACATCCCTTCCGGCTTGATCTCGGAGGACTTTCGGAGGTGTTCCCGCGTGAACGTCGGCCAGAAAATGGAGCCGACGTGCGGGAAGGTGGCTTCGTAGCCTTTTTGGTCGCAGTACGCCTGCAACTCGCTGGTGAACCAGGCTGTTTTTTGGCGCAGCTCTTCGTACACGCCCGGCCGGAGCAGCTCGCTCAGGGTGGCGTATCCGGCGGCCATGGCCACGGGGTTGGCGCTCAGGGTGCCGGCCTGGTACACGGGTCCTTCGGGGGCAACGTGGCGCATGATCGCCGCGCTCGCAGCATAGGCGCCCACCGGCATGCCGCCGCCGATGATCTTGCCGAAGGTGATGATGTCGGGCTGGATGCCGTACAGTCCGGCCGCGCCTTCGAAGCCCACGCGGAACCCGGAGATGACCTCGTCGAAAATGAGCAGCACATTGTATTTATATGCTTTCAGACGCAGGCATTTCAAAAAGGAGGTGTCTTGCAACAGCAACCCGTTGTTGGCCGGAATGGGTTCCACGATGATGGCGGCCACGTCGTGTCCGTGCTCCTGCAGCGCCTTGTCCAGCAGGTCGGGTTCGGCCAGGGGCACCACAATGGTCTCGCGGGCGAACGACTCCGGAATGCCGGCCGACGTGCTGATGCCGAGGGTAGCCAGCCCGGAGCCCGCCTGCACGAGCAGGCTGTCCACGTGACCGTGGTAACACCCTTCGAACTTGATGATCTTGGACTTGCCGGTGACGCCCCGCGCCAGGCGCAGGGCGCTCATCACTGCTTCGGTGCCGCTGCTCACGAAGCGGATCATCTCGATGTAACGGTGGTTGTCGAGAATAAGCTTGCCGATCAGGTTGTCGTGTGGAGTAGGCGTGCCGAAGGAGAGTCCGTTGGCGGCGGTTTCCAGAACGTGCGCCATCACACCGGGGTGTGCGTGGCCGAGGATGAGCGGCCCCCAGGAGCAGCAGAAATCCACATATCGCTGGCCGTCGACGTCGATGAGGTGGGCGCCTTCGCCGCGGGTGAAAAACACGGGGGGGCCGTCTACGCTCTTGAATGCGCGCACGGGTGAGTGTACGCCGCCGGGGAAGTAGCGTTTGGCCTCCTCAAACAGGGCGGCGGAGGTCTTTCTGGTAAACGTTTCAGGGGTTGAAAAACGGGCATTTTGCATGGGGCAAAGATAAGTACGGAATTATTACCAATCGGCTGGCTTGTTTTTTTGGATTGGGGATAAATTGCATCATCAAACAGCGTCATAAAACATCGGCAATAACCCCCACCGGCGAAAGCGTCATCCGACCATGCTGGATGTTGCCGAAATAATGCTCACGGTTTTGGGTGCAAATGGTGATGAAATAAGCGCCGTTCCAGCCATAGTCCCACCATTGAGCGCGGGCAGAGGGTATGCGGTACTTGTTTTGGTATTTTTCCATAGGGTAAGTTTTTTTCGTTGTTAAGTGTTGGGGGTTTGCAAAGACTTTTTTAACACCGAAAGCAGGTATCTCAAATGCAAAAATAAAACAAATAGTTTAAAAAATAATCAACTGGCCAATCGGGAAAACCTTGAATGCGCGATCTTCCATACCTTTGCGCTTTTAGTAGCATGCAAATCCTGTATTGCCGCAATGCCCAGCCGCTCCCCGCAGACGTATGGGCGGAAAACATGGCCCGGCTTCCGCCTTTGGCCAGAGCTGGCATCCTCCGGTACGTCCGGTGGCCCGACCGGCAGGCAACGTTTTTTGGCCGGCTGTTGTTGCTCCGGGCACTTGGGCTGGAAGACCGGCCTGATGTGTTGGACCAGGTAACCTGGAACGACTACAAGCGCCCGTCGCTGACCGGATTTCCTGATTTCAATATCGCGCACTCGGGTGACTGGGTTGTAGTGGCTGTTTCCCATGGGGGCCCGGTTGGTATCGATGTAGAGCAAATGGCGGCGATTCGCCTGCGCGATTTCCGCTCCATCCTGTGTCCCGAGGAGTGGCGCCTGTTGCATACGCTGGAAGACCCTGTCGACTTGTTTTTTTCCATCTGGACCAAAAAAGAAGCGGTGTGCAAGGCAGAGGGCCGCGGTCTGTACAACGCTTTGGACACGGTAAACGCGCTGGGCAACCAGGTTTTACTGGAGGGCAGGCTGTGGCACCTCCGGCACGTGCCGGTGCGTGCAGGGTATGCGTGCCACCTGGCATCCGACCGGGAGATAGACACGTTTTCTCTGGAGGAAGTACCAGCCGTCGAATTAGCCGGTAAATAGCCACGCAGACCTATCTTCGCGCAATAATCACGGAATGCTATGGTCGATTTTTCCTGGGATGCCCGCTATCTGGCGCCGCTTACGGCGCTGGTTTGTTTTACGGTGGGTTTTTTGACTTATCTCGCCCTGCTGGTCTCCGTATCGCTGGAACGCCGCCTGTTGGATCGTTATGGCGCCGACGAGGGTCAGACGAGGCATGTGTTGTGGGCCAACAAATGGTCCGGCTTCCTGTTGCTGGGCCTGCTCCCGGCATGGGTGATCGTCTTTTGGTTGCGCCTGCCGCTCAGCGACTTTGGGGCAGGGCCTGTAACCCATAACGCAACGTACGCCTGGATGGCGGGTTTTGGCGGTTTTGTGCTGGTCGTCAACTGGCTGCAAGCCCGACGGCCGGCGCACTACGCTGTTTATCCGCTGATCCGTCGGGCGCGCTGGACACCTGCGCTGTTATTTTCTTCCCTGCTGGCCTCTTCGGCCTTTATTGTGGCCTACGAATTCCTGTTCAGGGGATTTTTTCTGTTTGCCTGTATGCCTTTGATGGGCGCGTATGTGGCGATTGCTGTCAATGTACTTGTTTACGCCCTGGCCCACATCCACAAAGGCATGGGCGAGACCATCGGCTCGGTACCCTTAGGCATCCTGTTGTGCTGGATCACCCTGAGCACGGGCAACATCTGGGCTGTGGTGGTCATCCATCTGGCACTTACCCTGTCGGCCGACGTGTTTGCCCTGTACTTTAACCCGAATATGAAAATCGAAAGGGCATAAGGGATGGAAAAAATATTTGTCACCGGAGCTACAGGGCTCATTGGCTCCGCACTGGTCAGTAGGTTGGTCGACGAAGGCTTTTTTGTGCATGCATTGGTGCGCGACCCACAAAAGGCAAACACGCTCGCACACCCCCAGGTTCGCTTGTTTACGGGCGACCTGGACCGGCGCGAAAGTATTGATGTCGCGATTGCCGGTTGCTCCAAAGCGTTCCACCTGGCGGCATTTGCGCGGGCGTGGTCCCCGGACCCGGAAATATTCGACCGCATCAATTTTCTCGGCGGGTTGTCGGTGCTGCACGCCGCCCGCCAGGCGGGTGTGGCGCGGGTGGTGGTCACCTCCACAGGCGGGGTGATGGGCGCCAGCCCTCCCGGGCGCGTGCTGGACGAGTCGGCCCAGGGTGATCCGGCACACATGACGGCTTACGAGCGCTCCAAAGCCAGGCTGGAGGCGTACATCCGTTCCAACATTGGCGAAGGGCCGGAGGTTGTCATCGTTAATCCCACCCGCGTGTTTGGCCCAGGGGCCCTGGGCGACAGCAATGGCGAGGTAGTGGTCATGCAACGGTACATCCGGGGTAAATTTCGCTTTTTGCCGGGAGACGGCTCGTCAACAGGCAGTTACGTGCACGTGGATGATGTGGTGAACGGGCACCTGCTGGCCATGCAAAAGGGCCGGCCGGGCGAACGGTACATCCTGGGTGGCGAAAATGCATCGTTCCGGCAATTTTTCGACACGATAGGCCGCGTCAGTGGGAGGACGTACCGGATGTACGGTGTGCCTTTGCCCATGCTGCTGGCCTTCTCGCACGCCCAAATCCGTATGGCGCGTATGTTTGGCGCCACGCCGATGATCACCCCCGAGTTGGTGCGCAAGTACACCCGTTACTGGGATTTTTCCAGTGAGAAGGCCATCCGGGAATTGGGATACTCGTACAGACCCTTGGAACAGTCGGTGGGCGAGACGCTGGCTTGGCTGGGGGGGCGGTAGAAACCCGTCTCATCAGCTAAATTGTACCTGTGGAAACCGCTATTAAACAAATTTATTATGCCTGTTCCAACACAAGAAAGCATTCAGCAATCACTGCTCCGACTAAAACATAGTCTGCCTTTATTTCAGCAAGATATCCGCCAGATTACCTGGGCCTTCACCTTTCTGCCCAATCAGAATCGGCTGCTGAAGGAAATTCACGCGCACAACCCTAAACTGGCAGAGTCGCTGCTCATATTCCGCAATAGGCTTCGACACGCGTCGGCAGATGCAGCGTTGGAATCGGTCATAGATCATCTGTTTCTGCATTATGTGGTCAATACCGATGGCCCCATTCCGGAACAGGAATCGGAGGACTTATTTGATGTATTTGACGCCGCAGTCCGGTATGCCCGAACGCTTGGTGTAGCCGTAAGCAGGGGGCAGCATGACGATGCCATCCTGCACCTGAACGGCAAGGAAGTGGTGTGCCGCGGATGGGGTCCCGTGGTTGGGACGAGTGCGGCCTGGTCACTCCGTCAAATGGGCAGGGAGGTCAACAAAGCGCGGTATGGCCGCAATGATGTGATCCCATCTGTCGTCTTTGGCTTTGATGAACAAGGGGGCAACTACCGCCTGCAAAATGCCATGACCCTGGCTGATTTCTCACACATGGCTTATTTCGAACCCACTTACGTGGAGGAACTCGTCAGGCAATGGGCGTATAGCACCTTTCACTGGATAGAAGATGCTGACACCGATACCCAGGCGTTTGTAGCCGGCAAAGAAAATCATGTAGTAGTTTGTTTCAGAGGCACCAGCAGTGGGAAAGATGCGCTAGCAGACGTGAACTTTTTTAAGACCGAAGCATTCGGTGGTCGCGGTCGGGTGCACCGGGGGTTTCAGCAGTCACTAGATTCCGTGTGGGCCCATGTGCAGTCTGCTGTAAATGCGCATGGGGCCAACAAAAAAATATTTGTTTGCGGGCACAGCCTGGGGGCTGCACTGGCACAGCTGGCAGCCCATCGTTTGGCATTGGGCGACTACCCGGTGGCTGGTGTTTACGTGTTCGGCTCACCCCGGGTAGGCAACCGGGAATTCAGGGAGGTCTATAATGCGTTGTTGGAGGATATAACTTTCCTGCACATCAACCATCTGGATATCGTAACACAACTGCCACCCCAACTATTGGGTTTTCAGCACTTGGGTGGAGCCCCTCGTCTGTTTGATGCCGGACATTTTATGGGTCGGTATGACACCATGGAGGAGGATGCCGGTCACGAACAGCGTTTTGCGGACCTGGATACACGCACACAGGAAGCGATTCGACAGTCCGTGGAGGCTGTGCAAACATCCATTAAGGCCTCTACCCACTTTTTAGATACCTCACCTCAGGAATTTAGCGGCGCGAGTTACGGGACGGCGTTTGAAACAGGGGTGGTAGATGATCATGGCATGGACCAATATATTTTCAAATTCGGCTGCGCCATAGTAGACGGTGAGTGGCAAAGACTGGAACAAGCGAAAGGGGCGGGCTGGGTTGAGTGAAGGGTGGTCAAACACCTAAAATACCTTGTCCATCGTTTTGGACTTATATAACTGCCAAAACAGCCCTAAGAACTTGGGTTCCAGGCTTCCGCCTTGCGCGGTGGCGAACTCGCGCACGAACGGCAGCAGTTCGGCGGCCTCGTCGCGGGTCACCTCGATGCCTTGTTGGTGCAGGAACCACTGCAGGGCGCTCGATCCCGAATGTTTGCCCAGTACAAACTCGTGCTCCCGGCCTACGATCTCGGGGTCGAAAGGCTGGAAGCTGTCTCTCGATTTGAGCATGCCGTCTACGTGTATGCCCGACTCGTGGCTGAAAGCGCCCCGTCCGATGATTGGCTCGTTGTTGGCGATGGGGAAGTGGGTGAAGTCGGCTACCTCCCGGGCCAGGGGAAGGAGTGCCTTGAGGTTGATGCCGGTTTCGCAGTTGTACAGCAGTTCGAGGGCCACCGCTGCCTGGTGCAGGGCCGTGATGCCGTTGCGTTCACCCAGGCCGTTGATCGTCACCTGCACCTGCTCGGCGCCTTCGTCTACGCCCGCCAGCATATTCGCCAGCGAGAGGCCGTAGTCGTTGTGCATGTGCATCTGCAGGGTAATGTTGGATACCGAGCGGATGGCCCGCACCACTTCGCGCGTTTTTTCCGGTGTAAAAATGCCGATGGTGTCCGACAGTCGCAGCCGGGTAGCTCCTGCCCGTTCGAGTGTTCGGGCGTACTCCTGCAGAAAGTCGATCTTGGAGCGGCTCATGTCGATGGCGCTCACGGAGATGATCTCCATGCCCTCCTGGCGGCAGAATTCGACCAGTTCGCAGGCCACGTCGAGCACCCAGTTGGTGTCTTTTTTGAGTTGGCCTTTCAGGTGGGCCTCCGAAGTGGGAATGCCGATGTGCACACCGCGGAAGCCGGCGCGTGCGGAGTGCTCCAGATCGGAGCGCATGCCGCGGTTCCATCCGATGAGCATGGGTTCGCGATAATCGCGTATGAGGTTGAGCAGGTCGCGCAGTTCGGCCGCGCCCATTACCGGAATGCCTACTTCGGCGTAGGGTACGCGGGCCTCGTACAGCCCGTCCAGGATGCGGCGCTTCTGGTCTTCGGTGAACACCACCCGGGCCATTTGTTCACCCTCGCGCAGGGTGGTGTCCTCAATCAATACGTTGCGTTTTGTGTTCATAATTTACCGGATTTCAGATGGTCAAAAATAGTACAAAGCACAGCCGACTTGTATGCCTGAGCCGACGGAAATGAGCAGGCCGATATCGCCGGGCTTTGGTTGTCCGCTCCGCTCCAGTTGCTGAAGGCTGTAAGGCAGGGAGGACGTGTACAGATCTTTATCCGGCAAGGCGGCATTCACGATCTTTTCGACTCCGGCGCCCAGTTGAACGCCCAGGCGGTTTACCCATTCGCGGCCGATCTGGGGCGGCAAAATCCAGCGAATGTCGCTCACCGTCAGGTTTTCCGATTCCAGAAAATCTGTGACCGACGCCTGCACGCAGCTCAGGTAATATTCCTCAAGGTTGGGATTTTTAATGAAATTAAGGAAAGAAATGTTTCCTTTCCAGGTCATGTAAATGTCGAGGGTGTCGAGGTATGCAGGGAAACTCCTCAGATAGAAGTTGCCGAAGCCGCGGGCGCCACCCTCATCCCGGTGCAGCAGCATGGCGGATCCCGTTTCCTGTAGGCCCAGCAGTTGGTCCGGCCGGTGTTCGAGGTTGTTTTCTACCTCGGACGCGGTGATCAGGGCGGTGTTGAATTTGCCTGCCTGCATCATCTGGATGGCGGTGTAGCAGGCTTCGAGGGTGCCGGCCGCGCCGTTGAGCAGGTCGAATGCAAACGACTTGTTGTGGCTGTCGGTTTCCGGGTGCGGGTTGATGCCCAGGTCGCCGGCGAGCAGCGAGGCCACCGCGGGTTCGCTGAGGAACTTGTTGCGGTAGTTGCCGGTGTGGATCACCAGTCCTACTTCTTCCTTGCGATATCCGGCGTAGGCCAGACAATCGCGTGCTGCCTTTTTGGCCATTTCGAGTGCATCAGCGGCGACGCCTGCTTCCGGGTTGGCCGTGCCGATGGCCTGAACGGACACGCGTGGGTTGGGCGCCTTCCAGCGCCGGGCGGCCGGCGTGGCAGGCATTCCATTGGGCTGGCTGCGCCGGTTTGGGCGGTTTTCGCGGATGCGGTCGGGCAAATCGTCGAAGGTGTACAGCGCGGCGCCGAGGGTGTGCCCGGAGCCGGAAATGCCGAACACCATTTTGTCGCCAGCGTGTATCCGGCCCTGCCTGACCTGATCCACAATGGCCACCCAGTGGCTGGTGGTGGCGGTGTTGCCCCGGTGCGCGATGTTGTCGATCATGTTCTCCGGGGTAGCGATGATGTGCTGGTTTTGGCTGTTGATTTCGCGGCGGGCGTCGCTGATGGTGGTGCTGGAGGTCTGGTGCATGAGCAGGTGGTCAAATTTGACCTCAGGCAGCCAGTTGTGTCGGCGGATGACGTCGAGTACCAGTTTAGCGCCGGGTTGGATGGCCGATGCTGCGGCTTTGACCGACTCCACGTACATGATGGCTCCCCCGTGCACCTGGTCGGTGAAGTGGGCAATGCAGTTCCGGCACAGTTCGCTTTCGGTGAACATGTGCAGGTTGTGAAAACCCACCTGCGGGTTGTCGGAGCGCTCGAGGATGATGGCGGCGGCGGAGTCGCCCACCGTCAGGCAGGCCATGCGGGGGTCGAGAAAGTTGTCGCTCAGCTCCTGCATGGCCGTCCGGGTAATGTGGGTGATGTACTCCCCACTGACCGCCATACCGCACTTGATGATGCCGTTGGCGATGAACGCGTCTATGATGTTGACCGCAGTCCACATGGTGGCACAGGCGTTCGACAAGTCGAAGCCAATGGCGTTCTTCATGCCGAAGTATTTGCGCAACTTCATAGAGGTACTTGGCTCGTAGGAGACCTTGGTGGGGCCGTCGAAGCGCGAAATGTTGCAGCAAATGAGCAACTCTATTTCTTCTGCTTGGTATTTTGACCGCGAGAGGCAGTCCTTGGCTGCCTTGATGGCCATATCGATGGCAAATTCCTCCTCGCCGGCCATGCGGCGTGTCTGAATACCGGTCATCTTTTCGATCGGGAAGCGAACGTTGGCGGTGCATGCCTCCAGAATTTCCTGTGTAGACACCGCCTTTTCGGGCAGGTAGGTGCCGATGCTTTCCACCAGGACGGCCGCGTGGTCACCACCGAAAGATGGCCTCAGGTGGGCCGTATCTGCATCGACAGGGGGCGCCGGAGCCGGCATTTCCGGGGCGGCCTTTTTCGCTTCCGGATGGTAAGTCGTCCTGGCTGCTTCGGCAAGTTGCTCGACGGTCTGGAACTCGAACATCATGCCTGCATTGATCTGAAAGCCGAGTTCATTGGCCTTGTTGACCACCTGAATGCTCTGCACGGAGGCGCCGCCCAGGTCGAAAAAGTTGTCGTGCACACCCACCCGGTCCACATGCAGCACCTCAGCCCAGACGCCGGCCAGTAAACGCTCCACCTCGGTGCGCGGAGCGACGTATTCGGCGCCCACCTCGGGTCGGATGCCCGGAGCAGGCAATGCGTTGGTGTCCACTTTGCCGGTGGGGGTAACGGGGAACCGATCCAGCCCCACAAATGCGGTAGGCACCAAGTAGGTCGGTAACTTTTGCTGCAGGAAATTCCGCATGTCCTGAATGCCGGGAACGTCTGTGCCAGGAGCGGGAATGAGGTAGGCCACCAGTCGGTGGTTGCCGGCGCTGTCTTCGCGGGCGATTACCAGGGCTTCCTTAACAGATTCGTGTTGCAGCAGGGCGGCCTCCACCTCGCCGGGTTCTATCCGGTAGCCATTGACTTTCAGCTGTTTGTCGACGCGGCCCATGAACACGATTTTGCCGTCGGGCAGGTATTTGCCCAAATCGCCACTTTTATAGAGTCGGGCGCCGGGTACATCGCTGAACGGGTCCGCAATAAAACGTTCGGCAGTGGTTTCCGGTTGGTTGTGATAACCCCGGGCAACGGCCGGGCCGCCAATGTGTATTTCGGCGGTGACGCCCACGGGCACGATCTGCCCGTTTTTATCCAGCAGATAGGCTTTGTAATTCGGAAGCGGATGCCCCAGCGGGATTTGCCCTTTCGGTGTGCCCGTCACCGTGTGCATCACGCAGTTGACCGTGGTTTCCGTCGGCCCGTACATGTTCACGATGGTTGGCGGGTTGAGTTTTTCCCGGATTTTGTTTAGCAGGGGCAAAGGAAAGGTTTCGGCCCCGAGGAACACGTATTGGACGCCCAACGGCCGGAGGTCACGCGGGCTGTCGAGCATGGGGTTCAGGAAGGAAGCGGTGGTGTACACCACATTGATGCGATTTTCGAACATGAAGTCCCAGAAATAATCCGGGTCGTTCTGTTTGTCCTTGGGCATCAGAAACAACGGGCAGCCCTGTACCAGGGGCAAGAACAGTTGGCCGATGCTGGCGTCGAACGCGTAAGAAGCGATGAGCGTAAAGCGGTGGTTGTGGTCGAAGCGGACGTCTTGTTTGAAGTTGGTGAGCTTGTTGGCCACGCCGCGGTGTTCGATGAGTACGCCTTTGGGGTTTCCGGTGGAACCGGAGGTGTAGATGATGTACGCCAGGTTGCCGGCGTGCACATCTACTGACGGCCTGGTGGTGGGCCCGGCGGCGATGCCCTGCCTGTCCTTATCCATAAAAACAGGCGTAACAGCTCCCTCGGGAAGGTGAGCGGCGGCCGTTTCCTGGGTCAGCACAATGGTCAGGCCGGCATCCTCAATGATGTAGGCCAGCCGCTCTGCGGGATAGTCGGGATCCAGGGGTACATAGGCGCCTCCGGCCTTGAGGATGGCCAGCATGCCGATGACCATCTCGGGAGAACGGTGCACGCAAATGCCCACTTTGACCTCCGGGCCAACACCCAGCCGCCGGAGGTAGTGCGCCAATTGGTTGGCTTTCTGGTCGAGCAGGCGGTAAGTGAATTGGGAAGGCAATCCTTTTTCGGCCAGTGCCGGCATGCTCAGGGCTATCTGATCGGGGTTTGCATCCACACGTGCTTCGAAGAGCTGGTGCATACATTGGTCGGCAGGGTAGGGGGTCTCCGTCCGGTTGAGGTCTTCGATGAGCCACCTTTTTTCTGCCTCGGTCAGGAGGTTGATTTCGGAAACCGGTTTGGAAGGGTTTCGGACAATGTCTTCGAGAATCGTTTGGTAATGCAGGGCAAAGCGGGCGGCAGTTTCGGGCTCGAACAGGTCGGCGTTGTATTTGAGTTTGCCGCTCACGGCGCCCATGCTCTCGGTGAGGGCCAGGGTGAGGTCGAACTGCCCTTCCTGCTGGCCGATGTCGTACGCCTGAATCTGCAAATTGCCCCATGCGTAGACGCCGTTCGGATCGTCTTCGGACAGCACCGCCTGCACGGCGTCGTCTCCCTGGGCTTTGAGCAGGCTAAAAAACACCTGGAAGAGCGCCGAGCGGCTTTTGTCCCGCGGCAGTTGCAGTTTTTCCACCAGGTGGGGAAACGGGAAGTCCTGGTTGGACAACGCACCCAGTATGGTTTGTTTGTTGCGCTGCAAAAAAGTGGAAAAGCCGGGGTTGTCGGCAAATTGGGCGCGCAACACCACCGGATTGACGAAATAACCGACCACGGGTTGAAATTCCTTTTTTTCGCGGCCGGTAGTGGGCGTGCCCACCAGGACGTCGTCTTGCCCGCTCAGGCTGTGCAACAACACCTGAAAGGCGGAGGCCAGTACGGCAAACAGCGTGGCGCCTTCGTTTTTGGCCAGGGCGCGCAGGCTTTCGGTTAGGGATGCATTGAGTTTGACGGGTACCGACCCCCCATTGAAGGTTTGAACCAGCGGGCGGACCTTGTCGGTGCTCAGGTCGAGCGTGGGCAACGGACCCTGCAGTTGGTTTTTCCAGTACTGCCACATGGCTTCGCCTTTTTCCCCCGACAGCAATTCCTGCTGCGCCGTCACAAAATCGCGGTAAGTGGATGCCAGTGGCGGCAACGCTGGCCGGCGGCCTTCGCTCTCCGCGGAGTACAGATCGCGGAGCTCCTCCAGCAGGATCCACGTCGACACGCCGTCGCAGGCAATGTGGTGGATGTTGAACAGCAGCACGTGGTGATCGGCCGACTTGCGGAACAGGTACACGCGGCACACGGGTCCGGCTTCGAGGTGAAAGGGTTTGGCGTAGTGCTCGCGTACGCGATTGTACAGGTCGATTTCACCGAGTCCGCCCACCTCTTCATAGGTGAAATCGAGCGGCATCAGCCCATGCACCACCTGGCGCAGCTGCCCGTCCTTCATCTGGTAAGTGGTGCGCAGGATGGGGTGGCGGTTGATCAGGCGCTGACAGGCGCGTTTCCACGCTTCCACATCGATGGGGGAGAGAATGCGGGCGGTGAAGGCTACGTTGTATGCCGCATTGCCCGGCGCGTTCTGGTGCAGGAACCACAACGCCTGCTGGCCGTATGAAAGAGGGTAAACGACGGGCTCCTGTTCGCCGGCCTTTTTAGCCAGCAATTGTTTCAGCAGCTCCTTTTTATCCTGGGAAATGGACATAGTTTTGGTGTTAAAGTCGGAATGGGGAGGTCGATTCTTTGGGGCAGACTCATTCGTTGCTATCCAGGGCTGCCAGGAGTCGTTCTACTTCTTCGGAAGAGAGGTTGTCGATGTCCAGTAGCAAGTCGCGTGCTGTGTCGGCGTCAATTCCCTCCTGAGCGTCGGCGATGACGGGTTTAGGTGCTTCCGAACGGACTTTCAGTTTTTCGGCAGCTTCTCTTGCCAGGTCGTTGATGTTGATGCCCTCCATCAGCCGGGTGGCTGGCAGTTCGAAGCCGAAGTCGGTCTCTATCCGGTTTTTGATCTCGATGGCATGAATGGAGTCAAAACCGAGGTTGATGATCGGTTTGGTGGGGTCTATCTGGTCCGGCGCCATGCGCATGGTTTTGGCGATGAGGTGCAGCAGGTATTGTTGGGTATTGCCGGTTCGTTCGGGTAGCGGCAAACGGAGCAGTTCTTCCGCATTCCAACCGTGCAGCGCTTCGGAAGGAACGTCCATACGCTCCATTTTCCAATCGCCTACACGGTTGAGCGTGTTTTCCAGGAATCCGCGCTTGGAGGCGCGGCGCTGGATCTTGCCGCTCGTAGTACGGGGTAGTTGTCCGGGCGCCAACAGTACGATGGCGTACACTGCAATGTTGTGCTCCTCGGCAATGGCCGACCGGATGTCGTCGAATACGGCTGCGGTGTCGAGCGCGCGCAAAGCAGTACGCTCGACCTCCTGCACCAGTACTAGTTGTTCTTCGCCGTGGGCGTCGACGGTGAACGCGGCGCCTGCATTGATGGTGAGCGCAGGGTGACAGCCCTGCACGGTCTCCTCAATGTCCTGCGGGTAGTGGTTGCGCCCCCGAATGATGATCAGGTCCTTGAGGCGGCCGGTAATGAACACCTCACCCTGTTGGAGAAATCCCAGGTCGCCGGTGCGCATAAAAGGCCCTTCTCCGCTGCCGGCGGTATAAGCCTGAAAGGTGCGTTCGGTGAGTTCGGGTTTCTTCCAGTAGCCTTGCGCTACGCTGTCGCTTTTATACCAGATTTCCCCGACCCGGTTCTCGGGCAATTTTTCCAGCGTCTCCGGATTTGCAATGATCAGCCGCCCGTGCCGCGCCGCGCCGCAACTGACCATGGCTACGGCGCTGTCGGCATCGGCATCGTCGGCTACCACCTGGTTGTTTTCAAGCAATTCGGCATTCAGGTAAGCTACTTTGGGCTCTGCGGACTGGTCCGCGCGTACGGAGATCAACAGGGTAGCTTCGGCCATGCCGTAAGAGGGGAAAAATACGTTGCGCCGGAAACCATAAGGCGCAAAGCGCTGCGTGAAGCGCGTCATGGTGTCTTCGCGCACCGGTTCGGAACCGTTGCACACCAGTTGCCAGGAACGGAGATCGATGCCTTGCATCTCGGCGTCGGTGATTTTGTCGACACAATAGTCGAATGCAAAATTTGGCGCGGTGGTGTACACTTGCTCCAGCCCGGAGATGGCCTTGAGCCAGCGGACGGGTTTTTCCAGGAACACGTTGGGTGTCATGGTTACCTGTGTGCAACCGGCATTGATGGGCCCCAACACGTGGCCGATCAGCCCCATGTCGTGAAACATGGGTAGCCAGCTCACCATGTTGAAGTGTTCCGGCAGGTCGAAGGCTTCGCGCATGGTTTTCACGTTGTGCAGGATGTTGCCGTGCGACACCATGACGCCTTTGGGGTTGCCGGTGGACCCGGAGGTGTACTGCAGGAAGCACAGATCGGGCCGGCTCAGCAGGGGCTTTTTCCAATGAACGGCCTCGTCGTCGGGTATGGTGTCGGAGGCCATCAGGTGAATGCGGCGGATGAATGAGTCGTCGGACACTTTTTTGTTCCGCAGCATTTGCGCCATCCCTTCGGCTGTCGTGAGGGCGAAGTGGGCATCGCAGTCGGCGGCAATGGTATCCAGGCGCTCCATGCCCCGGTTTTTGGTGGGCGGGTAGGCCGGCACGGCAATGGCTTTGGCGTACAGGCAACCGAGGAAACCGGTGATGAACTCGACGCCCGGCGGGTACACCAGCAGCACGGGTTTTCCGTCGGCCCCATGTTGTTGCAAATGGGCAGCTACTGCGCGGGCGCGCCGGTCGAGTTGGGCCATGTTGATGCGCACCGTCTCCGTTTCGCCGTCGGCCAGAAAAATGAATATGTCCTTGTTCGGAATCTCCCGGGCCCGGGCCTGCACCAGATCGACGAACGAATCGTAGGCCATCTCGTCTTTGCCTTCGCGTGGCCGCGAGCGGAAGACCGGCGCTTCGGATGCGTGTTTTTGGAGCTTCTCCATGATCTTTTGCGAAAGCAGGCCGATCTCGGGGTATTCGTACAGGATTTCGGGGGACAATTCGCAGTCCAGCCATTCTTCCAGTTCGCCGGAAATCATGATGGCTTCGCGGGACGACAGGCCCAGGGCGGTCACCGGCTCGTCGAGCCGGATATCTTCGGGTTTCATTTCCAGGCGTTGGGCGATGTTGTTCAGGAGCCAATCCCGGATATCTTCTAAGGTGGTGTCTTGCGCTTTGTTCATGGCGCCTGGGGGTTGGTTAGTGATTCGAGGTATTCGGCGCGGCATTCATGGTGTTTGATTTTGCCGCTGGTGGTTTTGGGCAGTCGTCCGGTGAAAACGATGTCGTGCACGCTCAGTGTATGTTCGTTGGATACCGCCGCGGTGATGGCGCGTTTGATGGCACGCGCCTGCTCGTCGTTGAGGTCGCGCAACATGCGCGGGTCGAGTTCGGCGACAATGATGAGTTTTTCTGCACCGTCGAGGTCAACGGAAAAAGCAGCAGCCCCGTGGGGTTGTATATCCGGGTGACAGTGCTCGACGGTCCATTCAATGTCTTGCGGGTAGTGGTTGCTGCCGTCGATGATGATGAGCGATTTGATGCGGCCGGTGATGAAAAGCTGGTTGTTTTGGACAAATCCCAGGTCGCCGGTGCGCATAAACGGTCCTTCGCCGGTGCCGGCGATAAAGGCCTTGAACGTTTCCCGGGTGGCTTCAGGCCGATTCCAGTATCCCTTGGCGACGCTGCTGCCGCCAGCCCAAATCTCGCCGATCTGGCCCTCCGGTGTGGGCAGCAGGCTTTCGGGATTTACGATGCGCAACACCGTATCGTCTATGGTGTCACCACAGCCAACCAATAGGCGGCCGTTTTCCGGATCGGGTACCACGCGGTGTTGTTCGAGCGCGGATTTGTCGAAACGGTGCGCCACAAAGCCGTTGCCCCGGCGCTGGGCGGTAATCATCAGAGTGCCTTCGGCAAGGCCGTAGCAGGGCAGAAAGGCTTTGTTCTGAAAGCCGGTTGGGGCGAAATAGTCGGCAAAACGCAGCAACGTGTCGGCGTTGATGGGTTCTGCGCCGCTGAACGCCACCGCCAGGGTACTCAGGTCCAGCTCTGCGAGTTGTTCCGGTTTTACTTTTTTGACGGCGTAGTCGTACGTAAAATTGGGGCCGCCGGAGGCGGTAGCCCGGTAGCGGGTTATGGCTTGCAACCAACGGATGGGGCGTTGCAGGAAATAAGCGGGCGCCATCAGGATGGTTTCCACGCCGGCAAATACCTGGGTGAGGATGCCGCCGATCAGGCCCATGTCGTGGTAGGGAGGCAGCCAGAGCACACACCTGTCTTCCGGCGTGAGACCGAAAGCGTTGGTGATTGTCATGGCGTTGTGCATCAGGTTACCGTGGCTGACCATCACGCCCTTGGGGGTGTTGGTTGAGCCGGAGGTATATTGCAGAAAGGCCAGATCGTCCGTGTCTATCGGTGTGCTGTTCCAGTCAGGGTCGTTCATTGGGGCGATCTGCGTTACGTCAACCCACGGAATGTCCTTCGTGTGTGCTGTTTCGGCAAAAAAAGCGGCGGAAGCGCGCTCCACAATAGCGTTGGAGAGAATAACTTTGGGCGTGGCGTCGGCTGCGACATTCAGGATGCGCGTCAGGATGCCGTCCTTCTTTTGTCGCAGGTGCGGGTAGGTGGGAATGGCGACACAACCGGCGTAAAGGCAGCCGAAAAAGGCGGCAATGAAATCGATTCCGGGCGTGAGCAGCAAAAGCACGCGGTCGCCTTTTTGGCAGTGTGCCGACAATTTGTCGGCGATGCCTTTGGCGCGGGCGTCCAGCCGGCCATAAGTAATGGCGTCTTCGGTGGTCTCGCCGTCGGTTAAAAATCGGAATGTGGTCTTGTTCGGATGGTTAACGCCTTGCCATTGCAATACCTCTGCGAAATTTTTCAGTTCAGGAGCAGGAGGAAAAAGTGCGCTCATTGATGCAGCGTATAATGGGGATTCAAAGTGGGTTTCGCTAATCAGAACTCAAAGGTACGGTGCTTCGGATCAAAATTGTATAGTATTTTTGTGGCTTAACTGATCCTTCATCCATCATGACACCACAGTTTTTACTTTGGGCAGTGCCCATTTTGCTGTTTCTGACCCTGTTTGAAATCACGTTGGACTTTTTTCAGCGGAACAAACATTTTAATCTGCCGGACACCCTCACCAACATCAGCTGCGGCATCGGCAACCAGGGGATCAACCTGTTCACCGAAGGCATCAAGTTGTTTTTGTTCATCGATATTTTCTTCCACCGGCTGGCTATTGCCCACATTCCCCATGCCTGGTGGTCGGTATTGCTTTGTTTATTGGTTATCGATTTCGTATTTTACTGGGAACATCGGTTCAGCCACGTGATAAACATCCTGTGGGGCACCCACGTGGTGCATCATTCCAGTGAGGAGTTCAACCTGTCCATCGCGCTGCGGCGCTCGTGGGTGGCCGATTTGGTGGTGTTTGGATTTTTCCTGCCCATCCCGATGCTGGGCTTTCAGCCGGAAACCTTTCTGACGGCGGTGGTGCTCCACAATTTTTACCAGTTCATCATACACACGCGCAAAGTCGGGCGCCTGCCCTGGCTGGTGGAGTGGGTCATGCACACGCCTTCACACCACCGGGTGCACCACGGCAAGGACCCCAAGTACATCGATAAAAATTTTTCCGGTGTCTTTATTATTTGGGACAGGCTGTTCGGTACGTTCCAGGCGGAGGAGGAAGAGCCGACCTACGGCATCACAACACCCCTTCGAACCAACAATCCGGCACTGGTCAACCTGCATTATTACGCCGACATGGCCGGCAACCTGCGCCGTATGCCGTCGTGGAACGACAAGCTGCGATACCTTTTTGCCCCCCCCGGCTGGCTGCCCGAATACCTGGGCGGGTACAAGGCGCCTCCGGAAGTGGACAAAAGCCGGCATCGCAAGTACGTTCCCTCTTTTTCGGGTCCTTTGGGCGCTTACGTACTCGTACAGTTTCTGTTCGGTCTGTCCGGACTTCTTTTTCTGATCCTCGTGCGCAAGTACCTGGGCGGTTCGCTGCAACCGGCTTACTTTGAAGGGGTCTTTTTCGGGTTGATCGCCCTGGCCTCGGTAATCCCCATTGCGGCGTTCGACCATCGTCCGTGGGTGAAGCCAGCCGAGATCACCCGCTTGGTGCTGGTCTGGGTTGTCCTCGGCATTTATGTCGTGCTCACCATGCCCGGGCAATATGGGCTGGCGCTAGGCGGCATCACTTTGGTGGTGGCGGGGATGATGAAATGGTTTTTGAATGCGGAACGCGGAATGCGGAATGCGGAATAAGCCCCTCTTGGTATTCCAACGTGCAGCCAAGAGCCCGTTTATTCCGCATTCCGCATTCCGCATTCCGCATTCCGCATTCCGCATTCGTCACCGTCGTTCGGTCACCTTTTCCATGGCCTGGATGCTTTCCTGCACCAGGGGTGAGCGGGAGATCATGTTGACGATGCGGTCGTTCAGTTTTTGGGCAAATCCGTCGAGTGGCCGTACAAAATCGACAAAAAGCACGACGCGGGTGCCGTTGCTGTCGTTCCACACTTCGTGTTCGTAGGTGTCGTCGAAGATGAGGCTGTCTCCTTCCTGCCAGTGCCGGATCTCGTTGTCTACGCGAATGCGGATTTTTTCGGGATCGGGAACGATGAGACCCAGGTGGTAGCGCAACACGCCTGCGTAGGGGCCACGGTGGGGCGGAATGTGTTTTCCGGGGGCGAGAATGGAAAAAAAGGCCGTTTTCATGCCCGGAATTTGTTCAACCAGGCGCGCCGTTTCGGGGCAGCGGGCGATGTTGGCTTCTACCTTGTACCCGTAGCCGTAGAGGAAAAACGTTTTCCATTTGCCAGGTTCATTGTCGATGCGGTATTGACCGGGCGATACGTCCAGAAAGTTCGGGATACGATCGCCGTTCCGCATGACTTCCTCCAGCTCGGCCCTGATTTTGAGCCAGTTGGACTCAATGTCCTTCACCCAGGGGAACTGGTCTTTTTTATAAAAAGGATGATCGCCCACCAGGGAAGCTTTTCGGATGATCTGTTCTATGCCCAGATACGAGTACTTGCCGAACAGCCTGAAGTGGAACCAGAAATACTTTTTAGCCAGTAATTGAAAAAGCTTTTTCACGAATGAGGCAGTGTAATTGGTTTTTAAAACGGGGCAAACATACGCCGCCACATCCGTAAAGGGAACATGATCTTGATCATTCCACTTTCATCATAACCGGAACCGCGTTGTCGGTTTCTACCTCTTTGAAAAACGTGTTCAGGTAGGACATCATGTCGCTGACGCTTGCTCTGCGCATGGATTTGAGCATGCAGGCGTCGAAGAGATTGTCTTTATTCGACTTGAGATTCACGACGGCCTGTTCGAGCGCTTTTTCATCGATGCCGTTGGCCATCAGGTAGCGGTCGCGCACATTGCGCAGCCCGGTATCGGACGACGGCGTGGCGTACGGGGCGTCTACCAGTCCGGAGAAATCGAAGTCATACGGCACCGGTATGAGCTTTTCGTTTCCGGCCACGCGCAGGATTTTGACGTTTCGGAGCATGGAAATGTCCCAATCTGTGTTGCCGACGAGGTATTCGAACATACTGACCATCGCCGCCTGATTCATGTCCAGATCGGAGGGATTAACGCCGAACTGCTCCACCTCTTCGGCGTCCAGGCGGGCACATAGCTCTTCAACGTCTTCCAAAAGAAGGGCGTACATGGTCATCTTTGTTTTGGGATTGTGGGTGTCGCGCAAGGTCAGTCGAACAAGTCGGGCGCGGAAGGAATACGGACTGATGCGTTCGTACATCCGGTAGATGGCGTATTCGCGCAGGATGAGCTCGTCGCCCTCCGGACCGTCCTGGGTCGGCAGCACCAGTTTCATTTCGTTGAGGGTGTCCAACCCTTCCGCCGTCAACACTTTCTTTTTAAATTTGATCTTCAGCGGCGGCACTTCAGAGATTTTACGCCGGAACTTTCCGCGTACGCGCACCTCTACCGGATAGGACTTCCCCTGATCGTCGAGCGTCAGTTGCCCTGCGTGGTACTCCTGATCCCGGCGGTTTTCCATCAGGTAGGTCAGGTCGAGATCCAGGGTCATTTTGACCCCTTCGACCTGGGTCAGGTATTCAAATACGGACGGCGTTGCGTCCGACGCTTGCGCGGCTGAGGCGTTGACCAACAGCGACAGGATAAAAAAGGACAATGCCGGTTTAAAATTTTGCAGTGCGGTTTTCATGGTGCAATTTTTATTTTGCTAAAAGGCCTTTCAGAATTGTCTTAAGCCAATGGAGCGGTTTTTAACTTTGGTGCAAAAATAACACCAAATATAATTCCAAAACAGAGTGAATAACTCTTTTGTTTCAGAATTATTGCAAAGTTAATGTGCTGATGACGGGGTGGCGGGGGATTCGGGCTGGGGTAATCGATAACCTTTCATGTGCTACAACAGACAACCAGTTGCGCTTTCAGGTTGCAAATTATGGCTATTGGATGACAATGAGAAACACCAATTCGGACAAACGACGATTTTTAGCGCCTGAATGACCGCAAATAGCCTATGAATGAAATGCCATTACAGAAACCGGAGCATACAAAAGTAAAACACTGCGCCGGGAAAGATGCACCCTGTCTGCCTTTTGGTGGTAACGGTTGAAAAAAATCAGGAAAAAGCCGTTCAGACGGCCCTGACCAACAGCAATAGCCAGCCTGCAATGAAGCACAAACCGCCCAGTGGCGTGATGGGGCCTGCCCAACCCGCCGGAAACGGCAACAATTCGCGCACAGCCAGAACATAAAGCGAACCGGAGAACAGCAGAATACCCGTGAGCATGAGCAGTGCGCCCCAACGCCATGCTGGTGTCGCCCCATGCTGTTGCATGTACAAAGCCAGCACCAACACGACAACCGTGTGGATAAACTGGTAAAACACTGCTTTTTCCCAAATGCTGATCTGGTAATCCGTAAGATGGGGCTTCAAACCGTGCGCGCCAAACGCGCCCAGTGCGACCGCCAGGGCGCCGGAGAGGGCGGCCAGACGCAACAAGAGAGACTCATTCATGGTGAACTGCTTTGCGCAAAGGTAAGCCATGGTTGCACTTCCCGCCCCGATTCAGGCGAACGAACGTTTTCTTTCTGCCTGAATAAATTTAGTATCCAAAATAAAAAATTACGGATATTTACCCTGCCCTTATTCAATATGGCTAAACAATGAAAAGAATTCTCCTCTTGTCGGCATTTGCCCTGTTCTGCTCTCACCAAGCCATCGCCCAACTCCAGAACGGCAGCCAGGCGCCCAACTTCACCGTAACGGACGTGAACGGCCAGACCTACACCCTGTACACCCTGCTCGACCAGGGATACACCGTTTACCTCGACTTTTTCGCCACCTGGTGCGGGCCTTGCTGGAACTATCACAACCAGCACGCGTTCGAAAACATCTGGCAGCAGTACGGTCCGCCCGGCACCAACGAGGCGTTCTGCTTCCAGATTGAAGGCGACCCCAATACAAATACAGCCTGCATCTTCGGCCCAAGCGGGTGCAACAACAATACCTGGGGCGACTGGACCGACGGGGTGTCGTACCCCATCGTCGATAACGCCGCAGTTGCCGATCTGTACAACATCAACTTCTACCCGACCATCTATATGGTTTGCCCTGCGGACCGAAAGGTGTACGTGGTCGGTCAACTAAACGCCACCGGGCTTTGGCAAAAAAGAACCACTTATTGCGAGGCGCTGACGGTGGATATCGACCTGACCGGCATTAACCACGTGTATTGTTACGGACAATCCACCGGCGCCATCGACATTACCCCATCCGGCAGCGCTCCTCCTTATTCGTATTTATGGAGCAATGGCGCACAAAGTCAGGATCTGGTAAACGTTCCAGCCGGCAACTATTCCTGTACCGTTACGTCCAGCAGCGGCATTACCGGCACCATCGGCCCCATTGAGGTAGAGCAGCCAACCGGCCCGGTCTCCGTTCAGCTGATCGAGACCACCCCGGTTGGATGCAACGGCTACACCGGTTCCATAACGGTGGAGGCCTCTGGCGGGTGGACCAATGACTACGACTACCAGTGGAGCAACGGACTTGCGGGGCCAACCATTACCGCATACACCCCCGGAAACTACACGGTAACGGTAACGGACATCCTGAATTGCACCAAAACCCTGTTGGTGCCCATGGCCCAGCCGGCGTACCCGATCGCCATCATATCGCCCTCGCCGATGATCACCTGCCAGACCCCCGTCGTGCAACTGAACGCCACCAATTCAAGCACCGGGCCCGAATTTATGTATAACTGGCAGACGTCCAACGGCGGTAACATCGTTTCCGGTGGCAACACCCTCAACCCCACCGTCAACGCGGCAGGAACCTACACCCTGATGATCACCAACACCGAGAACAATTGTAACACATTCGCCTCGACTGTGGTGCTCGCCAACACCGTGTTGCCGTTGGCCGACGCCGGGCCGAACGGACTGCTCAATTGCCTGGCCGCCTCCGATACGCTGGAGGGGGCGGGATCAGAGGGGACAACGTTTTGGCGGATATGGACGGGCCCGGGCCTGGTTTCAGGCGACAGTACCTTTACCCCCGTGATCGATGAGGCCGGCGCATACGTGCTTAAAGTGACAAACACCCTTAATGGTTGTGTCAAAACAGACACTGCCATGGTGATGACAGATACCATCCGGCCGGTGCTCACCCTCCACACACCGGAACACCTGAACTGCCGGAACGACACCGTTGCTTTGCTGACGACGGGCTCTTCGCAAGGCGCGCAATTTGTGTACACCTGGACGGGCCCCGCCGGATTCAGCTCGAACGAACAAAATCCGTTGGTAGACACTGCCGGGGCTTACGTCTTGCTGATCAACAACACCGGAAACGGCTGTTCAT
Organism: Saprospiraceae bacterium; assembly: GCA_041736625.1. Taxonomy (GTDB): domain Bacteria; phylum Bacteroidota; class Bacteroidia; order Chitinophagales; family Saprospiraceae; genus M3007. The sequence continues at coordinate 55,532 of JBGSTG010000137.1, read as the reverse complement.
CCAACGACACCACCGAGGTGCTGTATTTTGCCAATCCAACGGTCGCCATAGATTCGGTTATCCCCATCTTTTGCTTCGGCGGCTCGGGCGGCGGTCTGATGGCGGAAACCACTGGCGGTTTCGGCACTACTACCTTTGTCTGGAATACCGGGGACAGCACCAGCACGGTACTCAATTTGTCTGCCGGCCCGTACGGTGTTACGGTGACCGACGCGGATGCCTGCACCGCTGCCTTGACGTATGCCCTGGGGCAGCCCGAACAGTTGACCGTGAACGCCCTGTCTTCACCCGAAACGGGCTTCCAGGCTGCCGACGGCGCCGTGAGCGCCGATGCGTCCGGTGGCGTCGCCCCCTTCGCTTACCTTTGGAGCAACGGCGTGTCGGGACAATCCCAAAACAACCTGCCGCCAGCCGCTTACACCGTTACGGCTACGGACGCGCACGGCTGCTCCAGTCAAAAAACCGTCAATGTGAACGCGTACAACTGCACCCTGTCGGTCGAGCTGGCCGTTCAGCACAACTCGTGCTTTGGCGCTGCCGACGGCGCCCTGGCCACAAGCATTGCGGGAGGAGCCGGGCCGTTTACTTTCGTATGGACTACGGGAGACACCACCGCTGCCGTTCACAACCTGGCCCCGGGAACCTACTCGGTAACCACTACTGATGCCGCAGGCTGCCCGAATGTGTCCGACGCACAGGTGACCCAACCGCCGGTGCTGCTGCCGGCCGCTGCCGCGGTGCAACATCCGGTGTGCCCCGGCGATCAGACGGGCATGATCAACGTTACTCTCGGCGGAGGCACGCCACCATACGCTTATGCCTGGAGCACAGGCCAATTTACCGCGACTCTCGATCAAATTCCGGCAGGCAATTATCAGCTGACCGTTACCGACGCCAATGCATGTACACACGTGTCTGCGTACGCCACCGCGACAAGCGACAGCGAAAAACCGGTTGTTGAAGCACAGGACGCCGTCGTTTATCTGGACGCTACCGGCATCCATACGCTGGCTGATTCCGACGTACTGGCGGTATTAAGCGACAACTGCAGCGTAGCTTCCTGGTGGTTTTTCCCACTTACCCAGGTCACCTGCCAGCATATCGGCCTCATGCCGGTTGAACTGAATGCCCGCGACGGAAACGGCAATGTGGGTTCGAGAATCGTGCAACTGACCGTTGTTGACCAGACCCCGCCAACGGCAGTATGTCCAGACAACCTCACGGTTCAGGCCTGCTCCGACGCCACAGCGGTGCAATTCCCGCAGCCGAACTTCTCGGATGCCTGTACGCCTTTTAACGCGATTCACACAGAACGCCTCAGCGGGCTGGACAACGGTTCCTTCTTCCCGGTGGGCATTACAGAACAAGTGTACCGTTTCACCGACCAGAGCGGCAATTCCAGCGTCTGTTCATTCGCCGTCACGGTTCTGGCGCCGGTCGCCATCACAGCTGTGGAAACCACACCCGCCAAAGATGGTCAGTCCGACGGCAGCATCATCGTAAACATTACCGGCGGTGTTCCGCCCTACCTGTTTAATTGGACGCGCAGCGGCGAAACGGTAGGCTACACCCAAAACCTGGAAAATGTGCCCGCCGGCGAATACGTATTGCAAATCACAGATGCGCATGGCTGTGTGATCCGCACGGAAGTCATCCAGGTGGGCAGTGTGCTTGCGGCAACAGAACCCGGATGGGCACAAGGCTTACAGTTGCTGCCCAACCCGAATGCGGGCAAAACACAAGTGGTGTTCGGTCAGGTACCGGCGGGAGAAGTACGCATGCGCGCAACGGATGGTTTGGGCCGGCTGATCTGGGAAGGGCGTTTCACCCAGCCGGAGCGCGTCTGGATAGACTTGTCGTCAAGACCGGAAGGGGCGTATTACCTGCACATTTTCCATGAAAATGAGCAGGTAACACGCAAACTGATCATTCAATACTAACGGACAACCGTTACATCACCGGAACGGATGACCGTTGTTCCGTCGGTAAATTCGATTTCGGCCACGTAAATGTACACCCCGGGCAGGGCGGCATCTCCGCGCCAGTTGCCGTCCCAGCCCAGGTTCACTTCATTGGGGATCATGTTCACCCCTTCAAATACCGTTTCACCCCAACGGTCGTAAACTTGAAGGAGCCGGACGAGCCGCACCTCCGGTCCGGCAAACACCAGAAAACGTTCGTTTCCGTTTTCAACGTTCGGACGGAACGCATTGGGTATGTAGATGCGGTTGGCGTTGATGACTACCGCCAGCAGTGAATCCGTAGCCGTGCATCCGTTGGCATCGACTATGCTCAACACATATTGCGTATTAACCGTGGGCGTGGCCACCGTGCGCAGATCATCCGACCGACTCAGTGAGCTGTCGGGCGTCCACTTGATCGACACCAGTGCGTTGGAATTGGCCAGCGCATTCAATACGACCTGATCTCCAAGAGAAACCGTCACATCCGGGCCTGCCTCCAGGATCAGGGGCGGAGCGATCAGGATGTCGATGTCCGTTTCCACGGCACATCCGTTAACATCGGAAACCTCCAGAGAATACGTGCCCGGAGGCAGGTTGGAGGCAGTGTTCCCGGAAAGGGGTACGCCATCCAGGGTGTAGGTAAATGGCCCCACGCCCCCCAAGACCGTGTCAATCACAATGGATCCGTTCTCGTCGCCCGTACAACCGGCACTCTGCACCGTCAACTCCGGTGCGATGGGTTGGGGCGACAGCAGTACCACACTGTCTGTCCAACGGCAACCGGCCGCATCGCTCAGGGTGACCTCATACGTTCCGGCGGGCTGGTTGGTAATGGTCAGTCCGGTGGCGCCATTGTTCCATACGGCGGAAAGGGGTGGCGCTCCGCCCACCGGATTGAGCGTGATCTGGCCGTCGGACAGCCCTGCGCAAGACACGCCGAAACCGTTGAAGTCGCTGGCGGTCAGCGTTCCGCCGAGGGTGGAAATGCGAATGTCGGCACTGTCGCCGGGTATGGGTGCGCAAGCATTGTTTTGTGCGGTTACGTTGGCGGCAAAATACACCGTATTTGAAGTGGGCGTCACGGTAATGGTTTGGCCATCAACCGCGTTGGTGATGACCAGTGGAGGGACAATGCCGTTGAGCGTAAAGGAAGCGGTATCTGTGTTGTTCAAAGAAATGGTGAGGATGGCAGAGTCGCCGTTGCAGACGGTTTGGTCCAGTCCCAGGTCAATACTGGGCAAAGGCAGGATACCGATGGTTACCGATCCGGACACTGTGCCGGTGCAGACCTGGTCGCTCACTGTAGCCGGGAGGTACAGCTGTGCTTGCTGGATGTTGTTGGATGCAATGCTGAAAGTAGGGCCGGGAGACACCAGGCTGGTGAGGTTGCCGTTGAGGGTATAGGAAAAGTTGAAGGGCGCCGTGCCGGTAAACTGAACTAAAAACTGGACGTTGCTACCCGGGCAAACCGTGGTGTCGCCTGCGAACAAAGCGGTCGGCGGCGCCTGAAACTGTACCTGCACCGAGGGCGCCGAAATGGACAGGCAGGGGTCGCCCAGGTCAATTCCGCCTCCGGGCAACAGGTTCCCGGCTACGACCGAAACAAAATAAGGCACGCCTGCGGACATACCCGGCAGGAACACAAACGCTGGCTGCAGGCTGGTAGCCACCAGGCTGCCCAGCGGATCGGCCGGGTTGGTGTACAATATGAACACGAGGCCATCGTCGGGGTCCAATACCGCATTGCCGTTGAGGGTGATGATCAGGGTGTCGTTTGTGCAAACGGTTGCGGGGGATACGCTGATCGTGCCGGCATCGGTGGTGCACACACAGCTAACCACGCCGGATGCCGATTGGGTGCAACCCAGGCCCGTGGAGACCACCAGGTTGTACCCGGCGGCAACCGATTGCGGGGCTGAGGTGAACGTATTGCCGTTGAGGGTTCCGGTGATGCCGCTCACCGTGTATGCGGGGTCCGGGTCCGGGCCGTTGTCCAACACGAACGTCAGCACGAAATTGGCCAGCTGGTTGTCGCAGGCTGTTTGCAAGTTGGTGATTTGAAAAGCGGGTTCTACAAATACGGTCTGGGTATTTCCGGTCACCTGGCCGGTGCAGCCGTTGCTGGAAACGCTCAGGAGTTGAACGGTAGTACCGTTTGCGGGTGCGTTCAGGGTAAAATTGTACGTTGGGCCCGGAACACCGGTCAGATTGGTGGGTGTCCCGTTTATCTCGTACGTGAAATCGTAGGCTGTGCCACCGCTCAGGAGAATCTGGGCGTCGACCACGCCGCCGGTGCAAATGCTGTCGGCAGCCAAAACCAGGTCGGCGCTGATGGCGGGCTGCCAGAGGGCCTCCGGGCCAACGGTAATGGAAAGACAGGGGTCGTTCAGATCCACGGCGCCGGCCAGCGGATTGCCGGCTACGGCAACGACAAAATAGGAGGTGAGCGGAGACATGGTTGAAGGGTTGAACCCAAAAGCCGGCGTTGCCTGGATCGCCAGTACGTTCCAGGTCATGGGGTCGGTGCCGTCGACCAGATAGTACAGCAGGGTGTCGCCGGGCGCCAGGACGGCGCCAACTACCGGGGCAATAGCCGTGGTGTCGCCATTACACAGCACCAGCGGTGTTTGATCCAGGGTGCCGGAGGTGGTCGTGCAGCAAACTACGGCGCCGGAGACCGTGTCGGCGCCGCACATCCACTGGTCGCTAACCGAGTAGTTGAAAGGTGTGCTGACTGGAGTGAGCACACTGGTGAACACGCCGTTCGTAAACGTTCCGGCAGGCGCGCCCATATAGGTCAAACCGGAAAAATCGGCGTTTAATACGGAGAAAGAAACGGTGTACGTGGAGTCTCCGGGTGCACAACTCACCTGAACATTCTGAATTTGGGGTACCGGGTGCGGGGTGATCAGCGCAGAGCCGGCAACTGTTCCCGGACAATTGGCGTCGGTGACGGACACCGGCAGGAAGAGGGTGGTGTCGAGCAACGTAGCGTTGATGATGAACGGACTTTGGTTGGCCGTCACAACCACCGGATTGCCGTTGCTCGTGTATGTCAGGCTATAGGGTGCGGTACCGGTGAGTACAATGGTCACCGGAGCGGACTGCCCGATGCAAACGTCCGAGTTGCCGCTAAGCATAGCGGTGGGCGGCGCAAGCCAGACCACGGGTACGCCCTCGGAGACCGATCGGCAAGGATCCGGAGCAATGGCGCCGCTTTCTACGATGGCAGAAACATAATACGTAGTACCAAAGGCAATGACGCCGGGTAAATAACTGAATACCGGGCTGGCCGAGCTATCCAGAATTGTACCCAGGGTGTTTCCGGGCCCGGTGTGCAGCACGAAGTAAAACACATCGTCGGCGCCCAGCACCTGATCTCCGTTGTGGAAAACGGTAACGCTGTTTGTGTCGCATGCCTGCCCCGGCTGGGTGAGATCCATGGAGCCGGCAGAATTGGTGCAGTTGCACGCGGAGGTGCCTGTCAGGTTATCCAGCCCGCATCCGGAAGCATCGGTTAGCGTGCCGCTGTATGGTTGTCCGAAGGGAATGGGGTCGCTGGTGAATGTGCTGCCGGTTACCGTGCCCGGCAAACCGCCGACTACGAAGGGTGCAGTGCCCGTTAGCGGAATGGTCAGGGTGTAAGTATTATTCACCTGATCACATGCTTCGGCTACTATTCCCCAGGAAGGCGGCTGGTTAACCAAAATGTTCACGGTGTCGGCATCCGGATTGACGCAATTCTGATCGCCAATGGAAATCAACACCTGGCTGGTGGTGTCGAGGGTGAGCATAAGATCGTACACCGGCCCCGGCAACCCGGGCACACTTACTGGTAGACCACCATTTATGGTATAAGTGAGGGTGTAGGGTGGCAGACCGGTCATCCCGACCGGCACCGTTACCGATACGCCGGCGCAGGTGGTGTCGGCGCTACCGACAAGGAGTTGGGGCGGATCGACAAAGCGAAGCGGCACACCGGGGCTGACGGCCAGACAGCTATCGTTGAGATCGACTTGCCCCATGCCATTGTTGTTGCCTACAATGGCAGAAATGCGGTACAGGGTACCGGTCTGCATACCCGGCAAAAAGCCGAAGGTGGGCGTCGTGTTGTATGCCAGAATGGCGCCGTAGGGGAAAGCAGTGTAATCGTGCAGGATAAAACCAATGGTGTCATTGGCGTCCAATACCGCGTTATTGTTGAATATCGCCGTGACTTGTCCATTCACACAAGCAATGAGCGTATCCGTATTCATGGTGCCGGAGCGGGTGATGCAGTCGCACTTCGAACGGTCGGCCACCACGACGGTGTCGCAACCCAGGGAATCAAGAAAACAGAACTGGTAGGGTTGCGAGAAGGGTAGGGGGCCGCTGGTGAAGGTATTGCCGGCGAAAGTACCCGCGCCACAGGTCAATGTGTAGGGAGGCACACCGCCTACGATTTGGAACGACAGGGTGTAGGTCATGGCTGCCGAATCGCAATTTTGTACAATATCGGCAACCGTTGGGGTGCCCTGGATGGTGATGTTTACCGGCGGGCCGACAATATTTCCTACGCACCCCGGAGAACTGACGCTGACCAGAGCGTATGTCTCGCTGATGTTGGTTATCACCGCAATGGTGTCGGGGTCATTAAAAGTGGTCACTGGTGGCTGGGGCACGCCGTTGATGGCATAAACGTATTCGAACGGACCGGTGCCGGTGAAGTTGACGTACACCGAGGTGTCGGCCTGAAAACAGTGAAAACTGTTGCCCAGCATTTCTGCGGTTGGAGGGGTAAACACGAAAACCAGCGCGGTGCCGCTGACGGAACCATTGCAAGTCCCGTTTGTAACACTCGCCAGCGTATACAAAGTGCCCAACGGAGGGTTTACGGTAATCACGTAAACGCTGTCTGTGGTCGTGATGGGCGGTTGAGCCACCCCCCCGGCATTGTACACGAAAGTGTAGGGGCCTTGACCGGTGAAAGTGAACACGATATCGATCCCGGATCCACCCTGGCAGGTCTGCCCGCCCCCGCTGATCACCGCTGTCAGGGAATCGTAAACGAACACGGCGGCCGTCCCCGTCGCTGTTCCATTGCAGCCGCCGGCGGATACGCCGGAGAGCGCATACACGGTGGGTTCGTCGGGCGTGTCTATAAAGGTGTACGGGTTTAACGCCGTTTGCACCGTATCCGGATTCTGCCCGTTGGTTGTATACGTGAACGTGTAAGGGCCCGTACCGGTAAAATTCACGGCCAACTCCACGGATTCTCCGCCGCACAAGGTGTCCGATGAAGCGCTCAGAACGGCTGAAACAGAATCCTGTACCGTCAGCGTGTATGTTCCGGACACTGGTCCGTTGCAGTCGCCATTGGTGACGTGCCCAAGCGTAATGGTGTTCACGCCCTGTGGCAGCGTCAGGCCGAGCGAATAAATGGCGTTGTTGGATATCAGGGTGTCCATAATCACGCCATTCACCGCGTAACTGAACGTATATGGCGGAGGGGTGCCGCTGAAGGAGACCTCAAGGCTTACGGGCGTGTTCACGCAAACTGTGTCGGACCCGCCGGTCAAAACAGCGCCGGGGGTGGGCTTTATCACGATGATCCCGGAACCGGAAGCCGTACCCACGCACCCGCCTCCGGAAACTACGCCGGTCAGGGTGATTACAGACGTGGAATCGGGGGTGATCGTCAGTATGTCCGGATTGTCGAAGGTTGAGTAAATACAGTCGTTGCCCGGACAGCCGCCGTTAATGGTGTAAGTGACCGACCAGAAAGGCGTTCCGGTGAAATCCAGCATCAAGTCGGCATTTTGCCCAAAACAAATGGTGTCAGTTCCGGAAAGTATCGCTGTTGGGGTCTCCTGCACAGTGACAGTAATGTCGCCGAATACCTGCCCGGGGCACATATTGGCGTCTACAATGCCAACCAATGTGATGTTGCTGACGCCCAGGGGAGGGAATATCTCCAGGAAATACAGGCCGTTGCTGGTGGTGATCGGCGGAGCCTGAGTGACGCCGTCAATGGCGTATTCGAAAGTAAAAGGAGCAGTGCCACTCAGCAGAACGTCGAGCACCAAACTGTCGCCATTGCAAATAGTGGCTGCACCGGAGGGGATAACAGCGGTTGGAATGGCCTGTACATCTATCAGAACGATGCCGTTGGTGGACCCCGGGCACCCAATGGCGGCCACATTGGCCAGCGAAACTTCCGACGACTGGGTAAAAAACGCGGTTATTATATACGGATTGTCGCTCGTAGTGATCGGACCCTGCGGGGCGCCGTCTATAGCGTATTCAAAAGTGTAGGGACCCGGAGCGCCGCTGAAGGTGACGGAGAAGGAGGTGCTGCCGCCGGCGCATACGGTAGTAGGACCGTTAGCGGTAAGGGTAGCTACAACACCTTCTACCACATCCACCATGGTGGTCGCCGCAGAGGAGCACGTGTTGTTGGACGTAAACGTCAGGGTTATCGTGCCATTCAAGCCAAATGGATCCAGGCTGTTTCCGGAAACGCCGGGGCCGGACCAAACGCCCCCGCCGGGCACATTCGGATCTTCCAACTGGGTTAGGTCATATACCCCGGCAAACTGGCATACGGTAGCCGTGCCCAGCACGGGTGGAGGGCAGGGTACATCGAACGGCATGTAGTTGGTGAAGTCTTGGGTACAACCCGCTGGAAGGGGCTCAACAACCCCCACAACCCAGTAAGGGCCGTCGTTGCACAGCGAAGCCGGAACGGTGAAGTCAAACGGCGCCAGTGAAAAGGGATTGCTTCCACCGCCCCCCGGAAGGCCCGGTATGTTGGGAAAACCACATCCCAGGTTGCCGTAAATGGGCAAAACGGGCGTCCAGATGACAAAGTCTCCGTTGGTATTGGAAAGCAAACCCAAGTCGTAGGTCAATTCGTTGTCGCAACCGCAATCCTGGCGAATTTCCGTGGTTCGGGTGCCGGATCCGGTGTTGGTGAAACCGCCCACCGAACGTCCGCAATCGTTTTGCATCACGTAAATGACGGGCGCCAGCGGGCACAGCCCACCGAAATTGTAGCCAAAATCGTAGTTCGAACTGGTGAAAATTAGCACCGGTACACCCGGGGGAACAAATTCACCAGGGCCAACCCCCACGACGGTCGCCCCCGTGCAAATGGTTTGCACACTGGCGACGGCGGTCGCCGTGGGCGTTTGCCAATCGCAACCGGCGCCGGTGCCAACGTCGGCATTCGTGGCCCCCATGTTATTGTTGGCGTCGAAGTCCAGCTGAAACGCATCAACATTAAATCCGCTGCCCGACCATACCACCAGGTATTCGTTGTTTTGTTCGGTTCCGCAAGCGTTGATGAACAGGGAGAGAATGATGGGACAGTCGACACAGGGGTCGGGCGGCGTGACCTCCAGCTGGGAGCAGCCCATAAGGGTGCCCTGGCCGCTGTAAGGGTTGAAGTTGTTGGTGGCGCCGTAGTACCAGTTGACGCAGGCGCCGGGAAGGATACCGGTACCAGTACCGGTCAGGGTCATTACGTCGCCCGGACACAAGTCACAAGGCGTATTGCCTGCGACACAATCCGGGGAGGTTAGGGTTGCGTTGGTTCCTAAATCGGGGCATTGCGCCGTGAGGGAAAACGAAACCAGCAAGCAAAAAAACGGCAAAAAGTAGGAATGCACGGTCTGAGAAAGGTGGGAGGACATGTAGCGAAGGCAAAGGATGAGTCAAAAGGAGGGTGATGCCGCCGGAAAATCCTGCGGCGTTTCAGTAGACGATCAGCGGCTTTTATGACCAGGCGAAGGTAAATACAACAACGCAAATCGGATGTGTCATATCGACGAAGCGTGTTAAATTTATTGTTTTCAATGATCTACTTGTGATATGCCATACCTTTGCCTGCCATGAATGGGGAATCATCTTTTGTACAGCTGTCTGAAACACTTCGTGAAAAGGGCGTTAAACTGCTGGCCGTTTCCAAAACCCAACCGCCGGAGCGCATCCTTGAATTATATCAATGCGGGCAGCGGCGGTTCGGTGAGAATCGCGTTCAGGAGATGCTTCCCAAAGCGGAAGCGCTGCCTGGCGACATAGAGTGGCACCTCATCGGCCACCTGCAAACCAACAAAGTGCGCTTCATTGCCCCCTTCGTGCACACCATCCAGTCGGTCGACACCCTTAAGTTGCTTCAGGAAATTGAAAAGCAGGGCGCCCGATGCAACCGCAGCATCTGCTGCCTCTTGCAGTTTTTCATCGCCGAAGAAGAGACCAAATTCGGTTTTTCTTTGCCGGAAGCCGAATCTTTGTTCGATAACCACCCACCCACCGATTTTCCGCACATCATTTTCGGCGGGGTAATGGGCATGGCTACGTTTACAGACGACACCTCGAAAGTGCGTGCGGAGTTTCAAACGCTGCGCCGGATTTTTGTAGCGTTAAAAAATCGTTATTTCCCCAACGACGAGCGGTTCTGCGATATTTCCATGGGTATGTCCGGCGACTGGCCCATCGCTGTGGAAGAGGGAAGTACCCTGGTTCGCCTGGGTACGCTGCTTTTTGGTGACCGAAACCAACCTGTCTGATGTCACAGATAACCTATATGAAATCCAGATTTTTCCTGTTTTTAATGTTGTTGGCGTCCGCTCTCGATGCCCAAACGGTCGCCCTCGCGCGCCAACAACCGGCAGGCGCCGTGGTCACTGTTCGCGGGGTCGTTACCAACGGCCCGGAGCTGGGTTCCATCCGCTACCTGCAAGACCACACTGCGGGCATCGCCGCCTTTCCGGGTTCGGGTTCTGTGCCGGGTTTCAGCAACGCCGTCAAAGCCGGCGACAGCATTGAGGTCACCGGAACGCTGGTCGATTTCAACGGCCTGCTGGAAATCAGCCCGATTCAGTCCTTTCAGGTGCTGGCCTCCGGTCTGCCGCTGCCGGCGCCCAGGGCCCTGACCTCGCTGGCCGAGCTGAACGAATCGCTGGAAAGTCAATTGATCAGCGTACCCTGCGTGGTGTTTGCTGCCGGTGGAAGCACTTTTAACACCAATGGCACGTATGATTTTGCGGACAGCGACGGCAACGTTTCCCGCATTTTCCTGCGCAGCGGCCACCCGCTGATCGGTTCTTCCATCCCGGGAGGACCGATACTGCTCTTCGCCATCGCCTCCCAATTCATCCAGACCCAACTGCTGCCCCGGTATGCAGCCGATATGCAGCCTTCACCTTGCTTTTATTTTACCATGGACGTGGATGTTGACGATTTTGGCCAAACCGATCTCACCCTGTCCTGGCAAACGAATCTCACTTCACCCACCATCTTGCTTTGGGGCGATGGGAATAAAACGGACAGTGTATACCTTCAGTCTGCGCAGGTCACCGACCATTCAGTGACGCTGGAAAACCTGTCGCCCGGCACCCTGTACAACGCACAGGCCGTTGCCATACACAACAGCGACACCATCCGTTCGCAAGTGCGCGTGTTCGCCACTACGTCTGCCTCCACCGGTCGAATTAAAGTTTTTTTCAACTACCCTGTGGATGAGACGGTCGCCGCCCCGTTTTCACCAGATGGCGACAGCTTTGATGAATGCCTGGAGGAGATACTGAACCGCATCGACAGCGCTTGCTGCACCATCGACCTGGCTTACTACAACAACAACCGGAACGACATCGTCAGTCGTCTGCATGCCGCGCACACCCGGGGCGTGCAGGTGCGCTATGTTGCCGCTATCAACGCCAGCAGTACCGCCCTCCAGCCGCCACCGCCGTTCCCGGTTTTGTATGGCAACGACATGGATTTGATGCACAACAAGTATTTGGTTTGCGACGCCGACCTCCCCGACCATGCCTGGGTGGTGACCGGATCCATGAACTGGACGACAGAGAACATGACCAAAGACTACAACAACATGCTCTGTATCCAGGATCAATCGCTCGCCCGCAGCTATGTCCGGGAATTCGAGGAGATGTGGGGCGGTAGCGCCGCATTGCCCGACACCAACCGGGCGCTTTTCGGTTCGGAAAAAACGGACAATACGCCCCATCAGTTCAGGATCGGCGGGGTGCCTGTTTCCCTGTGGTTCTCGCCCAGCGACGGCACTACGAGTCAGATCCGGCAAGCGCTCCAAACCAGCGATTTCGACCTACAATTCGCGTTGTTGACTTTCACGCGCGACGAACTGGCCACCGACTGCGCAGACGCCCAAAGCCGGGGCGTTTCGGTGCGGGGAATAATCGAGAACATCGGCGACCAGGGGTCGGAGTTCAACTACCTGAGCAATAACGGCATCCAGGTGTTTACCCATACCCGGCCTGGATCCCTGCACCACAAATACGCCGTGGTTGACGCCACCAACCCGGATTCCGACCCGCTGGTGGTCACCGGATCGCACAACTGGTCGTCGGTCGCCGAGGAGCGAAACGATGAGAACACGCTGATCATTGCCGATGAGCGAATCAGCCGGTTGTTTCTGGCAGAGTTCGAGCGGCGCTGGGCGGAGGTGTCCACCGCATCGCCCGAGCCTGGCGACCTCACACAGGCCCGGGTTTCGCCAAACCCTGCTTGCACCTTCCTGCGCGTTCAAATACCCGCAAATACGGCTGTCGGACGCCTGTACGATTCGGCCGGCGTATTGCGCCATACGTTCCAACCGGAAGGGCGGGAAATGGAGCTGCCCATTGGGTTTTTGCCGCAAGGTTGGTGTTTATTGCAGGTGATTGAAGACAATGGACGCGCCACCACCCTTCCGTTTCAAAAAATTTGTCGTTGAACAGGCAGCCGGGGTGCACCCGGTTAGTACGGATGCCGTGCTGCTGGGCGCCTGGGCGCCGGTACCCGACCGGGGGATGATCCTGGATATTGGGTGTGGCACCGGCGTCGTTGCCCTCCTGCTCGCTCAGCGTACCCCGGCGCAGGTGCAGGTGCATGGCGTCGACGTTCACCCACCTTCGGTGGCTTTGGCCGGCCGGAATGCGGCGGCTACACCCTGGCGGGACCGGTTGCTTATGCAGGAGGCCGACGCGGCGACCTGGTTGGGAGTGGGCAAGCCGTATGATCTGGTAGTGAGCAATCCGCCGTATTTTTCGGAAACCACATGGTCGCCCGACGACGATCGCAAGCGCGCCCGGCATCTGTCGTCGTTGCGTCCCGGACAGTTGCTCGAAGCGGCCGGGAGGCTACTTGCGCCGGAAGGCCGTTTATGCGTCATCCTTCCTCCTGCCGCGGCACAACACCTGACGGAAGCCGGCGCCTGCATCGGTTTGTATACGACCAGGCGGCTGGATGTAGTGACGCGTCCGGGCAAAAAAACAGCGCGTACGCTCCTGGTATTGGAGCGTACGCCCTATGTATACAGTCGTGAATGGTTGATGTTGCTGGATGACAAAGGAGCGCCTGCTCCGGGGTTCAAACGACTTTGCGGCGCTTTTTATACAGGATGGTAGGGGGGTTAGACCTCGATGTCGTTTTCACGCAGTATCTCGACGGCTTTTTCGTAGATAGTGGGGTCTTCCAGGTGTACGATACCGCCGTTTGGCCCGGGTTCCAGGTGCCACTCGACGATTTGACCGGCTTGATAATCATGGGCGCCAAAATAATTGCGGACGGTTTGTTCATCGATTTCGAGTGATTCGGCGATGCGGGCGATGCTTCCGGTGGGCAACAGGTGTTTGATTCTGCGCAGTTCTTCGAATGTGATGTTCATACGTTTATGATATTAGTGAACAGATGGTCAACGGGTGCTTGCTGAAACGCTTGCCGTTGACGTTCCTAAGGTATGGTTGTTTTCATTTTCCGTCAAAATATTTTGAGAAAAAAAACGGTTTAGTGCAATTATGCGCTTAAAAGTACCTTTGAGCGCGTTTTTGCGATATCATTGCGCCGCGCCCATGCCTATGCATTTACACATTGTATCTTTTGATATTCCGTACCCGGCCAATTACGGCGGGGTTATCGTTGTTTTTAACCAGATCAAAGCGCTGCATGCGCAAGGGGTGAGCATAATCCTGCATTGTTTCCAGTACGGAGACCGGACGCCACAACCCGAATTGCTGCGTTATTGTTCCGAGGTCAATTACTATAAACGGTCGCGTTCGTTGTTATTTCAAGCCAGTCCGGTACCGTTTATTATGCGCACCCGCATGCCGTCGGCTTTGTTGAGGCGTCTGGGCAAAGACAAGCATCCCATCCTGTTCGAGGGGATGCACACCTGTGGATTTGTATGGCATAAACGCCTCCGGGGGCGAAAAAAGCTGGTGCGCATGCACAACATTGAATGGCAGTATTACGAGTCGCTCTCCAAACTCACCGACGATTGGCGCGAGAAACTGTATTATTTTTCGGAGAGCATCAAATTGCAACGCATCGAACCGAGGGTGTTGCTGCACGCCGACGAAATTTTGTGTCTGTCGACCACCGACGAGGCTTATTTTCGAGCCCAGAAGGCCAATACGCATTATCTCCCGGCCTTCCACCCGAACACGACGGTGGAGAGCAAACCCGGGAAAGGCCAGTATGTGCTTTTTCACGGCAAGCTAAGCGTGCCGGACAACGAAAAGGCGGCGCTGTGGCTCATCGCCGAGGTGTTTGAAGGGCTCAATGTCCCGTTTGTAATCGCAGGATTGGCGCCCACAGACCGGCTGCGCGAGGCTGTCGGCCGTTATGACCACATTCGCCTGGTGGAAAACCCGGATGATGAACAAATGAACGACCTGATGCGCGATGCGCACATCAACCTTTTGGTGTCGTTTCAAACAGCGGGCATGAAACTCAAATTGTTAAACGCCCTGTATCGTGGCCGGTTCTGCATGGTGAACGACGCTATGGTGTCGGGCAACCCCCTAGGAAAACTGTGTTACGTGCGGAATTCAGCTGCCTCTATCCGGCAGACCATTGAAGCGCTGATCAACGCGCCTTTCGAGACCCATCGCATGCAGGAGCGGCAGGCCGTTCTGGACGCACATTTTTCCAATGAGCACAATGCCCGGAGGCTGATTGACTTTGTCCGTTTCGAGGGTTAACGGCTTCGAATTACTTAAAATACGAAGTTTCGTTCTTTCCGCCTTTGCTCAGCACTTCGAGTCGTTTTTTAAATTCAGTGGCGAGTGGGTCGTCCTTGCGTGCGTAGATTTCGGAAAGGGCGAGGAGCGTATTTTTTTCATTGGGATTGAGCGCCTCTGCTTTTTGGAAATAGGGCAAGGCCAGTTCGAACTGGTTCATCATGTCCTTTTTGATCTGCTCGTACTTTTTAATGCCTGCCGCCGAGTAGTCATCGGCCATTTTGTTGAGTTCTTCGGATCGGAGGGCAGCCCGGTTGTAATACAAGGTGCCCATTGAATACTGGGCGTCGGCATTTTTGGGATCGCGGTTGATGGCTTCGGTGTAGTATGATTTGGCCAGTTCAAAGTATTCGTTGGCTTTGTCCGTGTTGTTGGCTTTCAGCTCGCGCGTGTACAGGTTGTCGTACACGTTTCCAAGCGTGATGTACAGCCCGATGTTGTTTGGTTCGGCCTCTATGGCCTTTTTCAGGTTGCTGGTGAGTTCATCCAGCCGGCCTTCGCGGAGGTACACGTTAATTTCGGAGAACAACAGGCCGGTGTCGTCGGGAAATTTTTGGCGCCCTTCGGAGAGTATTTTCCGGGCCTCGTCGGTTTTGCCCATTTCGTTGAGGCAGGTGTACATGCCGTCGTACACGGCCGCCTTATCGGTGCCTTTGGTGTAGAGCTGGTTGTAGTACACCATGGCTTTTTCGCAATTTTGAGCGAGTGTGGCGGTGATGGCCGTGGTGAACACCTGATTGTCGTACTGCACCGGATCGGAGAGCAGGCTGTTCTGTTTGGCCTCTGTGAGGGTGTTGTGGCTGGCCAGCACGGCTTCGAACGATGCCAGGGCTTTTTCGTATTCGCCTTTATCGTATTTAATGATGCCCAGGTTGATGAGGCCACCCTGTACGGTGGCGATACCCTTGGCGGCGTCTGATTTTTCAAATTTTTTGACGCCGATTTCGTACGCTTTTTGGTAGGCGTTATAGGCTTCCAGTGCGTCGTTGTCTCCGCTGTATTTGGCCTGCGGGTTGAACTGCATCTGGGCGGTTTCGAGCTGGAAGATGGTGGAGTAGATTTCCCCTTTGGAGAACCAGGCGGAGTAGATCGCTTGAGCGTCGGGTTGCAGCATGGCCTGGTCAATGAGCGTTTTTGCTTCGCTCAATTTAGCCTGGTTGTTGACCTGGTCCATGTTGTAGGTGGTCAATGCTTTGGCGGCCTGTTTGGCCAACTTTGCGCCTTCCTGAGCTTGGAGGGTGAGGCCCAGCGCGAAGGTCAGGAGGAAGGTAAGGAATGACGGTTTCATCGTTGCGTTTGCTTTTAATGGTCAGCGGTGATGTCTGTGGTCTCAGTGGGGGCGAATATACCGGAAGAATTTCGGATCCGAATGTTTAGAAAATGTTATGATTCGGCGACCGGCGCTTCGGCGTCCGGCACATGAGGGGCATCGGGTTCGGCCCGGATCGCGGTCACGTCGGCGATTTCATCCTGTTCGTCCAGCCGGATCACCCGGACGCCCTGTGTAGCGCGGCCCATGACACGGAGTTCGGCGGCGGCGGTGCGAATGGTGACGCCGGAAGTGGTGGTGACCATAAGATCATCCTCGTCGGTGATGCGTTTGATGGCGATAAGGGGTCCGGTTTTTTCGGTGATCTGCATGGTTTTTACCCCTTTGCCACCCCGTCCCTGGGTAGGATAATCGTCAAGCGCAGAGCGTTTGCCCATGCCTTTTTCGGAAACGACGAATATGCTGGTGGTGGGGTCTTCAGCGTCGACACACACCATGCCGACGACCACATCGTTCCGGCTTTCGTCTACCTGGATGCCGCGCACGCCGGCGGCAGTACGGCCCATGGGTCGGGCGTCTTCTTCGTTGAATCGGATGGCTCGTCCGCTGCGGACGGCCAGCAGAATCTCGTTTTTGCCGTTGGTGAGCCTGGCCTCGATCAGCGCATCGCCCTCGTTGATGCCGATGGCGTTGATGCCCCCCTGACGTGGCCGGGAGTATTCTTCGAGCAGGGTTTTTTTGATTTGGCCCCTGCGGGTGCAGAACAGGATGTAGTGACTGTTTATAAACGCTTCGTCCTGGAGACTTTTCACCAGGATATAGGCACGCACCTTATCTTCCTTTGGGATGTTGAGCAGGTTCTGGATGACCCGGCCGGAGGTAGTTTTGGCGCCCTCCGGTATCTCGTACACTTTCAGCCAGAAGCAGCGGCCGCTTTCGGTGAACAGCATCAGCGTCTGGTGGTTGGTGGCGGTGAACATGTGCTCCACGAAGTCCTCCTCACGGGTACGAACGCCCTGGGCGCCGCGACCACCGCGGCCTTGCGCGCGGTATTCGCTGGCGGGCGTGCGTTTGATGTATCCGGCGTGGCTGATGGTAATGACCACCGCCTCGTCTTCGATCAGGTCTTCCATGTTGATCTCGGCCTCATCGAGTTCGATGGCGGTACGGCGCGGGTCGCCATACCGTTCGTTGATCTCTCGCAGCTCTTCCTTGATGATGCCGCGTCGGAGACCCTCGTCGGCGAGGATGGCCTTGAGTTCGGCGATGCGCTTGATCAACTCCTCGAATTCGAGACGCACTTTGTCGCGCTCCAGCCCGGTGAGTTGCTGCAAGCGCATGGCCAGAATGGCGCGGGATTGAACTTCAGACAGGCCGAAGGTGCCCATCAGTCCTTCGCGGGCTTCCTCGGCGTCTTTGGATGCCCGGATGAGAGCGATGACCTCGTCGAGGCGATCCAACGCGATGAGCAACCCTTCAAGAATGTGGGCGCGCTCTTCGGCCTTGCGCAGTTCGTATTGGGTTCGGCGGACGATGACGTCCAGGCGGAAACGCACGAACTCATCGATGAGCTCTTTGAGGTTGAGCGTTCTGGGGCGCCCGCGGACGAGCGCCACGTTGTTGATGCCGTAGCTGGTTTGCAGCGGGGTGAGTTTGAACAGCTGGCTGAGCACCACATTGGCCGCGGCGTCGCGCTTGATATCAATGACCACGCGCACCCCTTCCCGGTTGGACAGGTCGGCCACATCGCTGATGCCCAGCACGCGTTTCTCGTTGACCAGGGCGGCAATTTTTTCAATCAAAACGGCCTTGTTGACCTGATAAGGGATTTCGGTGATGACGATGGATTCTCGTCCCTTTTCATCCACTTCAATTTCCGTTTTGGCGCGTACCACCACCCGGCCGCGGCCGGTGCGGAAGGCCTCCTGAACGCCGGACAGGCCGAAAATAATGCCGCCGGTGGGGAAATCGGGCGCTTTGACAAACTGCATCAGTTCGTCGACGGTGATCTCCGGATTGTCCACAGTGGCGACGATGGCTTCGCACACTTCGCCCAGGTTGTGCGGCATCATATTGGTGGCCATGCCCACTGCTATGCCGCTGGCGCCGTTTGCCAGGAGATTGGGGAATTTGGTGGGCAAAACGGTGGGCTCCTCGAGTGAATCGTCGAAATTGAGCTGAAAGTCAACCGTTTCCTTGTCAATATCGCCCAACATCTCGTCGGCCACCCGGCGCAGGCGCGCTTCGGTGTACCGCATGGCAGCGGGGCTGTCTCCGTCCATAGATCCGAAGTTACCCTGCCCGTCCACCAGAGGGTAACGCATGCTCCACTCCTGCGCCAGCCGCACCATGGCGTCGTATACAGAACCGTCGCCATGCGGGTGGTATTTGCCAAGCACCTCGCCGACAATACGGGCTGATTTTTTGTAGGTTTTGTTGTAGCCCAGCCCAAGGTCTAGCATGCCAAACAACACGCGCCGGTGAACGGGTTTCAGACCGTCGCGCACGTCCGGCAAGGCACGGCTGACGATTACGGACATCGAGTAATCGATGTACGCCGTTTTCAGCTCATCTTCAATGTTTATGGGGAGAATACGGGTTTCTTCCATGTCTTATTTATGTGGGGCGCAAAGGTAAGCTAAATTTTATTTTAAAACATTTTTACCTTAGCCCTTTATAACGCTGCAATGGCGTGGTTATTCGTTTTTGCTTTACCCTTTTTATATTTCTCTTCTGGCGGTGGTGGAGATGTGACACGGAAAAGGTAATTTTGATTAATTTTGTCTACCTTTATACAGCGAAATAAACACTTGCCGCATCTGGCATTAAACAAACTTCTTCAGAATGCTCAGAATTCTATCTGTTGTATTGCTTTTTGTGATGGCCTTCACCGAGCAATTGCGCTCACAGTGCAACTCCAGTCCTTGTGGGGCCCCCATGCCCTCTGTTAACGCAGCGGACGCCTGTGTTAATGCTTCGCCTTCTGCGTTGGACTGCTATTACGGAGAAACAACGCCAGATCAACCCATATCGTTGCCTCCGTTCTGGTGCTCGTCGGTGGAGAACAACCACTGGTTTGCGTTCGTGGCCGACGCGCCGGTTGCTTCCTTTGATATTGCTACCTACGGTTGCGCAGTAGGCGGCGCCATCCAGGCGGCGGTCTTGTCTACACAGGATTGTGTGAATTTTCAGTTTGAATCCCCCTGCCTGGGCAACATTCCATCGGGTAGCCAAACCACATTAACCACCTTCGCACTTGTACCCGGCCAAACGTACTATCTGATGATCGACGGCAGCGGCGGCGCACAATGCGAATATTCCATCAACGCCACCCTGCCTACCGTTAACGGGCCGGATGAGTTGTGCTTCCCCTCGGTCCAAAGTTCAACGTATACCACGACATCGATGTCTACCTGGACGATCAACCCGCCCAGTGCAGGTATCATCCTGGGAAATGCGATCGCAACCTCCATCACCGTTGCATGGCAGGAGACGGGCGACGTACAGGTGTGCGCACAGAGCACACAGTGCCCGAACGCGCCGGTTGAATGTTTGGACGTGCACATCGGAAGCGATGTATTTGTGACAGAAAACGTTGATCTGTGCCAGGGCAAAAACGTGGAATGCGCCGGGCGGACGTTTACGACCGCCGGCACGTTTCCGGTTGCGCTGGAGACCTTTGACGGTTGCGACAGCCTGGTGACGTGTATTGTTAAATTGATTCCGACGGTGTTCACCGACCAAACGGTACTGCTGTGCCAGGGCGAGTCGGTGACGTGCGCAGGTGAGGAATTTTTTAACCCCGGTACGTACCCGGTGACGTTCCAGTCGTATACAGGGTGCGACAGCATTGTTCGGTGCAGGGTGCAGTTGATACCTCCGGTGATCACCCCTGTGCAATATGTGACGTTGTGCGGCCCGGCAGAAGTTCAGATATGCGAAAATATTGCCAACTCAAGCGGCTACTATCAGGAGACCTGCGACAGCTGGCTGGGTTGCGACAGTACGGTGTACGTTGATCTGGCGATTCTGGAGCCGGAGGCGGTGATCGACCCGCCAGCGGTGCTGGACTGCACGGTGAATACAACCATCCCCCTGACGGCGATCAACTCGACGCCGCCATCGGGGAACAATGTGCTGACGTTTTACAGCTGGACAGGCCCGGGCATCGTGGGCAACCCCAATCAGGGCACGATCACAGTGAACCAGCCTGGCGAATACTGCGTGTTGCTGCGGCACACGCGCAATGGGGTGATTTGCCCGGATACAGCCTGCGTAACGGTGTCTGCGTTCAGCGCGGTGCCGCAGGTGCCGGTGGTGGTTGGCGACACGACGCCTTGTGCAGGCGACAGTGTGTTGTACATAGCGACGGCGACGGGCAACCCCACGCCGACGGGCTTCACGTGGACCCTGCCGGGCAACCACCCGTACACGGTGCTTTCGCCGGACTCGATTCTGGTGGTCTGGGGCCCCAATGCGGCATCAGGCAACCTGTGCGTGCGGGCGAGCAACTCCTGCGGCGCCTCGCAACCGGCGTGCCGCCCGATCCAGGTGCTGCAACAGCCGGTAACGCCGGTGCTGAGCGGTCCGGTGTCGGTGTGCGCCGACGGCGGGTCGTACCTGTATACGCTGGACACGCTTCAACCGGGCTCCAACTACACGTGGAGCGTTCCGGCAGGCGCGGTGCTGATGGGGGGTGGCGACAGTGTGCTGATTGACTTTGCCGCGTCGGTGTCCGGTAATGTATGTGTGGTGGTGAGCAACGACTGCGATACGCTTCCGGCGGTGTGCGTTGTCGTGGAAGTGAATCCCGTACCGTCGGCGTCGCTGGGCAGTTCGGCGGACCTGTGCGCGGGAGAATCTACCGATCTGGTGTTCACGCTGAGCGGCGACGGCCCATTCGACGTGGTCTGGTACGACGGCTCTACTGTAGACACGCTGCCGGACATCAGCAGCGGTCATACGATTACGGTGAGCCCTTCGATGCATACGTTGTATCATTTAATCGGTGTGCTGGACAATTCGGTTCCGGTGTGTACGGCGCCTGCGGACGACAGCGTGCAGGTAAACGTATGGCCGCATGAACGGCTGGACTCGGTTGCGGTGATCTGCGCCGGGGACTCCATGCTGCTGGGGGGATCGTATCAAACACAGAACGGGACATACACCGATTCGCTGACAACGATCCACGGCTGCGACAGCGTGGTGGTGACGGTGCTGACGGTGAACCCGATAGATACAACCATACTGGCCAATACAACCTGCGACCCGCTGCTGGCGGGCACGGTAACGGTGGTGCTCAGCCAGGCGAACGGCTGCGACAGCGTGGTGATCACCGGCACGCTGCTGCTGCCGAGCGACACGACTTACCTGACGGAGACGACGTGCATACCGGCGAATGTGGGTGTGTTCTACGACACGTTGACCAACCAGTGGGGCTGCGACAGCCTGCTCGTGACGGATGTGCTTTTTGCGTTTTCGGACACAACGCTGTTGAGCGCCACGTCGTGCAACCCTGCCGATATCGGCGTGTTCCAGCAGGTGCTGGTGAACTCGGAAGGCTGCGACAGCACGGTGATCACAACGGTTACGTTGCTGCCCAGCGATACGACATACCTCACGGGCGCGGACTGCAACCCGGCCAACGTGGGCACGTTCTACAACACGCTGACGAACCAGTACGGTTGCGACAGCCTGATCGTAACCACAATTGATTTTTTCCACCTGGACAGCACATACCTGACGGCTGCGGACTGCGACCCGGCCAACGTGGGTACTTTCTACCAGACGCTGGTGACCGCCGCAGGGTGCGACAGTGTGTTGGTGACGACGGTGAGTCTGCTGCCGACCGACACGACATACCTGACGGGCTCGGACTGCAACCCGGCCCACGGGGGCCAGTTCAACGACACGCTGACGAACCAGTAGGGCTGCGACAGCCTGATCGTGACCACCATTGATTTTTTCCATCTGGACAGCACGTACCTGACGGCTGCGGACTGCGACCCGGCCAACGTGGGTACCTTCTACCAGACGCTGGTGACCGCCGCAGGCTGCGACAGCGTGTTGGTGACGACGGTGAGCCTGCTGCCGACCGACACGACGTACCTGACGGGTGCGGACTGCAACCCGGCCAACGTGGGCACGTTCTACAACACGCTGACGAACCAGTACGGCTGCGACAGCCTGATCGTAACCACCATTGATTTTTTCCATCTGGACAGCACATACCTGACGGCTGCGGACTGCGACCCGGCCAACGTGGGTACTTTCTACCAGACGCTGGTGACTGCCGCAGGGTGCGACAGCGTGGTAATCACGACGGTGAGCCTGCTACCGAGCGATACGACGTATCTGTTCGGGACGAGCTGCAACCCGTCGGAAGTGGGGGTATTCAACAACATACTGCCGAATCGGTGGGGCTGCGACAGCCTGGTGGTGACGACGATTGACTTCCT
This sequence comes from Saprospiraceae bacterium, assembly GCA_041736625.1. Taxonomy (GTDB): domain Bacteria; phylum Bacteroidota; class Bacteroidia; order Chitinophagales; family Saprospiraceae; genus M3007. Next base: position 32,821 of record JBGSTG010000137.1, on the reverse strand, counting down.
GGGCCTGGACACGACGTACCTGACGGGTTCGACGTGCGAAGGGTCGCTGTCGGGCGTGTTCACGCAGACGATTGTGACGGGTGGGGGGTGCGACAGCGTGGTGGTGACGACGGTGGCGCTGCTTCCGAGCGACACGGTTGCGTTGCAAAGCACGACCTGTGTGCCGTCGGCTGCGGGGGTATTTACGAATGTTTACCCGAACCGGTTTGGTTGCGACAGCACGGTGACGGAGACGGTTACGCTGCTGCCAAGCGACACAACGTACCTGACCCAAACGACCTGCGACCCGCTGTTGGTAGGCACGGTGGCGAACGTAGTTCCGAATCAGTACGGTTGCGACAGCACGATTTACACAACGACCACGCTGCTTCCGATCTCCTCATGCACGGTGGAGATAACGGTAGACGGCTCGACGATTCCGTGTTTGGAGACGCAAGGAACGCTGACAGTGTTGGTGAGCGTGGGCGAAGCGCCGGGCACCTACAGGGTGCTGAACGCTTCGGGCACGCCAGTGGCCACGGGCAGCATCCCGTCGATCGGGCAGGCGGTGACGGTGAGCGGCCTGGTTGCGGGCAACTACACGGTAGAAGTGAGCTCGGTGAACGGCTACAGCACAACGGGTACGGCGACGATCGTGCAGCTGACGCCCCCGGAATTGTGGGTGGAGGTATCGTCGGATTACAGCGGCTACGACATCAGTTGCGTGGGCTCGGAAGACGGCAGCGCACAGGCGGGTTCCACGGGCGGCGTACAGCCGTACAGCTACGTATGGTCCACGGGCGATACGGGCTCGGGAATCGAGCAGTTGGGTCCGGGCGTGTACACGGTAACGGTGACGGACGCGAACGACTGCACGGATACCGGGACGGTTACGCTGACGGAGCCGACGGATGTGGAAGTGACGTTGACGGTGTCGCAACCCGACTGCTTCGGCAGGGATGCAGGCACGATCATTGTGAATGCGACGGGCGGAGCGCCACCGTATCAGTACTCGCTGAACGGAGGTCCGCTGCAGACGTCGAATACGTTCACCAACCTGCCGGCGGACATCTACACGCTGGATGTGTACGACGCGAACGACTGCGGTCAGATGGAGGCCATTGCCATCCAGGCGGTGGTGGAAGTGGATGTGGAGTTGGGGGGCAACGTGACGATCCTGCTGGGCGACTCGGCGACGATCGAGGCGATCGTAAACGTACCGTACGACAGCCTGGCGTCGCTGGTGTGGATGCCCCCGGGCGATCCGGAGTGTCCGACGTGTCCGGTGCAGACGTACGCGCCGCTGATCACCACGGCGTTGTCGATCAGCGTAATCGCCGACAATGGTTGCCGGGACGAGGACAACGCGCTGCTGATCGTAGATCGACGTCGCTTTATATACGCGCCGACGGCCTTTGCGCCGGAGAGCAACGAAAACAACCTGTTCCGGCTGTTTGCCAAGCCGGGCACGGTGCATTCGATCAAAGCGTTCCAGGTGTACGACCGTTGGGGCGAGCCTGTGCACGTGGCGGTGGATGTAGACCCGTACGACCTGAGCAAGGGATGGGATGGGTTGTTCCGGGGCGAGAAGCTGAACCCCGGGGTATACGTGTGGTACGCCGAGATTGAATTCCTCGACGGGGTGGTGGAGTTGTTTAAGGGGGATGTTACGCTGTTGCGATAAAGGCATTGACTGCTGAATAGCAGGCGCTCCACCAATAAAAAAGAAGCGCGGAACGACCAGCTGGTCGCTCCGCGCTTCCTTTTATCCCGATATGTTTATTTCTTTTGCCAACCGCCAACAATGGCGCCGATCACCACAAACAAGACCAGCGAGTAGGAGCCGTCGACCATGGATAAGCTCATGGGGTTGTTGGCAAACAGATTGCCGACAATGATGCCCAGAAGCATCATGAGCCCGATGGCGCCACCGATCCACGCGCCTGTTTGCCAGGTGCTCACGTTCATTTTTTGCAACAGCCAGTTCATGATCAGCGCGTAAACCGCCATGCACAACGTGTTCACGATCATGGGCGTTGCCGTCATGGGTATTTCCACGCCGTTTTTAAACATTTTTTCTCCTTCCATGGTAATGCCGTTGCCGGCCATCCAGGGGGTTTGAAAAAGTGCGCCATACCACAGAAACCCGATGAGCATGGAGGCGACGACGGAGACCAGAATGGCCAGCCAGTTTACTTTCATTTCCATAACAAATGATTTTGGTGAAAAATAACAGGGTGAAGGAATGGCCCAAAGGTAAAATAATTTGTTTATAAAAAGTTCCTACGTCAATATAAAAAAATAACTTTAAATTATATGGTTATTTTTCTGGAATAAAATATAAAATCGCTTGCAAAGGGTTCTCCGCCTGCTGCCCGACAGCCGCAACGATTTGCCCGCGGTGGTGGGTGGTATGGTTGATCACGTGAAAGAGAATATCTCCGACGCTGTTTTCAATATTGAATCAGTGCTTTTATGCCGGCTTCCACTTTTTCGATGGAGGGGATCATTTCCTGTTCCAGGGTGCTGTTCAGCGGAACGGCGGGCATATTGGCAGCGCCGAGGGTGCGCACGGGTGCGTCCAGGCTTTCGAAACAATTTTCCGAAATGCGCGCGGCCAGGCTCTGGGCAAAGGAATTGTGTACCGGTTCCTCGGTCACCACCAGTACTTTGCCATGGCGCCGGGCGATGGAGAACATGGCCGCTTCGTCCAGCGGGAACAGGGTTCTCAAGTCCAGGATTTCAACTTGCCCGGGGAAGGTTTTGGCGGCATTCAACGCCCAGTGTACGCCCATGCCATAGGTTACTACACCGACGGTTTCCCCGTTTTTTATCAAACCGGGATCGGCTTCCAGGACGGTACGGCCTTTTCCGAATGGAACAACATAGTCGGCGTCGGGCTCGATGGTTCTTGCTGCTTCTGTTCCGCGCACTTTCGACCAATAAAGGCCTTTGTGTTCGAAGATAACCACCGGATTGGGATCGTGAAAGGCCGCTTTCAGCAACCCTTTCAGGTCTGCTCCATTGCTTGGGTAGGCGATCTTGACGCCGCGAATGTTGGCGACCACGCTTTCCACGCTGCTGCTGTGGTAAGGGCCGCCACTCCCGTACGCGCCGATGGGCACGCGCAGGATGCAGCTCGCCGGCCATTTGCCGTTGCTCAGGTAACAGGAGCGGCTGACCTCGGTGAACAACTGGTTGAGTCCCGGCCAGATATAGTCTGCAAACTGTACCTCAACGATGGGTTTGAGGCCCACGGCGCTCATGCCCACGGTACTGCCCACGATAAAGGCTTCCTGAATGGGCGTGTTGAACACGCGGTGGTCGCCGAATTTTTCGGCCAGGGTAGCCGCCTCGCGAAAAACACCGCCGAGGCGGCGCCCGACGTCTTGCCCGTAGAGCAGGCAGCGGTCGTCGGCGCGCATGAGTTCTTCAATGGCGAAGAGGGCACAGTCCACCATCACTTTGGCGTCTTTACCTGCCGGCTCGCGGGTGCCGCGTTCTTCGGTGACGGGGGTGGGTGCGAAGTCGTGGGTGTACAGGTCTTCGGGCCTGGGGTCTTCCGCCTGGCGCGCCTGCTCGAAATCGGAGAGGACGGTCTCCAGGGCTTGTTGTTCCAGGGCGAGCAACTGTTTTTCGGAAAATCCGTTTTCCAGCAGGGTACTGCGCAGGATGGGGTAGGGGTCCCGGCGCTCGTGGTCGGCCAGGTCGTCGCGGTACCACTCTTTGCGCACGCCCGACGTGTGGTGGTTGAGCAAGGGTACGCGCGCGTGCAGCAGGAAGGGGCGGCGTTCCCGGCGCATGATGTCGAGTATCTCTGCGACGGTACTCCAGCAAGCGGCAAAATCATTGCCCTCCAGGCTGCGGGTTTCCAATCCCGGGAAGCCATTGGCGTATTCGGCGGCGTTGGCGACGCGGGTCTCGGCGGCATTGGCCGAGATGTCCCACCCATTGTCCTGCACCAGGTACAAAATGGGGAGTTTCTTGAGCACCGCCATTTGAAACGCCTCGGCCACCTCGCCCTCGGTGACGGACGCGTCGCCCAGGGAGCACACCACGATCGGAGGGGTGAGGCGTTCGGCATCGTTGAGCAAACCGGCCTGGGCCTTATACCACAATCCCATGGCGGCGCCGGTGGCCGGGATGGTCTGCATACCGGTGGCGCTGCTCTGATGGGGAATTTTGGGCATGTCGTCGCGGCGCAGACTGGGATGGCAATAGTAGGAGCGCCCGCCGGAGAACGGATCGTCGCGCTTGGCCATGAGTTGCAGCATCAGCTCGTAGGGCCTCAGGCCGATGGCGAGCAGGATGCTGTCGTCGCGGTAGTAAGGATATACGTAATCTTGTGGAAGGAGTTGCAGCCCCAGGGCAAGTTGAATGGCTTCGTGACCACGCGACGTGGCGTGTACGTATTTGGAGACGAACTTGAAGTTGGCCTCGTACGTGTCGGTCATAGCCTTGGCGGTGGCCATGAGGCGAAAGGCCGTTTCTAATACGCTTTCGGGAACCGTTGCAGGCTGTGCTGCGCGCGCACGCCTGGCGGGCGTTTTTGTGTCGGGCATGTGGGAAACTTGGTCAGGAAGGGCAAATATAGCGAATGCGCAATGGGGAATGCGGAATGCGGAATAAATTTACGCTTGGCATTCACGCGAAACCAAGCGAAAATTTATTCCGCATTCCGCATTCCCCATTCCGCATTCGTCAGGCTGGCAGCGAAGCCAAATCCCGAAACAAAATTTTCTTCCGGTTGAAGTACAAGACGTTGGCGCGCTTGAGCTGGTTGAGCACGGCCGTGACCATCTGGCGGCTGGTGCCGGTGATGTCGGCAATGTCCTGATGGGTCATGTTGTGCTTCACGAGCGTTTCCAGCCCCACCTGTTTGCCCTGTTCGGCGCCGATTTGACGCAAAAACTCCACGATGCGGCTCTTGGAGTCCTTGAGTACCACTTTTTCGAGTTTGTTCTCCGTGTACCGCAGGCGTTCGCCGAGGAAATGCAATACGGACTGGGCGAAGGCGAAGTTGCGCATCATCAGGGTAAGAATGATGGCACAATCGAACTTAAGGACTTCCACCTGGTGGTCCATGGCGTAGGCGTAATCGCGTCGTTGGGCATCGCCGGTAAGGCAAGTCTCTCCGAACAGATTTTCCTGGCGCACCACATATTTGATGATGTCCTTCTTTTCCGCGTGAACGGCCACTTTGACCGTTCCCTTGAGCAAAAAGAAAACTTCGAGGGCAGCCTGGCCGGGCTTGTAAATGATTTGATGGCGTCCGAAGTGAAGCAAGGTCGCATGCTGCCGGAGCAGTTCGTGTTCTTCACTGGAAAGTACGGCAAAGAGCGGGTTGCCGTCTAGGTTGAGGTGAGCACTGCGCGTCGTCATTGTGTATTATTATAGTTCAAGTTGAGAGCCGTATTTGTTAGATAGAAGACATTTTTGAAATGGCCTACCCCTATGTTCGCATAAAATAAATTTTGCCTGGTGTGCTTTACCGGATTATGTTTGCTGCATGGAAAACTACGACGAGGCGGAAATCTGGTCCCGACTGAAAGACGGCGACGAAACAGCCTTGCGTCAGTTATTCGATCGACACTACCGGCAGCTGCTGCTGGATGCCGCCAGGCTTTTGCACGACGCAGACGCTTGTCAGGATCTGGTGCAGGACGCGTTCGCCGATCTTTGGCGACGCAGGGGCGAGTTGGACATTCAGACCTCCGTTGGCGCGTATTTGCGTCGGATGGTCATCAATAAAACGCTCAACTACATGAAATCCCAACGGCGATTTGCGTACGGCGATGAACAATCGTGGGCGGATGCGGCGGAAATGCCCGTCGAACCCTTCGTTTCCGGGGGGGGATCATTGGAGGAACTGCTGCGCCGGACCATCCTGGCGCTTCCTGAAAAGTGCCGTTTGGTGTTTTCGCTCAGCCGGTTTGAACAGTTGAGCAACCGGGAAATAGCCGAAACGCTCGGCATCTCGGTCAAAACAGTCGAGAATCAAATGACCAAAGCCTTGCGAATCCTGCGTGAAACCTTAAAAAACAGACCGGATTTGTCGTGTATGGTCATTTGTGTGCTAAATAGTGTGGCGATGTAGTAGGGGAATACCCAACTTGCCTTGTCTTTAGGTTAAAACAAACAGGTCTGCATCGACCTGCCAAATATGGAGTCCAAAACGGATTATTATCAATTGCTGTTAAAAAAATGGCGCCGGGAACTCACCGACGCCGAACGCGACGCGCTTGCCCGCTGGGAGCAGGAATCGCCGGAGGCTGCTCAAACTGCCGGCATGCTGCAGTTCATCTGGGAAGAGGCGGCCGGTTACGTGCCCGATCTGCCCGAGGTGGACACGGACGCTGCGTTTGCCGCCATACGCGCAAAAGCGGGCATCGGCCCCAAAAGACGCCGGTTGTTTTCCTCCGGCCAATGGTTGCGTATCGCGGCCGTTTTCATCGGCCTTGTTTCCGCCATTTGGCTGTTCAATACCACGGCTCGGGTGGACGGCTGGGAGACCCGCCATGCCGAAAATGGCGTGCTGGAAAATGCGCTTCCTGACCAATCCCGTGTCTGGCTTCGCGCGGGGGCGACCCTGACCCACCCGCTACAGTTCGAAAAACAGGAACGACGCGTACGGTTGTACGGAGAGGCTTTCTTTGATATCACTCGCAACGAAAACCAACCTTTTGTGGTGGAAATCGACGGCGGGAGCGTGGTGGAGGTGCTGGGCACATCCTTCGGCATTTCGGCCGCCAACGGGCAAGACCGCGTAACCGTATGGGTAAAAACGGGCAAGGTGCGCTTCCGCCCGAATGCCGGCCAACAAGCCGTTATACTTTCTGCCGGCGAACGCGCCGTTTACCGGGTCAAGGAAGGCAAGTTGATAAACGACCAGCCGGGTATCGCCAATGACTTTGCCTGGCACAATGGAGGACTCGCCTTCGACAACATGCCACTAAAAGACGTGCTGGCCGAAATCGAGCGCCACTACGGCGTTACCATACGATTGATCAATCCGGCGCTTGGAGCGTGCCGTTATACGGCCTCTTTGGTTCAACAACAACCCGTTGAAGAAGAGCTAAAGGCGCTGGCATTTGCCATGCAGTGCAAGGTGATCAAGCGAGATGACACCCATTTTGATCTCTCCGGGGGCGCCTGCCGGTAAGCAGCGCCCAAAAGATAAAAACCGCATTTGCAGTTTTCCTGTTAACAGGCTAACTTTACACCGTACATGCGGGTTTGCCTTTTTCGCTACAGGTTTTTTTGGATCGGCCTCGGTCTCTTGGCTACAAGTCATTTGTATGCGCAGGACAAAAGTATGCCCAGGGTTTCCTTGACATGTGCGGCCTGTACGCCTTCCGAAGCGCTTCAACAACTGAGCAGATCGTCCGGGGTGAACATCGTTTTTAGTGAAAGCGTGTTCGAGGATTGCCCCAAACAAAATTTTCATTTCGACTCCCTTCCCCTCCAACAAGCGGTTGACCGGGTCGTCGCCTGTTTCCCTGTGGAATGCCGCATTTTTGGCAATACGTTGGCCATCAGCCCGCGCAACGACCGGTTAAAGGTGAGCGGCTTTGTCCGGGACGCAGAAACGGGCGAATTGCTCCTCGGAGCGGGCCTGTTGTTTTACGGAAAAAATCCGGTGGGGGCGGTCAGCAATGAATTCGGGTTTTTCAGCGCCGCCCTCTACCCCGGTCGATACACCTGTAAAGTATCGTACACCGGCTACCAATCCCGCACCACAGAGATGCTTCTGTTGGAGGACCGCACGTGGACGGTACTGCTTGAACCCAATACCATTTTGCCCGAGGTGGTGGTTTCTGCCCAAACGGCCGGATCGGATGAGGAGGTGGTTGCCCGGACGGACAAGAGGCGGGAACTGGAGGTTGACCGTTTGCGCACCCTGGGCATGCCGGGTGGTGAATCGGATCTGTTGCGGTTGATTGCTTTTGAGCCGGGTGTACAAACCGGGGTAGACGGCCTGGGTGGCTTGCACGTACGAGGTGGCAATGCCGACCAGAACCTGTTCTTGCTGGATGATGTGCCGGTGTATAACCCGGGCCACGCACTGGGGCTTTTTTCCATTTTCAACCCGTCCACCGTTCGGCAGGCGCGCTTCTGGAAGGGAGACGCGCCGGCGCGTTTCGGAGGGCGCGCCTCGGCTGTGCTCGATGTGCGCACCCGCGACGGCAACATGAAAGAAAACCACGCAGAGGCGACGGCGGGGCTGTTCGCCACTTCGCTGACCCTGGAAGGGCCGGTGGTGCGCGACAAGAGTGCTTTGCTGGTGAGCGGCCGAACAACCTATTTCAAACCCTGGTTGTCGTTACTCAGCGATAAGGAGAACCTGTTTACTTTTTCGGGCGATCAGGTCGTGTACCGTTTTTTCGACCTGAACGTGAAATGGAATTACCTGATATCCGACAAAGACCGCGTCTACGTCAGTTTTTACAACGGTGGCGACCAATACTCGGACGCCGTTCAGCAAACCAACGCCACAACCGGCGGGGTGGTGAACGACCGGTACGGCCTGTCAACCAATTGGGGCAATACCATAGCCGCGTTGCGGTGGAATCATGTGTTTGGGCAGCGCATGTTCTCGAACACCGTTTTGCGGTACAGCAAGTTTAATTACCGGAACAGTCAGAATTTCCGATCGGTGTTTGACGCCGATTCCGGGGATGACAAAATCCTGTACGATTACGGCGAACTTTACCAGTCTGATGTGCGCGATTGGTCGGTTAAATCCGATTTCACCTGGTATGCCATGAACAACCTGCTGGTCCGAATGGGTGGGGCGTTTACCCATCATGAGTTCCGGCCCGGCGCATTGTCTGTCAACTATTTGCAACCCGGGCGTTCCGCGTCGAGCCTGGACTCGTTTGCCAATGCCGTTTTGAACAATGAAAGGTTGCTGGCCCTGGACGCCGAAGCCTACGCAGAGGCGGAATGGCAGTTTGCGTCGCTGTGGCGTATAGAGGCGGGCCTTCGCGGCACGGCCTTTCGCCAAGGTGCAAGCCAATATAACTACCTCCTTCCCGGTGCGCGCATAACGGTAGGGGCGGAGCAGGGTTGGAGCGCCTGGAGCGGTTACCACCGCAACGCGCAGAACCTCCACCAGATCGGCTCCTACAACATCAGTTTGCCGTTCGAATTGTGGGTGCCTTCCACCAGCAAGGTCAAGCCTGAATTGGCCGGGCAATTCACAGCCGGCCTTGGCTGGCAAAACGGCATTTGCCGGGCAACACTCGAAGCATATGACAAACACTTTGACCGTGTGCTGACGTTCCTCTCCACCGGTAGCGCGCTGCTGAACGGCGGATCGGAGGACGCCAGCGGCTGGGAGGACAGGGTGGCTGAGGGCACAGGCCGCAGCTATGGGCTGGAGGCTTCCTTTGCCTGCGACAGACCAAATACAGGACTCCGGATGTCATATACATTGTCCAAAACCGACCGCCAGTTCGAACAGATCAACTCCGGCAGGTCATTCCCGTTCCGGTATGACCGCAGGCATAACCTGTCTTTAGGTGTGCGTCAACGGATTACCCCACTGCTCAGCGCAGACGTATCCTGGGTGTTCGCTACGGGGTACCCCATTACCCTTACCGGTGTAAAGTTCAGGCATGAAACCCCGGGTTCGGCTCCGGCTCGGGACGTTTACCTGTACACCGAGGTAAACGGCTACCGGTTACCGGCTTACCATCGGCTGGATGCCACCCTGTCGCTTGCCATTGACCGAAAAAAAGTGAGTCATTTCATTCAGGTAGGCGTGTACAACGCGTACAACAGAGCCAATCCGTTTTACCTGTACCTGACCCCGACGACCAGTCGGGGTACCAATGCCATCCAATATACCCTGTTGCCGGTACTGCCGATATTACAGTATCGCATACGGATATAATGAGGCACAATAATTGCGTTACATTTACGCGAATAAAAACGGATATGTTGATTGGCACTTATACAAAACAAGGATTTCTGGTTGCGCTTTCCATGACGGTGGGCTGCGCGCGCGAGGTTTATCTCGAATTGCCGGAAGAAAAACCACAAGTGGTAGCTGTTTGCCATTTTACACCCGGATCACAATTTTACGTGCTGTTGACGATGAGCCAAAGCCTGGGTAGTGCCGAAGAACCCGAGTTATTGGTAGAGGGCGATGTCACCATTTCCAAAAACGGGCAATTTTTTGACCGACTTTTGCCGGTGACGGTCAATAAAAAACAGTATTGGGTTGGTCAGGACAAGGTTGAAGCCGGACAGGTTTACGGCTTGTCGGTCCGGGTGCCCGGTGTTCCGAATACGATCAGCGCGCAGGGATCGGCGCCCAAACAGGTGCCGTTGGCGCCTATGGAAATCAATATGGAAAAAGACGCGGAGGAGATCACCCTGAACGACGGCTCAAAAGCGGTGCGAATTCCCCTGGTACTGAAGCCGGCGTTTGGGAACGCCACAAACCGGTTTTTTGCATTCAACATCAGGCACTCCATCGAAACAACCACCGGCGGCGAGACGCCCGTGCAGGGAGAAATTACCGTAGTTCAGTCCACCTTCATCACCGATGGGCGCACTTCTTCTCTGATGTACAACACCCCGGAACAGGTTGTACTGGTTGACGAGGGGTTTTGGAACATTCCCGACCCCGCTTTACGGCTGGATGTGATCATTCCGTACGTGCCGGAACGGGAAATGCCGGGTGAGATCATGGTGGAATGGCGCACGGTGTCGGAAGACTATTACCGCTATCACCTCTCGCTCGCCCGGCAGGGCAACAACCTGCCCCTGAGCGACCCCGACGCGGTGTATAACAACATCATCAATGGGTACGGCAACTTTTCCGGGTTTTCTGTTTCCATTGACACGGTGCGTCTGGTGCGTTGACACGCAGCCGTTTGGCATTTTTTGGTCAAATATTTATTTCCCTTCCATTACCCACGGTCCGGTTCGTTTTTCAGCGGGGTATTTCCTACTTTTGCGGCGCTTAAAATTATTTACGACGTTAACCGAATTTTGACCAACATGAGTAAAGTAACCATCATCGGCGCCGGCAATGTGGGCGCCACCTGCGCCAACGTACTGGCGCATGAGGACGTTTGCAACGAGGTCGTCCTGATCGATATTCAAGGCAATATGGCCAAAGGCAAGGCGCTTGACACCTGGCAGCAGGCGCCCATCGACGGTTACTCGACGCGTGTGGTCGGCGGAGATGATTATGCACTGACAGCAGGTTCCGACATTGTGATTATCACAGCCGGTGTTCCCCGCAAACCGGGCATGAGCCGCGATGATCTGATCTCCACCAACGCCAAAATTGTTGTTTCCGTTACCAAAAGTATACTCCAGCATACCCCGAACCCGATCATCATCGTGGTGTCCAATCCGCTGGATGTCATGACCTACGCCTGCTGGAAAGCCTCCGGCCTGAACGAAAATCGGGTATTCGGCATGGCCGGCGTGCTCGACACCGCGCGTTACAGGGCTTTTCTCGCCGAGGAATTGCACATCTCTCCGAAAGACATTCAGGCTATGCTCATGGGCGGCCACGGCGACACCATGGTTCCGCTGCCGCGCTACACCACGGTGAGCGGCATTCCGGTAACGGAACTGGTTCCTGCCGAACGGCTGAACGCCATCATCGAACGCACCAAATCGGGCGGCGGCGAACTGGTCAACCTGATGGGCACTTCCGCCTGGTACGCACCGGGTGCAGCAGCAGCCCAGATGGCGGTGTCCATCCTGAAAAACGAACAGCGCATTTTGCCCTGCTGCGTGCGGCTGATGGGTCAGTACGGGCTGAACGACATCTTCGTCGGCGCTCCGGCCAAACTGGGCCGAAACGGCATCGAGGAAATCATTACCCTTCACCTCAACGACGCAGAAAAAGCCCTGCTGGCCCAATCGGCCAAAGCAGTGAAAGAAGTGAACGACGCGCTGGATGCCATGAACCTGCTGTAAACCGGCACGGCGTTTTTTGAACTCATCCCTTTTTGCATGCCTGAAAATCCAGTATCAACTATTTCTGCCATCTGGTCGGAAATGACAACGGTCAACAGCGGCAAAAGTCTGGCCGAGTTGTCCGACATACAACCCGTAATGCTCGTTTTTTTACGGCATTTCGGGTGCTCCTTTTGCCGCGAGGCGATTGCCGATATTGCCCGGGTGCGGCCCGAACTTGAAAAAGACGGCCTGCGCATCGTATTGGTGCATATGGCTGCCGAGCCCGAGATGGCCAACAAGTTTTTTAAACGATTCCACCTCTTTCCGGTCGATCACATAGCCGACCCCGAAAAACGGTTCTACAAAGCTTTTGGGCTCGGACGCGGTACACCCGCCCAGCTTTTTGGCCTCATGAGCTGGATCCGGGGCTTCGAGTCGGCAGTGGTCAACGGGCACGGGATGCAACCACCCAATGAAGATATCGGGGACGGCTTCCAGATGCCGGGCGTTTTCGTCCTGTTTAAAGGCGAAATCAAAAACTCGTTCGTGCATGGTATGTCCCACGACAGGCCGGACTACCTGGAAATCGTACGCTGTTGCGCTTTTTAGACAACAGGAGGCGAGCGCCGGCCGGGTTCTTGGTCTCGAAAACGTGCACGGTTTACAGATGCTGAGAAATTTCTTCCTGGTCGGTATTTTCGGGTACATACTCGCTGCTGTGTCTGACTTGCCGGCGCAAACACTCCCGGAGGTCACGGTCAGTGCGGGCCATCCGACCGGTCACCTGCTTTGGGAGGCCGACACCATTCCGACGGAGGCCCCGGTTACCCTGGCCGATCGCCTGCTGTGGGAACATCCGCTGGCGATCAGGGCCAATGCGCCCGGAACCCTGACCACCGTGTCGGCGCGGGGTGCCGGACCGGGCAGAACGGCCGTCATTTGGCACGGACTGAACCTCCAGAGCCCGCAAAATGGCGTTGTTGATGTCTCCCTCATTCCGCTTTGGCCGGGAGACCGGTTGCGAATGATACCTGGCGGACAAAGTTCGGCCTTGGGCAACGGTGCCATGGGGGGCGTCCTCACCCTGGTTTCAGAAGATCAGCATCCTCCGGGGCTGAGCGGAGATCTCGGCTTTTCGGCAGGCAGCTTCGGTTTTTGGCAAGCACAGGCGCGCGCTACCTGGAGCGATGCCCATGGAAGCAGCACCCTGAAAGGGCTGGTGCAAACGGCAGAGAACAATTTCCCGTTTGTCAATACGGCACAGATTGGCCGGCCGGAGCAAAAACAGACCAACAACAACGTCCGGCGCATCGATTTGCAACAACACAACACCTGGCAACTCAACACGCACCATAAGCTTGAAACCGCCTTGTGGTGGCAGGAGGCCCGTCGGGAAATCCCGCCCTCCATGACGGCTTCTGCAGATGACACATGGCAAAAGGATCGCAATTTCCGGGCCGCGGTTTCGTGGAAGCCAACTGAAAATCAACAGCACCGGTTGGCCTGGTCCGACGAAAATATCCATTTCTTCCTGAATGGCGACACCGACACCAGCAGGGCGCGGACGGCTCAGTGGCAGACAAGGCTTCACACGCCGGAAGGGCGCCCCTGGCGCTTTGTCCTTGAGGCCCAGCTAACACCCCAATGGGGAATGGCCGATGGGTATGCCGATTCCAGCCGCTGGTACGCCCAGTGGCGTGGCGCGTTGGCGCCGGCCGGATCGTTCAAGTGGAAGTCCGGCAAAGCCTCCCTGAGCCTCCGCCAGGAATGGGCCGACTTCGCGGAGGTGCCCCTGCTGTGGGCGGTCGCCGCCGAGCAGGCGCTTGGAAAACGGTGGCGCGCGCACCTGCACCTCTCCCGAAACTTCAATTTGCCTACCCTGAACGACCGTTTCTGGCTAAACCTGGGCAACCCGGACCTGCTGCCGGAACAAGGATACAGCGCAGAGGCCGGGATCCGTTGGGCCCAAAAGGAACTGCTGGTTGAAAGTACGGTTTTTCACCTGCTTCTCGACGATTGGATCTTGTGGCAGCCGGGTAGCGACGGTGTTTTCCGTCCGGGAAACCTTCGTCAGGTTTGGTCCCGGGGGGTAGAAATGGCTGCTTCCTGGGAGAAACGCGCGGGCGCGTGGCAGTTGTCTGTTCAAGCCCACGCACAGTTTTCTGCCACCACCAACACCCAGGTGTACGGCGGCACCGATGTGGTGTTGGATAAACAATTGATCTACACGCCCATGCAACTGGCAGGAGGCGGTTTTTCGGCTCATCGCGGGCGTTTTTCCATGGCTTATCTGCATCAATACAGCGGCGCCCGGTACACCCGTTCCGACGAGAGCGCGCAATTGCCCGCCTACCAGACCGGAACGGCCATGGTTCGGTTTCGCTTCCCCGTGGGTCGCCGGGTCGCGTCGGTTGAAGGTCGGTTGGAAAATTGCTGGAATGCGGCGTACCAGATCATCGAGTACCGGCCCATGCCGGGCAGAAGCGGCCGGATTGGTTTGTTGGTCGTATTTTAGTTGACCTCACGCAACAGATGATTCATCCATTGTTGCTGCTGGTCCAGCAAGGCCTTCAACTCGGCCACCTCCTGTTTATAGTCGAACTGCAGCATCTGGTTTTCGGGGTGATTTTGCGGAATGGGGAAAATGTTCATCAGGAAAATCTGCCAGCGAATCTGGCCCTTTCCGTTGAGTTCATCCAAGGGTAGCTCGAGAAAGGCCTTGTCCGGATAAAAATAGAACAGGGCTTTCATGCCCCGAATGATCTCCAGGGCGATGCGTCGCTCGGGGAGGCCGTTTTGCCGCCTGTCGGTGCTGATTTCCCGGTGGTACATGTCCATCAGTTCGGCAAATCGCCTTGCTGCTATGCGACGGCGCGCCTCGGCGATCGAGAAATCCGAAGGCAGTTGGGTGCACAGCATCTCCACGATGCCGAAGGCATCGAAAGCATGCACGCCCGGAACGGGCAGGTTGCGCGGCTTGCCTTCGGGGCCGACTTCGACCCAGGGGAGTTTGGTTTCCAGGGTCAGTTCGTCAAATACCAGCTTCAGGTAAACGGGGTCTGGGTTCATGTCCCGGTATGCGTGCAGGGCCTGCAGCAGGATATACACCAGGTTTTCCCGTCGGGTGCCGTCGCGCGGAGGCGTTTGCCGGTAGGCCGGTTCTATCGTTTTGACAAATAAATTGGCGCCCAGGGTTTTCCGTATGGTTGCTTCGTCGGTGGAAATGGGGAGGGTCAGTAATTCTCTGAGAACGGCCCGGGCGTCGTATCCGAGCGCGAGGCTGTCGGGATGCGTTTGTGGTTCGGTTGGGTTGAGGTAAAACCAGAGCAACAGCCTGTTGCCCAACAGTTCCTGCAGGATGTTGTCCAGGAAAACGGTGCCGGCGGTTGGGTTGGCCCGGTAGGCGATCATCCATCGGCGCAGGCATTGGATGGCTGCCCTGCGCACCTCCACGTCGTCGAGGCGGCGCACGTCCTGATATTGCCGGTTGTCGCGCAGAAAGGCGTATTCGGCGTCGGTGTCATGCACGTACTGTTTCCACACCTCGTCCAGCAGGTTGGGTTTAATTTGTAGCCATGCGTTGAGTCCGGCCTGTTCACCCACGATGCGTTCGACGATCGCCATGGCGTCGAACCGGAGCCGGCTGTTGTCCGGGTGGGGGCGCAATTGCCCGTTTTCATCCAGGTCGAACCACCGCATCGGCAGAGGATATGCAGGCCGGTCGGGGGAGGCTGCCGGCGAATGATCGAGCAGCAGACCCGGCAACAGGTATTCGATGGTCAGGCGCAGAAACGACTGGTCTTCCGGGTCGTTGCCGCGGTCGCCGAAAATCTGGTAACAAAGTAAGGCCGATTGAACGAGGCGTACGACGGACAAGCGTTCGTCGGTCAGCTTTCGGTACCTTTTTTGTTCCCATTCCGACTGCCGGTTCAGTGTTTGTCTTTTTTCGAGCAGGCTGTAATAGATGTCCTCGCGCAGTTGGAAACGGAGCAGCTCGGCCTGTTCGGGTTCTGCCTGCCGGAGTTGATCCAGTATTTCCAGAATGGTGGTTTCCAGATCAAAGTTTTCCGCAGGCACGAAGCGCCTGCGGCCGTCGTAGCTGATCTCCAGGCGTTCGATCCACGTGCTTTTTCCGCCTCCGCTGAGTTCATTCACCAACGTTTTGAGCACGCCTTTAAACGGGTGAACCGCCCGGAACAATTCCTGGGCTGTTTGGAGCATGGACACCACAACGGGTCTGGCATCGGCCACCTCGACTGCTCTCAGGCCTGTATCCAGGATGTGGTCGTTGGGCAGTTCGTCGTACGCGCGGTGCATGGCGTCGCTCAATTCCTCCGCTACGGCAGCGCAATTATGCATTCCGCTATCGGTGGGGCAATGGCCTTGTTCGTTGTACATGCGCAGCCGGGAGGCATACAGCATGATGTGGCGGAATTTGCGACCCTGCCCGAAAAGGGCATCGTGCACGATGCGGTCGGCGCCTTCTTTCTGCAGGTAGCTGATGAGCAAGTACTCGTACAATTGGGCCGACAGCGGGTTGATGTGGGTGCGCAGGTGTTCGGCGAGGGCAAAGGCGCGTTCCGGGTTGCCGACGGCCAGCGCATCCTGGCTTAGCAGGAGATTGCGCCGGTATTCCTGTTGCTGGGTGGCGTTGAGGGTGCCTAGCAATTCGGGTTCGCTGGGCCCGGCGGGCAGGTGCAGGTTTTTGGGCGCGTGGATGGCCCCTGCGGGCACAAAAATGCCCAATCCCGGACGCGCATCCCGCTCGATGCGGCTCATGTGCCTGCGCCAGCCGGGAACCAGGGACAGCGATTCGATCAGGCTGATGCGCAGCCGCAGTTCCTCCTTGATGCCGGCGTTGTGCGCATGCCAGCGCTGGAGGTCGCGGTGTTGTCGGCAGGCCTGGATGCCCTCCTGCCAGGCGTCTTCCAACTCGAAAAACACTTGTTTTAGCGTAGCGTCATCCACCACCGTTTTCAGGGTGGAAAATACGGTTGACAGGTTTATCCGTTCGAGCTGAAGGGTCAGGCGCTCGCGCAAATCGGCCGGCTTGTAGGGCTTTTCGTAAGGAGGGCGCTGTGGCGGGGCGCCGGCCGTACGCGCTTCCAGGTTTTTCAGGTAGGCAGCGATGCGTTGCATCTGACGCGCCGGTGGGAAAACCGCGTGTTCAATGGACTCGTTGGGGTGGGGGAGCGTTGCGTACGCCGCCAGGTCGGCAGGCAGCACCGCCGGTTCGGCCATCACGATATACAAGGGTGATTTCGGCCTTTTTGCCAACTCAATACGCCGGGCGTGACCCAGTTCCAGCAGGTTCTCTCCTTTTAGCAGGTACGTGCTGGAGAATATCACGATGGACATGGAGGCCGTTTCCAAAAAGGTCTGGCGGGCCCGCTCATCCAAGGCGTTCGAGGTTCGTTCCCAGAAAATCACCTTCCTTCCGGCAAAGGCAGTTTGAATGTGCTGCTTGAGTTCGGCGGCCAACTGCGCCTGGGCATCATCGCAGGAGAGAAATATGCGAACCTCGTCGCTCATGAATTGGTTTTTGTGCAAATGTTTAAAATCTGCTACAAAACAACGCCAAAATTTGCACCTTTTATCGCACCGGCCCACATTTCATACGGAATGCTATACCTTTGCGGGACTTTCTCCAAGTAAAATTTTTCATGGCAGCTTCCGATCCCATTCCTACCCCGGCAATAGCCAAGAGTCTTGGCCTCACCGAGGAGGAGTTCCAAAAAGTGCAGCAGATCCTGGGCCGCATGCCCAATTTCACCGAGTTGAGCGTGTACAGCGTGATGTGGAGCGAGCACTGTTCCTACAAAAATTCCATCCTACAACTCAAAACGCTGCCCCGGTCCGGGGGGCGTCTGCTGGTTGGCGCCGGGGAGGAAAACGCCGGTCTGGTGGATATCGGCGACGGACTCGCCTGTGCGTTCAAGATCGAGAGTCACAATCACCCCAGCGCCATTGAACCCTATCAGGGTGCGGCGACTGGCGTGGGTGGCATACACCGCGATATCTTTACCATGGGCGCCCGGCCCATCGCCGCATTGAACAGCCTGCGCTTCGGGCGACCCGACAATCCGCGCATGAAGCGCCTGATTTCCGGTGTTGTGCGCGGCATCGGCGACTACGGCAATTGTTTCGGCGTGCCCACCGTTGGAGGTGAGGTGTATTTTATGCCTTGCTACGACCACGACATCCTGGTGAACGCCATGTCGGCAGGCATCGTTAAGGTGGGCGAAACCGTAAGCGCCACCGCCGGAGAACCCGGTAATACCGTGCTCATCGTCGGATCGGCAACGGGTAAAGACGGCATCCACGGCGCCACCTTCGCCAGTGCCGACCTGACCGAGGACAGCCATGAAGACCTGCCGGCAGTGCAGGTGGGCGACCCTTTCCAGGAAAAACTGCTGCTGGAGGCCACGCTGGAAGCCATTCAAACGGGCGCGATTGTCGGGATGCAGGATATGGGCGCTGCCGGCATCACCTGCTCCACGTCCGAAATGAGTGCACGTTCGGGCGTAGGCATGCGCATCGACCTCGATAAATGCCCACAGCGACAGGAAGGCATGAAAGCGTGGGAGATTCTGCTTTCCGAAAGCCAGGAGCGCATGCTTATCGTCTGCAAGCCGGGGCGCGAGGCCGAGCTGGAGGCCGTTTTTGACAAATGGGACCTCCCTTGTGCCCGCATTGGCATAACGACAGACGGCGGAATATTGGAATATTTTCACCACGGCGAAAAAGTGGCTGAGGCCCCTGCCGAGAGCCTGGTACTGGGCGGCGGCGCGCCGGTTTATGTGCGCGAGCAGCGCGAGCCGGCCTATTTTGAACACATCCGCCGGTTCGATGCGGCCGACATCTTGCAGCCGGCAGACCTGCGGGCGGCGGCGCTGCGCGTGTGGACTTCGCCGAACATTGCCTCCAAACGCTGGATCACCCAGCAATACGATTCTATGGTGCGCACCGGCACCATGACCACCAACCGACCGGCAGATGCTGCGGTGGTGTACGTAAAAGGAACCCATAAGGCATTGGCTCTCACCACCGACTGCAACAGTGCATACGTGTACGCCGACCCTTGCAAAGGGAGCATGATCGCGGTGGCAGAAGCCGCGCGAAACATCACCTGCGCCGGCGGAACACCGGTAGCCATCACCAACTGCCTGAACTTCGGCAACCCGTACAATCCCGAGGTCTACTTTCAATTTGCACAGGCCATCAAGGGAATGGGGGATGCCTGCCGGAAATTTGATACGCCCGTTACCGGAGGAAATGTGAGCTTTTATAACCAGGCCACTTTCCAGGATAAGGTGGTGCCCGTGTACCCGACGCCCACCATTGGCATGCTGGGTATCATTGACGACGCGGAGCAAATGATGACGCTGGATTTTAAATCCGACGGCGACCTCATTTACCTCGTGGGCATCAGCCGAAACGATATCGGCTCGAGCGAGTACCTGCGCACGGTGCACGAAGTGGTGTACAGCAGTTGTCCGTATTTTGACCTGGAAGAAGAATTTTTCGTGCAAAAAATCGTTTCACAGCTGATTTCAGGCAAATTCATACGATCCGCCCATGACGTGTCTGAAGGCGGCCTGTTTGTGGCGCTTGCCGAAAGTGCGTTGCCCGGCGGCAAAGGATTTTCTGTCGAAAACAAAACCGGTATTCGCCAGGATGCCTGGCTTCTGGGCGAAGCCCAGGGACGCGTCGTGGTAAGTGTTTCGCCCGAACAACGCACCGCTTTTGAATCGTTTATGGATGCGCGAAATGCGCCCTTCGAACGTCTGGGTGTTGTGCAGGGGGAAAACATGCGTTTGGAAGGGCAGGATTGGGGGCCCGTCTCCGAATGGAAACAACGGTATGACACCGTTTTGGAAAACCTGATGTCTTAAATTCAATCATTCTGTCTAAATACAATCACATGAAATATTTGCGTTTGCTTCTGTTGCTCTTATCCCCGGCCCTTGTTTTGTTCTCCGCTTGTCAGGGCCAGAGCGGTTATGCCATCAAGGGCAAGGTAAAAGGGGCCGAAAACTTGCAGGTCGCCCTCGAACAAAGTTATTTTGACCGCACGTCCAACGCTTTGGGAAAGGTTGCCGCCGACGCCGCCGGCAGTTTTTTGCTGAAGCAGGAAAAGCCGTTTGAGCGGGGATTGTACATACTGACCATCGGCGCCAAGAAAGTGTACTTCCTTCTGGACGGAACCGAAAACACCGTCACCCTTGAAGGCGATGTTGCCTCCATCGATAAAATGGATGTGAAGATTACCGGCTCCGGCACATTCGAGTGTTATGCCGAGAAAGTGCAGGAATTGGTTAAAAACCCGATCAAAGACAAGGCGGGAGCGGTCGCGGCGGTAAACAATACGTGCAACCCCCTCATGAAGGCATTTTTTGCTTTTCAGATTTACAGCGGCCAGCCTCAGGAATACATGGAGGAACTGAAAACGATTGGTAAAGAGCTTGACGGTTTTATGCCCGGCAGCAAATACGCTGTGGATTTCAACGCAGGAATTGGCACCCTGGAGCAAAAACTGGCGCAAAAAGCAGGCCTGGAAAAAATCCAGGTGGGCATGCCGGCGCCGGAGATTACCCTGCCCGGCCCTGACGGCAAGGTGCGTACGCTTTCCTCGCTGAAGGGCAAGGTAGTCCTGATCGACTTCTGGGCAAGCTGGTGCGGCCCCTGCCGCCGGGAAAACCCCCGCGTGGTGGAGGTGTACAAAAAGTACAAAGGGAAGGGGTTTGATATTTTCAGCGTGTCGCTCGACGGCGCCGACCCGCGCATGAAGATGGCCCCTGAACAAATGCAACAACGCAAGGAGGACGGCAAAAGGAAGTGGAAAGAAGCCATACAGCAAGACGGCCTGCTGTGGGACAACCATGTAAGCGACCTTCAGCATTGGGGCAGCGCCGCCGCTGCGCTTTACGGGGTGCAGTCCATCCCCCAAACCTTCCTGATCGGACGCGACGGCAAGATCATCGCCATCAACCCGCGCCAGACCCTGGAGCAGGAGTTGCTCAAAGTGCTGTAAACGGTTCAGGATAAAACGGAAAAGGGTTCATCAGACACGATGGTCGGGTGAACCCTTTTCTTTTTTCGCAGGTTGTCCTACGGTCTTAATTGGTCAGTTTAAATTCCACCCGGCGATTTTGTTTTCGACCGGCCTCGGTTTTGTTGTCGGCCACCGGTTTGGTTTCGCCGAATCCTTTGTGGGAAATTCGCCGCGGATCTATGCCTTTGCCGACCAGATAATCGTTGCAGGTTTTGGCGCGGCTTTCGGAGAGGCGCATGTTGGCGACATCGTCGCCGCTGCTGTCGGTGTGTCCTTCGATGCTGAGTGAATAAGCGGGGTACTTTTTCATCAGCGCGGCTACTTCATCCAGGACGGAGGTGGAAGCGGCGAGCAGTGTGGCCTTTCCCGTGTTGAATTGCACGTTTTTAGTGATGGACTCCAGTCGAGCCTGCTCTTCCTGGGTAATCTCCGGGCATCCCCTGTTGCTCAGTGGTCCGGCAGTATCGGGGCACTGGTCGTCTTTATCGGCCACGCCGTCGTTGTCGCGATCGGGACATCCCCTGAGTGCTGCGGCGCCGCGTTGGTCCGGGCAGAGGTCGTCTTTATCGGCCACGCCGTCGTTGTCGCGATCCGGGCATCCGCGCATTGCTGCCGTTCCGGGTTCGTTTGGGCACAGGTCGCTGTTGTTGGCGATGCCGTCGCCGTCGGAATCGGGGCATCCGCGAAGCGCGGCAACGCCGCTTTCGGTTGGGCAGGCATCGTCGAGGTCTACGATACCATCGCCATCGGAATCCGGGCAGCCTCCATTGGCGGCGGTGCCCACTGCGGTCGGGCAGCGGTCGTTGGCGTCAGCGATGCCGTCGCCGTCGGAGTCAGGCGGTGGCGGTGGCGCAATATTCATTAGGGGTTCTTCTTTTGGTGGGGCGAAGAACAGGTGTATGCCCGCGCCATGCTGCCAGTTATCGAGCCCCGACCGCTCTGCCAGATCGTCTTCGGCAGGCGCCAGACGGTACTGCGTTTGTGCGCTGAGGTAGAAGTACTCGTTGAGGCGAATGTTCAGCCCGACACCGAGCGGAATGTTGAGGTCGAACACTTCCCTGTCGAAGTTGTAAGCGCTGCCCACACCGGCGTGCAGGTAAGGGCTCACGGCTTTGGTGGCAAAAAAATTGTGTTGCAGGAGCACATCCAGATTTCCCACAACGTCTCGCGAGTTGTCAAACTCGCCATTGAGCAGTCTGCCGGTACGGGCGCCGCCGAGTTTGAGCGGAACAGCTAAAAAGGTGTTAGTAAACAGTCGGTTGTAATAGGCTATTTCCAGACCGGCCCCGTTAGACTGGTCATAGATGTCCATAAATTGATCGTCGTCTTCACCCGGCAGGTTTTCCAGCGGGGTGAGGTAATTGTACCAGGTGTAACGAAACGCCATGCTGTGTTTGGGTTGCGCATGGAGGGTTGCTCCCAGAAGGAGCACGAAGGCCAGGGTAGCCAGATGCAATCTAAATGTCTTCATTGAAAATAGATTTGGTTTGCGTACTTGTTTTCAGACATAAAAGTAAGCATTCCGACATTTTCAACAAAAAAATCAACTACTCTGCGGCAGCTAAAAAAGAGGTGATGTTTGTGTTTTGTTCATCGGTTTCCACCAGTCCGTCGCGCAGGCGAACGATGCGTCGGGCGTATTGGGCGATGTCATTTTCGTGGGTGACCACGATGATGGTGTTTCCTAGCCGGTGAATTTCCTCAAAAAGCACCATGATCTCGTAGGAGGTTTTGGTGTCCAGGTTGCCTGTGGGTTCATCGGCCAGGATGATTGCCGGGTCGTTGACCAGTGCGCGCGCAACGGCCACCCGCTGGCGTTGGCCCCCGGACAGCTCATTCGGTCTGTGCATCACCCGGTCGCCCAAACCCACCGACTCCAGTGTTTTGCGCGCTTTTTCCAGCCGCTCCTCTTTCGAGAACCCTGCGTAAACCAGCGGCAGCGCGACGTTCTCCAGCGCCGAGAGGCGGGGGAGCAGGTTGAAGGTCTGAAAAACGAACCCGATCTGCTTGTTGCGCACTTCGGCCAGCTCTCCGTCGTTCATGGTACTCACCTCAATGCCGTTGAGCCAATACTCACCCCGCGTGGGGGAATCCAGGCAGCCCACCAGGTTCATCAGGGTCGATTTGCCGCTTCCGGAGGGTCCCATCAGGGCTACGTATTCATTTTTGTTGATGTCGAGCGTTACATCTTTGAGCGCTTCAACCTTTTCGGCGCCCATGATGTAGGTTTTATTGAGATTTCGGATGGAAATGAGCATAGCATTTGCTGTTTTAAAGACGCATAAATTTGGTGTATTTTTCACCAACCAGCCAAACCCGTTAGATAGAACGCCGCGTTTGAACGCCCATTTCAAGGATTTTATCGGCCAACGGTGGAAAACTTTTTTCCACCTGCGACACTTGTCCCTGTATTTCGACCGTTGAATGTCTATCTTCGCTGCTCGAAATCCTTTGAATAATGTTAGATTGGGATCCGGAAAATAATGCCAAAATCAAGCATGTCGCCATCGCCGGCAATATCGGCGCCGGAAAGACTACCCTGACCGAGTTGTTGGGCAAGCACTTCGGGTGGGAAACGCACTTTGAAACCACGGAGGACAACCCCTACTTGTCCGACTTTTACATGGACATGCGACGGTGGTCGTTCAACCTGCAGGTGTTTTTCCTTTCGAACCGCTACCAGCAAGTGTTGCGTATTCAACAAGGGGAGCAAACGGTCATTCAAGACCGCACCATTTTTGAAGATGCCTACATTTTTGCGCCCAACCTCGCCTCCATGGGGCTCATGGAGCGGCGCGATTTTGAGAATTACCGGAATTTGTTCGAGACCATCGTATCGCAGATCAAGGCGCCCGACCTGCTGATTTATCTGCGTGCCGGCATCCCCACGCTGGTGGAACACATCCACCGGCGCGGACGCGATTACGAAGGCAGCATCAGTATCGACTACCTCAAACGGCTCAATGAACGCTATGAAGAATGGATCAGCGGCTACAAATCCGGTCAGTTGCTGATCATCAACGCAGACGAAATCGATTTCGAGCACAACAAGGAAGACCTTGGCAAGGTGCTGCAAAGCGTACAAGCCGAGTTGCACGGCCTATTCAAAAGCTATGTCTAAACGCATTACCATTATTTCGGGCGCTTCCAGGGGTATTGGCCGGGAAGTGGCCGCCCACCTAGCCCGCGAAAACCACTTCGTCATGCTCCTGGCGCGCAACGCGGAGGAAATCAACGAGCTGGAGTTGGCCATTGATATGGCCGGCGGCAAAGCCTTGTCGTTCCCGATCGATGTGGCGGATGAAGGACAGGTCAATGAGGCCGTGGCGGCCATCAAACGAGACTTTGGGCACATAGACTGCCTGGTCAATAACGCCGGGATCGGTCTGTTCCGACCGTTTGGGGAGATTAGTTCCCTGGACTGGGACCACCTCATGGAGGTGAACGTCAAAGGCAGTTTCCTGCTCACCAAAGCGGTGCTGCCGGTCATGCGCAATGCCGGATCGGGCCACATCGTCGCCATCACCTCCGATGCCGCCCGCCGTACCTTTCCGGACGGGGCCCTGTACTGCGCGAGCAAGCATGCACAGGATGCTTTTTTCAAGACGTTAAGAAGCGAAGTCAGGCAGGATGGCATTAAGGTCAGCGTCGTCATGCCCGGCCTGGTGGATACCTTTTTCAACAACAGCGAGCCCGGCTCGCCTGACAGGGCGCATTACCTCAAGCCCCTGGACATCGCCCATGCGGTGTCCTACATCCTGAACGCGCCCGGACACGTGGTCATCGATGAAGTCGTTTTACACCCCGTTCAACAAGTGTATTAGCATCGAATGAACACGCGTTTGGTTTTTCTCGGGCTTTTTGCCCTTTTTTGCGGTTGTGCAACGGTGCAGATTGCGTCAACGGAACGCGATGCCATGCGGCAAAACGGCATTTGCTTCCGGCTGCACGACTTCCAGCAGCGCATAACCCACCTGAAGGGAATAGGAAAAATCCAGGAAGCGGAAGAACAACAACAGGAAATACGCCGGTACAACCGATATGTGGTTGACCTGTTTCGCGCGCAATTCAACTTTTGCCCCGTCTATTTTTTCTATTCCAGTCAAACAGCCAAATTGCAGGCCGGCGAGCCGGTTCTCCTGAACGAAAATCTGGAGACGGACCCGTCTATACCAGTACCCCCGGTGCGCATCATCATGGATTACAATACCCGCGATATCGGTGAAAGCACATTTGCCTCAGAACGATTTTTTGTGCTCAATTCTCAAATCGAGGTGAAAGGCGTGTTTTTAACCAGTGACCGCATGAAAGTCAAAGGCGACTCGATTACCACGGTTAAAGGGGCGCTTCTGCCGTTTCGGTGGGATAGAAGCGAGCTGGTCGCTGCCGATGTCAAACGACTCAACGACGTCCTGCTAAAGCAATAATTCAAGACCCGATGGATGTAGAAACCTTCAGGACATACTGCCTGGCCAAAAAGGGAACGACGGAAGATTTTCCTTTTGGCGAAGAGACCCTGTGCTTGCGTGTCATGGGTAAAATATTCGCGCTGGCCGGTCTGGACACCGACCGCTTGTCCGTCAACCTGAAATGCGATCCCGACTACGCGGTTGAACTGCGCGAGCGCCACCCGGAGGTAAAGCCAGGCTACCACATGAATAAGAAACACTGGAACACGGTAGATTGTGAAGGTGGTCTGGACGGCGCCACCCTCCGCCACCTGATTGACCATTCCTACGACCAGGTGGTGAAAACCTTAAAAAAAGCCGAAAGGGAGGCGCTGCTGAATGGGTAAACATACAGGCGCGGACACTCGGCTGCATAAAGGACCGTGACCATTCTTATCCTCTCGCCGTTTTACGCACCCTTTATTCATCCGCGTGCGCATCGCTGGACGGCCATAGCTGAGTATTGGGCTGCCGAAGGGCACCGCGTGACGGTGGTTACCGCCCGGGTAAAGGGCCGGCCTCCGGTAGAGACCCTGAACGGGGTGGAAGTGTACCGGGTCGGGTACGACAGTTTGAAAAGCCTGTTGACCATCTGGTCGCCTGCACTGCCCGCCAGGGGCATTCCGGGCGACCCGGCGCCGCAGCGGATGGCTTGGTGGTGGCGTTTGCTTGCGCTCCTGTACCAACGGGGGTGGCGCAAATTGTGCTTTCCAGACGATGCTTTGTTTTGGCGCAAGCCGGCGTATGCCGCCGCTTGTCGCATCATACAAATCGCACCGGTGGATGCGCTTGTCAGTGTGTCTCTGCCCATCACGGCCCACCGCATCGGCATGGACCTGCGGGCCCGGTTCGGCCTGCCGTGGTTGGCAGATGTGGGCGACCCCTTTGCCGCGCCGGGCTGGGAGATCAGCAACCCGGTGCTCTATGGCAAGCGGGCCCGACAACTGGAACAGCAATTGTTGCAAGCGGCGGATGCAGTGGTTGTTACAGGAGAAAAATTAAAATCCTGGTTGATGCAGCAATACGAACTCGATCGAATATGGGTGGTTGCACCACTGTTGCATCCTGTCCCGGAGGCTTCGCCAACGCCGGCCAGACAAGCGGCGGGCGGGTGCCATTTTGGTTATTTTGGCGTTTTTTATCCGCCCATTCGCGAACCTTACGCCATGCTGGATTTGTTCGAGGGTTTTCATCAGGAGGGGCTGAATTTTACCTTGCACCTATACGGAGAACTACTGCCGGGCTATCTGCCCATTTTCAGGAAATACAAATGGGTGCAACTGCATGGTTTGAGACCAAGGGAGGAAACGCAACAGAAGATGTCGGAAATGGATATTTTGGTGAACGTGGGGAACAAAAACCCTTTTTTGTTGCCCAGCAAGGCGGTGAGCTATCTTGCGGCCGAGCGGCCCATTTTGCACATACAGGATTTGTCTGAAGATGCTTTTACGGATTTTGCAGCGCCCTACAGGAGGGTGCTGCGGCTCAGTCCGGGTATGCCGAACGCCTTGAAAATCTTTTTGGAATGGAAACCAGTTTCGGCGCTTTCCGGCACCCGATTCAGGACAGCACCCTACGCAGTGGATGCTGTCGGACAAGCATACTTGGCCGTAATCAGGCAACTGCGGAAAAATTATCGAGCGGACAACTGGCCGCGCCCTGGAACACCGACACGAGACGGATCGCTGCCGTGAGCAATGCTTTTTATTTGTTCCACAGTATAATCTTTGTGTACAAACTGGTACACCTCCATGGCTTGATCACGCGTAATCGACGGAAACTCGCGCAGAAATTCACTGACACTGCATCCGATACGCATAAAATCATAAAAAGTTTCCACACGGACACGTGTTCCACTGAAAACAGGTTCGCCATCTTGGATCTCGGGGTGGACGGTAATGGCGTTAAAAGACTTCATCCGGGCTGTAAATTGTTTTTCATGGATTAACAGGCGCCGGGACATACAAATTCGATGGATTAAATAAGTGCTAGACGATTTAGCGAGCGAAAAATACGGAAAGAATAATCGGCTGCGCAAGAAAACAATCAAATTTTTGCGAAAAAAAATCGCTTACAGGTACCGTCCTGGGTAACGTGCTTTTACTATTTCTGTTATCTGTTTGATTTCTTGTTCTTTATGTATAGGTAGGATGATGAGCACGTCATTGTCGTCCACCAGGATGTAGTCATGCATATCCTTGATAACGACCAGTTTTCCTTCCGGGGCGCGTACCATGCAGCCGGTAGTATTGAGCGCCACCACCTCGCCTTGCAGCACATTGTTGTGTTCATCCTGCGGGCATTCGGCATGAAGGCTGGCCCAGGTGCCCAGGTCCGACCACCCGAAATCTGCCGGTACGGTGAATACGTTGTTGGCTTTTTCCATGATGGCGAAGTCTACAGAGATATTCGGGGCGTTGGGATATTCTCGATCGATGAAGGCTTGTTCACCCGGCGTATTGTACAGGGTTTGTCCCTTTTGGAAAAGCCTGAATATTTCGGGGGTGTGCACCTCAAAAGCTTTGAGCACCGAGGCTACACTCCAAACGAAGATGCCGGCGTTCCAGAGGTAGTCGCCGGACTCCAGGAAGGACTGCGCGGTGTGCAGGTCGGGCTTTTCAGTGAATCGCAGCACCTTGCGCACCTGCTCGTCGGCCATAGCGCCGAACTGTATGTAACCAAACCCGGTATCCGGACGCGAGGGTTGCACGCCCAGGGTGACCAGGGCGTCGTGGCTTGCCGCAAACGCGCGTGCGGCTTTTATTTTTTCGATGAAAATATCGGGTTTGAGTACGATATGGTCGGCCGGGGTAATGACGATGTTGGCATCCGGGTTCAGATCGGCGAGCTTAAACGCGGTGTATGCTATGCATGGGGCGGTATTATTTCGGGAGGGTTCGCAAAGAATCTGGCTGTCTTTAAGCTCGGGCAGGTGTTGTTTGACCAGGTCTTTGTACCGGGCATTGGTGACCACCAGGAAGTTTTCAGCCGGAACCAGGGGTAAAAAGCGTTCGAAAGTCAGGCGAAGCAGGCTTTTGCCCACCCCGAGCATGTCGAGAAATTGTTTCGGACGGCTTTCCCGGCTTCCGGGCCAAAACCGGCTGCCGACTCCTCCGGCCATAATGGCAACGTAAGTATTTTCCATGGGTCAAAGTTAAGGCCGGCCGAATAGAAACCCATGCCGTTTAGCCGCTAAATAGTGCCTTTTGGGAAGTATTTTGTTTATAATGACGATTTTACCGCTGCATATACTTGACGTATGCCTTCTTCCAATCCAATTTTGGCGCGCCATCCCAATTGGTTCAACTTGCTCACATCCATCAATTTGCGCGGGGTTCCGTCGGGCTTGCTCAGGTCGTGCTCAATACGGCCATTGTAGCCGGTAATGCGTTGGACCAACTGGGCCAGTTCCAGAATGCTGATATCTGTTCCGGTGCCGATGTTGACCAGTCCGGGTTCGTCATAATGGTGCATGAGGTACACGCAGGCGTCGGCGAGGTCGTCTACATGCAAAAATTCCCGTCGGGGTGTTCCGGTTCCCCAGAGGGTCACAAACGGCAATCCGTCGCGTTTGGCTTCATGAAATTTCCGGATCAGGGCCGGCAGTACGTGGCTGTTCTGGGGGTGGTAGTTGTCATTTGGGCCGTACAGGTTGGTGGGCATCACGGAAACGAACCGGCAGCCGTACTGGCTTCTGTACGCATCGCACAGTTTTATGCCGGCGATTTTGGCGATGGCGTACGGTTCGTTGGTGGGCTCCAGCAAACCGGTGAGCAGGTAGTCTTCGCGCAACGGCTGGGGGGCCATTTTAGGGTAAATGCATGAGGATCCGAGGAACATCAGTTTTTCGACGCCATTGCGATAGGCGGCCTCGATGATGTTGGATTCGATCATCAGGTTGTCGTACAAAAATTCTGCGCGGAACGTGTCGTTTGCGAGAATTCCGCCCACCTTGGCGGCTGCCAGGAAGACGTAGCCGGGTTTTTCCCGGTGAAAAAAGGCCTCCACCTCGGCCTGCCGGCGCAGATCCAGTTCAGTGGACGTAGCGAGCGCAAAGTGGGTGTGTCCGTCTGCCTGCAACCGGCGCAGGAGGGCGGAACCCACCATGCCGCGGTGTCCGGCGATGTAAATCTTGGTTGTTTTGTCCATCAATGGTTCATTCATGTTGTCCGAGCACTTCAAACCCGCCGTCTTTCAAAAAACGTTCCCGGTGGAAGATTTTCAGGTCGCTCTGCATCATGTCGCGCACCAGGTCTTGCAAGGAATGTTTGGGGGCCCAGCCCAGTTTCTCGCGGGCTTTGGAGGCGTCGCCGACCAGCAGATCGACCTCTGCCGGTCTGAAGTAACGGGGGTCTACGGCGATGACCTCCTGACCAACCCGGAAACCGTATTCCGGTTCACGTACAGCGGAAACTACGCCTTTTTCGTTGACGCCCTGTCCGGAGAAGGTCAGCTCAACGCCCAGTTCTCCAAATGCCATGCGGCAGAATTCCCGGACGGAGACGGTTACGCCGGTGGCCAGCACGAAGTCTTCGGGTTCGGGTTGTTGCAGCATGCGATACATGCCCTCCACGTAATCGCGCGCGTGGCCCCAATCGCGTTGGGCGTCGAGGTTGCCCAGCCAGAGTTTGTCCTGCAACCCCAGCGCGATCCGGGCGGCGGCCCGTGTAATTTTTCGGGTGACAAAGGTTTCGCCGCGCAGCGGACTTTCGTGGTTGAACAAAATGCCGTTGCAGGCGAACAGCCCGTAAGCCTCCCGGTAGTTCACGGTGATCCAGTAGGCGTACAACTTGGCTACCCCATAGGGCGAACGCGGATAAAACGGCGTTTTTTCCGTTTGGGGCACCTCCTGTACCAGACCGTACAATTCGGAGGTGGAGGCCTGGTAGTACTTCGTCGTATCCTGTAAACCGAGTAAACGGATGGCTTCCAGCAAGCGCAATGCCCCCAACGCGTCGGCGTTGGCGGTGTATTCCGGTGTTTCGAAGCTCACTTGTACATGGCTTTGCGCGCCGAGGTTGTAAATTTCATCGGGCTGAACCTGCTGCACAATGCGGATGAGGTTGGTGGAATCCGTCAAGTCGCCGTAATGCAGTACAAAACGACGGTTGTCCACATGCGGATCCTGATACAAATGGTCGATGCGGTCGGTATTGAACAGGGAGGAGCGGCGTTTGATGCCATGAACTTCGTACCCTTTATGAATCAACAGTTCGGCCAGATAGGCTCCGTCCTGACCAGTTATACCGGTAATGAGTGCTTTTTTCATAGGGCGGTAAAGGTACATGGATTAGGGCGGATTCAACCATGTGAAGGTATTGGGCGCCGACGGTGGCGCCGGCATATTCCCGCAGGACTATTCGACGACCTTCGAGGCCCATCTGGTCGCGCTCCTGGTCGGTCATCGTACAAAAATGCATCATGGCTTCTGCCAGCGCCGACGCGTTTCGCGGTGGCGCCACCAGTCCGTTGAGGGTATGCACGACGGTTTCGCGGCATCCCGGCACATCGGTAACCAGGGTGGGGCGCGCCATGGCCATCGCCTCCAATAGGCTGCGGGACAACCCTTCGCGGTAAGACGGCAACACCACGACATCCGTTTCCGCCAGACAGGGTCGTACGTCTTCAACCACGCCCATGTAGCGAATAACGCCGCTTTTGATCCAGTACAGGAGTTCCGACGGACGGATGTGGGCCGGATTACTTTTATCCAGGGTGCCAAAAAAACGGAATTCGGTATTGGGAAAATGTCGGCGAACGATACAGGCAGCTTCATATAATTCGCGCAAACCTTTGTCATACAATAACCTTCCGAAATAGGCAAATACCAATCGTTTGTTCGAACGCCTGCGGCGCATGGGTAAAAAATCCGATGCGTCAATTCCACAACCGCTGACCACCTCCGTTTTGTCCTGTGACACCGTGCGCGTTTGTACCATGAAGTTCCGGTCTTGTTCGTTCTCAAAGACCACGCGGCTGGTCAGGCGGAAAGTGAACCGATAAAGTATATGTACCATGCTGCTTACCCAATTTCGGTGCAGGTAAGTATACCCAAGACCGGTGACTACGCAGATGGATGAAATATTACAGATGGCCGCCGCCAGGGTACCCAGAATATTCGCCTGTACGCCGAAATGCAGGATCAAGGCCGGCCGGTGCTTTCTGTAAATTTGGATAAACTCCATCAACATCAGCAACGTGCCGCCCAAGCGGGTCGTGTTCCGGCGAAATTGTTCGAGCGGTATGAACGTCACTCCGGTTTCCCGAAGCAATTTGGGCAAACTCTCGTCAACAGGAGCAAACACCAGCACCTGATACCCCGCATCCTGAAGCGCTTTGATCACGGGTTTGCGGTAATTCCAGATGTTCCATGTCATGTTGGCAACCAGTGCAATTTGGTTGTTTTCCCGATTAGACATGATAAAATTGTGTTTTCATAGCTGTGTTTAAAATAAACTACCTTGATGGCTGTCGGGGGTATGTTTTTCCGGTCCGCGCAGGAGGGCGTGCGGCATGTGACGGAGAAAGGCCTTTGAAGTATAGGCTGCAAGTTCCGGCGATAACAGGTTATCTGGTTCATGGGTGAAGAAATAAATTTCCTGCAGGCCGTTTGCACTCCATGCGGCCAGCCGGGCGCCCCATTCCTCTATCCGGGTGTAATCCGTCTGGTGCAGCCCATTGCCCACAAAGCGCACCATGGTGCGCGGCGCGGTGACGTGCATGTGGCAGACGTCGCGGCGGCCGGCGACATCGGTGATCACCGCTGCAACGCCGTGTTTTTCCAACAGGTCAAACAACACGGGCGACTCGGGAAAGAACTCCGGATGACGCACCTCCACCGCCAGCGGGAGTTGCCCGGGCCACCGCAACAGGAAGCGCTCCAGCCTTACCCATTGGTGCGGGGTAAAGGAAGGCGGCAACTGCAAAAAGGCGCATCCGTATTTCTCCCTCAAGCCGCCAATGGCATCGGTAAAGGCCTCAATCAGCGTGCTCGAAGCACCCAGGTCGGGCGCGTGGCTGATGGTCTGTAAAACCTTCGGACAAAAACGAAAGTCGGACTGTGTCTCTTCGCGCCAGCGCGCCACCGACGCGTCGTCCGGCAGCCGATAATGCGTGCTGTTGTGCTCAATGGTGTTAAACTGCCTGCTGTAATGAAAAAGGTACTCCGCAGCCTTTGTCCCCTCCGGATACCAGGACCCCACCCATTGCTTCATGTGGTAGCCCGTTGCGCCGATGTAAATCCGCGGCGCGTGAACCGGGGATCGGGCTGTAGCCTTCCCAAAACGCGATACCACAATTTAGTAGAGAATTTTACGTAAATTCACCACCACTAAATTGCGAACACATGCGAAAGAGTAATTTCAGTAACGATCAAAAGTTGTCGATCCTGGCAGAGCACGACGCTGGG
>JBGSTG010000115.1:0-9904 GCA_041736625.1 Saprospiraceae bacterium | reverse complement strand
AATCATGTTGTCACCAAATGCCTGAAAAGACCCTGGAGGGCCCAGTGGGCCGGCCAAACTGATGGCGGAATAGTCGATATCAAAGGAATACATGTTGGGATTATCCTTGTCGTTGCTGTAAAACATCGACCAGATGTTGGTCCCGGGTTCCCAGATAATGCTGTTGCGAATACGAAAATTAAGGTAGGAATCGCCGATGAGGGAATCCCAGCTGTTGCAGACAAATTGCGGATAAAAGTTTTTAAAAAACGTGCAGTTGGCCACTTCGGTGTCGATCTTGTTGTTCGGCGTGGCGAGTACGATTCCCCCGCCGCCGTTGCGCTCAAACAGGCAGTTGGTTATTTTGGTGGTTACGGTGTTGGGGGCGAATAAGCTCATGGTGGCATTGACAAATATGGGAAAATCAATGTTTGTACCGGTCGAGTTTCCGGAATTTCAAATAAACCTATTGTTGTGGTAATTAACGATTGCTTTGCACCCCTCAACAACCCAAACATAAGTGGTGTAGTAACCGGATGGCGATTTGTTTTCCAAAAAATCGCAGTTCAGCACATCAACCGCTAACTCGGAATAATGGGCAGTGTAAATCGCAAACGCCGGGCTATCGCCAGAAACGGCAAGATTGTCTTCAAACACTGAATTACGCATTATAAATGTTAGCTTCAGATTATAAATAAAATGTAAATACCCATTATAACAAAATCCAGACCCATCTAATGAATGATTCTTGAAAAACAAACAGGAATCCACCAGTACAGAAAGCGATGATTGGGGGATATCAGAAGCCTTTATATAAATACCCCCGCCTATTAGCGAACTATCACGCTCAAACGTGCATTTTTCAAAACTGATTGCTGAAAATCCGGGTTCAAATATGGATATACCGCCGCCACTATTAACCTCTGCCCGGTTATCGACGAACCGGCATCCCGAGAGCCGGAAGGTATCCATATGGGTGGAGCCGAACCGGTAGATTGCGCCGCCGTCCAGTTGGGCCAGGTTGTTTCTGAATATGCAATCGTGTATGCTTGGGTTCACCACTTCTCCGGTGGTGTCTGCCGTGCTCCATATGCCTATGGCGCCGCCACTGGTGGCCCGGTTGTTTTCAAAAATGCAATTCCGGATTTGCATTTTTGTTTCCGAAGCCCCGCTGCCGCTTTCCAGCAACAGGCCCGCTCCTGTAATCGGCAAATTCTGGTTGTACAAACCGTAGGCGTAGCCATCTGAAATGGTGAATCCGTCCAGCACGGTGTTGGCATCCAGTCCGGCGCCGCGCAGCACATGCAGGGTGTTGTCGCGTCTGTCGGTGCTGTCTCCAATGGCGCCACTCAGCACCGTGGGGTTCAGCAACGGGTTGCGCTGATCCCGCAGCGTTTCCGTCGCCTGAAAGCCGCCGTAGAGCGCCACCCCGTTTTGCAGCACAAAGGACATATTTGGGTCGTTGCTTTCGGTCGGCTTGTATGTACCCCGGGCCACCCAGATTTCATCGCCATAAGCGGCTGCCGCCAAGGCATCCTGCACCCGGACAAAGGCATTCTGCCAGGATGTTCCGCTTTGGTTTCCGGTGGCTTTCTGGTTGACGTAGTGGATGATTTGCGCTTTTGTGGTTGCTATTGAGCTGCAGAAGAGGCAGAAAATGGCTATAAAATGAGTGATTTTCATGATCGGTATTTGATTTATAGCAGCAAATGATTCAGCATTTGGCCTGCCTTTTTGTTACCTGCTTATTCGCAAAACAAATTTCAAGTTTTGAATCTCACCATAACGCATGTCGTAAATATTTGTAAATTCTATGTGTGTTCCAAATGTCATATTAAATTTTTCACATACTTTCTTTTTAAATTCAATGCCGGTAAAAGCAAAATGAATTTTATCGGTCAAATCCAACAGCCCGTATGCTTCCTCTTTTTCATTTGCATTCTGTAATTTGCCGAATGCATACCCACCTATTAATTCCACTTTAATTTTTGAATCCGGATTATAATTCAAATTCAGACTTAACCAAATTGGCAGTCGAATTACGTCAAATTCATCTTTACCAGGTATTTGGCAAAAAAAATATTGTTCAAGGGGATCACAATTTACCCATGTGGTTGTATTTACATTTTGCGATTGGTATTCAATACCTGCTCCTATTCCAACTCTTTTGTAGAGCGCATATTTTGCAAATACGCCTATTGCGGAATTATAAGCCGGAGGTCTTTCCTGTTTTTGACTAAATGTAATGGTTGGATTGTAATTTATCCCATATTCTATTGCGCGATGTTGCGCAACTTGTCCGATGGCTTCACAAGCCATTGTTACTACAGCAATTGCAGTCAGGATTTTACGTTTCATAATATGTTTTTTTCAATTTGTCAGGTCTGATCTTCACATGTAATATATTACCCAGTACCGATTAGTACCCCTGCCAACCATATACATTGGCCGATTACCGGTACAATGCCAAAGTTCACACTTCTCTTTGAATACTGCAAGTGTTTTTTGAAGCTATTTACAGGAAGCTTCCCTGATTCGGACGCTACCCCCCACCACTCCGCCCCCCCCGCGTCATCTCCTGCTTCCCTGGCGGCCCCGGCAACCGTTCCACCTGGAAACCGGCGCGGGTCATGCGGCGCTTGACCTCTCCCTGGGCGCAATAGGTCACGAGCACCCCGCCGGGCGCCAGTGCCTCAAACATACGGCGGAACACCTCCTCGGTCCACAGTTCCGGTTGGGTTCTCGGCGCAAAGGCGTCGAAATAGACCAGGTCGAATGGTTGCTCCGACGCGAAAGTTTCGATCGGCGTCTTTTTTTTCAGGAGGGAAAAGTAGGTGGATAGCGCAACGTTTATCTCCCAGGGCGCCTGGTGCAGTCGCTGAAAGCGTGTACGCAAATCCACCGGGTTGCCCTCGAGCAGGTCCGGGTAGTTGAGCGCTTCCACGTCCTCCGGCGCCAGGGGGAACAGCTCCAGCGCCGTGTAGTCCACCTGGGTGTTGCTTTGTTCGGCGGCCATCCAGGTCATGAGTGCTTTCAGACCCGTACCCAGACCGGTTTCGAGCAAGCGAATCCGCTGTTTCCCTGCTGAAACGTGTCGGAACCCCGCATCGATAAACACTTGTTCGGATTCTGTGATGGCGCCAAAACGGGAATGGTAAGGCACCCCGAACCGGGGCGACACAAGGGTGTGGGAGCCGTCTTTGGTGAGCAGCATCATGGCACTGGCGCACCCGGTTATTTCTTCTCGTTGGCCCCGCCCGTCTGTTTGGTCATCCAAGTTTTGATGATGGCGTTTCCTTCTTCTTCGGTGACGGTGCGGTAGGAAGCCAGTTCGGCGCCCATATTTTTGGGTTTGTTCAGCTCGATGTTAAGGGCGCGGAACGCGAGGGTGGAGCCGTCCCACGCCTTGTCGTCGCGGCCCAGGATAACGCCGTAGAATTCCCCGTTGGCGGCGAGACGCATGGGAAAGTCTTTGACCGCAGGTCCGGGATTGATGGCCGGGGTAAGGTACACCATAAGGGTGTCGGCTGTTTCTTCGCGCAGGATGAGGTATTGGTGGCAGTTGTAGCCGTTGATCTCTTTGCGTTGGTTGGTCATAATGAGCACGTTGCGGTCGTTGGTGGCGAACATGCGGGTCATGACGTCGAACTGTTCCCGCTCTTCCTGGTCGGCTTTTTTCCGGATGCGGTCGTCGCCGACGGACATGCACAGGAACACCTCGTTGGTCTTGCGGTCTTTGGTAAAGCTGGTCCGCAGGCCCGCGCCCGTTTCAGAAGACATATTGGCGGGCAAATCCTGGAGGTTCTCCACGCTGAGGAACTTGTCGTCGGCGTACACCCGGTATTTGGCGTATCCATACATGGCCATCATGGCCTGATCGTCTTTGGAAATTTCCGGATACCCGTACTCAATGTAAATGGCGCCGGCGGATTGGGCTTGCGCAACGGCACTCATCGTCAGGAGGACGATCAAAAAAGAAAAGGACAAGTGTTTTTTCATAGCAAGGACGAGTGTCGAGTGTCGAATTTGGAAAAGGAAATGTGGTGGTTATTGGTTGCAAATGTACTTGTTTTTTCAAAGATACAGCGGGGACTGGAAATGCTGCCCATGGTCGAATGCGGAATGTTCCGAATGCGGAATGGCGAATGCAGAATGCGGAATAAGGGCGCTCTTGGTGTTCGAGGGTAACCAGAAGGTCATGACGTTCCGGGTTAGCCTATGCCTTTTTCATTTCTCGCCTCTCGTCCCACGCCCCTCGCCCCTCGCCCCGGGTTTCACCCGGGGCTATTCATGTTTGACCGCTACGCGGTCTTTCATTTTACTGCTTCCGGATGCCTTGCGGGATGTTATTCCGCATTCCGCATTTGATTACGCGGTCTTTCATTGAGCTGATTCCAGATGCCTTGCGGGATGTTATTCCGCATTCCGAATTCCGCATTCCGCATTCGATTACGCGGTCTTTCATTTTGCTACATTCGGATGCCAAGCGGGATGTTATTCCGCATTCCGAATTCCGCATTCCGCATTCGATCACGCGGTCTTTCATTTTGCTGATTCCGGATGCCAAGCGGGATGTTATTCCGCATTCCGAATTCCGCATTCTGCATTCGATTACGCGGTCTTTCATTTTGCTGATTCCGGATGCCAAGCGGGATGTTATTCCGCATTCCGAATTCCGCATTCCGCATTCGAATCATTCTGCATTCGATTATTCGGCAATCCATTCCATATCCACCTGTCGTTTTTGCAGGTCAACGGCGGCGATGCGCACGGCTACCCGGTCGCCGATCTGGATGATTTTGCCGTTGCGGCGACCGCGGGCGCGCAGGTTGCCGGGGTCGAGTATGTAGGTATCGTCGAGGTTTTTGAAGTCTACCAGCCCTTCGGACTTGGTGTCGGCCAGTTCGACGAAGAAGCCGCGGTCGATGAACCCGTTCACGACGCCGGTGAACACTTGTCCGACGCGGCTGCTGAGGTATTCGGCCTGTTTGTAGCGGATGGACTCGCGTTCGGCGTCGGCGGCTTTGCGTTCCTGGCTGGAGATGTGCTTGCACTGCTCTTCGAGCTTTTCCTTGTCGGCCCGCCAGGTGCGCCCGTCGAGGTTGCGCTCCAGGATGCGGTGGGCCAGCACGTCGGAGTACCGGCGGATGGGCGAGGTGAAGTGTGCATAGTGGCTGAACCCGAGTCCGTAGTGGCCGATGTTGTTGGTGGAATAAACCGCTTTGGCCATGGTGCGAATGGCGAGCGGCATGAGGGGCTTGAGGCGCTCGTCCTTTTGGGCGGCCTTGAGCAGGGAGTTGAAAGAGGTGGCGATCTGTTTGGGGGTATCCACCTTCATCGGGTAGCCCAGCTCGAAGGCGAAGCGCGAGAAGTCGGCCACCTTTTCCGGATCAGGCAGGTCGTGCACGCGGTACACGAAGGGCACCTCTTGTTTTGCCTGCCCCATCTGGTCGATGTAAAAAGCCACTTCCTTGTTGGCCAGCAGCATGAAATCTTCGATGAGCAGGTGGGCGTCTTTGCGCTCCTTGACGTAGGCCTCGATCGGGGTACCGTCGGGCGCCAGGCGGAAGCGCACCTCTTCGGACTCGAAGCTGATGGCGCCGTCTTTTTCGCGTGCCTTGCGCATTTTTTTGGACAGCCGGTTCAGTTCCAGCAGACCCCAGCTCAGCTGTTCGAGCAACGGGTGGCCGACGAGATGTTCGGCGGGGTTGTTTTCGATCACCGTTTGCGCCTCCTCGTAAGCGAAACGTTTATCGGAAAAAATGACCGTGCGACCGAACCAGCGTTTGACGATATTGTCCTTGTTGTCAAATTCCACGACGGCAGAAAACGTCAGGCGTTCCTGCTCGGGCACCAGGGAGCAGAGGTTGTTGGACAGTTTTTCGGGCAGCATGGGGCACACGCGATCGACAAGATACACCGAAGTGCTGCGTTTGAACGCCTCCTGATCCATTTGGCTGCCCGGCTTTAGGTAGTAGGCGACGTCGGCGATGTGGATGCCTACTTCGAGGTTACCGTTGTCCAGTTTGCGGATGCTGAGGGCGTCGTCGAAATCGCGCGCATCTTCGGGATCGATGGTAAAGGTGAGCACGTCGCGGAAGTCGCGCCGGCGTTCGATCTCCTGTGCGGGCACGCCTTCGGGGATGGCGGCGGCTTCGGCGAGGGCTTCATCGGAGGCCTGGAGTTCGAAGCCGGCGTTGATGAGGATTTTTTTCATCTCGAAGTCGCTGCCGCCGACTTTACCCAGGGCCTGCGACACCTTGCCGATGGGCAGGCGGCTCTTGCCCTCCTGCCAGTCGGTGATGTGCACCACCACGGAATCGCCGTCGCGGGCGTCGCCCACGGCGTCGAGCGGTATGTAGATGTCGGTGTGCACATACTGGCTGTCCACCACACAAAGGGCGTATTTGCGACCCATGCTCAGTTTACCGATGAAGTGTTCGTTGGCACGCTTGAGCACCTCGAGGATCTCGCCTTCGGGTTTGCGCCCGTGCACCTGGCGGCGGCGGGGCTGCACGGGGAACAGCAGCACGCGCACGGTGTCGCCGTGCAGGGCGCTGTTCACGTATTTGGGCGCCACGTACACGTCGCTGTCCATGTCGTCGGTAACCACATAGGCGGCGCCGGTGCGCGTCATGTCCACCCAGCCAGTAATGAACTTATCGGCAGGACGTTTGATCCGGTGGGGTCTGTCATCTGTTTGTTCTTCGCGGCGCTGGAGGCGGACGGGCGGCGGGCTCGGCGCGGCGGGCGTCTCCTGCTCCATTTCCACCTCGGGCCCGGTGAGGTGCGCCAGCACCACGCCGTATTTGTCGCCCGGAAAGACCGCCAAGGAGCCCGCTTCTACCAGGCGGCTCACCGCATGGCCCACCGAATCTTTGTTGTTTTCCAAGCGAAGGGATTCGATCAGTTGCCCGACCGTCAGCCGTTTACGCGAATTGGACAACAGGAATTTTAAAATTGCAATTTGAAGATCGCCGGCGGTGAGCTTGCGCAAATTGGGGGTACGATTTTTTTTTGACATAAAAACAAATTAGGAGTGATACTCCCGGCGCTAAAGAGAAAACGTTGGTTTGTAGCTTTTTCAACTCTTGATGCACAAGTATAGGCAGAAGCCGGCAATAAAACAAGCGCTTTTGCCATCCGGTTCCCGAAGCGCCTGTGTATTGGACCCGGACAGCCGGCCCGGAACCGGCGGTATTGTTAGCGAATCTTTAACCATTCGCTCCACAACCCTACCCGAATTTGTGCGTTACAGTGTAAAAATGATCAAAATGCACCAAATAACCCTGTTCATCACCCTTCTATCCCTTTCCCTCGTTCAACTGTCGGCCCAGTCGCCCGCACCTGCGGAAAAATCGGATCCCGAGGCCAAAAAGATCCTGGACAAGGTCAAAAGCAAATACAACGGCTACAAGTCTTTGGAAGCCGTGTTTACCCTGACCATTCAGGTGCCCGAGACGCCCAAAGAGGTGCAAAAAGGAACGATTGCGCAATCCGGCAAGCAATTCCGGCTGGACATGACCGACCAGTTGATCGTTAGCAACGCCATCACCACCTGGGTTTACCTGAAGAAAAACAAGGAAATACAAATTAACGACGCAGATTCCAGCGACGATAACGGCTTTCTGACGCCCCAGCAACTGCTCGGGCGGTATGAAAAGGGCGACTTTGTATACGCCATCACCGAACGCGGTGTGCAGGGTGGCAAATCGCTCGTGTACATTGAGTTCAAGCCCGTTGACCGGCGCTCAGAGTATTCAAAGCTTAAACTCGCGATCGACGAAAAAGCGCTGACCGTCGAGTCCATCAAGGCTTTCGCCAAAGACGGCTCAAATTACACGTTTGCCATCAGCAGTTTCACGCCAAACAAGGCTTTCCCGGCCGGGTATTTTGCACTGGACCCCAAACAATTTCCCGGCGTTCGGGTGGAAGACCTGCGCATGTAAGCCGTTATACAAAGAGGACGTACAGCAGCACCACCAGCGCTACCGTGACGATACCCAGGACGATCAGGAACATCTTCCCGTCCCGGGCGTCTTCCTGTGCGAATTTTTGTTTGCGTGCAAATTTTCTTCTCGTAGCCATAATCAATTCAGGTTTAAAGTTCTCAAATCAGGCCTTTTTCCCGGAATATTCCGTTCAACCATTTTAACAGGCTGAACAGAACGCCGGCGGCGATGAGCAGGAGGACGGCGTTGACGAGGAAAAACGTCGATTTGTCGTCGTAGCTGTCCCACATTTTGGCCAACACACCACTGAGTTTATTGCCCAGCGAGGTGGCCAGCTGCCATCCGCCCATCATGAGTCCGGTGAGGTGCCTGGGTGCGATCTTGGACACCATGGCCAGCCCCATAGGGCTCAGAAACAACTCGCCCACCGTCACCACGCCGTAGGTGCCGAACATCCACCACGACGAAGCCTTTTCGGCCCCGTTGTGGCAGGCGAAGCAGGCCCACACCATGACCACCGACGACAGTGCCGAGACGACCAACCCCCAACCGATTTTGGCGGGTGTGCTGGGTTCCCGCTTGCGTTTGCGTAGCCAGGCGAAAAATGCGATCACCAGCGGTGTGAAAACGATGACGAAAAAGGGGTTGATGGACTGATATATCTCAGTGGAAACCAATTTAAGGTTTTGTCCTTCCGGCGGATGGGCAGTTGGCGGCACATTTTTGAAGTACGGATGGATGCCTATGGCCTTTAGGGCCGTGTCGGCCATCATCTGTTTGCGGAATTGGGCGTCGTACACCGGGTACAAAGCCGGCGCAGTGTTCACCTCCTGCACCATACCCGCGGCACGGGCCGGCCCTTCGAACCAGGTGGGAACGGAGCGGTCGGTGTAAAACTCCGCCCAGGTGGTCAGCGCGGTTCCGTTTTGCTTGAAAACGGCCCAAAAAGCGATCACGATGGCGTAGATGGCCAGGAGCGCGCGAATCGGCTTTTTGTCTTCGGGGCCGGCCTTCCACAGGATCCACAGGAAAAAACCGATCACCGGGAGCGAGCCAAACAGGAAGGCGTCGGTAGAATCGGAACCAAAAACATTGCCAGGGATGAACCACGCGGCGACGCCGGTGACCAAAGCCGGCAGCAACACGGAGCTGAGCATGAGCCCCACGCTGGAGTCGCCGGGTTGGGGTTCCCGCTTCACGTCGGCGTGCCGGTAATGTGGCATGCCGATCATGAAAATGGCAACCCCGATGAACATACCTATTCCGGCGGCCGCAAAGGCGTATCCCCATCCGTAAGAGTTGCGCAACCAGGCGGCGATGAAATTGCACACAAAAGCACCGATATTGATGCCCATGTAAAAGATGTTGTAGCCGGTGTCTTTCAGCGCGGCATACCGGGGCTCGTTGTACAGGTTGCCCAGCAACACCGATATGTTTGGCTTGAAAAAGCCGTTGCCGACGATCATCAGCGCCAGCGACAGGTAAAAAGTCGTGTAATTGTTGGGGATGGCCAGCGTCAGGTAGCCCAACCCCATCAATATCCCGCCGATGATGATGCTGAGCCGATAGCCCAGCACCCGGTCGGCCAGCAGTCCGCCGATGAACGGGGTGACGTACACCAGGGCAATGAACGTGCCGTAGATGTCGGCGGCATCTGCACTTCCCATGCCAAATCCGCCCGTTTTCGAGTCGGTTAGGTACAGAAAGAAAATTCCGATCATGAGGTAGTAGCCGAAACGCTCCCACATCTCGGTGAAAAAAAGAAAAGGCAGGCCCGCAGGATGGTTGCGCATGTGGTTGGATTTAGGCTATCGGTTGTCGGCGGTCGGCTATCGGCGGTCGGTCGTCGGCGGTCGGTCGTCGGCGGTCGGCGGTCGGTTGTCGGCGGTCGGCGGTCGGTTGTCGGTTGTCCTTGCTTTCGGTTTATCGGCGAGCCAAGCTCAAAGCCTGCCGACGACCGACGACCGATCGCC
>JBGSTG010000104.1:0-32163 GCA_041736625.1 Saprospiraceae bacterium | reverse complement strand
CTTGGCGCTCACGCCGGTAGCAGCCTTCCATTGTCGTTCTGTCCGAATATCTTGATAAGAAATTGCCATCCTTTCAGTATTTTGGTCGCAAAATAACAACCTTTGACTATCAAAACCTTACGGCAGAACAACTCTAATAATCTGCAATTGACTTTTCAGAAATCCCCATTTTGTTGAATTTCTTTATGGTTGGCTCAAGTCTTTTGATAAATTGAGTTTTGTGCCTTTGATTAGAAATGAATAATTGATTTAAATCGTCCTTTCTTGCTTGAATTACAAAATCAAGATGAACCAACTCATGCATGATGAGATGCTCAACAGCCGGATAGCTTGGATTATATCTTACAATATGAACTTCTCTTTCGTAATTCTCCGCAAACTCAAATTTTGCAGCTGTTGGTATTTCTTTGTCTTGAATAATGTCAATTCTTCTGTCACCTTCAAATTCGAGTTTGTGTCTGTATTCTCTGAAACTCTTTTTTCCTATGTCAGATGCAATAATCTTTTTAGCAATTTCAAATGCCTGTCTTACCGAATTTTGATAAAGAACATCTTTATTCTTATTTAACTTAATCGCTTGAATGGTACTGTAAAAAGCAGACTGCAAGTCCGCTTCCATTTCGGCGATCATTCCTAAGGCAAAATGAGTATTTGGATATTTGTCATTTATTCTGAGAGCTTCCCAAAAATATTTTTTTGCTTCTTCAAGTTTTCCTTGTTGCATAAAGTTAGCACCGATATTATTAATCGTGATATTGTCATTAGGATTTGCGATTAAAGCTTGGTCATAATATTTCATTGCAATTGGAACATCATCTTTGAATTTTGCAAAGATGTTTCCCATCATAAGCAAAGCCCAGCCATTTTTCGAATCCCATCGCAAAGCGTCTATTAAACAATTAATTGCTTCTGCTTGGTCACCTTCATCTGATAGTATTTGTCCCATTATTCGGTGATACTCTGATATTGTCGGATTCTTACTTATGAGACTTTTTAGAATCGGTTTTGCTTCAGAATATTTTCCTTTTTCACAAAGTGCAATTACTTTTTTATAGTCACCATCTTGCGAAACTATTGTTGGTGTATCAATATTAATTTTTACCCAATTGTCTTCGATTGATACTTTGGGCTTATACGGCCCATAAGTGTAAAACTCTTGAATTGCGTTTATAAGAGATTGTTCATCTCCCTTTTTAATGTTAGGGAAAATAGTGAAAAGAAAGTCGTCTATTTTATGTGTGATTTGCATTTATTCAGTCCTTAGATTTTCGTTAAAGCCTTTAATTCCTTGTTTAGCAAGTTGGTCTTCACCTACAGCTTCAATTACCTTGTCGCACAGCTAAGGAGCAGCAAACTCGTCTTCTGATGCTTTTAAAATTTGGGCAAGTTTTATAACCTGTTCTCTGTTTAAGTTCCTTTCCGCACGTTCAGCCTTGCTCGTTAAAGCTGTGTCAACTTTAATA
The DNA here is from genome assembly GCA_041736625.1 of Saprospiraceae bacterium. GTDB lineage: Bacteria > Bacteroidota > Bacteroidia > Chitinophagales > Saprospiraceae > M3007. The sequence goes on along the minus strand of JBGSTG010000104.1, from coordinate 30,700 downwards.
TGAGCTGCTACTTGTTTTAAAAGCAAATTCTGCTTTTCTCGTGTTTCTCTAATTTTCTGTCCTAAGTAAAGCATTGTTTCTTTGTTTGTCTTGTCGAGAAGTGTCAAATGCAACTATTATTCTCTTACTTGTCGTTTTGAGGGTGGAAAAATTTAGCTCTTTTGGTTTTGCGAAGCGTCGGCTTGTGTCTTGCTAAATTGCTTTGCAGGTCTGTGTCGAGTTACAGCGAAATTGTCTGCCGAGTTAAGGTCGTCTTAAAAGTCTGCTCAGGACGTCAAAGGTCGATTTTTTGGTTGTCTTATTGGGTTGTTGTGTCAATTTCAGTACTTATCCCGCACGTTGTGTTCTACTTATCCTCCAGGTGCAGGAAAATCGCCACTACCCAACAACCCACCAAAACCTCATCCGGCACCCAAGGCGACTACCATCCTGCAAATATGCCTACCTTTTTTCATGTACGCAATACCCCAACACAAAAAAATCACCTATTTCGTCGCCCATCCGTCAACACCTCACCCCAAAAACCCCTCAAACCCCTCCCGATGCACCACGCCCACGTCCACCGGCTGGTAAGCCGACACAAAGGCTTCCGGAAACCGCGTTTTGGCTTGCGGGTTCCATTTGAACGCGTAAGCGGCGAATTCGCCTTGCACCTCCTCCACGTAGTCGATTTCCTGCTGCTGGTAGGTGCGCCAGAACCAAGCGCGGCCCCGGATGCGGCGATACTCCATGCGTTTCAGTCGTTCGCTGATGAGGAAATTTTCCCAGATGGCCCCCGTGTCGGCCCGGCGTGCCAGGGGTTTGAAGTCCTTGAGCACGGCGTTGCGGATGCCGGTGTCCCAGAAGTAAATTTTCCGGCTGCTGCCGATCTCGTTGCGCAGGTTCCGGCTCAGCGGCGGCAAGCGGAAAACGATGTACGCTTTTTCCAGCAGTCCGATGTACTGCTCCACCGTGCCGCGGTCGATCTGCAACAGTTGGGCCAGCTCATTGTACGACACCTCCGAACCGGTCTGCAAGGCCAGCGCCAGCAGCAACTTGTCGAGCACCTCGGGCTTGCGGATGCCGCCAAAGTTGAGCAGGTCTTTGTACAGGTAACTGCCGGCGAGTTGGGCCAGCACCTCTTCCTCGTCGCCCGTCTGGTTGAGCACCTCGGGGTACATGCCAAAGAGCAGCCTTTGCTCCAGTTGGGTGTGGGCCGCCGCGAATCCGGTGTGCGCCGTGAGTTCCGACCAGGCGACCGGGTACAGGCGGTACTCCCACTTGCGGCCGGTGAGCGGTTCGTTTACCTCACTCGCCAGGTCCAGCGCCGAGGAGCCGGTCACGATGAGCTTCACACCGGGGATCTGGTCGGTCACGATCTTGAGCGTGAGGCCGATGTTGGGCACCCGCTGTGCCTCGTCGATGAACAGGATGGTGTTTCGCCCAATGATCTGCCGGAGCCGGGCCTCGCCCGCGCCATCCAGCAGGGCGACAATGCCCGGGTCGTCGGCGTTCAGGTAAAGATATTCGCCTTTTTCCGCGCACATTTGCCGCAAGAGCGTGGTTTTGCCCACTTGCCGGGGCCCCAGCACCACAATGGCTTTGGGGTCGGCCCAGTGGCGCTCAATGTGCTCCCGGAGCGCTCGTTCGATCATTTTTATAAAATTTGTAGATTACAATCTGCAAATTTAATGAAAAATGTGGAATACTAAGTTTTGTTCCTGGGAAAAAAACCTCAAACCCCTCCCGGTGCACCACACCCACGTCCACCGGCTGGTAAGCCGACACAAAGGCTTCCGGAAACCGCGTTTTGGCTTGCGGGTTCCATTTGAACGCGTAAGCGGCGAACTCGCCTTGCACCTCCTCCACGTAGTCGATTTCCTGCTGCTGGCAGGTGCGCCAGAACCAGGCGCGAATGTTATTCGCCAGCTTCTTTTAGCAGAGTCATTTTGACAGTGTCTGATATTCGAAAATCGGTGGCTTCAATCATTGTAACTCGTATCTGCAATAACCACTTTCATCGGGAATCAGTATTAAAATGACTTTGCCTCCACCCGCTTGATGTCTTCCGCTGTCTCGCCAAATATAGAAATACCATATTTCCCCACTGCTTCCAAGAACTGTTTTCGGGAGAGACCCAAGAAATCGGCTGCCTGGCCGGACGAAAGGATGCCTTTTTCGAACAGAACAATAGTGATCAGCATTTTAACTTCTACCGGATCTACACCTTCCGGCAAGGGAATTGTGACGGAGCCCATCTGTTCAGCATTTGTTTACAAAGGTAATCCTTTTCGCTGTTAAACGTACGCTGGTCGGCTTAATCAGGAAAAAATACTGTGATTGCTGCCATAAAACCTGGCTTTCTTACACCCGGCCCCATCCTTACGCACTAAACCCCAAAAAACCCTCAAACCCCTCCCGGTGCACCACGCCCACTTCCACCGGCTGGTAAGCCGACACAAAGGCTTCCGGAAACCGCGTTTTGGTCTGCGGGTTCCATCAGGCGGCATAATAGAACACGGATTGGACGGATCGCTTTGCGAGCACCGATCTTAAATCCGCGAAAATCCGTGTTCGCAAAGCGATCCGTCCAATCCGTGTTCTATTCCCCCCCCAAAAAACCATCAATCATTCAATTTCAGCACCTTCAGAAACGCCTCCTGCGGCACTTCCACCGATCCGAACTGCTTCATGCGTTTTTTGCCTTCTTTCTGCTTTTCGAGCAGCTTGCGTTTCCGGCTGATGTCGCCGCCGTAGCACTTGGCGGTCACGTCCTTGCGCAGGGCGCTGATGGTTTCGCGGGCGATGACTTTGGCGCCGATGGAGGCCTGTATGGCGATCTGGAACTGCTGTTTGGGCAGGAGCTCCTTGAGTTTTTCGCACATACGGCGGCCGATGAATTCAGCTTTGCTGCGGTGCACGAGGGCGCTGAGGGCGTCCACCTGTTCGCCGTTGAGCTTGATGTCGAGCTTAACGATGTCGGTATCGCGGTAGTCGAGCACATGGTAGTCGAAGGAGGCGTAGCCGCGGGTGGAGGACTTGAGTTTGTCGTAGAAGTCGAACACGATCTCGGCCAGCGGCATGTGGAAGATGATCTCCACGCGGGTGGGGGTGAGGTAGTGTTGTTTGATGAGGATGCCGCGTTTTTCGAGGCAGAGGGTCATGATGTTGCCGATGTAGTCGGGCTTGGTGATGATCTGCGCGTATATGTAGGGCTCCTCCGACTTTTCCAGGTGGTTGGGGTCGGGCATTTCGGAGGGCTGGTACACCATGAAGCGGGTGCCCTTCATGTCGGTGGCGTAGTAGGGCACGTTGGGCACGGTGGTGATGATGTCCTGGTCGTACTCGCGCTGGAGGCGTTCCTGGACGATCTCCAGGTGGAGCATGCCGAGGAACCCGCAGCGGAAGCCGAAGCCGAGGGCGACGGACGATTCGGGTTCAAAGACGAGGGAGGCGTCGTTGAGCTGGAGTTTTTCCAGGGAGTCGCGCAGGTCCTCGAAGTCGTCGTTGTCCAGCGGGTACAGACCGGCAAACACCATGGGCTTCACCTCTTCGAAGCCTTTGATGGGCTCGGTGGTGGGGCGCAGCAGGTGGGTGACGGTGTCGCCCACCTTGATCTCGCGGCTGACTTTGATGCCGGTGATGATGTAGCCTACGTTGCCGGCGGCGAGTTCGTCGGAAGGGATCAGCCCCATGCGCATGATGCCCACTTCTTCGGCGACGACTTCCTTGCCGGTGGCGATGAACTTGATCTTGTCGCCCTTGCGCATGGTGCCGTTCATGATGCGCACGTAGGCCACCACGCCCCGGTAGGAGTTGAACATGGAGTCGAAGATCATGGCCTGCAGGGGCGCCTGGGTGTCGCCCTTGGGTGCTGGGACGCGGTCGACGACGGCGGCGAGGATTTCGGGCACACCCATGCCGGTGCGGCCGGAAGCGGAAATGATGTCCGAACGGTCGCAGCCGATGAGGTCGATGATCTGGTCCTGCACCTCTTCGATCATGGCGCTTTCCATGTCCACCTTGTTGACGATGGGGATGATCTCCAGGTTGTGGTCGACGGCCAGGTACAGGTTGCTGATGGTCTGGGCCTGGATGCCCTGGGAGGCGTCGACGAGCAGCAGCGCCCCTTCGCAGGCGGCGATGGAGCGGCTGACTTCGTAGGAGAAGTCGACGTGCCCCGGCGTGTCGATGAGGTTGAAGATGTACTCCTCGCCGTTGGCCGGATGCACGTAGCGCATCTGGATGGCGTGGCTCTTGATGGTGATGCCGCGCTCGCGTTCGAGATCCATGTTGTCGAGCGCCTGGTCGGTCATGTCCCGGTCGCTGATGGTTTTGGTGAACTGAAGCAGGCGGTCGGCCAGGGTGCTCTTCCCGTGGTCAATGTGGGCAATGATGCAAAAATTGCGGATATTTTTCATGAACGGCGGTACAAAAACGGTGGTTCAGCGGGCTTTCGGTGTTTGAGACTGGAAATGGGCTGCAAAGATAGTCGAATTCGGAATGCGGAATGCGGAATGCGGAATAACGTTGCGCTTGGGATTTTCGAATGTGGAATGCAGAATCAGACGTGTACGAAGGATGATTGTAATGGGGTGGTGGTCGTTGGCGACGCTTCGCGAGGATGCTTATTCGGCAAATAGCCCGTGGCCACTTATCTGTTTCCGGCCCTTACCTTTTGCCTTACACGTGAGGGGGTGGGGGAAGCGCTTGGTCCCTCATGCCAGTCGAAGCATATAAAATGCGGCTATTCCAGGAAATTTGTTATATCCTGTTCAATCCTTGGTACACTCCCGATTGGGAATGTGGAATGTGGAATGCGGAATGCGGAATAAAGTTGCGCTTGGCCTTTTCGAGTGCGGAATGCGGAATTCGGAATGCGGAATAAGGTTGCGCTTGTCCTTTTCGAATGCGGAATGCGGAATGCAGAATCAAGTTGGGCTTGGCATCAAAGTGAGTAACCAAGCGTAAAAGTATTCCGCATTCCGCACTCCGCATTCCGCATTCGCCTAGGCTTTCCACTTGATCGTGCAACCAATCGCCTTGGTTTGCGGCACGGCGACCGCTTTGCCGCTGCGCAGGTCGTTGATGGCGTTTTCGAGGTATTTTTCCTTGACGGCGGTGGCGTCCTCGTGGTTGTCGTCGATGGCGCCGATGTAGCGGACCACGCGGTTTTTGTCCAGCAGGTATACGTGCGGGGTGCGGGTGGCGCCGTAGGCTTTGGCGATTTCCTGGGTATCGTCGTACAGGTAGAGGAAGTTGAATCCTTTTTCGCGGGCGCGCACCTGCATTTTTTCGTAGCTGTCGTCGGGCTGCTTCACCGGGTCGTTGGGGTTGATGGCGATCACCGGGTAGCCGAGTGCGGCGTATTTGGTGTTGAGTTCGATGATGCGGTCTTCGTAGGCGATGGCGTACGGGCAGTGGTTGCAGGTGAAGATCACGATGAAGCCTTCGATGACCTCGCCTTCGAGGGCGTACAGGTTTCCGTCGACGCCTTTGAGCTTGAAGTCGCGGGCGACGTCGCCGACTTTGTAGCCCGTGCCCTGGGCAAGGACGCACGTGGCGGCGAAGAGGGTGATAAACAGGAGCAGAGTCAGTTTTTTCATGTTCAATCAGAGCATTATGGTTAAAAAAGTCAGTTTTCCAGAACCGAAAGCAGCATTTGTTCCAGCTGTTCGTAGCTCATTTTGCCTTCGTGAAACGCTTCTTTCCCGCCGGCGGGGTTCAGCATCCAGGTAGACGGGATGCCGCCGCTCCAGTCGGGGTTCACGGTGTCGATCCACTTGTTCGGCGTGGGCTCGTCCATAAACACGGTGTAGGGCTCGATGGCGTGTTCACGGACAAATGGCACCACCTTCGTTTGCAGGTTCTTTTTGAAATCGTTGCTGACGAGCACGAGCTTGACTTTGCGGTCGGCGTAGGCGGCGTTCAGGCGCATGATGTCGGGCAGCTCTTCAATGCAGGGCACGCACCACGTGGCCCAAAAATTGATCACCAAAACCGAGTCGGTTTTGGCTTTTCGCCAGGCATCAATCTGGCCGGCCTTGATCAGGGGGATCTGGGCGGACGCGCTGGTATGCAGCAGCAGCAGGGCAAAAGCGGTTAGCAGGTTTCGCATGGTATACAAACGCCGGATGGCGCATTTCGGTTGTACGGTCATTTTTAAAAAAAATTTGACGTAAAGGTGATTTTCAACACGCAAAGGTGGCCTAATCTTGCGCTCTTTTACCAACCACTCTGTCATGATGCGTTCTTTTGCGTTGTTTTTGTGCCTGTTTGCCGATATTGCCTTGTGGGGACAGGGCGAGTCCCACCTGAAAAACATCCGCCAACTCACTTTTGGCGGCGACAACGCCGAGGCGTACTGGAGCCCCGACAGCAAATGGCTCACCTTCCAGAGCAACAACCCGGCATGGGGTCTGAAGTGCGACCAGATATTCGCGATGAAGGTGGCCAAGGCGAAAAGCGACTCAACCTACCGGCCCAGGGCCATCAGCCACAACAAGGGACGGACGACCTGCTCGTTTTTTATGCCCGATGGCAAGCACATCGTCTTCGCCTCCACCATGGGCGCCGCCGACTCCTGCCCGCCCGTGCCCGACCTGCGCGCCGGCGGCAAGTACCTGTGGCCGGTGTACGACAGCTACGACCTGTACGTGGCCGACCTGAAGGGCAACATCGTACGCCGCCTCACCGACACGCCGGGGTACGACGCAGAAGCCGTGCTCAGCCCCAAGGGCGACCGCATCCTGTTCACCAGCACCCGCTCGGGCGACCTGGAGCTGTGGACCATGAACCTCGACGGCGGCGACCTCCGGCAGATCACCGACGGATTGGGGTACGACGGCGGCGCGTTTTTCAGCCCCGACGGCAACAAAATAGTCTTCCGTGCCAGCCGCCCGCAAACAGAAGCGGAAATCACCGAATACAAAACGCTGCTGTCCCAGGGGCTGGTGGCGCCCACCAACATGGAAATTTACGTGTGCGACGCCGACGGCGCCAACCTGCGCCAGGTGACCCGGCTGGGCAAGGCCAATTGGGCGCCGTATTTTCACCCCGACGGCAAGCGCATCATCTTCTCCAGCAACCACCACAGCCAGCGTGGGTACGACTTCCAGCTGTACCTGATCAACGAAGACGGCACGGGGCTACAACAGATCACCACGGAAAGCATTTTCAACTCCTTTGCCATGTTTTCTCCCGACGGCAAAAAACTGGCGTGGTGCTCGAACCGCGATAACGGCGGCACGCGGGATACGAATGTGTTTGTGGCGGATTGGGTGGAGTGATGGGGGCGGCAGGTTGCCTACAACTCCAGCAAGCCCTCGGGTAAATCCACAGACACCTTTTTTGCCTGCGTATCGACCTGCTTCAGAAAGTGCGCATTCAGCGGCACCATCACCTCCTTGCCCCGGTATACCACCACGGCCATTTCCTGGTGAGGCATTTCCACCACCTGGCGGATGACGCCCAGTTCACCGGCGGTGGCATCTATTAAGGTGTATCCTTGGAGGTGCGCGTAGTGTGCGCCCTCGACTTCAAGCTCGCGGTGGTGGTCGGGAATGAGATCGGACTGCCGGAGGAATACCTCGCGCGACTGAATGGCCATGGCGGCGTCCCGATTGCCGACGTCTTCGAGTTGCACGATCAGGTCGTTGCCACCGCGCACATCCTCGATGAAGTAAGGCACCTTGGTGCCATTCACATCGATGTAGATGCGCTCGTTTTTCAGAAAGTCTTCCAGATAGCGGGGCTCAATGGCGAGTTTGAGTTCGCCCTTTAAACCGTGGGGTTTGATGGTGCGGCCGATGGATACGTACATAGTGGAATGCGGAATGCTCGCAGATCAATTATGGTCAATGATGACCTGTTTCAACACATACCCGCGTTCGGCCTTATCGATCCAGGGACGGGTCAGGCAGTCGGCAGGGGTGGGTTCTTCGTTGCAGTATTGGGAGTCGAGGATCCATTGTTCGCGCCAGACGAGACCTATGCCACGGGCGTATTTGGCGCGGGAGATGCGCAGTTCGATGGCGTTGTTCTGGTCGACTTCGGTGATGGTCAGCACGGAGTCGAATGAAAAAGGGCCGATGATGTCGGGTTTGTCGATGGTATCCACTTCGTACAGCCAGTTGACGAAGGGGCGCATGCGCTCGCCGGCGATCTCGATTTCCCGGTCGGCGTCGATCCACAGGTTGCCGTCCCATTCGCTGCGGCGATCCATGGGGAACACCAGTTTGAGGAAGCGCAGGTTCTGTTCGGTTCGGATGGCCTGGTTGGTGTTCAGTGCGGCGGTTTCCACGACCCGAAATACCCACGGCCCGTCGGGGGTGGGGCTTTCATAGCGTTCGATCTGGTAGGCCAGGGCGCCGGTATTGTCGGTCAGGGTGTCGCCCACCAATTCCCGGACGAAGGTGGTGCTGGAATCGCGCAGCGTTCCGCCGCCCGGGGCAAAATCGTACACCACGCTGTCTACCTGGTATTCCACCCAGCGGCCGGTTTCCAGCGGGAAGTAGGCGTGTTGTGCAAGGGGGTCGGTCAGATCGAGGTTGGCGGTCACCCGGTCGCCGCATGCCCAGAAGGCCATGGCCAGCACAGCCATGGTGCGCATCCGAAACTGCGCCAGGGACGCGCGAACTGCGCCCCAGTGACGAAGAGGGCTCCCTGGAGCGTTTTGTATTCCGCATTCCGCATTCTGCATTCCGCATTCGTTAGAGCGGGAAACGGGACTCGAACCCGCGACTTTCAGCTTGGGAAGCTGACGCTCTACCAACTGAGCTATTCCCGCAATCAATACCCCTGCAAAGTTAAGGCGCCGTTTGGGAAAAGGCAAAGGAATTAGGGGAATACACCAAAAAGGGTATTTTTAACCTTGGCTTAAAATAGAGAACCCTAAAAAGGGGGTGGTTGTCAATCTGGCATAACATTTGAAAATACAGTAGAAGAGCGCCACCAGGCGCCGTAATCATGAAAAGTCTTGAATCGTTAATCCAAAAAAACATGCTTGGGCCGGTCGTCGCTTCCCGTACGACCGTGTACAAGCGAATCTCCACCATGAGCTATTTACCATCATCCCATGCCACAGCAACTTCCGAAGGCGACATGCGCATCCACGCAGCCTCTGCCAACCGGTTCATTGAAATGGCTACCATTCGCTTCCACTTACCCGCCTCCGCACAGGCCATCCTGCGTGTGATGGATCAAAACGGACAGACCGTATGCACCAAAAGCGGTCAGTTTGAATTCGGGGACAACCACTTTCTGCTTCATCGCGACGACCTTCCGGAGCCCGGGCTTTACCTGTACCGCATCGAGACGACTTATGGCAGCGGTATCCGGAAGATCATGTTGTATTGATTTTTTGACGGTTGATAAGCAAATTTTATTCGTCCTACGAGTATACTCGCAGGACGATTTTTATTTCCAAACAAAATTTCGATTCCCGGCGGTTTTATTGCCGGAACCCCACATTTGTTACGCCAAAATTTTTTCCCGGTGGTGTACAAACCAACTTCGCGTCGTACTTTTGCCCGCGTTTTGCAGCGCTTTTTCCTACGACGCAGCCATGAAGATATTCAAAACATATACTTTCTTACTGATATTCAGCGCTTTGGCTTGGGGCGCCCAGGCCCAGGACGGGCACGGGCACACTCACGCCGACGGTGAACAGCATGCGCATTCCAGTGATCATGCCCACGATCAACCGGACGCCCATCTACCGGAGCCCGAAAATGGGCGCCTGCAAGGGCAAGACCACGGGCAACCGGCCCAGTCCGACGCCCATGCGGAAGCGCCGGGAGAAGCGCATGCAGACCACGGCTGCGGCCACCACGAAGACCCCAACGCGGAATTTAACGCCGGCGAACTGGCACTCCACCACATCGGCGACGCCAACGCCATTCATATTATTGGCGACTGGTACTTCCACCTGCCCGTCATGCTCTATGCCTCCGGCTACGGCTGGACCATCACCAACACAGGCGCCTTCAAGGCGCACCACCACGGCAATGGCACGGTCGCCAAAGACGGGTACGTGCTGGTGCACGGCAGCATCATGCGTGTTCAGGACCCCGCTTTCCCCAAAGGCGAAGTGCCGGTCAGCGAACCGTCGCACGAAGTAAAAACCATAGACGGCAAAGAGAAGACCATCTACTACGTCCAGGCCGACGGTATCTGTTACACGCTCGACGCCAAGTCGACGCTCGACGGCGGCGTACTGGGCGGCGGGTTCACCAGTTTTTACGACTTTTCCGTCACCCGAAACGTGTTCACCATGCTGCTGGTGTGCGGATTGCTGTTCTGGCTGTTCCGCTCCGTGGCCAAAGCCTACACCACGCGCGACGGGGAAGCGCCCCGCGGCGTGCAGAACCTCATGGAGACGTTCATTACCTTCATCCGCGACGAGGTCGCCATCCCAAATATCGGACACCATTACGAGCGTTTCATGCCGTACCTGCTGACCGTATTCTTCTTTATCCTTGGGCTCAACCTGTTCGGGCAGATCCCGTTTTTCCCCGGCAGCGGCAACGTGACCGGCAATCTTTCGGTGACCATGGTGCTGGCGATCATCACCTTCCTGATCACCAATCTGAACGGCAACAAGCACTACTGGGAACACACCCTGTGGATGCCTGGTGTGCCCGCCGTGCTGAAAGCCCTGATCCTGACTCCGGTGGAGGTGCTGGGCCTGTTCCTCAAGCCATTTACCCTGATGCTGCGTTTGTTCGCCAACATCACCGCCGGCCACATCGTGATCGTCAGCTTCGTGAGCCTCATCTTCATCTTCGGCAAAGCCGGACAGAGCGCGAGCGGATCACTCATCGGTCTGGCAGCCTCCGTGCCGCTGACCCTGTTTATGATGGCGCTGGAGTTGCTGGTCGCCTTTTTGCAAGCGTACATCTTCACCATGTTGTCGGCCGTTTATTTCGGCATGGCCACCGAAGAAGCGCACCATTAATCATGTCGAAACCAAACAATTTTTCAATATGGAATTAGCAACCATCGGTGCAGGTTTGGCCGCAATCGGCGCAGGTCTGGGTATTGGTCTCATCGGCAGCAAAGCCGTTGAAGGCATCGCCCGCCAGCCGGAAGCAACCGGCGACATCCGCGGTATCGTGATCCTGACGGCAGCCCTGGTCGAGGGCGCCGCCCTGGTGTGCATGGTATTGTCGTTTTTCGTGTAAAACCTGCCACAAAATGCTCCGGGCGGAAGCGGCAACGGTTGGTTGCCGCTCCGCCCCGGCTCGTTTGGCACTTTTTCCTTACAACATTTAATTCACAATCGTATGCTGTTTCTGGCCGACTTTTCCGTCATCAAGCCCGATCCGGGCCTCCTGATCTGGACGACCATCATCTTCCTGATCTTTTGGTTCCTAATGTCCCGTTTCGCTTTCAAACCCATCGTTGAAGGGTTGAAAAAACGCGAAAAAGACATCCAGGACGCCCTCGACCAGGCGAAACAAGCCCGCGCCGAAATGTCCAATATCCAGGCCGAGCACGACCAACTGGTGGCCCAGGCCCGCGAAGAACGCGCCATGATCCTGCAGGAAGCCAAACTCGCTAAAGAGGACATCCTGGCACAAGCCCGCGAACGCGCCAACCAGGACTACCGCGCCAAACTGGAAAGCGCCCTGCGCGACATCGAGAACCAAAAGCTGGCCGCTATGACCGATCTGAAAAACCAGACCGGCAAAATCGCCATTGAAATCGCCCAAAAAGTGCTCCAACGCGAACTGGGCAACAAATCCGAACAGGAAGCCTTCGTACAGCAACTGGCCGACAACATCAAAATGAACTAATCCACCGGCCCCGGCTGATAAATTCCATCACATGTCTGTTAACCGCATCGCTACCCGCTACGCAAAGTCCCTCATCGATCTGGCCAGGGACCAGGGCAAACTGGATGTTATGATCGCCGATATTGAAACCATCCACAACGCCAACAGCCAGGTGAAGGAGCTCCGGCAGATGTTCAGAAGCCCGGTCATTCCGGCCGAGCGCAAACTGGCCGTAGTCGAAAGTGTGTTCCGCGGGAAAATCGACGACCTCATGGTCGATTACCTCCGTTTGCTCATCAAAAGGGGCAGGGAAGTGTACGCACCGGAAATCACACAGGAATTTATCCGGCAGTTCAAAGAAGAAAAACACATCACCCCCGTGCGCATCACCTCCGCCGAACCCCTGAGCGACAAGGTGATGAAAACCCTTCGTGAGCAAATTCTGGCCGCCGGCCTGTCGCACGAAAATCTGGAGATAGAAACCGTTGTCGACCCTTCGATAATCGGCGGATTCATTCTCGAATTTTCCGACAAACGCTACGACGCCAGCGTAGACGCCAGGCTGAAAGAGCTGCAATCTTTGTTCTCCAAAAACCTGTACGTCAAAGAATTCTGACCCGACCTTCACCCCATCTTAAAAAAATAAAAGCAAATTATAGTCATGGCAGACGTAAGACCGGAAGAAATTTCCGCCATACTCAAACAACAATTGTCCGGCTTCGACTCCGGCACCAACCTGCAGGAAGTGGGCACCGTACTGCAAGTGGGCGACGGTATCGCCCGCGTGTACGGCTTGCTGTCCGCCCAGTCCGGCGAACTGGTCGAGTTCGAGAACGGCGTGCGCGCCATCGTGTTGAACCTGGAAGAAGACAACGTGGGCGTCGTACTCATGGGCTCTTCTGCGGGCATCATCGAGGGCTCGCGGGTGAAACGCACCGGACTCATCGCCTCGATCGAAGTGGGAGAGGAGTTTCTCGGTCGCGTGGTCAACCCGCTGGGCCAGCCCATTGACGGACGCGGCGCCATTGGCGGCGAAAAATTCGAAATGCCCCTGGAGCGCATCGCCCCGGGCGTAATCTTCCGCCAGCCCGTGAACGAGCCGCTGCAGACCGGTATCAAAGCCATTGACGCCATGATCCCCATCGGCCGCGGACAACGCGAGCTGATTATCGGCGACCGCCAGACGGGCAAGTCGGCCATCGCCATCGATACCATCATCAACCAGAAGGAGTTCTACGACCGCGGCGAGCCGGTTTACTGCATCTACGTCGCCTGTGGCCAAAAAGCATCCACCGTCGCCCAGGTGGCGCGCACGCTCGAGGAGCACGGCGCCATGGCCTACACCGTGATCGTAGCCTCCACCGCTTCCGATCCGGCGCCCCTGCAGTTCTACGCTCCTTTCGCCGGCTGCGCCATCGGCGAATATTTCCGCGATACCGGCCGCCCGGCCCTCATCGTGTACGATGACCTCTCCAAACAGGCCGTTGCCTACCGCGAGGTGTCGCTGCTGCTGCGCCGCCCGCCCGGTCGTGAAGCGTATCCCGGCGACGTATTCTACCTCCACAGCCGCCTGCTCGAACGCGCCGCCAAGATCATCAATAACGACGAGATGGCCCGCAACATGAACAACCTGCCCGACAGCCTCGTGAAAGCCGGCAAGATCAAAGGTGGCGGTTCGCTCACGGCCCTGCCCCTGATCGAGACCCAGGCCGGCGACGTGTCGGCGTACATCCCCACGAACGTGATCTCCATCACCGACGGCCAGATCTTCCTCGAGTCCAACCTGTTCAACGCAGGTGTGCGCCCAGCCATCAACGTGGGTATATCGGTGAGTCGTGTCGGTGGCGCCGCCCAGATCAAATCCATGAAAAAGGTAGCCGGTACGCTCAAGCTCGACCAGGCCTACTACCGCGAGCTGGAGGCTTTCTCCAAATTCGGTTCCGACCTCGACGCCGCCACCCAGTCGGTGCTCTCCAAAGGCGCCCGCAACGTAGAGATCCTCAAGCAACCGGAAAACAGCCCGGTGGCGGTGGAAAAGCAGGTGGCCATCATCTACCTCGGTACCAGCAACCTGCTGCGCGACGTGCCCGTGAACAAGGTGCAGGAGTTCGAAGAAATTTTCCTGATGAAAATGGAAACCGGCATGCCCGAAGTGCTGGAGGAGTTCCGCAAAGGCAAACTCGAAGACGCCAGCCTGGTCAGGGTGACGGCGCTGGCGAAAGAATTGTCGGAACAATACCGTAAAAACTAGCCTTTATGCCAGGAGGACTCAAAGAAGTACGCGAGCGGATCAAGTCGGTGATCAATACCCAACAGATCACCAAAGCCATGAAAATGGTGTCTGCCGCCAAATTGCGCAAGGCCCAGATGGCGATTGTCCAGATGCGCCCGTATAGCGAACGCCTGAACAAACTGCTGTCCAACATCCTCTCCAACCTCGAAGGCGACGCCTCAACCACCTTCGGTCAGGTGCGCGACGTCAAAAAGGTCGTAGTGGTCGTCATTACATCCAACAGAGGCCTTTGCGGCGCTTTTAACACCAACATCTGCAAGGAGGCCGTCGCCCTGATCAACCAACGGTACGCCGCCCAGCGCAAAAGCGGCGGGATCAAGGTTATTTTTATCGGCAAAAAAGGCTACGATTACTTCCGCCGCCGCATTCTCGACGTTGAATTCGACACCAGCAACTTGGGCATGTTCTCCGACCTGACGTACGACCACGTCAGCGGGCTGTCGAAAAAACTCATGGAAGAGTTTGAAACCGGAAAAATCGACGCCGTACACGTGGTTTACGGACACTTCCGCAACGCAGCCGTGCAGATGCCCTGGGTGGAAGACTGGCTCCCGGTCACCAAAATACAGCCCAAACCCGGCCAGAAAAAGGAAAAACGCGCCGATTACCTGTTCGAACCCAACAAACAGGACCTGCTCGAGACCCTCGTGCCCAGCATCCTCCAACTCAGCTTCCACAAAACGCTGCTCGATACCCATGCTTCCGAACACGGCGCGCGTATGACCTCCATGGACAATGCCTCCGAAAACGCTAACGAAATCCTGAAAGAACTGCGCGTCAACTACAACAAGGCACGCCAGGAGACCATCACGCGAGAACTGTCGGAGATCGTAGGGGGCGCTGTCGCACTGGAATCCTGAAGAACGTCGGCATTTCGGAAGGTGGGAAGGTCAAGCATGCAACACACCTTATCTTTTGAGCGTTAATGCGCTATGAAATTCCGAAATGGCCTCTTTTTATGTCTGCTCACCGGGTTAGCTGCCGGCTGTAGCTACACCGTCAAGGTAAAAGACGGGCGTACGGCGCATGAGCGCAAGCAGTACAACCTCGCCGTGCCCATGCTGGAAAAGGAACTGCAACGCGCCAACACCCGCACCGAAAAAGGACAGCTCGCCTACCTGCTCGGCGATGCCTACCGCCGCATGGGCATGCCGGAACAAGCGCTGCCCTGGCTCCAGGAGGCGTACAACAACAATTACGGCGCCGAAGCGCTCAAAGCGCAAGCCTTTGCGCTCAAACAACTGGAGCGCTACCCGGAAGCACGCGAAGCATTCAAAAACCTGGGTATAGAGATCGGCAGCCCCTACGAATACCGCAAAGAGATTACCGCCTGCCAGGTGGCCGAGGGCTGGAAAAAAGAGCCCGACAACGGCAGAAGCCTGCAGCCTGCCGCTTTTAACAGCCCCAGGAACGACTTCGCACCCATTCCGTACGCCGATCATACACTGGTGTTCACCAGCGACCGAAGCATGAGCACCGGGCAGGATGCTTACTCCTGGACCGGCAACCGGTTTATGGACCTCTACATTGTAGACGCCGGCGGCGCCAGCCCGCAACTCTTCGACGGCAAAATAAACACCGACGCCAACGAAGGCGTACCCTGCTTCAACCGCGACTACTCCGAAATGTACTTCGTGCGCTCCGAAGGCGCATACAAAAACGACGACCGCTTTAACCGCATCTTCTTCAGCCGCCGGCAAGGCGACTCCTGGAGCGACCCCGTTCCCCTTCCGTTTCAAAAAGACCGGATCAATTACGTCCATCCCGCCCTGGCGGTCGACGGCAAAACGCTCTACTTCGCCTCCGATAATCCCGACGGATCGGGCGGTTTCGACCTGTACGCCGTCGCCATGAACCCCAACGCAGAAAACGGTTGGGACGAACCGCGGCCGCTGTCCCGCAACATCAACTCGCCGGGAAACGAACTTTTTCCCGTCGTCGACGCCGACACCCTGTACTTTGCATCCGACGGCCTGACCGGCATGGGCGGTCTCGACGTGTTCAGCAGCTACCGCGTAGGCGGCAATGCCTGGACGCCGCCCATCAACCTCAAGCCACCGGTAAACTCCGGCGCCGACGACTTCGGGCTGGTCATCACCGAAAGGACCAAACCCGGCGCCACACCCCAGCCCGGCGATCTGCTGTACCGAGGGTATGTGTCCTCCAACCGTCCGGGTGGCTCCGGCGGCGACGACATTTATCTGCTGGAGCAACGCGTGCCGCCGCCCGCCCCTCCAAAGATCGACACCACCCCGGTGAAAACGGCATCAAAGTTGCTACTGGACGTCTACGTGCTCGAAAAGATATACGCTACGCCGGAAGACCCCAACTCCGCCCTGCTTGGCCGAAAACCCTTGCCCAATGCCTCCCTGAAAGGCGTCTTTGGCGCCAAAAGTCAGGAGTGGAAAGTCCCGTCCGACGGGCCCGTGCGCGTAGAAATGACGCCGGAAACCGATTATCGGTTCACGGCTTCGCACCCCGACTTTCTCACCAACGAAGGGCGCTTCTCCTCAAAAGGACTGGCGCCCGATCCCAACCGGACCGAACAACTGTACGAACTGGAGATCGTGCTCGACCGCATTTACAAAGACCGCGAAATCGTGCTGGAGAACATCTATTACGATTATGACAAATGGGACATTCGTCCCGACGCCGAACCAACCCTGAACGCCCTGGCCGACGTGCTGCGCCAAAATCCGGACATCCGCATCCAGCTGGGTAGCCACACCGACTGTCGCGGCAACGACGCCTACAACCAGAACCTGTCCCAAAAAAGGGCGGAGAGCGCGGTGAACTACCTGATCGGGAAGGGCATTGACGCCGACCGCCTGGGCGCCGTCGGTTATGGCGAAAGCAGCCCGGCCGCTTCGTGCGCCTGCAGCCGTTGCACGGAGGCAGAACACCAGGCCAATCGGAGAACAACCTTCAAAATAGTAGAATAATCCTGAACCCGCAGACGATGTCAACTACAATCAAGCGACCGGTTTCCCTTTTTTATATGGCCTATGTGTTGGGGGCGACCAGCCTTGTACTGTCCTTGAGCGCCAACCGTAACCTCCGAAACAACTTCGGCAGTCCCCTCGACAACCAGGAACAGCGATGGGTCGATTCCGTGTTCAACAACCTCACCATCACCCAGCGCATTGGGCAACTGTTCATGTTGCGCGCGCATTCCGACAAGGATGCGCTCTACGAGGATACACTCGAGCGCGTCATCCGCCGGTTTCAACCCGGCGGGCTGTGTTTTTTCCAGGGCACGCCTGAAAAACAGGCGGAGCTCACCAACCGGTTTCAGGCCGCCAGCCCCGGCCTGCCCCTGCTCATCAGCATGGATGCCGAGTGGGGGCTCGGGATGCGGCTCAAGGGAAGCACCATCTCCTTTCCCAAACAACTCATGCTGGGCGCCATCCAGGACGACCGTCTGGTGTATGAAATGGGCAAAGAGGTGGCACGCGAATGCCGTCGCCTTGGCGTCCACATGAACTTCGCCCCGGTGGCCGATGTGAACAACAACCCCCAGAACCCCGTGATCAACGAACGGTCGTTCGGCGAAGACCGCGCCAACGTGACCAAAAAGTGCCTGCAATACATGCGCGGACTCCAGGACGCCGGCGTGCTCGCCTGCGCCAAACACTTTCCCGGACACGGCGACACCCATGTGGACTCGCACGAGGAATTGCCCGTGATCAACCACAGCCGCAGCCGGCTGGACAGCCTCGAGCTACACCCCTTCCGCGTGCTGACACAGGCCGGCGTGGGCTCCATCATGGTCGCTCACCTCAACGTGCCGGCCCTCGACCAGCGCGCAAATCGCCCGACAACCCTCAGCCGCCCAACGGTAACCGGGCTGCTGCGGGAAACCATCGGCTTCGACGGACTCATCGTCACCGACGCCATGGAAATGAAAGGCGTCACCAAATACTACGCACCGGGCAAAGCGGAAATGGAAGCGCTCAAGGCCGGAAACGACATCGTGCTGCTCCCGTCCGACGTCGACGCCGCCTTCCGCGCCATCCTGCAGGCCCTGCACGACGGTGAGCTGGATTTGCAACAAGTGAATGCCAGCGTGAAAAGGGTGCTCCGCGCCAAATACCGCCTCGGACTCACCTACCGCACCGGGGTGGACATCTACGCCGTTTCCGACGACCTGAACCGCCCCGAAGCCTATCTGCTGAAACGCCGGCTGGCAGAAGACGCCATCACCCTCGTGCGCGACCGGCACAACCTGGCGGGATTCGCCGGCCTGGAAGGGCGGCGCGTCGCAACGGTGTCTGTCGGCGACGACGTCCGCACCCCCTTCCAGACCACCTGCGGGTGGTATGGGCCCGTTGACCATTTTCACCGGCCCAAAGAGCGGTCCTCCGAGCAGGACCACCGCCTTTTGGACTCGCTGCGGGCCTACGACGTTGTCCTGGTGGGCTTTCACAACATGCGTTCAAAAGCGACCGACCAGTTCGGCGTGTCCAACACCTCCCTGGGTTTCTTGCAGCGCCTCACCCGCCTGATACCCAACACCGGCGTGGTGGTGTTTGGCAACCCCTACAGCCTGAAATTTTTCGACCACGTGCCCCTGCTCGTTTGCGCCTACAACGACGAACCGCTGACCCAGGAACTCGCCGCGCAGGCGCTGTTCGGCGCCGCCGATTTCAAGGGCAAGCTGCCGGTGACGGCTTCGCTAAACGCCCCTTTCGGACAGGGCATCGTAAAAACATTTTCCGATAAACGCCTGGCCTACGACATTCCGGAGTCCGTCGGCATGAACAGCGACACCCTGGCGCGCATGGACGAACTGGTGCAGGAAATGATCGACGCCGGCGCCGCGCCCGGTTGCCAGATCCTGGTGGCGAAAAACAACCGCATCGTGTGGCACAAATCGTACGGACACTTCACCTACGAGCAAACGGAGCCCGTAAGCCTCACCAACCTGTACGATCTGGCTTCGGTGACCAAGGTGACCGCCACCACGCTCGCCATGATGCAACTCTACGAACAAGGCTGCATCGACATACAAAAAACGCTGGGCAGCTACCTGCCCGAAGTGCAAGGGACCAACAAGAACAACCTGATCATCGAAGACCTGCTGGCCCACCATGCCGGTCTCGTTTCCTGGATTCCCTTCTACGAAAGCACCGTCGGCCGCTACGGCATACCCAACCAGCACATTTACCACCGCCAGGCCGACGAGGACTCGCCGGTGCCCGTCGCCAAAGAAATGTTCATGGTGCAGGAGCAGGTGGACACGATCTGGAACACCATTTACCGCTCCGACCTGAATGACCGGCGGGGTTACCGCTACTCGGACCTCGGCCTGTACCTGAGCGCGCGCGCCATTGAGACCCAGACAGGCCGAACCCTGGATGCGTACATGGACGAACAGTTCTACCGGCCCCTGGGCCTGGCCACCACCACGTACAATCCCTGGAAACGCGGCTGGGCAGACCGCTGCGCGCCCACCGAGGAGGATCGCTATTTCCGTCAGCAGCGCCTGCAAGGATACGTGCACGACATGGGCGCCGCCATGCTCGGCGGCGTAGCGGGCCACGCGGGCCTGTTCAGCAACGCCAACGACGTGGCCAAGATATTCCAGATGCTGCTCAACGGTGGCCACTACGGCGGCCGGCAGTACCTGCAGGCCGAAACCATCCGTTACTTCACCACGCGCTATTACCGCAGCACCCGCCGCGGGCTCGGGTTCGACATGCAAGAAACCGACCCCAAGCGCGACCCCAACCTGAGCACCCTGGCCGGTCCCAACACCTTCGGGCACCTGGGATTCACCGGAAACGCCGTGTGGGCCGACCCCGACAAGCAACTCATCTTCATCTTCCTGTCCAATCGAACCTACCCCACCATGCGCAACAATAAACTGATTACCATGGACTACCGGATTCGGTTGCAGGATTTGGTGTACAGGGCTATGGGGCCGGTGGTGGCGCCGTAGGGGGTAATGCTAAGGCCTTAAGCTCCGGCATACACCACGCGTATGGTGTCGAACCGGCGGATGATGCTGTTAATTATCTCCCGGTATTTTGTTGTTTTATCAATGTGAAAAAACAATTTTGATTCAAAAAACTGGAAATTAATTGAAGTTCAACCGTTTTTTTTCTTCTTTTTGCGAAGCATTTTAACATCTACCTTGTCTTTAAGACGTCCGGTGGACAGTTTGTTCGTGATCAAATCTTCAAGATTAATGAATGGAATTACTGCTCCTTCGAAAACGGCCTCTTCTCTATGCAGGTAACATGCGTCAAAATCTACCCCTTCGAGTTGAACAATCAAGTCAATCCGATTAGGCTCGTAACCCAATTGAATGACATTTTCAGGATTCATCAAGTCATCCAACTTAATTCCTAAAGCGCCAAGACCGAACTGATCCAATGTGTCCAACAATTTTTCAGCATTTTGGGGGGCGGCCCATATCCAAAAATCAAGGTCATTGGTGTATCGGGGGTATCCATGATAAGCAACGGCATAGCCTCCAACGACGAGATACCTAACGCCGTTTTCGTTTAACAACTTTATAAACGCCTTGAAATCTTCGTCCAGCACCATATTTCCAGTCGTTGTATTGTTTGCGAATCTTTTCCAAGGCCAATATGCGCTCATAAGCCGGTCGATTGCGCCAGTACAACACATCGTCGGGCTCTTGTCCTTTTTTGTAAATGCGAATCGGATATAGACTTTTTTCCTGCATACTGAACACAAATTTACGATAATTTCCGGTATTTCCAATAGATTACCCACCCTCATTTTTAAAACAACCACCCCTGCCCATCCGTTATACCCCGAACGCTCTGCCGGATGAACGCTGATATCACACAACAAGACCTCGCCGCGCTCCACGAGTCCAACCAGGCCCGGGAAAAAGCCGTTAAAACCCGCATCATCAGCGACTGGCTGCCGCGCTACACGGGTATGCCGCTGACCGAATTCGGCGAGTACATCCTGCTGGTCAACTTCCGCCACTACGTCCACCTGTTCGCCGAAAAGCACAACGCAGTCATCCACGGCCAGGACCGGCCCATGCAGGCCGCCACCGCCGGGAACATCACCATCGTCAACTTCGGCATCGGCAGCCCCAACGCAGGCCTGGTCATCGATCTGCTGGAAGCCATTCACCCCAAGGCCGTGTTGTTCCTGGGTAAATGCGGCGGCCTGCGCGCCGATAAAAACAAGGTGGGCGACCTCATCCTGCCCATCGCCGCCATCCGCGGCGACGGCACCTCCGACGACTACCTGCCGCCCCAGGTGCCCGCACTGCCCGCCTTCGCCCTGCAAAAAGCCATCTCCACCACCATCCGGGAATACGAGCGCGACTACTGGACCGGCGTGGTGTACACCACCAACAAACGCGTGTGGGAGCACCGGGAGGATTTCAAGGCGCGACTGCGCGAGTTCCGCTGCTACGCCATCGACATGGAAACGGCCACCATCTTCGTCGCGGCCTTCAAAAACCGCATGCCCGCCGGCGCACTCCTGCTGGTCAGCGACCTGCCCATGCTGCCCGAAGGCATCAAGACCGAGGCCGGCGACAGGGAGGCGACGGCCCTGTTTGCCGATATGCACCTGTCAATAGGCGTGGATTCATTGAAGCAGCTGATCAACAAGGGGGTGACGGTGAAACACTTGAAGTTCGAGGATTGAGCGCATTTGCCTTTTGGTCTTTGATAGCACACGGATGACACGGATAAGATATTCACCATATTAATGCAAATCATGGAGCGCCTGCTTGTTTTTTTTCTTGTACTGTGCCTTTCAGTTCCCTTGTCTGCGCAGGAGTACGAAGCCGAACTCGAAGAACTGAAGGAAGAGGCCGTCGGGATCGATGAGCAGAAAAAGGCCCTGCTCAAGCAAATGGAGGGCATCAAATTTCAGATCATCCAGCGCGACCTGGAGGCTGCCGGCCTGCCCACCTTGTTGCCGGGCGACGAACTCGTGCGCCACTCCGCCATGGCGCTGGCCTATTGCGAGGAGCACGAGCAGGCGCGTTGGGTGGCGCATATCCTGATACCCGACGTGTTGTCCGGAACCGTGTTTCGCAGCAACGACTTCCGGCCCGACCCCCTCGTGTCCACTGGCAGTGCGGTAGAGGCCGATTACTTCCTCAAGTACCGGCAACCCGACAGCACCTGGCGGTACGACGGTTTCGGGTACGACCGCGGCCACCTGGCGCCGTCGGCCGATTTCCGCTGGTCGCAGACCGCCCTGTCGGAGTCGTATTTTTACTCGAATATGTCGCCCCAGGTGGCCGATTTCAACCGCGGCAGTTGGGGCGATCTGGAGGACAAGGTTCGGGGCTACCTCTACGCGCATCCGCAGACGCAGTTGTACGTGGTGAGCGGGCCGGTGCTGGAGCCCGATCTGCCCGTCGTGGAGCGGGGCGTCAACCGGGTGAGCATCCCCCGGCGCTACTGGAAGGTGGCCATGGACCTGCAAAACCGCCGCGCCATCGGCTTTGTGATGCCCAACCGGGCGATCACCGAGCCGCTGGTTGCTTTTGCCGTCGCGGTAGACGAGGTGGAAGCGCTCACCGGGCTCGACTTCTTCTCCGCCTTGCCCGACGACGTGGAAGACAGTCTCGAGACCCAAAAAAAGCCCGTCGAATGGCTACCGGGATCGGCCGCCGGCGACGTGGCACCTTTGCAGGCCACCAGCCTGCCGCCCAACCACTTCAACACCACCCAGGCCCGGCTTTACCAGGACAAAAACGACGTGGTGAACGTGTGCGGCACGGTGGTGAGCGCCCGCCGCAGCCGCGCGGGCAACATCCTGCTCAACCTCGACTGGCAGTTTCCGAACCAGGTGTTCACCGTGTTCATCAAAAAGCCGTTTATCCCCAACTTCAGCTACGACCCGGTGGAAGCGCTGAAAGGAAAGACGATCTGTGTGAAAGGCCGGGTGACGAGCCTGGACGGGGTGAGCGCGATGTTTATTGAGGGCGAGCGGGAGTTGAAGATGTATTGAGATCGTTTTGCCTTTCGGCCTTTGATGGCACGCGGATGACACGGATGCTGCGCAACGCGGATGACGACGGATTTTTATCTCGCCTTCGGCGAGATGGGTTTTGGGAGCAATCCGTTTTGATCTGTGTAGTGCAGCATCCGTGTCATCCGTGTGCCATTACGCGGCGATCACTCCAACTCCGGATCCAGGCTGTCTCCGGGAAACAGGAAAGAATCGTCACTCCCTTCCAGCAGGCTGTCGAGCGGCGGTTCGTTGGGGTTTTCGCGCCAGTCCACCAGCCAGCGATCCCGGATGCGGCGGAGGATGAGGGTGTCGGGTACGTCGCGCCCGATTTCGTCCTTGAGCAAAAAGGTACACACTGCGGAATCGCCGGCGACGCGGCACTCCAGGTCGCGCAGCAGGGTGATGGACATGATGGCGCTGTCTTCCGCAAAGGTTATGGAGGCCAGGAAGTCGATGAACGCGTAGGTGGCTTCGGTGCTGTACGCGCGGGCGGAGTCGAACTGGTTCTGGTCGATGAACCCTTGCCAGAGGAGCACGACGTCCTCCGGCGGCAGATCGGGTGTGGTGGGCCGGGGTGGGGGCGTTTGGCAGGCGGCCACCAGGCCAATGCCGGCAACGAGGAACAGGGTAGGGGTACGCATACGGAACGGTTTGGGTGATGATCGGTCAAAGGTAGAAGGCCGACGGGATTCAGGTAGGATGTTGTGAATAAATCGGTTGCGCAAACCGAAAAAAAATTGAAAAAAATATTTGGAGAAAATGATGTGGTGTGGTTATCTTTGCACCCGCTTCGGTAAAAAGGGCGCATAGCTCAGCTGGTTCAGAGCATCCCGATTACATCGGGAGGGTCGGATTGGCGAAAGAAGTAAACATTAGGGCGCATAGCTCAGCTGGTTCAGAGCATCTGCCTTACAAGCAGAGGGTCGGAGGTTCGAATCCTTCTGCGCCCACAAGAGGTCACCTTCGGGTGGCCTTTTTTTTGCCTTTCCCTGTTTAAAACGAAATCGTATCCGCCCCCCAACCATTCGGGTTGAAGCCGGTTTCGTAGATGTATTTGGGCATGTGGTCCCAGTCCCTGCCGGTTTTCCGAAACCAGGCGCGTTCTGCAATGTTGAGCAGCGCTTCGAAATATAAATCGTGGGGGAAAGCGGCCGGGTTTTGCAGCACTTCTTCGTAAAAAGCCCGGCCGTTGGCTACCACGGCGCAGCGGGCGTATAAAAAGAGATCGGACGAGATGCCTTCGTCGTCTGGAACGGAATGTTCGGCATACGTGCGGCCGTCCAGGAGCCACAGTTTTTCAGAAAGCAGTTCGTAAAAAGCGAGGATGGCCGATTCGGACATCTCTGTCAATGCGCGAACTACCGGCTCGATGACGGCATCGTCGTTGCCCTCTTTCGACCAGTCGAGTTTTTCGATGAGCTGCCAGAAGAGCCCTTCGTTCATGGCAGCGGCCTCATCGGGCATAACAATGTGCAGTTCAGCTCCTGGATATTTTTCCTGCAATTCCTGCACCATGTCGGGGTGAAGGGCGCTGAGCGGCATTTTGATGTTGCTCATAAAAATTAAATTGGCTACGCAAAGTTACCATTTTTATTGCAAAAAACCTATACCGCACCTCCTCCGCCGGCAAAAATCCGCGTTGCGCAGCATCCGTTTCATCCGCGTGCCATTGGCCTGCGTACAGCCGGTTATGCATCAAAATAAAATTATTTGTTTTAAAGCAAAAATACACCGTACTTTGCACGCAAATTGTTTTTAATCCCACACACCCCGCCTTTTCTCCCTCCACTGTACCCAGACGAGAAAATCCGCGCCGGTGTATGTACCTCAACGCGCACACCTACTTCAGCCTGCGCTACGGCGCCTTGTCGCCCAAGCAGCTGGTGGAAGCCGCCGCTGCGCGCGGGGTAAAGGCCCTGGCGCTGACGGACATCAACAACACCTCGGCTGCGCTCGACTTCACGCGCGCCTGCCAGGCGCACGGCATCAAGCCCGTGCTGGGCATCGAGTTCCGCGATGCACAGCACCGCTTCCTCTTTACCGGCATCGCGCGCAACAACAAGGGCTGGGCCGCGCTCTGCGCCCTGCTCACCGAGCACTCCCTGGCCGGCAAAGCCCTGCCCGCCGTGCCGCCGCCGATGGACGACGTGTTCGTTGTCTACGACCGCGAGGTGAAACCGCTCGATCTGTTCCGCCCCTACGAGTTCATCGGCGTGCACCCTGCCCGGGCCGGGGCGCTGTTCGCCTCGCCCTGGCGCAACCGGCCCGACAAGCTGGTGGTGCAGCAGCCCGTCACCTTCCTCGACCACGAGGGTTACCGCCTGCACAAGCTCCTGCGCGCCATCGACGCCAACACACTCGTGACCAAACTCGACGGCGTGGCCGTGGCGCGCCCCGACGACCATTTCCCACCCGAAAACGAACTGCTCGCCCCCTTCGGCCAGCACCCCAAAATCGTGCAAAACACCCGCCGCCTGCTCGACGCCTGCGCCATCCGCTTCGACACCGGCCTGCAACGCAACCGACGCAGTTTCATGGGCGATAAAAAGGGCGACCTCGAACTGCTCGCCAAGCTCGCCGAAAGCGGCTGCCGCCGCCGCTATGGGCCCGACCATCGGCAGGCCCGGGAACGCGTGCGCAAGGAACTCCGGGTGATCGCCGAGATGGACTTCACCGCCTACTTCCTCATCACCTGGGACATCGTACGCTACGCCGAATCCGCCGGATACCACCACGTAGGGCGCGGCAGCGGCGCCAACTCCATCGTGGCCTACTGCCTGGGCATCACCGACGTGGAGCCGCTGGAACTCGACCTCTACTTCGAACGCTTCATCAACCCCCGGCGCACGTCGCCGCCCGACTTCGACATCGACTTCTCCTGGGACGAGCGCGACGACGTGATCGACTACATCTTCAAACGCTATGGCCGCGAGCACACGGCCCTGCTGGCCACTTACAGCACCTTCCAGCACGCCGCGGTGATCCGCGAACTGGGCAAGGCCCTGGGCCTCACCCCGGCCGAGATAGACGCCATTGTGGAGCACCACGCCGCCACGGCCCCCGGTACCTGGGCGTGGACCGGCCGCAAAAGCGAAGAAAGCGCCCCCTCGCCCGCCACAAACGGCCAACCGCCCGGCCCTGCTGCCGAAGTCCGGGCCGCCCACCTGCACCCCTGGGCCAAACACATTCTGCGCTACGGCGAGCAACTGGTGAACTTTCCCAACTACCTGTCCATACACGCCGGTGGCATCCTCATCTCCGAACGGCCCCTGAGCGAGGCCACCGCCCTGCAGCTGATGCCCAAGGGATTCCCCATCACGCATTTCGACATGTACGCCGCCGAGGAGTGGGGCTTCCACAAGTTCGACGTGCTGAGCCAGCGCGGCCTGGGCCACATCAAGACCTGCGTAGATCTGGTGCGCCAAAACCAGGGCAAGGCCGTGGACGTGCACGATGTGGAGCGCCTGAAGGCCGACGAGCGCGTGCGCGAGCAGCTGCGCAAAAGCCATTGCATGGGCTGTTTCTACATCGAAAGTCCCGCCATGCGCGGGCTGCTGCGCAAGCTGCGCTGCGACAACTACGTGCACCTCGTGGCGGCCAGCAGCATCATCCGCCCCGGCGTGGCACAGTCGGGCATGATGCGCGCCTACATCCAGCGCTTTCACCAGCCCAACGGCTTCGAGTACCTGCACCCGGTGTTCAAAGAGCACCTCGGCGAAACGTTCGGCGTGATGGTGTACCAGGAAGACGTGATGAAGATTCTCCACCACTTCGCCGGCCTGGGGCTCGACGAAGCCGACGTGATGCGCCGCATGATGACCGGTAAAAAGCGCTCCTCGGAGGCCTTCGCCCGCCTGCAACAGCGGTACTTCGACAACTGCCGGGCCCGCGGCTACTCCGAAGAACTCACCCGGGAGGTGTGGCGGCAGGTCGAGAGCTTCGCCGGCTACTCGTTCTGCAAGGCGCACTCGGCGAGCTTCGCGGTGGAGTCGTTCCAGAGCCTGTTCCTGAAAACGTACTTCCCGCTGGAGTTCATGGTGGCGGTGATCAACAACTTCGGCGGTTTTTACAGCACCGAGTTTTACGTACACGAGGCGCGCATGTGCGGGGCGGCCAACCACGCGCCCTGCGTGAACCACAGCCGCCGCCTTACGCACATTGTGGGCCAGGACATCTACCTCGGCTTCGTGCACCTGAACGGCCTGGAGACGCAGGTGGCGCTCGACATCGAGCGGCAGCGCGCGCAATTCGGGCCCTTCCAGTCGCTGGAGGACTTCGTGCGCCGCATCCGCATCGCGCCCACACAGCTCGACATCCTCATCCGCATCGGCGCATTCCGGTTTACCGGCCTGAAAAAAAGCGAACTGCTATGGGAAAAAAGCCGCGTGCTGAACCGCGACAGCGGGCTGGGCGCCAACCTCCTGTTTGCCGACGAGGCCGATGCGTTTCCGTTGCCTGCGCTCCAGGACGGCCCTTACGACCAGGCCTTCGACGAGCTCGAATTGCTGGGTTTCCCCTTGTGTTCGCCCTTCGACCTGCTGGACGACGCGGCCGGGCAGCAGCCGGCAGGGCTCCTGGCGCGCGAGATGAACGACCATGCGCTCCAGCTCGTCACCATGACCGGCTACTACGTGTGCCGCAAGGCCACGCGCACCGTCAAGGGCGAGCTGATGCACTTCGGCACCTGGCTCGACCGGGAGGGCCGCTTTTTCGACACCGTGCATTTTCCGGATCAGTTGAAACAAGCGCCGTTTCGCGGAGCGGGCATCTACCGGATTTACGGGCGCCTGGTGTCGGATTGCGGGTTTGTGAGCCTGGAGGTGAAGGGGATGGAGCGGTTGGCGTATCGGGTGGATGCGCGGTGGGGGTGAGAAAGCACACATTCGCCCATTTTCTATGTGTTAAAATCAATTTAGCTGTTGCCAAACGTCTATCATTCGTGTATCTTTGCAAAGGCAGTAAAAAAGCAGTTTTTTTGTGATTTGAAGTACGCATAGCGTATATGACGACGATCTATAAGGATTCATGAGTGATGTTTTTGGTGTGGTAATCCCCTTTTGACACGCGATTGGAATCTGTAGCAGCGGTGGTTTGGTTAATGTCCGGATTAGCGCGCGACAACAGATTTAACAAAGAGAAAAAGTTGAACAGTGCGTGATCGCATGCTGATGGGCAGGCATGCGGTACACACGTTTTGTGCCCGTCCACTTTTTACTGCCTCTCTCATTTTACAACCACATGTTCACCCTAAAAGATGGTACCAGGCATGAAAAACTTTTCCAACAGGGGTATGATTACCCCCCCCCCCAATTTTCAAACAATATGTTTTCTTTTGTTCATCTTTGGCGTTCAATTTGACACGTCAGCTCAATGCCCGGGCGGAGCTAATCTATTAATTAATCCGGATTTTGAAGCGGTTGGTCCTCCTTGTGACCTCAATGTGAATCCGCCAATAAATGGGGCCTTTAATATGGACTGTGTAGACGGTTGGAATGCTGCCAATGTAAGTCCTTCAATCTGTTTTGCCGGAGGACAGTTGCCACCTGCTCAGAATGGGCAATTGTACGCCTGTCTGGGTGCTGACCCTGAAGGTATCTTCCAGAACCTGAACTTGTGCATGGGCGAACAGTACGTACTCTCCTTATTTCACCAGAGGCGATGCATAAACTGCTTTCCAACAAGTTATCGTGTTTTCCTGGCCTCTGGTCTTAATAGTGTACCTACGAACGATCCAGCAGCTTTCACCATAGACCCTGCATGGCAGCTCCTTGGGACGATTACGCCATCAAATAATGCATGGCAGCAAACGACCCTTACCTTCACACCCAACAACGGTCAAAACAACCAACTCCTTATTTTAGCTGGAAATTCTGATATTCTTATTGATAATATGTCTTTGACATGCAATTCGCAGACGCAGGCAGTTATCAATGAGAATGAGCTTGGAAACGGCCAGTTTACATTTAACGGCGATGTTCCTGCGCCTGTCTTTGGCATTATAGATTGGTGTTGGGATTTTGGTGACGGAACAACAGCAAACGGACAAAATGTTACGCACGCTTTTGCCAACTCAGGCACTTACAATGTTTGTCTGACAGTCACTACGGAATGTGGATGCTTATCAACGACTTGCGCTCAGGTGGTAGCAACTGTTGACCCCTGCGAATGTCTTCCCGCTTCACAAGTCCTGCCAACCGGCACACATGATTGGGTTGGTTTAACCCAAAATATCGATGAAGACATCATTATTCCGCCCGGAGCGCACTTACGCATCTCTAACAGCACCCTTTCTGCGCGACGGGGATGCAAAATTGTCGTGATGCGGGGCGCATCGCTCCAGGTATCAACGTCAACACTGACATCTCTTTGTGCGCCTCAGCAGTGGGATGGCATAGTGGTGTGGGGGAATTCCGGTTTTTCACATGCTGCGGGCAATCCACCGGGCCATCCGGGGGTCAACTTGAACAACCCAACCTTGAATCCACTCGATGCCCCGGGAGTTGTAATAACGCGATTTACTTCAAGGCTTGAGTACATGAGCAGAAATGGGATACACGCCCAGCGTTGGGGTTGGGACGGGAAGAACGAAGCAACCTTTGCAGGGATTACCGGTGTTCCTTATGATCCTGCAAACAACTATGCTGAGTTTTACGGAGGTGTTATCAGAGCATCATCGACCACTTTTCACAACAACCGCTTGTCCGCTGAAATATTAGGTTACCCTTTCCCCAACAGTTCAAATTTTAGCTTCTGTAACTTCACGCGGGATGTGCCGACAACCACACCGTCCGTGAATGGCGACGAAGGCGTGAACATCTTCAATACCAACGGTGTGTCCTTTTCCGATTGCAACTTCTTCCGACATGGCGCAAGGGGCATCACCGCCGGAGACGCCGCCATTACGGTGCGTTCGTCGGATTTCAGGGGCCTGTTCCACGGCGTGCTGGTGGGCTCCGGCAGCATGCCCACCGGTACCGTGGGCATCGGCCTGGGCAGCGACCAGTTTGCCAACGATTTTGTGGAAAACGAATACGGCGTTTTTTCCAACGGCATACATCAACTGGACGTATTATTGAACAATTTTGAGGATAACCGCACCGCAGGTGTACGGGTGGCCGGCGAAACTAATTACAGGATTGGGGATAACAACTTTTCTGGAAATGCTACAGGGGTGGAACTGTTGAATACAACGCCTGCCTTTGGTCAATACGTCTACTGTGGCGTACACAGTGGCGATGATTATGCCATCATGGTTCGGGGCCAATGCAATGGTATGACCTTTGAGGACAACGAATTCAACACACAAATTGGAGACGTATGGCTTCGGCCCGACAACGGCACGCCGGGCGAAATATCTTTTGACCAAGGCCTCCAAGGCAACCCGGTGTACAACCTTTTTTCGGAACAGGAAAGCATCAATGACATCATCGCTTCTTTGGATCCTTCTGAAGCGCGGTTTTTCAACTATTACCCTGGTATTTCCAATGAAGGTCCGGTTGTGAACGCCAGGCTCATTCCCGATTGTGACATCAATGACCCATGCGTGGTTACGCATCAGTTTTTTAATCATCCGGTCCAAGCTGGATTCGCCGATGATTGCCTAAATCTTATCCACGGGCTTGAAAACCCTTGTTTAGAAAGAGCCTGTCTGGATAGTGTTCGAAATAGCCTGATGTGGCTTCAA
>JBGSTG010000062.1:0-30462 GCA_041736625.1 Saprospiraceae bacterium | reverse complement strand
TTATCTTTGTGGCGGAGACAGGACTTGAACCTGCGTCCGCCGCGGCGGATATGCGCCCGCTCAAATAAAAACAGGGCGCGCCGCCCTCAAGCGAAAACACCCTGCTTTATCTTTGTGGCGGAGACAGGACTTGAACCTGCGACCTTCGGGTTATGAGCCCGACGAGCTACCAACTGCTCCACTCCGCGATTTAGGAGTGCAAAGATAAGCCGACTTTTTGTATTTTGCAATCTTTTTAAAAAAAATTATTGGACTCCTGGTTTTCGTATCGATTTGAACCTTCAGAAGCGCCCGATGTGTTTCTGGTGCGCGGATTGTTGCCGTTCCTGCAAGCGCACATCTGGCCTGTGAGCGGCAGGCGCGCTTTTTACATTCGGTATGAAGACGAGCAGGGCGAGCACCTGCGGATCCGGCTCAGGGGCGATGACGCGGTTTTGGA
Organism: Saprospiraceae bacterium; assembly: GCA_041736625.1. GTDB lineage: Bacteria > Bacteroidota > Bacteroidia > Chitinophagales > Saprospiraceae > M3007. The sequence continues at coordinate 30,023 of JBGSTG010000062.1, read as the reverse complement.
GAACCTTTTTGCAGAACACATGGCGGATCGGGGCCGGTGGTCGGCCCTGGCGTATGTGCCGGAACCGGAGCGTTTCGGCGGCCCGGACAAGTTGCCCTGGGCCGAGGAGCATTTCCACATGAGCACGCGCGTGGCGCTGGAGCGTTTGGCCAGGCCGACGCATGTGTACGGCGACGCCTTATACGATGCCATGAACTCTTTTGTTATTGCTGCGCATACGGCCGGTTTGAAACGCGCCGAATCGGTGTCGTGGTTCGGCGACCTGTACCGGCACTGGCTGCCGTTGTTTTTCCCGTTGGAAAACGAAAAACCCGGCGAGGGACAAATAACGCGGGAAATTGTGCTATCGCACTTCGAAAAAAGTTTGCAGCAACAAGGCGCCGACCTGCGAGACAGCCTCAACACCCTTTGGCAGTTGCTCGAAAGCCAAAGGATTGGCTTCGATCGCCCGGAATGGCTGCGTTGGTTGCGCGGCAACGAACTCATCTTGCCGGAATTTGGCGACGACACCCTGCGCGTTGCCTCCAGCCTCCTGCATTTACACGCCAACCGGCTCGGCGTCAACAACCAGGATGAAGTTTTTATCCTTTATCTTTTGGCCAATTGCCTGTAAATGAATTTTTTGGCCTGCCATCTACTCGAACCGGCGTTTGTAGAACCAGGAGTTGTCGTTGAGGCAAAAGCCGACCGTTAGCCTGAAGTAAGTCTCCTGAATGGGGGTTCCTGCGCCCACGTTGCCCACCTCCAGGGAGGTATTGAGGTAGGAAGTTTGTAGCCGGGGCAGCACGATGGGGAACCCGAAGCCGATGGAGCCGCCAAAATCATGCACCTGCTCGCCGTCTACCACGCGCGGATCCTGCCGGAAGTAGGCCCCGCCGCGCAATCGAACGCGGTTGAGGTACTTGTTGTAAGAGGCGTTGTCGCGAATGTACTCGGCGCCCACGGAAATCCCGTGCGTGTTGCGTAGCGTTTCGGGTTTCAGTTCGTTGGCATAGGATTGCCAGTTGCCAAAGTCGTACTGCATGCCCAGGCGGTATTTGTTCGCCTCGACCAACATAGCACCGAGGCTGAACATGGCCGGCAACGTCAGGCTTTGCCGGGAGCCCTCCTCGAACAGCAGGGTATCGGGATTCAGGTAAATGCCTTCTGAAAACTCGCCCCGGCTGCGCAGGTAAAACTGGTCGGCTTTGATGGTCAACGCGTGGTTGCTGCTGGCTGTCAGGCCAAACGTAATCCATTTGTTGGGTATTGCTTCGTCGTTTACCGCGTATTGCAGCACCCAATCGTGTTGCACGCCCAGGTTCCAGACAAACCCGTTGATCCGGTAGTCGGTGTTCAGGTGGGTCTGGAAAGTAGGAAAACTGTCGGAAAAACCCGTGGTGTTATCCTGATACGCCTGACCGTATACCCATCCCAGGGTCAAACCGACCGACGTTTCCTTGTAACGCAAGGCAGTCCCCCAGGCAAAGCGGGAAGTGCCTCCGTCGCCGTCGAAAGCGCTGGTAAAGGCGCCCAGATCCGGCAAGGTATCGTTGGAGAAGATGCTGTACCCGATGAGGGTGTAGGGAGCCAGGGAGAACCCCATGCCCCATCGCCAGGGGGACTGCACCTTGTCCAGCGCTTCGTTGATCGGACTTCTCAGGGTGAACCCGAGTGCCAGGTAGGAGAGGTTGCCGGTCCAGTCGTTGAATTTGCCGTCTTCCGACGACCTGTAATTGCTGTAATTGGTGTAAAAGCCGGTCTCAAAGGTTGCCGTACGCAAAAAAGCAAGTGATGCAGGGTTCTGCACGGTCAGTTGATGCGGATCGTGATAGGCCGTCGTGAGGCCACCCATACCGGCATGGTGGGTGAAATACTGGGGAAGCGGATCACCCAGGCCGAAGCGGGAATAGGGAGAATTTTGATTGGGCTGAGCAAACAATTCAACAGACAGGAGCAACAGAAATAACGGCGTTGCCAAACCAGCTTTCCGGTAAAAGAGGGCCTCCATGGGCTTTATGAGTTGTGGTTTAAAAGATGGTTTAATCCGATGAGCAGCAAATTGGGTTCCATGGCCAAATCGGGCTGAGACAACCGTGTGCTCAAAAATGCTGCATCGCCGCCGGTCAGCAGCACCAGCAGCCCGGGCCATTGCCGGCTGAAAAGCGTTATAAAACCCCGTATTTCCAGCACCGCGCCCAGCAAAGCACCATTTTGCAGCGCTGTCTCCGTACTCGATCCGACAAAGGATTCGGGCATGACAAGCGGAACCAGCGGCAACCGGGCCGTTTGTTCGTGCATGGCGCGGATGCGCATGTGCAATCCCGGGGCGATGTTGCCTCCGTGAAAAACTGCGTCCGCATCCAGGCAATCGTATTTGATGCAAGTACCTGCGTCGATCACCAGAACGTTTCTTTTGGGGTACAACGCATGCGCACCCGCAACCGCTGCGAGGCGATCTTTGCCCAGCGTTTCCGGGGTGGCGTAGTTGTTGGTGAAGGGGAGCTGTGTTTGGGAGGTTAACTCAATGACATTCAATCCTATATCTATCAAACAGGGCATCAGCGCCGGGTCGGGTGAAGCCACACAGGAAACAATGGCCCTTCGCAACGCATAGCGTTGGTGAAGGGCCTGAATACCTTCTTGCGTCCAGGCAGACCAATGTGTATGGTGGAGCATCCGGGCTCCGTCAAACACGCCCACTTTGACCCGGGTATTGCCGATATCGAGACATAAATTCACAAGCAGGCGCAAAGATACGCGAATGCGGAATGCGGAATGTCGAATGCGGAATAAAAGGGCGCTTGGCGAATGCGGAATGCGGAATGTCGAATGCGGAATAAGAGGGCGCTTGGTTACCCGAAATGACCAAGAGCCCTCTTATTCCGCATTCGACATTCCGCATTCCGCATTCGATTTATCCCAGGTACGAACGCAGCGCGTTGCGGTTGTAGGATTTGCGCAGGCGGCGGATGGCGCGCTCCTTGATCTGGCGTACGCGTTCTCGGGTGAGCCCGTACGTTTCGCCGATTTCCTCGAGGGTAAGTTGTTTATAACCGCTCAAACCGTAGTAGGAGGCGATCACCTCTATTTCGCGGGGCGAAAGGATGGACAGGCCCTGTGCGACTTCTTCCCGCAGGGACTCGGCCATCAGATCCAGATCGGGTTCGTCGGCGCCTTCGGGCATAAACACGTCCAGCATGGTGGCTTCGCTTTCGTCGCTGTTGCCCAGGGGGGCGTCGAGCGATACGTGGCGGAGGGTGCTGCGCATCATGGTCTGCACTTCGCGCGGGCTCATATCCAGCAGTTCCGCCAACTCTTCTTCCGAAGGTTCGCGTTCAAAACTTTGGACAAAAGAGATGTAGGCCTCGTTGACTTTGTTGTACGAGCCCACTTTATTGAGCGGCATACGCACAATCCGGCTATTCTCCACGATGGCTTGCAGGATGCTCTGCCGAATCCACCACACGGCATAGGAGATGAACTTGAACCCTTTCGTCTCGTCGAAACGGCGTGCGGCTTTCATCAGACCGACGTTGCCCTCGTTGATGAGATCAGACAGAGACAGACCCTGATTTTGGTATTGTTTGGCAACCGATACGACAAAACGGAGGTTGGAGCGCGTAAGTTTATCCAGCGCCTGCTGGTCGCCGTCCCGGATGCGACGGGCGAGTTCGGCTTCCTCGTCACCGGCCAACATGGGAATTTTACCTATATCGTTCAGATACTTATCCAGCGCGAGGCTTTCGCGCGTGGTGATCTTGTGTGAAATTTTGAGTTGACGCATGATGCTTGGATGTGACTGGCTTTTTAAGACGGTGAGTTGGTCAAAAAGTTTCGGATCAAACCGAATAAATTTGGATTATGGTTGGAAATTCGCCGGAAAGTCATTAAATGCACGCCGGGTACTGAAGCTAACTACAACCGGTAACGGGAAAAAGTTCCTACAAGGTATGTTAATTCTCTTCAAATACATATAAAAAAGCGTAAAAGTTAAAATTTCAAGAAACCTTCACAGGGTATTGTACAGGTAGCGTGAAACATTTTACTTTTGCGTTGGGTATCTGAACTAATCCTTTTAGTCCTAACTAATCTCATGACTGATTGGCATTCCCGCGCGCTATTCGTGTTGCTGCTCCGGTAGGCAGGCAGGTTTTCTAAAGCGCTCTCTTTCCCACTCTTGGTTACGGTAAAGCTAAACAGTCAGTTTGCTATCATTCTGATCGGTTGTTCGTTTGGTCACTGCTGAATTCCGGCAGTTGGCGCCGGTGTTTTATTCACCCAATCAGCTCAGTCACAAGCACATTCAGTTTCCATATAATCGCGTTTAGCATGAAAACAGTTTTACTCCTTTTTCCCATAACCGTCGGGACTTATTTTGCTGCTTTTGGTATCCCTGTTCAGAACAATCCGCCGGTGCTGGCTTGCAGTCCGATGGTGGTAAACCTGAATAATGAAGGCATGGCCATTTTAACTGCTGCGGATATCCCTTTCACCGCAACGAACAACTGTGGCGACGTAACGCCCATCCCGTCTTCGGTCATTTACACCTGCAGCGTTGCCGGCACTACGCAAGGTTTCGCTTTATCGGTTACCGACACCTGCGGAAACATTGGCTCCTGTGTGGTCAAGGTTACCGTTAACCCCTTCGATCGGTGTCACGCCACGATTTCCATTCCTGACCCTTGTCGCTGCAAAAACAATGCCACGACCACAGCCAACGGCCAGTTTGAAGAGACCGTTTACGTGCGGTCGCTGACCGGTAAAAACTGGACGGTAGCTTCTGCCAACGGCTTGTTCATACCGGCCAGCCCTGCGCCGCCAGCCGGCCCTGTGCCCGTCTCGGCCGGCACAACGCTGGAGGAATATCCGGCAGGCAGCGGGGACTACTATTTGCCGGGTGTGCACGTCGACTCGTTTGGTTACCGCCTGACCGTTGTCAGCAATGCAGGAGATACCCTCTCTATCAGCAATGGATGCCGCTATCCCGAAATTGCCATCCTCTCGGCCATCAACAACACCATGTGCCTGTACACTGCTCCGTTAACACTGAACGGTCTGCCCGGCGACGATCATTATCTCGATGCCCGTTTTACCATCAATGGCCAACAGGACTCTGTTTTTGACGCCGGCGCCCTCGGCATTGGAAGTTACCTGATCCGTTACACCGTCGATGGCGGACCGGCGAAGTTCAAAGATCTCGGCGATCCGGGATGCATACAATGGATGGAAGTGGGCGTCCAGGTGGTACCTACTCCCGCTACGGTTGTCTGCAACGACCATGTACAGGTCTCCTTCGACGAAAATTGCGTTGCGGAGATATCCCCCGATCTCATTCTCGAAGGGTCCTACGCTTGTTTCGACGATTACCGGGTGACGCTTGCCGACACCTTCGGCGTGCCGGTAGCCAATCCGCTGGGCTTTGCCCAAGCCGGCCACACCTTCGTTGCCACCGTAGAGCACCTGGAAAGCGGCAACACCTGTTGGGGAAGGATCACCCTGGAAGACAAACTGGCCCCCGCACTGACCTGCACCGACCTGGCCGTTCCTTGCGCGCTGCCCGATCTTTCGCCGGCTTTTCTGGCCGACACCCTCGGCATAACCGGGGGCCGGCCGGAGATAAAGGAAAACTGCACCCCGTTTACCCTGACCTATTCCGATACCTACATCGATGAGGACTGCAACAGCCAGGGGGTAAGTGCGCGGCTTATTAGGATTTGGAACGCAGCCGACGCGTTCGACAACCAAAGCAACTGCACCCAAAATATTTCGCTTGAAAGGATTAGCCTGGGCGACCTCACGCTTCCGGCGGACACCATTCTTCCGTGCGATCTTCCACAAACCGAACCGGAATTGACAGGTTTACCCGGCATTTCGTTCAACAACCGCTTTTTCCCCTTGTTTCCCAACAGCCTCGCCTGCGAGATCGCCATTGTGTACACCGACAACCTGTTGCCGGCGTGCAAGGGCGCCTACACCGTGCTGCGCACCTGGACGCTGTCCGACTGGTGTTCGCCCGCTGTTCAGGATACAAACCCATTTTCGTTTATACAGGCCATTCGGGTAGAAGACAAACAGGGTCCGGTAGTGAGTTGCCCGGAAAACCTGACGGTGGACGTCGTACCGACCGGCTGCATGGCTCGGGTTGACCTACCCGACCTTTATATTTCGGATAATTGCTCCGGCATTGCTTCTCTGCGCGCCGAGTGGACGGTGAACCTGGCACCCTTTGGGTTGAGCGGATCGCTGTCCGATTTCCCGGGTAACAACCCCCAGCACCCCGACACCCTGGGGGTATTGGGGCTTATTGACCTCCCAAGGGGACCTGCGCTCATCCGGTACGTCATTGCAGATGAATGCGGCAACACAGCAACCTGCCTGTTCACTATTACAGTGGAAGACCATGTGCCGCCGGTGGCCGCGTGCAAAGAATTTGTTCAGGTATCGCTCGGCTCCGGTGGCAGCGCGCTGTTGTTCGCCGAATCGTTCAACAACGGCTCGTACGACAACTGCAACGGCATAACGCTGAAAGCAAGGCGTGTGCTGGTCAACTCCTGCCAACCCAACAACCGCTTTTTCGATGAGGTGCGCTTTTGCTGCGAAGACGTGAGCGACACGGTTGAGGTCTTGCTGCGGGTTTTCGACATCCCGCTGCCCGTCGGTGAAGTGTCGCTGACTTTTCTAGATCAAAACACCAATGAATGCGTCGTCAAAGTTTTTGTCGACGACAAGATCAAGCCCGCCTGCTTGCCGCCCAACGACGTAACCGTCTCCTGCGAAAATTTTGATTTCAGCCTCACCTCTTACGGCGTGGCTCGTGTATTGGACAATTGCTGTGCCGACACCGTTACCGTCACCAACCAATTCGCTGCGTTTGACACCGTCTGCAACAGAGGCACCATTTCGCGGATTTTCCGCGCTACGGATTGCGCCGGCTCCGTCAGCCTATGCACCCAGCGCGTATTCGTCACACCCGATCAGGGGTATTTTATTCGGTTCCCGGACGATGCGCTGTCGACCTTTTGCGACTCCTTCGGTTTGTATGGTCAACCCCAATTTTTTGGTGAAAATTGCGAGTTGCTCGCCATGTCGCACCAGGACGAAATATTCAACCTCGTGCCCGACGCATGCTACAAAATCGAACGTACCTGGAAAATCATCAACTGGTGTACCTACGACCCCAATAAGCCATGCATCCGCGTCCCTAATCCGGAGCCGGTGATCGGCATTAACCACCCCGCCAACCTGCCCGGGCCGGTCGTCTCCGCTCCCAACACCGGCGGTGTATGGACCGCTTCGCAGGTGAAAATCAAGGCTTCGGATGCGGCGCCCACCAATTTTTCCGTGTTTTGGGATCCAACGGCCAACTGCTACACCTACCAGCAAGTCATCAAGGTCGTCGACGCCAAACATCCCGACATAGCCGGTTGCCCGGTCCAGGTGGCCGTGTGCGATTTGAGCGACAACGATCCGTTGCTCTGGCATTCGAACGCCTTCAACGACCCCATAACCGGGCAGCACGACCTGTGTGAGACGCCCACCGATCTGCACATCAGCGCAACGGATGACTGCTCCGGGGTGGATGTTAATTTCCGGTATCTGCTCTTTTTGGATCTGAATCAGGATGGCGACATGGAGACCGTGGTGTCCAGCACCAACCTGCCGGGATTCAATACGATAAACGCCGGCAACGCATCGCTGCCCAATTACCTGGGCGGAACACCCCTGCCTTTTGATCAACGCCCGGTACCGGCAAACCAGAAATTCGGATTTACACTCCAAATAACCTCCGCGGGCAATACCCGAACGGCGCGTGTTGCCTGGAACACCGCCCAAAATCCGGGCGTGTATGCCGATCCGCAACTACCCTACGGCAAACACAAGATCAAGTGGTTTGTGACCGACAACTGCGGGAATGAATCGGTGTGCGAATATCCCTTTGAAGTGCAGGATTGCAAAAAACCGACGGTAGCCTGCCTGAACGGCATATCCGTTAACATCATGGCGGGAGGAACCATCGGCCTGAATACAAGCGATTTTCTGCAATATGCAGACGATAATTGTACCCCCTCCACACTGCTTCGTTATGGCCTGCGCCGCGTAGGCGCCGGAACGGGATTCCCGGAGGATGCCCAAGGCAATCCGATCCAAATGGTTGATTTTGCCTGCGCAGATCTCGGCAAACAATACGTGGAACTGTGGGCGGAGGACCTGGCCGGGAACGCTGATTTTTGCCAAGCCCAGGTAAACATTCAGGACAACATGCAAATTTGCAGCCCCGATTCCACCGCTCAGATTGCCGGATTCCTGCTGACCGATCAACAGGCAGGCTTAGCCAACGCCGAATTGGCATTTGACGCACAGAGTCCTGCCGGACAGTCTTTTGGGTATTCGATTACATCCGATAACAGCGGATATTTCTCGTTTTCAAATGCCCTGCCAATCGCCAGCACGTACGTGATTACGCCGAAAAAAACCGACAATCCGCTCAACGGCGTCTCCACCTATGATTTGGTGCTCATTTCCAGGCACATCCTGGGCATTGAGCCTATAGCAAATCCGTATCGCATGATCGCCGCCGACGCCAACAAATCGGGTTCCATCACCACATTTGACATCGTGGAGTTGCGGAAACTCATTCTCGGCATTTACACCACCTTGCCCAACAGCCACAGTTGGCGGTTTGTCGACAAGGCGTTTGTTTTCACCAACCCGGCCAACCCTTTCCAGCCGCCTTATCCGGAGCAGATCTCCGGAGTACTACCTTTGGGATTTGGCCTAAACCATGATTTTGTGGCCATAAAGGTGGGCGATGTGAACGGCAACACCATTCCTGCTTTCGGGACAAAGACCAGCGACCGCGCGGCCGGCGCCCTGATGTTCGACACCGAAGACCGCGAAGTGAAAGCGGGCGAGCTATGTGCCGTATCGTTTCAGCACGACCGACAGGTGTTGGGATACCAGTTCACCCTTCAACTGAACGGGCTGGAGGTCGCCGGTGTGTCGCCGGGCGACCACGCTACGACAGACCATTACGGCGTGTTCGCCGATGCCCTCACCGTTTCGGCAGACGGCGAAGCGGCCGGGGCCTTTGCCGTCACCTTTAAGGCTCTTTCGGCGGGGCGGCTAAGCGACATGATATCGGTATCCGATCGCATCACCCACGCGGAAGCGTACGATTTGCACGGTAACCTGTTGGATGTGGCACTTCGATTCAGGGATCAGAACGGGCAAAAAAGCGGTTTTGAACTGCTACAAAACCACCCCAATCCTTTTTCAGCCCAAACCAACATTGGATTCTACCTGCCGGAGCCTGCGGAAGCAACGCTGACCATTTCCGACGAATCGGGGCGTATCTGCTACACCCGGACCGGAGCATTCCATGCAGGGTACAACGCTGTTTCGCTGGACGGATCGCTGTTGCCGGAAGGAAGGGTGCTGTATTACCGGCTGGAAACGGACCATTTCTCGGAGGTGCGAAAAATGGTGCGTATGAGCAATTAATCTTTCGGGTAAGCGCCTTACTTTTGAAGGTTTCAGCAGCAAGGCATGCCCATAAAAACTACTCTACCGCAACTGTTTTTCCGCCGATCACACCTGTTTTGGGCGCTGGTGGCCGGATTACTGCTATTGTGGGTTTTTGCGCTACCCTACCCGCTTTTCGAAACGCCCTACAGCGCTGTGTTGGAAGACCGTCACGGACGGCTGCTGGGCGCCCGAATAGCAAGCGATGGGCAATGGCGCTTCCCGGAGCCGGACAGTCTTCCGGAGAAATACATCACCTGCGTTGTCGCTTTTGAGGACAGGCGATTCTGGATGCATCCGGGTGTGGATGTGCTGAGTCTCTTGCGTGCCATTCGCCAGAACATGCGGGCAGGAAAGATCATCAGCGGGGGCAGCACCTTGTCCATGCAAGTCGTCCGGTTGTCGCGCGGCAACCCCCCGCGCACGCTGCGGGAAAAAATACTGGAAATTTTCCTGGCCCTGCGGCTCGACGCCGGTTATACCAAGCACGCCATTCTACGCCTGTACGCAGCCCATGCGCCTTATGGCGGAAACGTGGTGGGCATCGAAGCCGCCGCCTGGCGTTATTACGGCAAAAAACCGCATCAACTTTCGTGGGCCGAAGCCGCCACCCTGGCTGTATTGCCCAACAGCCCGGGACTTATACGACCCGGACGCAACGCCGAACGCTTGCTACTCAAACGCAACCGGCTGCTGGACAAGCTCGTGGAACAGGGCCGGCTTGATCGGCTCGACGCCGAACTGGCCAAGGAGGAGCAGTTGCCCGAGGCCCCTCACCCTTTGCCCCAAATGGCGCCCCACGTACTGGACATGATCTCTGCCGGCCGCTTCGGCGCCGACCGACGGAGGCTGAAAAGCACGCTGGATGCCCTGCTTCAGGAGCGCGTAAACGGCATATTGGAACGTCGCCAAGCGGTTTATCAGGGCAATGAAGTACACAACATGGCCGCTGTGATCATCGACGTGCCGACCGGTGAAATTCTGGCCTACGCCGGCAACGTAGCCGGCGCCGGACAGGATCACGGGGAGTCCGTCGATTGTGCTGCCGCCCCGCGCAGCACGGGCAGCATCCTGAAACCATACCTGTACGCGCTGGCCCTGGAGAGCGGCGACATACTCCCCAACAGCCTGTTGCACGACGTACCCACCCAGTTGGGCCGGTACAAGCCGGAAAACTACTTCGAAACGTACGATGGCGCGGTAACCGCACGACGTGCCCTGGCGCGCTCGCTCAACGTACCCTTCGTGCTGCTCTTGCAACAATACGGGCTGAACAAGTTTCACTACAACCTTAAGCGCCTGGGATTGAGCACCCTGAACCGTCCCTCGGAGCACTATGGGCTGTCGCTGATCCTCGGCGGCGCGGAGGCATCGTTGGTCGACATTACCCATGCGTACGCCGGCATGGGCAGGGTGCTGGGCAACTTTTACAGCCGCGACGGGCGGTATGCTGCGGATGACATGCGACCACCCACTTTTGAATTGGTGCACCAGCGTCAACCGACCTTGCAAAAGGAGGCGCCGGTACTGGGTGCGGGGGCAATCTGGTATACATTCGAAGCCATGCAGCAAGTGGAGCGGCCACTTAGCAGCGGCGAGTGGGAGCTGTTCCAGGGCAGCCGGCCTGTCGCCTGGAAAACCGGCACCAGTTTCGGCTTCCGCGACGCCTGGGCTGCCGGGGTGACCCCGCGCCACGCCGTGGGCGTATGGGTGGGTAACGCGGACGGGGAAGGGCGCCCCGGGCTCATCGGCGTGCAAGCCGCCGCACCCGTTCTATTCGAACTGCTGGAACTCCTGCCCCACAGCGGCTGGTTCGATCCCCCTTACGATGCCATGGTGCAGGCGCCGGTGTGTCCGCAAAGTGGCTGGCGGGCAGGGCCACATTGCCCGGCCGACACCACCTGGATACCCAAACCCGGGCTAAACGCCAAAGCGTGCCCGAATCATCCGTTGTTGCACCTGGACGCCTCCGGCGCCTGGCAGGTGAATAGTATTTGTGCCGACCCTTCGACAATGATCCATACCCCCTGGTTCGTGTTGCCTCCCATGGAAGCGCACTACTTTATCCGCAAACACCCCTGGTACCAGCCCCCCCCGCCATTCCGGGCCGATTGTCCGGGCGCCATCGCGGAAGCCCAACAGGCGCCCATGCAACTCATATACCCCAAGCGCCCTACCCGCATTTACGTCCCGGTGGAACTGGATGGTCGCTTGGGTAGCACCGTATTTGAAGTGGCCCATAATCGGCCGGGCCAGGTACTGTACTGGCATTTGGACGGACGCTACCTGGGCAGCACACAAACCTTTCACCAATTATCGCTTCAACCCGGGATCGGCAAACATACCCTGGCCGTAGTGGACACCGACGGATACCGCATCGAGCAGGTTTTTGAGGTGGTGGGGCGATAAACACGAAGAAGCCGGCCCGAGTGGCCTATTCGTCCCTGACAGAGGTACAAATTACCCGTTCAGTATTCAAATTCGGCAAAATGTTTTGCCGTTTACCGCGTTTAACGTTCATTCGCCAAAAATTTCACCGTTTAAATACCCTCATTCTTTTATGAACACGATCAAACTACTTACTATCCTTTTGGTGGGATTGAGTTTCACCGCCTGCGTCAGCAAGAAAAAGTTCGCCGCCATGGAGACCGATCTGAGCAGCCAACTGAGCGCCGCCAACAAACAGATTGGCGTGTGTGGCAAAGACCTGAACAAGTGCATGAGTGACCTCTCTACGGCCAGCCAGGAACGCGATAAGTTGCAGGCGCTGCTCACCCTGCGCGAGGAGCAGATCGCAGATTATAAAGCGCAACTGGAACGGCAAGTGTCACAGGTGGGCAACCTGACGGTGCTTTCCCAATCCGCCAACGACAACATCAAGGAAACCCTTTCGCAACTCGAGAACAAAGACAAGTACATCCAGTTGCTCCAGGCGGCCAAAACCAAAGCCGATTCCATTAACCTGGCCCTCGCCGTAAACCTCAAGAGCGTGCTGAAAGACGGTCTGGACGACGAAGACGTGGAGGTTAAAGTAGATAAAACGGTGGTGTTCATCAACCTGTCCGATAAAATGCTGTTCCAAAGCGGCAGCGCTACCCTGACCCCTCGCGCCAAAGAGGTACTCGGCAAAATTGCCCAGATCGTGGAATCCCGCCCCGAAGTGGAAGTGATGGTGGAAGGCTACACCGACAATGTGCCGATCAAAAACAACTGCATGGTGGACAACTGGGATCTGAGCGTGAAACGATCTACGTCCGTTGTACGGGTACTGCAAAGTGACTACGCCATCGACCCCAATCGCCTGATCGCCGCCGGACGAGGAGAGTACAACACGCTGACCACCAACACCACGCCCGAAGGACGCGCCATCAACCGCCGCACCCGCATCATCATTATGCCCAAGCTGGACCAGTTTTACGATTTGCTGAACCCGAATACGGTTCCGAAGTAGGGGCAAACCTGACAGGTAAATGCATTCAAAACCCTTTGAGGAGGCCAAAGGCCTCCTCAAAGGGTTTTGAATGCATTTACCTGTCAGGTTTGTGGCTTGCCGAACGCCAAAGAAATCCCTGTCCGAAAATTCACCTGCGGCGAAGCATACGGCTGAAACAAGGTCAACAAGTTGTCGGAGGCAAAATAGAATTGAACCGGCCCGGGCCTGACGCCAACGTGAAAGCCGACGTTGGCCGCCGAACGGGTATTAATGCCGTAATTCGCGCCTAAAGACAGCCAGTACAGCGGCGTCCAGCGCAGCCCTATGCCAACCGCCGTTTGATCAACCAGCGTGCTCTGCTGATGAAAAACCGTGGCATTCACCGCCCAGTCCACGCCCAACCGGTATTGCACACCGGCGTAAAAACGGGTCGGGACGGTCGAGGAAAACGATTGATCGGAGCGGGAAAAAGCGAAAATATCGTTCAGCGTGTCCAGGCCGTCATCCAGGTCTATACTGTCGGATCCCTGAATGAGTTCCTTTCCGTCGATGATGTCGCCCTCGTACAGGTATTCTCCCTGCGTACCGAAGTAGTAGGATTTATTTTTCCAGGGGATGTTTCCGCCGATGTCCAAAACGCTTGCACTCACGGAGAGTTGTTCGTTGATGCGATATTGGGCGCCCAGGTTAAAAGAAACGCCGGTATTGGCAGACAGGTCGGCGCCGTTGAAGTCGTCTACAAACTTTATCCGGTAACCAAGGTCCAGGGTATCTATGCTTTCCACCACGTTTGACGACCAGAAGCCGTAATCGGCCTTCAGGGTCAACTGATAAATATCCGGATCGGTGTACACGGTCGCTGTTTTGCGACTTTGATCGGATTCCAGGGCAGCCAGACCGGCGATCACGTTCACATGCCCGCCGACGGTCCATTTGCCGAGGTCCTTGGCCAGTCCGAGCCGGATTTCATGCCAGCTAAACCCACGTACAACCGGCGCGATTTCTACCGTTTGACCCAGAAAATCCGCACTGCCGTTTCCTTCCCACAGGAGTTGGGGCAGCCCTTTGGGATACACTACCAAAGCGTGGGCGCGCACCGCATGGGCAAAGGAGGCGTAGAACCCGCCCTTTAGGCGCAAACCCAAAGAAAGGGTCTCCAGCCGCTGGTCGGTGATCAGATCATTTTCCGGTTCCAGTTGATCGATGAGCTTGCCAAAATCGAGGTAGAGCTTGCCTCCATCCCGGTCGAGAAAGTCGTCGAACGTGATGTCCCCGCTGTTCCAGGCATCCAGCCCGTAACCCGGCAGGCCGACCTGCACTTTTCGGTCTTGGGGGAAAAAGGCCGGGTTAAGCGCATTGGCATGCCAAAACTCCGGCATTTGATAAAACATCAACTCCTGCTGGGCTTGCAGCACCGTTACAAATAGCAGGCATAACCCTGCAAATAAAATACGCTTCATAGACATGGTAGTTTTCAAAGGCTAGAACCTGGTTCGGACACGTATGCCCATTTTGACTACCGCATCCTGGGTGGCAATGAGCTTGACCGGTACCTGCCCGCCCTGTGCCGTGGTGAAGTAAGTCTGCAGTTGGGCCTTGGGCGAGGTCCGGATGCGGTTAAAACGCTCGGTGGACATAGGTATAAAGGTCTCTGTGCGCTCTACGCCCACAGCAACCCCGTTGTTGTCTATCGGAGCCGCCCGGAGCATGGTTTGCGGGCCGCCGAGAAACAAAGAGTCTATCGGCTGTTCCTGGTCATCAAGGAAGTAGATTTGCAGGTCACTCGATATGGGCATTTCATTTTCCGTTACGAGTTTGAACTCAACGGAAACGATATTGGAGGTGTCCAGATCATCGTATTCACCGAAATTCAAATCAAGGGTCTGCTCGGCGCCGAAGTTCAACGCCGAACCTTCGAGCAGCAGCTCAACGCTCACCAACAGATCTACCACGCTGCTGTCGGTGATGAACCCGGTGACGTCCGGGTCTTGCTCGACATTGGCAATACCATCGATGTCGTAAATCAACTGAACCGGCTGGGAATTGAAAATATCGTCAATATTGGAGTTGTTCTTGTCAAAAAATATTTTGGTATACTTGGTTTGTCCAACTTCCCCGGCGGCGTAGGAAGGGTAGGCCAGATCGAGCGCACCACTGGGGAGCGCAGTGGTTTGCAGCGGAATTTCTACCCCATTCCGACCGACGAACACCATTTTTTCGATCAATAGCTGCGTAGGAAAGCCCCAGGAATTCGCCACCGTGAACGTAACCTTCGGATCGGTGATGTACACGTCGCCATCCAGATCGGTCTGGTTGAGGTCAATCTCGATCGTATCTTCCGTCAACGGGTACACCTCGTAACCCCAATAGCCCTGCATGTAGGAAAAGGCCGGCTTGTCGAGGTCGAGCGCCACCCCGTCGATTTCAGGGTTGGGGAAAAAGGGTTCCAGTTTCACCCGAAGGCCGTTTTTATCCACAGCGACGTACCGCGCGACAAGTGTGTTGTTGGTCGGCGCAAGCACATACCCTGCAATCGGAACGGTTGGCCCAAAGTAAAACTGACCGGGCGCCAGTTTGGTGCCTACTTCAAATACCTGCCCGTTTTTGAGCATCTGAGGGATGGTCACCGTGAGGTCCACCGAGTCCGTCCAGGAATTGAATGCAACCAGTGCAATGGTACCGCCGGAAAAATCTACCCGGTCTACGCGAAGGGAATTGGGGATATCGTCCAACGGCAGTTCAGCCAGGCTGTCTGTCAGCGGAATAAGGGTGTCCGGGAAAAAGCTGAACAAGTCCAGCGCCGGTTTGGAGACCAGGTCGCCCGAATATATCAGGGTCATGGTTCCATCGGCGTTCACGAGCAGGGTGTCGCCCGGCAATGTGTCGTTCAGCACCTCGTCCATCAAATCTTTCAGGTTGAGGCTGGTTTGAAACAGCGGAAATGCAAAATCGGCCTCGTGCTCGGCCAGCTCCAGGTCTTCAAAATCCGACAGGGTGCAGGAAAAAACCCAGACCAGCAGCGCAAAAAGCAGCACCGGGCGATAAAATTGGGGGGTGGACATATACATAAACAGTGTAGTGAGCAGACAAAGTACGCATTATTTGTCAGAACGAAAAACCCAGGCAGGCTTGAATCGTAAAGTTTCTGTGTTTATCGTCGCGGAAGAGCAAACTGTTGTCATCTGCCACCCGTACCTTGGAGAGGTCGGCCTCATTTCGGGTGATATCGGTGAGTCCGTATTGAACGCGCCCACTGAGATACAAGGTCTCGGTGAGAAAAAAGCTCAGCTCGCCAATCAGGCCAAAGTCAAAAGGCGCAAACAGCGCGCCATTGTCTTCCGTATGGTCAAAATAAGCGCCGGTGGTTTGGGGCTGGGTCACGTCGCGGTTGTCGACGCGCACGTTGAACGTCTCGCCAAAGTCCGCCCCACCCGGACCGTCTTTTTTATAGTTGTAATCCAACGTATACCGGATGGAGTCTACGGGGTTGTTCAGCACAGCCGTGCGCCCCTGGGTGTAAGTCAGCGAGCCTTCACCGATCGACTGTACCAGTGCAGCGGCATAAAAGCCGCCGGCCAGCTCCAGCCGTTTCCATTTGCCGGCAGCCATCACCGGCAAGTCGATGTACGCATTGCTGACCCGCAGGCTATACCGCGACTGCCCGTAGGAAAGGATGTTCGTTTGGTTGTCGCGGAAAAAACGATAGCTCTGGCCGTCGAATTCGTACTCGGTACCTTTTTTGGAATACATCAGTTCGCTGCGTACCGAAAAATATTCGTTGAACTGGTAGGCAAACGACATACCGACGAGGAAACCGGTGGAGCTGTTCCAGTCCTCCAGGTCTTTTCCAGCATCGTCCTGCTCCGATGGGCCGTCAATTTGTGAAAAATTCAACCCCGTTTTGAAGCCGAAGTGAAACTGCGCGTACAAGCCGTGGCTAGCGTGGAGAAAAACGATAAAAAGAATCGCTCGAATCATTTTATATTTATTTGCCGGCAAAGATGCAAATTTGCGGTAAATTCTAATTGATATGAAAGACTGGCCGCTCTGGGAAGTATTCATCCGCTCCAAACAAGGTCTCAGCCATAAACACGCCGGCAGCCTGCACGCCGCCGACGCCGAAATGGCCATTGAAAATGCCCGGGACGTATACTGCCGGCGCAACGAGGGCATCAGCATCTGGGTAGTGGAGTCCAATCACATCCACGCCTCCACAGAAGACGCCGAAGCTTTTTTTGACCCCGCCAACGACAAGGTGTACCGCCACCCCACTTTTTATGACCTGCCAAATGAGGTCAAAAATATGTAATCTTTTCACGCAAAGGCGCAACTGCGCCCATCAGACGGCATGAATATCGCTTTTACATACACCCTCCGGCTAGGCGACAACGCGCTCGTCCTCTCCCACCGCCTTAGTGAATGGTGCGGCCACGGCCCGGTTCTGGAGCAGGACATAGCCTTGTCCAATATCGCCCTCGACCTGATCGGTCAAGCGCGCATGTTGCTCACACACGCCGGCGCCCTCGAAGGACAAGGCCGCAGCGAAGACGACCTGGCCTACTTTCGCGATGCACACCAGTATGGCAACGTACTGCTCGTGGAGCATCCCAACGAAGACTGGGCCTTCACCGTCGCCCGCCAGTTTTTCTTCGACGCGTTCAACCTGCCCTTGTTTCAGGCGCTCTGCCACAGCAATGACGCGCAGCTGGCCGCCATTGCCGAAAAAGCCGTTAAAGAGATCACCTACCACCTGCGGTTTAGCAGCGAATGGATGCTCCGACTGGGCGATGGAACTGAACTCAGTCGACAGAAAATGCAAACCGCAGTGGACGAGCTCTGGCCGTTTACCGGCGAGCTCACCGAACCCGACGCAGTAGACCAGGCCGCCTTTACATCGGGGCTCGGTCCGGACCTCCGCGTCATCCGCGCCGCCTGGAACGAAAAAGTGAACCAGGTACTCGAAGAGGCCACCCTCGTACGACCTTCCGGCGACTGGATGCAAAGCGGGGGCAAGCAAGGGCGACACACGGAAAGACTCGGGTTTATTCTCGCCGAAATGCAACACCTGCAGCGGATGTACCCGGGACAAGAGTGGTGAAGCGGCGCCCCAAACAGCGAAGCGCACCCATTCAGGCGTTATGGCGCCAATAGTTCCCTGATCTCCCCGTACCCCCAGGTCAGTTGGTGGTCCATGTGTCCCATCGGGAATCCGCCAACCACGGGAATACCCAGGCTGCCCAGCCGATCCTGAAAAACCTCGACCAGGGTCTGGCTTTGCTCCCCGGGTTTGGGTGTACAGTCGGTAAAATCGCCCAATAAGATGCCGGCTGCCTCTTTGAGGTTGGTGGCTTGCAGCAACTGGGTGAGCATGCGGTCTATCCGGTAGGGTTTTTCACCGATGTCCTCCAACGCGACGACGGCATGGCGAAAATCCGGCTCCCACGGTGTGCCTGCCAATGCGGTCATCACCGACAAATTACCCCCAACCAGCGGTCCACGGGCGCTTCCCCTGCGTACAGTAAACGGGTGATCAGGGTCGGCCCGCCAAGGCGCCGGAATCCCTTCAAACAAGATGCTGCGCAGGGCATTAAGCGCCGACGGGGTCATGTTTTCGTAGGCCACCGGCCCGTGAAAGGTCAAAAGACCCGTTTCACGACGGATGGCGAGATGCAGCGCCGTGATGTCGCTGTACCCTATCAGTGCCTTCGGATGCCGGCGGATCAGCTTGTAATCGAGGCCAGGTAGCAACCGGGTACAACCATACCCGCCGCGGATGCACCAAATGGCCTGGATAGTCGGATCGGCAAAGGCCGTATGCAGGTCAGACAGGCGCTGCTCGTCCGTTCCGGCCAAAAAACCGTGTTGCACACGCAGGTGCCTGCCTTCCTGTACGACCAGCCCCAAGGCATTTATATTGTGCAAGGCGGTGGCTATCCTTTCGGGCGCCGGCGCGCTGCCCGGTGCGACGAGGGCTACGCGCGCGCCGGGACGCAGCAATGGCGGACGGCGCAGCTCGGGCACTGTTTTTCTAAATCCATAGGGCAGGGAAAACAAGCCCAGACATCCGGCAATGGTCTGCTGCACAAAAAAACGGCGTTGCATAAGCGTAAACTTTTTATCGATCTTTAAGTTTCAAAAGTATGTCCTTCCCGATTGGCGCCAAAGTCCGTTTCAGATTTACCGGAGAAACCGGTACTGTTGTTGCTTACCTGGAAGGTGACATGGTGCTGGTACGCCTCGATTCCGACCCGGACCTGGATATCCCGACGTACCCGGAGGACTTGCAGTCGGCCACCGAAAAATCGACGCCCCCCCCCAACCCTTACGCCGCAAAGCAGGCGCCCAAAAAGGCCGACCCACCGCCCAGGCGGGTGATACGTGCGTCACAGCCGGTTGCTGATTCGCAGGGACTGCAAATGTGTTTCGAACCCATGCCCGGGCGCGACGGTACGGTAGCTCGCTTTAAAGCCTGGCTGCTGAACGATACGCGGTTCGATTTTCTCGTTGATTTGGGCATGTACATTGGCGACGAGGCTTTATTCCACGTCGAGGATTTTTCACACGCCGGATCGGCGATGGAACTTGGAGAATTGTTGGCCGACGACCTGAACGATCACCCGGAGATCGACGCTCGGGTACAGCGCCAGACCACGGCCGGGACTGACGACCCAATGGAGCGGATCATTAAAGTGAAACCCAAGCAGTTTTTTAACCGCATGCAGTTCGTTCCGATCTTGCAAATGCCGGTACATCACTTTATACTGTTCGACCGTTTGGAGCAGAACGCGGAAAGCCCCGCCCCCGACGACGACCTCAAGGCGTACACCCGGCAACACATTAAAACTACGTCCGCCAAAGCCCCGCCCACCAACAGCAGGGCCTACCCACTCTTCGACGTGCATGATTTTGCCACTTTCGAGCCGGAAATCGACCTGCACATTGAAAAACTGGTGACTAACTGGCAAAAGTTGTCCAGTGCCGATATATTGCGCACCCAGATGCACCGGTGCCGGGCGTTTCTCGACAAAGCCATCCGGCTCGGCGTATCCAACGTTTTCATTATCCATGGACTGGGAGAGGGCAAACTGCGCAGCGAGGTCGCGGAGTTGCTCCGCAACCACCCGCATGTCCGCAGGTTTGAGAATAATTTTCACCCCAAATACGGCTTTGGCGCGACGGAGGTATGGTTGTAAAGGCGGAGTAAAAGAACACCAGGCAGTAAAAGCAAAGAGCGGCCTGCGTCGGTAAGGACGCAGGCCGCTCTTTATGTGTCAACTGCTTAGGGTAACCTGAAGGCGCCTTAGAACTGCCAGAGGTCGTGTTCGAAGTTGAAAATTTCTGCTTTGATTCGCTCAGACTGCATCAACATGTCGACACCCGAAAGGTAGTCCTCCAATTTGCGGTCATAAACGTTGGACTCTTTGTAGATGTAGCTGTTAAACACCCGCATTTCCAGCAGGTCTTCCCAGGAAATGGTGGCGTTTTGGTTGCCGCCCATGGTGAATACGCGGTGGCGGGCAAACAATTCACGAGCATGCGGATAGTAGATCCAGAACAGCGGTTTTTCAAACAGGTAGTTACCGTTGTTGTCAGTCACATCGATCAGGGGCGCAATGCCAAGGATGCGAACCTGAAGCTGAGAGGATTCCTTGTCGAAAAACCAGATTTCTTTGAGACGGATGCGCTTCACGTCGTCGTAGTTGATGTCGTTGCGCACCACCTGTACTTTTTCTTCGTAGGTTTCCGGATCGAAGGTAACCACCGTGTCGGTTTTGGAGAGCATCCCCAGAACGTCGTCGGTGCTCAGCCGGCGTTTGAACTTATCGTCTTCCACGCTGTACGCTGGCAGGTCACCGTTGGTCACGGCGTCGGCGATGATCTTGAAGAAAGGTTCTTCCGGATACGCGAAAGGCAGATTGATTTTTTCGCGGACGTCGATGATGCGCCAGATGCGTTTTTCCCACATGATATCGCTTTCGCGAACGGGCTGGTAGGCAAGCACGCGGCGTTCGAGCATAATTTCTTTCTCGACCACCTCATCCAGTGGAGCGTCCTCCACAAAAACAGGTTCGCTGGTTTCGGTAGCGACCTCAATTTCTTCGGGGTCTTGGGCCCAAACACCGGAAACCCCCAGGAGGAAAAGGAGGGCGATGGCCGGAATTTTCTTCATAGCAATGTGCATGGCTCGTGTTTGAGTAATTAAGTAGGTATTTAGCAGGTCAAAATGAGCGCCTCAGTCGTTGTAAAACGCAAACTGAGGCGCTGTTATTTTGTGCTTACTTAATGTTAAAGGAAATGGTGCCGAGGTTACGCGGCGCGGGGTCTCCCGGGCAACGCACCTTGATGTCGGAGAACATATAAAGGTCGCCCGGCTTGGCCTTTTGGATGAGGCCGCTGACGGCTGACGTCCAGCGGGCGCCCGGGTTTTGCTCCGTCACCGGATCCTGGCGTCTGGCCACAAAGGTCATCTCGAAACCGGCCACGTCGCATTTGGCTTCGAAGTCAAAGTTTTCAAGTACGGGAATGATACCGCCCTGGGCTTTGAATTCACCGTTGCCGATCTTGCCACCCTTGTGCTTCATGCCGAGCGTCGGCACGGGGTCAGGGATACGTTTCACGCGGTAAGTGAACGTCTGGTTGACGCCGCCGCCGGAAACCGTCAGGGACGCCTCGCCGGGGGTCGTAGCACGAACGTTGTACTTGCCGCCTCCTTTGGAATCGAGTTGAACACCGGAGGCGGACACCCGGATGTCTTTGGTGGCCACACCGGCTGCCGAGACAGAAACGGGGTTATCCACACCGATGTAGAACACGTTCATCTTGTCGAGCGAGATGGCTACCGCGCGTTGACCTACTTCGTATTTGAACTCCTTAGTGTAGTTCTTCACCTCGCCGGTCAGCGGGTTTTTTACGTTGATGCTCACCTTGAAGGGCTTTTCACCCAGGCCACTGGCGGTGGCCTCGTAGTGGGCCTTGCCTTCTTTTACCGCGATGCTCTGGCCGTTGACCGAGATGCTCACGTTGTCGGCCGTGGTGCTGTACGCGCTGAGAAAGATGTCGGCAGCAAATTTTTCGCCGGCGATCACGTAATTTTTCTCAGCGGAGTACGCCGGTTCGAATGCGTCGAATTTGATGTCGACCTCGCCCATTTGCTTGGCGGCCCAGTTCATAACGGCTGTGGCCGAGCTCTTGGAGTCGCTTTGCATTTTACCCAGTACAGGGAAAAGGGCGGCCACCGGCATTTGTTTGAACTTGAACTCCACCCAATTTTTACTTTTAGAGCCAGCGGGAATTTCTTCCACTTCCAGCGGAATCTTTACTTCGGGCGCATTGCCGGTGAGTGCCAGGAATTTCTCGCGGTATTCCTTGGTTTTCGCCTCGATTTCGTCGCCCAGCTTGGGGCCGTCTTCGTTCACGAACAGGTGGGTGGTGATATCCTTGTTGCGAATGTCGCGCGGGATGGTTGGGTCGTCTTTCGAAGGGCCTTTGGCTGCGTCGAAGAGTTGCTGACGAATCCCGTCAATGTAGGTGTTGTATTCCGCAGACAATCGCTGCGCTTCTTCCGCCTTGCGGCGAAAATCGGCGTTCTTTTCTGTGGGATAGGCTTCCGCCGTTTTAGCGATACCTGCCATGAGCGCCGCGTTGCTTTGCTCCACGATCTCGCGGCTGCCTTTCAGGCCGCGGTCGAGAGAAAAGAAGGCATTCATTACCTCGGCGGACACGTTCAGCGCCAGCAGGGCTGTCAGTACGAGGTACATGAGGTTGATCATCAACTGTCGCGGTTCCTTTGGAATGGACATAGTCTCCTTGTTTTAAAAGAATTGAAAAGGAAGGGTTACCAAAAAGGATCCGGTATTATTGACGACCGATGTTGGACATGGCGGCCAGCATGTTGCCGTAAACGGTGTTGAGCGATCCGAGGTTCTTGTTCAGGGCGCCCAGTTGGTCTTTGTACTGGCGAACATCTTCGGCGGACTTGGCCATGTCGGCCATAGCCTCGTTCATTTTGGTGTAGAAGTTGCTCATTGATTTCACCTGGTCCTGCGTGCCGGAGAAGTCAACCTCCTGAAGCGCTTTAAGCGCGCCCAGGCTTTTGGACATCGACTGCAGTTCGGTGAGCATACCACCCAACTGGCGCTCAATCACGTCGCCGTGCAGTGGCGCTACATCGGGCATGTTGTTCACACCGCCACTGGTCAGCGGCTGGATCCGGGCGTGGTAGTCGTCCAAACCGGGATACAGTTTATTCCAGTAGTAATCGGGCTCCGGTCCAATGAGACCCAAAAAGAGGAAGATGATGGCTTCCATGGAAAGGCCGACAATAAGAAATTCGGAGGCGAGGGGCCAGCTTTCCAGTTTGAAAAGAGCGCCCAAAAGAACGATGGCGGCGCCAACACCGATGAGGAGGTTTTTAAAGTACTTGAAACCTTTTGTTTTTACGAAACTCATTGGTTAAAAAGCTTTTTTCAGTTACGAATAAATTTCCCGGCAGGGAAAAAGGGTTAGGTTGTCAAAAAGAGTGCAGCAAATGTAACGCAGTGCGGATATATATTCGAATTTTATTTCGAATAATTTACCGAAAAACAGTTAAGGCAGACCGGATACATCCCGTTCAACATTGCAGCGTTGTTGAAGGAAAGGCCTGCGTTTTCTTTCACAGGATAATGAAAAACCTGTTTAGGAGGGACGTATAGACGCGCCGAAGGGCCGTAACGCCATCATTTAGAAGTCGTTGATGGACCGGCCCAGGAAGGTCAGCACACAACGGAATCCGATGTAGCACTTGGTGGTGTCCTGATATTCAAAGGTGCGGCTGGACGTTTGCAGGTAGTAAGCCACGTCTTTCCACGAGCCTCCGCGCACCACTTTACGTTTAGAGGTTTTCTGATCTTCCTCTTTGGCGTCGTAACGGATGTCCGGGTTGAGGTCATGCATAAAGTTGTATGCATTTTCAAAGTACGCCGACTCGGTCCATTCTGCCACATTTCCGGACATGTTGTACAGGCCGTAGTCGTTCGGGTAGTAGCCGTCGGCTTTTACGGTGTACAGGCCACCGTCTTCAGGATAGTTGCCCCGACCAGGCTTGAAGTTGGCCAGCAGGCAACCTTTGGCGTTGCGGGTGTAGTAGGCGCCCCAGGGATACGGCGCATTGTCGTGCCCGCCGCGGGATGCGTATTCCCATTCGGTCTCGGTGGGCAGACGGAAATCTTCGGTGTTGATGCCCTCGTCGTTGTACATATCCCACACTTTGGAGCGCCAGTAGCAAAATGCCTTGGCCATTTTCCAGTTGACACCGACCACGGGGTAATCGTCGAAGGCGGGGTGCCAGAAGTAGTTGCGCGTCATGGGCTCGTTGTACGAGTAGGCGTAGTCGCGAATCCAGCAAAGGGTGTCGGGATAAACTTTGATTTTTTCCTTGCGCAGGTGGCTGGTTCGGTTGCTGTTGCGGTCGTGGGCCGCGCGTTGCCAGTCCATCCACTGGTATTCGAAGACCAGTTTGGACACATCGAGTTCCTTGCGGCCGGAGAAACGCTCGTTACCCTGGTAGTGCAGATCTTCCAGTTCTTCGGCGCTCTCTTCCCAGTCGACTTCCTGATCCCAGTCCAACAATTGCTTGTCGGAGGTTGAGCCATCATCGTCCAGATAGAGGCCCATGGTTTCCAGCGCCAGCGAGTCGGACACCCATTGTACAAACTGGCGGTACTCATTGTTGGTAATCTCCGTTTCGTCCATGTAAAATCCCTGAACGGAGACCGCCTTGGGTCTGGCTACGAGATTGCGCGCAACGTCCTCGTCACCCGAGCCTACGTGTACTACACCCGACGGTACGTACACCATACCATAAGGATTAAGGCCGTTCCATGTGGGTCGGTCGGTCACGCCAAGCAGCTGGCCGGATTCCTTTCTGCCGCACGAAGATGCAGCCACTGCCACAATGAACAGGAGCAGGATTGAATTTTGCAGTTTTTTCATGTTAACACCCGTGTTTTTTCCTACTTTTTTAGTCGGTTTGGAAAAGTGGCCGTAAAGGTAGCAGTATTGTGAAGAATACAAATGGATTAAGCGAAATTTTTGCCAAACCTTGTTTTGTTTAAAGCTACGCAGTAACGTTTCATTAACGTTTTGTGGTATGCGCCCCGGTTTTTTTTAACAAAAAAACGCGAACGAGGCGCTTTGTGCGCTAGAAGAAGCGCGGATTATAGATAACCGGCGGCAGTTTCCCAACACCGATGGGTTTATTGAGGCTGTATCGGAGCAACAACTCGTGGCTCCCCCGATTCACGTCGCGCAGGGCAGACAGCGGGATGTCGTAACCATAAGCAAGGGTTGTTTTCTCATTCAACCGAAATCCGCCCAGAATCGTTACCGCATCCTTGCTGTTAGCGCCAGCCCCTCGGTAGGAAGCACCGGCAAAAATATTTTCCTGCCACTGCAAAACGGTAGAAATTTCAAGTTGTGTCTCAATTATGTCAGTTTTAACCAAAAATGCCGGTTTTATTTGCAGCCCATCCGGCTCTCCAAACCGGTAGCCGCCTTGTATAATCGCTTGCTGGACAGGTTTCAGGCGGAAACTGCCGCCCGACGTTTCGAGTTCAGGGGCAAAAACGGGCTGAACGGCCGCGCCCAGGTTCATGCGCCCCAGCATAGCCCAAACCCCCACTTCGAACACGGGCGTAGAAGCCGTAACGCTGGCTTCAGGTAAAAAGGGATCGTTGTGCTGGAAAATGCCGCCCGGGCTTTCGTAGGTGCCCTCCGGCGCCCGGAGCTTGTTGCCGTCGAGCACGTATTGCATGAACCCTGCGCTGCCGCCGACAGAGAGCGCACTGTTTTTGCCCAGTCCGATCTGGTAACTGTAACTGAGCACCGCCTGGGTAGCCCGGTGCGCGCCGATGATGTCGTTGTCCACTTTCAGACCAACCCCGCTGTTGATCGCAAACAGGGGCAGGTGGGCGTTCACCTGCTGACTGGCCGGCGCGCCTTCCAGGTTGCTCCATTGCTGACGGTACACGCCGGTGGCCACCAGGGTGTTTTCCATGCCCGCGAATGCCGGATTGTAGGCATACGGATTGAGCATAAACAAAGTGTACTGGGGCGCCTGTTGGGCGGCGAGGGGCGTGGAAAAGCCCGCCACAACCGCCATCCGGATCGCGAATTTCGAAAAACAGAAGGTATCGATTGAGCGCATGGGACAGTAATTTTTACGGATGGACAAGTTCACGGAACGCCGGAAGGGTTTGCACAGGCCGTTGGCACGCATAGTTACGACAAACGTAGATCAAAGCATCCGTCTCCCCGGTTTTGTTTTCAAAAAGGGGCAGTTCGGCGCTTTCTGCCGTCGTGGCAGCCAGCACGGCATTGGGCACGTGCGTTTGCCGGATGCGTTTTGCTTTGTCCGGCGCATTGGCGCCTATGACGGCCACTTCATGCCATCCGAAAACGGCGTATTGCATGGCGTCTGCCCACCGCTCGAATGACAGCGGGAAACGCTCTACGGTATCGCGCAACTCGATCAGCATGGCTTCCGAACGCATCCGCCAGTCGGGCCTGTCCAGCAACAACCCCAGGCGTTGAAGGTTGAGCGCCATCGTGCTGTTGCCCGAAGGGGTTGCGTTGTCGTACAAGTCTTTCTTGCGCACTACCAGATCGTGCCTGCGGCTATCGGTGAAATAGAACAAAGGGCCATCCTGTTCCGGGAAATAACTCCAAACAACGTTCGTATATTTTTCGGCTTCTTGCAAATAGCCGACATCAAAGCTTATTTCGTAAACGTTGATCAGCGCCTCGATCAAAAAGGCGTAGTCCTCCAGGAAGGCGTCGTACTGCGCCCGGCCGTTTTTCCAGGTATGGTACAAGCGTTCACCATTGACAAATTTATCCAGCATAAAGGTCATGCTGCGCAGGGCGGCGGTCTTCCAGGGCTCGTGGCCCGTGGCGTTGAACGCGGCTGCGTAGGCGGTGCACATGAGGGCGTTCCAGCTGAGCAGGCACTTGTCGTCCAGTCCGGGTGGCACACGCAGGCTGCGGGCTTCGAGCAGCACAGCGCCTGCCTGCTGGAGTTGCGCGCGCAACGCCTCCGGATCCATGTGGTGGCGCGCGGCAAACGCGTCATAATCCTCAGCGCGCCACAGGATGTTGCGGTGTTCCCAGTTGCCTGCTTCGCTGACGCCGTAAAAAGCCTGAAACAATGCCGCGTCTTCGGGGGAGAGCAACGCGTCGATCTCCGCCTTGTCCCATACGTAATACTTCCCTTCCACCCCTTCGGAGTCGGCATCCTGGGCAGAAAAAAAGCCTCCCTCCGGGTGGGTCATCTCGCGTTCCACGTAAGCCAGCGTCTCCGAAATCGTTGCCCGGTAGCGCTCTTCACCGGTGATCTTGTACGCGTCGGCCAGCAGGGCGACCAGCAGGGCGTTGTCGTATAGCATTTTTTCAAAATGCGGCACCAGCCAGGCCGCGTCGGTGCTGTAGCGCGCAAACCCGCCGCCAATCTGGTCGTATATACCGCCCTGGACCATCTTGTCCAGCGACAGTCGCGCGTGTTCCAGCGCTTCCGTATTTCCGGTGAAATGGTGATAGTTGAGCAGGAAGCGGATGGCCATGGTGGACGGGAACTTCGGCGCCGACCCAAAGCCGCCGTCCTGGCGGTCGAACTGATCCCGCATGCGGTAGTAGATGTTGTCGAGCAGGTCGCGGCTTAAGGGGGCTGTCGGCAGTGGGTAGTCGGT
Source organism: Saprospiraceae bacterium (assembly GCA_041736625.1). GTDB lineage: Bacteria > Bacteroidota > Bacteroidia > Chitinophagales > Saprospiraceae > M3007. Next base: position 2,363 of record JBGSTG010000062.1, on the reverse strand, counting down.
TGTCGGCTGTCGGCTGTCGGTGGTCGGTGGTCGGTGGTCGGTGGTCGGTGCATCCGAGCCGACTTTTTTCACCAGCACGTTGTCGTTGCGGTGCAGGAACCCCATGATCCGTTCGGCCTGTTCCTCGATGACCTCGCGTTTAGTATCCCACAGGTTGGCGATGTGCTGGAGCAACTGCAACCACGAGGGGCGGTTGAAGGCGGGCCGGGGCGGGTAGTAGGTGCCGGCGAAAAACGGCCTGCCGTCGGGCAATAAAAAAGCGTTCAGCGGCCACCCGCCGCCGCCGGTCAGCACCTGACAGGCATCCATATACACGGCATCCACGTCGGGGCGCTCCTCCCGATCCACCTTGATGTTTACAAAGCGGTCGTTCATAAACGCTGCGATGTCTTCATTTTCAAATGATTCCCGCTCCATCACGTGGCACCAGTGGCAGGTGGAATAGCCGATGCTGACCAGCAACGGCTTGTCCTCGGCCAGCGCGCGCTCAAACGCTTCCGGCTTCCAGGCGTACCAGTCGACCGGGTTGTGCGCGTGTTGGAGGAGATAGGGGGAGGTTTCGGTGAGTAGGCGGTTCATGGCTGTCGGCTTTCGGATGTCGGTAGTCGGATGTCGGTAGTCGGCTTTCGGTAGTCGGCGGGATTTGTTGATTGATAAAACGTGGGTGGGGCGTTTTCGTTCTGGCCGGCCGTTAACTTAAATGGCACACGGATTTAACGGATCGCTGCGCGAACGCGGATCAAACGGATTTTTTTAATCCGCGTTAATCCGTGTTCGCGCAGCGATCCGTTAAATCCGTGTTCTATTAACTATTAAACGAAAGATAAAGATCACCTGTTCAAGCCAAACCCGACAGCGCTTCCAAATCCGGAATGTTATCGACCAACCGGCCGCGGTTGCTGATGACGGACACCAGGCTTCGGTTGGCGGTTTTCCGGATGGCGCGTTCGAGTTCCTTGTTGGGCTCGTTGAGGATATACTGGAACTTCATCACGAGGCTATCCTTGCGCATTTCGACGATGCGCAGGTAGTAGCTGTCGGGTTTGATCAGGTGGTGATAGGGTTCGAGGGAACTGATGAGTTCCTTTTCCAGTTCTTCGACCGAGTGCAGATACTTGAGGTCGATGGTAAAATCGATGCTGGTGCGTTTGTTGACTGTTTTGGTGTAGTTGATCACCTCTGCGTTCATGACTACGTTGTTGGGGATGTAGATCACGTAGTCGTCGTCGTTGAGCAGGTGCACATTTTGCAGGGTGATGTCGATGATGCGGCCGCGCTGGTTGCCGATGCGTACATCGTCCCGCAGATCAAGCTGACCGGAAAAGGTGATGATCATGCCGTTGAGCATGTTGGCAATGTAGTCCTTGAACAGGATGGCCAGACCGGCAAAGATGATCGACAGGGAGGTAAAGAGTTCCCGGACGTTGATGTGGAAAAGCGACATCAAGCCGAGCATGACCCCCATTACCACCAGCAGGGAGTATATCTGGTTGATGCCGATGATGAAATTGTCTGTCCCGGTAATCCTGTGTCGCCGTTTGTAGTAGGCGACGATGAACACCTGCAGGAAATCGAGCAGCAGCAAAAAAATGGCTGTGCTCAGAATGGCTTCGGCATAAAACGCGAAGCTGTCTTTGAATTTTGGGTTCCGGATGAGCGTTGCCAGTTCCACCTCGCCGCTGCGCAGAAAAAACAGCAGCACGAGCACGCCGAATTTGAGCAGCAGGATCAGTTGTTTCATAACATGGATCAGAGCACAGCGGTCACGTCGGTATACGGCAGGTCGAACGCCTCGGAAACACCCTTGTAGACCACTTTTCCATTTACAACGTTGAGCCCCAGTCGAAGTTCATGGTTGTCGCGACAAGCCTGCTGCCAGTTTTTGTTGGCCAGCTGGATGGCGTAAGGCAGTGTAGCGTTGGTGAGCGCCACGGTGGAGGTGAAGGGCACGGCGCCCGGCATATTGGCCACCGAGTAGTGCACCACGTGATCGATGATGTAGATAGGGTCGTCGTGCGTGGTGGGCCGCGTGGTTTCGAAGCATCCGCCCTGGTCGACCGCAACGTCTACGAGCACGGTGCCGGGCTTGATGAGTTTGAGCATGTCGCGGGTGATCAGCTTGGGGGCTTTGGCGCCGGGGATGAGCACGGCGCCCACGATGAGGTCGTGGGTCTGGATGAGCTGGCGCATATTGTACTCGTTGGAGAACAGGGTCACCACGTTGGCGGGCATCACGTCGTTCAGGTAACGCAGGCGGGTGAGGTTCACGTCGAGAATGGTCACCTGGGCGCCCAGGCCGGCAGCCATGCGGGCGGCCTGTGTGCCCACCACGCCGCCGCCGATGATCAGCACGCGGCCGGGCG
>JBGSTG010000035.1:0-34553 GCA_041736625.1 Saprospiraceae bacterium | reverse complement strand
AGTTGTCTACAACGAAACTATATATTTTTTTTGCCGCGAATTAGCGCGAATTCGCGCTAATTCGCGGCAAAAAAAAATACGTAGTAAGGCCGCAAACAACCCCAAAGCAATCTTTTTACGCTAAGTTGACGACATTGGGCTGTGAGCCATCGCCTTGCTCAACAACCTTTTTTTAAATCCAACCTTAAAAAATACCCCTATTTTTTAAATCCAATTTCAAAAAACCGGCTACCTTTACCCCATGCTCATCACCCGCACCCTGGAACAAACGGTCAGAAACCGCCTGTTCACCGGCAAGGCCATTATCCTGCTCGGGCCTCGCCAGGTGGGCAAAACCACGCTGGTGCGGCAGTTGGCCGGCGCTTTTCCGGAGGAGGCCCTCTGGCTCAGCGGCGACGACCCCGAGGCGGCCCAACTGCTCAACCGACCTTCTTTGGCCCGGTTGCGCGCCATGGTGGGCAAGCATCGGGTGGTGGTGGTGGACGAAGCCCAGCGCATCCCCGAAATCGGCCTCACGCTCAAGCTGATGCACGACAACATCGAGGGTTTGCAGGTGATCGCCACCGGCTCCTCGGCGCTCGATCTGGCCGACGCCACCCAGGAACCGCTCACCGGCCGTAAATGGGAGTACCGCATACTCCCGCTGTCGTTTCGCGAACTGGTGGACCACCATGGCCTGCTCACCGAGCGCGGACTGCTTAAACACCGCCTGGTATACGGCGCCTACCCGGACGTGGCGACCCACCCCGGCGAGGAAGTCCAGCAGCTTTCCACGCTGACCACGGCCTACCTGTACAAGGACGTTTTCCGGCTTGAGCAACTCAAAAAGCCCGTTTTGCTCGAAAACATTGCGCGCGCCCTGGCCTTGCAGGTGGGCAGCGAAGTGAGCTACCACGAACTGGGCCAACGCGTGGGTGCTGCACCCCAAACGGTGGAGAAGTACATCGATCTGCTCGAAAAGGCCTACATCGTGTTCCGGCTGCCGGCCCTGAGCCGCAACCTGCGCAACGAGATCAAAAAAAGCCGTAAAATTTATTTTTACGACAACGGCATCCGCAACGCCGTCATCGGCAATTTCTCGCCGGTGGAATCCCGCAGCGATGCCGGCGCCCTGTGGGAAAATTATCTGGTGAGCGAACGGCTAAAAAAATTAACCTGCGAAGAGTCGTACGCCCGCACCTGGTTTTGGCGCACCACCGAACAACAGGAAATCGACTACCTCGAGGAATTCGACGGCGCACTGAGCGTTTTTGAGTTCAAATGGAGCCCCAAAGCCAAAATCATTTTTCCTAAATCCCTGCTGAATGGGTACCCCATCCGGGAAACCTTTGGCGTTACGCCGGAGAACTACGACGAGTTTCTGCTATAAACCGTACTTTTGCCCCTTAACCACCCCCAAAACCCACGCCCGCGGCCCCGGCCGCACACCCGAACCACCATCGCATGGCCAAGAAGAAGCGCGGACAACTCCTTATTAACTTCAACGACGAGCGCTCGTTCAAGCTCCTCGGTGTGCTCCTGTTGTTTCTTTCCTTTTACCTGCTCATTGCTTTCACCTCGTATCTGTTCACGTGGCGGAACGACCACGACGTGGTGTTCCGGTTTTCGTGGAATGTTTTTCTGGCGGACATACCGGTGGACAACTGGCTGGGCCGCCTCGGCGCTTTTTCGGCCGACTCGCTCATGTACTGGGGCTTTGGGGTGGGCGCATTCGGCATCGTGTACCTCCTTTTTCGCTACGGCATGATGCTCATCCGCGGCATCGCCATCCGGTATCTCACGCCGGTGCTCATGCGCACGGTGGTCTGGATGGTGGCCACTTCGGTCATCGGCTCCTTTGCGCTGCAGTTCATCGAGTTTCCCATAGGCGGGGTGTTCGGGCAGTCGGTCAGCGAGTACCTGCAAAACCTGCTGGGCGTGGTGGGCACGCTGGCACTCCTGTTTTTCGGGCTGCTGGCCGTGTTCGTGTGGTCGAACAACCCCACGCTCGACGAGTTCACCTGGCGGCAGGTGCGCTACGAAACGCAGCGCGCCTGGGAAGACCTGCGCGCGGGCCGCTACGGATCGCGCCCGGTACCCGCGCCGCCCAAGCCCGCCCGGGAGAAGCCGGCGGCGTCCGTGCCGGCGGTTGAAAAGCCGTTCGTCGAAGCGCCCGAAACGCCCGAGTCGGCCCTGTCGGTGGCGTTTGATCTGGCCAAACAGAGCAGCCTGTTCGCCGAATCCGACGAAGCCGCGCCGCCGCCCAGGGCCGCCGACGATGACCTGGAAATGGAAATCAACCTGCCGCCTCCTCCCCCGCCTGTGGAGCCCGACCAGGCCGACCAGTACAAGCCGCCGGTGGTGCAGGTGCAGGAAGACAGCGCCGTGAGCAGCGAGCCGTACGACCCCACGCTCGAACTGTCGCACTACGAATACCCCCACCTGCAACTGCTCAACGAATACGAGCAGCCCAACCTGGAGATCGACCGCGACGAGCTGGAGTCGAACAAAAACCAGATCACCGACACCCTGCGGTACTTCAAGATCGAGATCGAAAAGATCCGCGCCACCATCGGCCCCACGGTCACGCTGTACGAGATCATCCCGGCCCGCGGGGTGCGCATTTCCCGCATCAAAAACCTGGAGGACGACATCGCCCTGAACCTCTCTGCCCTCGGCATCCGCATCATCGCGCCCATCCCGGGCAAAGGCACCATCGGCATTGAGGTGCCCAACAAAAACCGGCAGACGGTGGGCATGCGCGAGGTGATCATGAGCGAACGGTTCAAGCGCTCCAAAATGGAGCTGCCCATCGCGCTGGGCAAAAGCATCCAGAACGAGGTGTTTGTCGCCGATCTCGCCAAAATGCCCCACCTGCTCATCGCCGGCGCCACCGGCCAGGGCAAGTCGGTGGGCATCAACGTGGTCATCAACTCGCTCCTGTACAAGAAACACCCGTCGCAGGTCAAGCTCATCCTCATCGACCCCAAGAAGGTGGAGTTGTTCCCCTACGCCCGCCTGGAGAACCACTTCCTCGGCTTTTTGCCCGACCAGCTGGAACCCATCGTGACCGATACCACCAAGGTGGTGCACACCCTCAACTCGCTCATCATCGAGATGGAGACGCGCTACGACCTGCTCAAAAAGGCCGAGGTGCGCAACATCACCGAGTACAACGACAAGTTTGTGGCCCGCCGCCTCAGCCCGCTCAAGGGGCACCGGTTCATGCCGTACATCGTGCTGATCATCGACGAGTTTGCCGACCTGATCATGACCGCCGGCAAAGAGGTGGAGCTGCCCATCGGACGCCTGGCCCAGCTCGCCCGCGCGGTGGGCATACACCTCATCATCGCCACCCAGCGCCCCTCGGTCAACATCATCACCGGCGTGATCAAGGCCAACTTCCCCGCGCGCATCGCGTTCAAGGTCGCGTCCAAGGTCGACTCGCGCACCATCCTCGACACCGGCGGCGCCGAACAACTCGCCGGCCGGGGCGACATGCTGCTCAGCGTCGGGGGCGACATCATCCGCCTCCAGTCCGCCTTCATCGACACGCCGGAAGTGGAACGCGTGATCGACTTCATCTCCCACCAGCAGGGGTTCGCCGAGCCCTTCTTCCTGCCGGAGTTTCATCCCGATGGAGAAGCCGGCGGAAACGTCAAGACGTTCAACCTTTCCGAGCTCGACGACATGCTCGAGGACGCCGCGCGCCTCGTCGTGGAAACCCAGCACGGCTCCACCAGCATGATCCAGCGCCGCCTGAAGCTGGGCTACAACCGGGCGGGTCGCATCATGGACCAGCTTGAAGCGCTGGGCATCGTGGGTCCGGCCGAGGGTTCCAAGCCCCGGGAGGTGCTGTACTACGGCATGCCGGAGTTGGAGAATTATTTGAATGAGTTGCGTAGCCGGCGGTAGGGACGGGAACCAGGCCCTTTTGTTGCGGCAAATAACCCGTATATTTGCCGCAAAATTTGCGGCGAATGCAATACATCCATCAATTGTCTGCGTGGCCCAACTTTCGCTGGGATATCGCGGTATTGCCCACGCCGCTGGGTGCGGTGCGGCATATGCAGGGAAAACTGGCAGGGAGCATGTCGGCGTTAGGCTTCGTGCTTCAGCAGGAGGCACTATTGGAGACGCTCACGCTGGATGTGGTGAAATCCAACGAAATAGAGGGTTCGTTTTTGAATCCGCAGGCAGTGCGCTCCTCCATTGCCCGCCGCCTGGGGATGGATATTTCCGGGATGATACCTGCCGACCGGCAGGTGGACGGCGTGGTGGACATGATGCTGGATGCCACCCGGCAATGTAATCAGCCATTGTCGGCAGAGCGTTTATTCGGTTGGCACGCCGCCTTGTTCCCGACGGGCCGGAGCGGGATGTATGCCATCAGGGTGGGCGCCTGGCGCGATGACGCCGCTGGTCCCATGCAGGTCGTTTCCGGGGGAATAGGCCGGGAACGGGTACATTTTCAGGCGCCGGATGCGGTGAGGGTGGATCGGGAAATGAACGCCTTTATTGAGTGGTTCAACCGGGATGAGCCATTGGATCCGGTGTTAAAGGCGGCCATCGCGCATTTATGGTTCGTGACCATTCACCCGTTTGACGACGGAAACGGCCGAATTGCCAGGGCCATTGCCGATATGCAACTGGCGCGGGCGGATGGCGGCAGCCAACGGTTTTACAGCATGTCGGCTCAGATCCAGCTGGAGAGGAGTCGGTATTACGAAGTACTGGAAAGTACCCAAAAGGGCAATCTGGACATCACCGAATGGCTGCTGTGGTTTTTGGCATGCCTCCACAGCGCCCTGAAAAATACCGACCACATTTTGGCACAGGTGCTTGCTAAAGCGACTTTTTGGGAAAAGCACAGGGCAACCATCCTCAACGAACGCCAACGGCTGCTCCTCAATAAGTTATTCGACGGGTTTGAAGGGAAGCTCAATACCTCCAAGTGGGCGAAAATCGCCAAATGTTCTCCCGACACGGCGCTGCGCGACATACAGGACCTGGTTTCCAAAGGTATTTTGCAAAAGAAAGCAGCCGGGGGCAGGAGCACACACTATGAATTGGTGACGGGCGAAAAGGGATAAGTCTGGAACATCAAGGGCGCTGCCCGTGAACCCATTCACAAGCAGCGCCCTCACGTGTGCCCGCCTTTTGGCAGCACTACCGTTTCTCCAGCTTATGGGTGGTCAGCGCGTGGCGCTGACGGTCCTGTATTTGCACCAGGTACATACCGGTCGGCAGATCGCCGATGGGGTACCGGTCGCCGCGCACGTATTCAAATTCCTTGACCTTTTTTCCAACCAGGTTGTACACGGCCAGGAAGGCTACGTATTGATCCGCATTGTCGTTCAGGGCTATGAAATCGGAGGCGGGATTAGGGTACACGCTGAGCGTGCCTTTGGAGGCGCTTTGGGCGCTCAGGGCGGTGGTCAGCAGTACAAAAACAAAAAGGAGTAAAGTGTTTTTCATGCGGGACAGAGTTGTTTATCGGCCACAAAGTAGGGTTTTATAATGCACAATCGCAATCCGGGTTCAAAACTTTTGCAAAATTTTAACTTCTTTTAAGCAATAAAGCAAAAAATAGTCTTTAACCGGGCATTTTATGCGGGTATTTCCGGCAAAAATTTGGCGTCGGATCGGCCCAGCAGCAAATCGTGGTAGGTCATGAGCGTGTTCGACCCAACAACCACCTGAGTGATGCTGACCGTGCGTACGCGGTTGCCCCGGTTCATGACAAAGTCGTTCTCGGGGTCGCCCACGCTGCCGGTGTGGTGCAGGTTGAGGATGGCTGTGGCCGAAACCGGCGGTTTTTGTCGAGCGTACCACTGCTGAAAAACGGCCTCCCGCCGGACCTGCATATCCGGTGGATACAGGGTGGCGGAACACCAGAATGCGGGGGCCGTTGCGGGCAGGTATTGCACGTGTTTGCGGGCGCCGTCCCACCGCAATTCCGAAGCCGTTGAGCGGTCGAAGAACAGCAGGGTGAAGGGTTCGATGTTTTGGAGGTCGTAGGCAGAGACAAACGACGGCCAGTCGGGTTGCGCGAGCAGGTCGAGCAAAATCAATCCGCGGCTGCGGCGATATGGCGGTGTGCGCTCGTGTTTGACAAAAGCGCCGTTGAGCAGGCAGATGGTCGGGCCCTGCTGCACAGCCGCCACCCAGGCGCCGCCGGCGCCGGTATCGCGCGGGAACAGGCAGGGTGTTCCGCCGATGTCCGACCGTTCGATGGCATGGGGCGAGCGCGCCGGCGCTTCGTCGCGGTTGTGGGTGATGATGTAGCCTTCAGTGGTGGGCAGGTAGGTGACGGTGCACATGCAAAGCGGAATATTATTATGAATCGGTTATCCGCCGAGCCAGACTTTGAACGGCGGCGTTCGTTCCCGGCTCACAAAGGCATCGGTGGGGGGCGCGGGTTGCAGGTCCAGCTTGAGGCGACCGTTCAGGTGTGGATGCACTTTTTTGATGGACACCGCGGCGACGACCATGCCCCGACTGATGCGGAAAAAGTGACGCGGGTCGATCATGGCGTCTAGTTCGTCCAGCGTATGGTCGATGAAGTATTTTTTTCCGGCGTGGGTGTACGCCTGGGTGAGTCCGTCGGCAGAGTGAAAAAAAGCAATCTCGTCGCAGGGCAGCATTTGCATGGCGCTGCCGCTTTTCACCAGAAATCGGTCCTTGTGGGTCTGGGGCTGGAAAAAGCGCATCAACGACTGGACGTTGAGCGCCGGAACGCTGCGCTGGTCGAACCGCAGGAACGCCTGCCTGAGCTCTTCGGGGTCAACCGGTTTGAGCAGGTAGTCAATGGCGTTTACTTTAAAAGCCTGCACGGCGTACTGATCGAAGGCGGTGGTAAAAATGACCGGAGCGGGCACCTGCACCTGGTTGAAGATGTCGAAACTCATGCCATCGGCGATCTGGATGTCCATAAACAACAGATCGGGCGCCGGGAAGGTTCGCAACCAGCGCACCGAGCTTTCGACGCTGTCGAGCACGTCGATCACCTGCGCGCCGGGTTGCACCTGCCCGATGAGCTTTGTCAGTTGGCGGGCAGCGGGCGGCTCGTCTTCAATGAGGAGGATTTTGATCATGCAGGAGAGGAATAAGTCAGAAAACGCGATCCGGGGCGCCGGTTTTTTCCAGGCTCAGTATGGGCAAAACTACGGTGAAATACTGTTGCGAGGCGATCACCTCCACGCCGAGGCGGCTCAGGATGCGATAGCGGTCTTTGATGTTCTGCAGGCCAACGCCGGTGGAGTCCATCACCTGGTTTTTGCGCTGGAGGTTGTTGCGCACCACGAGGTGGCCGTTTTCGGAGAAAACCTCGATTTTCAGCGGTTTTTCGGTGGATATAACGTTGTGCTTGATCGCATTTTCAAAAAGCATCTGCAGGGTGAGGGGCACGACGGCCGCATCGGGCAGGTGTCCGTTCTCGGGCAACACAACGCGCAGGTTTTCACCGAAACGCTCTTTTTGCAGAAAAACATACGCCTTGAGGAAATCCAGCTCCTCCCGCAACGGGATCAACCGGGCTTCCCGGCTCTCCAGGATGTAGCGATACACTTTGCTGAGTTGCTGAACAAACCGGACGGCCTTGTCCGGTTCTTCCGGGATCAGGTAAATCAGCGTGTTGAGGCTGTTGAACAAAAAATGCGGATTCACCTGGTTGCGCAATCCCTCCAGTTGCGATTCCACATTCTGCCGGGCCAGTTCCGTTTTTTCCTCCATGGCCTTTTGCAGTTGCAAATAAAACGACAGGGACTCGTAAATGCTGACGACCAGCGCGGTGAGCAGCAACGAGGAAATAAACACCATCAGCACGCTCGGCGAACCCCCTCCGTCGTGCGGGATGAGGCGGCTCAAAACGGGATCAAGCACCAGATCGACAAAGAAATAAATGACCAAAAATCCCACCCCCAACCCCATGAGGCGTTTGCCGATTTCGTGCGACCCTGGAAAATGGCAGCGGACGTATTTGTACGACAGCCGGATGCCGATCCAGAACACCCCGGTGTACAGGAATGACATGGGGATGCAGATGCTCATAAAAGGCAGGTTCATCGACTCGAACTGGTCGTTGAACAACAGCAGGGAGCTCAGCACGCTGGTGATGGGGTATCCAAAAAGGATGACCCAGCGGTCGTCGAACCCGGTGACGTCACGGAATGTTTTTTTGACGCAGTTCATGGTGGTTTAGAATTCGACCCGGTACAGCACATCGGGGAAGAAACCGATCTGGTAGATCGTGCCCACCTCGTTTTGTACTTCATTGTAGCGGACGGCGAACACGTTCTGGTGGTTGGTTACGTTTTGAAAATCGAGGAAGAACGTCTGGGAGAGCTTGCGTTTCGCGCTGTTGAGCCGGAAGCCCACCTTTACGTCCCAACGAAGGTAATCATCCAGCCGCAAACTGTACGCTTCCTCTTCCTTCAGCACTTCGTATCCGGCGGCCTGGCTGGCTTCGAGGTCTACGGGCGTGTAGGGGCGTCCGCCGGCGGTGGTGAACTTGGTGTCCAGGGTGAGGAAGCGGCGACCGGTCTGGTCGAGCGGAAACTCCTTGCCGGCGAGGAAGTTGAACACGTACCGGCCATCGAAAGCGGTGCTGCGTTCCATGCCATCGGAGCCCTCGTAGCGGGAGTCGAAAATGCTGACCGTCAGGAGGCCGTAATAGCCGCGGCTGAAGAATTTCTCCACCGTCAGTTCGATGCCCCGGTTGAATCCGGTTCCTTCATTGACCAGCGATCCGCGCTCGGGGAACACGAAGTCGGCGCCGGCATTCAGCAGGGAGAAGCTGGAGGGGTAGTTGTCGACCGGCGCCCGGGTGATCCACTGGTGGTATGCTTCGGCTTTGAAGAACCAGTCGGCGGTGGGTTTGTATTGGTATCCGAGCACCAGGTGTTGGTTGGTGGTAAAGCCCAGGTTGTCGTTCGTTTGTTGCACGCTGCCGTCGGGCCGGGTTTCGCGGAAGAAGAACACCGGCAGGGGCTGGCTTTGGTTGTGCAGCCCGTACCCGAGGCTCAGGCCGTGGCGGGGCGCCACCTGCCAGTTGACGGCGGCGCGGGGTTCCAGGGCGAAGTCGTTGGTGTATTCAAAAAACAGCCCGTGGAGGCCGGCGTTGAGGGACAGGCGGTCGTTGAGGCGGTGCTGAGCTTGGGCATACGCTTCGAAGGTGTTGAAGGCGCCTTCGAAGTCGCGTTGTTCAAACCAGTCGGGCAGGCCGTCGCCGTCCTGGTCGGGCTGTTTATCCCGGGTATTCACGTAGGTATCGAGGTGCTGGTTTTGCAGCAGGAAGCCGGAGCGCAGGGTGGTGCGCGCGTTCATTTTCAGGTGATAGAAAGAGGACAGGCGGTATACCAACAGCGCGTCTTTCACGTCGGTGGTTTGCAGGGGGCCGCCGTTGGGGTCTTCCGCGAGGAGGGACTCTTCCTGGAAGGTGGTTTCGTTGCCCGAGGCGCTGACTACGGTACGGACGTAGGAGCGGTCGTTGAGGATGAAGTTGTGTTTGAGGCCGAGCACCCCGAACCGGCTGGTGTTGTAGGCGTTGGAATTCGGGTCGGCGAACAGGTCGGTGGTATCGATCTCGGCGCCGAGGAAGTCGATCTCGCTGGTAGCGCCGATGCCGAAAACGCTGAATTTGCCGGCTTTTCCATTGCCCAGGTCGAGGTTAAACGACAGGTCTTTGTACCTGGGCAGCGCGTCGGTGCCGAAGTCGAGGCCGGCCGCATCGGCCAGTTCGACGAACGAGTGTCGGTAAGCAACCAGGAAAGAGCCATTGTTTTTGGGGTTCAGCGGGCCTTCGGCCAGCGCTTCCAGTCCGGAAAAAGCGCCGAGTTGCCCCATAAACTCGTGGCGGTCGGCGTTGCCGGTGCGCAGGTTCACGTCGAACACGCCGCCCAGTGCGTTGCCGTACTCGGCGGGGAAGGCGCCGGTGAGGAAGTCCGACGTGCCGATCAGGTTGGGGTTGAGCGCCGACACCGGGCCGCCGGTGGTGCCCAGGGTGCTGAAGTGGTTGGGGTTGGGAATGGGGATGCCCTCCATGCGCCAGAGCACGCCGGTGGGCGAGTTGCCGCGGATGATGATGTCGTTGCGGGCATCGTTGTTGGCGGCCACACCGGCGAAGTTGGTCACCAGCCGGGCGATGTCGTTGCGGCCGCCGGAGTACCGGAGCACCTCTTCGGTGTTGAAGGGTTTGGCGCTGATGGTGGCCATGTCGTTCACCGGCCGGTCCTTGTCGACACGGGCGGTGATGGTGACCTCCTGCACGCGGCTGAGCGATTCCTCCAGGGCGACGTTGAGCACCACTTCCCGGCCGGCGGTGATCAGCACGTTGGGCACTGTTTGGGGTTCGTAGCCGATGTACGACACGGCGAGTACCTGACGGCCCACGGGCACCCCGCGCAGGTAGAAACGGCCATCGGCGTCGGTGGTGGCGCCGATGGCGGGTTCGGCGCCGGCGACCGTGACCGTTGCGCCGATCAGGGGTGTTTCCGACTGGCGGTCGACGACCGTGCCGCGAACGGTTTGCGTTTGGGAAAAACCAAAAACGGGAAGGATCAGGGTGATCCATACCGGTAATAGGAATGCAGGAAGAATAGCCGTTTTCATGTCAATAAATGTTTGCGTTCGGTTGATGGTGCAAACATGGCGGGTTTGGCCTCGCCGAAACAAGCGGTTTGCGGTGAACGGTTGAAAAGAACGGGTGAACGGTTGGGATCCGATACCACTAGCCGGAACAAACCATTTTTGGTGGAAACAACAACTTTTCAAACGATGATATCTGCCGGTGTGATTACCTTGTGAGTCCATACGAAAAACAAAACGAAAAGCCCGAAATTAACATGTCTAGAATCAGTATACTATTATTGTTGGCTCCGGCGGCCTTGCTCTTTCAATGCGCCAAAACCCCGCCCACGCCGCCATCCGGCATGGTGTACATCCCGGCCGGCAAGTTTGTCATGGGCTCCGACGCACCCGGCGTTTTGAAGCACGAAGGGCCGCCGCACGAAGTGTCGGTCGACGCTTTTTTTATGGACGAGCATGAAGTCACGAACGCGGAATTTGCCCGCTTCGTCCGGGAGACCGGGTATGTGACGGTCGCCGAGCGCCCGATAGACTGGGAGGTGCTCAAGCGCGAAGTGCCGGAAGGCACCCCCAAACCGCCGGACTCCCTGCTGCAACCCGGCTCCCTGGTGTTTCACGCCGTGACCGACAAACCCCGGGAGGAGGTGCAGTACTTCGAATGGTGGAGCTGGGTGGTGGGCGCCAACTGGCGCCACCCCGAAGGCCCGGGAAGTTCCATCGACGGGAAAGACGACCATCCGGTGGTGCACATTTCGCTCGAAGACGCGCAGGCGTACGCGCAGTGGGCCGGCAAACGCCTGCCCACCGAGGCGGAGTGGGAGTTTGCCGCCAAGGGTGGACTGGAAACGGCGCGTTTCTCCTGGGGCGACGAAAATCCCATCAGCAATGCCATGCTCGCCAACATCTGGCAGGGCGCTTTCCCGACCGGAAACACGGCCCAGGACGGCTATGTGACCACGGCGCCCGTCAAAAGCTTCCCGCCCAACGGGTACGGCCTGTACGACATGGCCGGGAACGTGTGGGAGTGGACCACCGACCATTACGACTGGCGCTACTACGAGGCGCTTTCGTCGGAAGGCCGCTGCCACAACCCTACAGGCTCCAAAACGGTGTACGACCCGAACGACCTGTATGCGAAGGACAAGCGCGTGACCAAAGGCGGTTCTTTTCTCTGCCACGTCACCTATTGTGAAAGCTACCGACCCTCGGCGCGCATGGCCACCGAGGTGAATTCGAGCCAGGAACATTTGGGGTTCCGGTGTGTGAAAAGTGTGCAGTAAACAGGTGGCTTCCAGATTTTGTGGATCAAATTCTACACGCCCAAGTCAATTTGACAGGCGTATTTTTGCCGGGCCTAATGGTACAATCTTTCACACAAAAGCCTAAATATGTTACAAAAAATTTCAGCAATTACCCTTCTGATCGCAATTTTGTGCTTAAACTCAGTTGAGGCGCAAAACAAACCCAACGTACTCGTTATCTGGGGCGACGATATCGGCACATGGAACATCAGCCACAACAATCGCGGCATGATGGGGTATTCCACCCCGAACATCGATCGCATCGCACGCGAAGGCGTTGGCTTCACCGATTATTACGGACAACAGTCCTGCACGGCCGGCCGAGCCGCATTCATTTCCGGAAGCGTGCCCGTTCGCTCCGGCATGACCAAGGTGGGCATGCCGGGTGCTTCAGAAGGCTGGCAAAAGTCCGACTGCACCATCGCTACGGTGATGAAAGGTCAGGGTTATGTCACCGGACAATTCGGTAAAAACCATCAAGGCGACCGCGACGAACATCTGCCCACCATGCACGGGTTCGACGAATTTTTCGGCAACCTTTACCACCTCAACGCCGAGGAGGAACCCGAAAACGAAGACTACCCCAGCGATATGATCCTGGCCAACGGAAAAACGTTCCGGCAAACCTACGGACCACGCGGCGTGATCCACAGCTGGGCCGACGGCAAAGGCGGTCAAAAGATCGAGGATACCGGTGCGCTCACCAAAAAGCGCATGGAAACGGTTGATGACGAAACGCTCGCCGAGGCCAAACGCTTCATCCGCGACGCCGTTAAATCGGGCAAACCGTTCTTCTGCTGGTGGAACGGCACCCGTATGCACTTCCGCACCCACGTGAAAGAAGACCGCCGCCACAAAGGCAACGACGAGTACACCGACGGCATGATTGAACACGACATGCATGTGGGCGAACTGCTCAATTTGCTGGATGAACTCGGTGTGACAAACAACACCGTAGTCTTGTATTCAACCGACAACGGCCCGCACTACAACACCTGGCCCGATGCCGGCACCACACCCTTCCACGGTGAAAAAAACAGCAGCTGGGAAGGCGCTTACCGCGTGCCGGCTTTTGTGCGCTGGCCCGGAAAATTCCCTGCCGGCGTTACCCTTAACGGCATCGTTGCGCATGAAGACTGGCTGCCCACCTTTGCCGCCATCGCCGGCAATGCCAACATTGCAGATCAGCTCAAAAAGGGCACGAGCATCAATGGAAGAACCTACAAAAACTACATCGATGGGTTTAATCAGATGGATTACCTGACGGGCAAGGTGAAGGAATCGGCAAGAAAAGGCTTTATTTATGTGAATGACGGTGGCCAAATCGCAGCACTGCGTTATGGCGACTGGAAGGCCATGTTCCTCGAAAACCGGGCCGACCAGTTGCAAATCTGGCTGGAACCGTTTGTTGAGTTGCGCGCACCTTACCTCTTGAACCTGCGCAGGGATCCGTTTGAAAAGGCCTTGTACGGTTCCAATACCTACTACGACTGGTATATCGATCGCGCGTACATCCTCGGTTCCATGCAGCAATATGCTTTCAACTTTTTGTCTACCTTCAAGGACTATCCACCGAGCCAAACTGCCGGCGACTGGAGCCTGAGCAAGGTTCAGAAGCAAATTGAAGACATGACCAAGGGGGGGGGTAAGTAGACAAGGTTTTTTCTGTTTTTTCAAAAAAATCCCCGCGTACGGCTGTGCGCGGGGATTTTTTATTTCAACGCTAAAAAGGAAACATCCGTTTGAAATCATTTTTCATATCCACTACAAGCCAGTTTTTTTCCTTTGCCTCTGTCAGGGCACTTTCCAGGTGTCCGCTGAGGGTTTTCAGATCGTAAGCGTATTCCCGTTCGGCGTCGGTGTGGTGCAGGAGCACACACAGGCTTTTGTACGGGCTGCCGGAGGTGTACTGCATCATGGCCTGGTCGCCGTCGCTGTTGCCGCCGCAGAGCACCGGCACCTTGCCGATGAAGCGGTGGATGGCCACGGGCTTGGCCGCTTTGTCGTCTAAAAACACCTCGCCGGCGGTTTTGGTAATCACGGGTTTGCCGCCCACAACCTCGTAGGTTGCGCCGGCGTAGGTGCCCACCACCTGGTAAGGCGGGATGCCGTACGCCTCCTCGCTCCACACGCGCATGAAGTCGGCCCCGCCACCGCTCACAATAAACGTTTGGAAACCGTGCGCGCGCAGGTAGTCGAGCAGTTCGAGCATGGGTTGGTAGAGCACCTCCTTGTACAGGTGGTTGAACCGCTCGTCGACGGCGGTGTCGATCCAGTGGCGAACGGCGGTATGAAATGCCGTTTCGCTCATGCCGCCATGGGTGACCGCCATGACCTTTTTCAGTCCGGCGCCGTGGTTGTCGCCTAATTTCTTCCAGTCGCCGTCCAGGGCGGCTTTCAGGAGCGGGTCTTTGGACCATTCGGGGTGTTGGGGCGCCTGTGCCCGGAGCCATTCGAGGGCAAAAACGAGTTGGGTGGGCGCGGGTTGTTCGGGCCAAAGGGTGCCGTCGTTGTCGAAAACGGCAATGCGGTCGGCTACCGGAATAAAATTCGGGGAGCCTTCCCGGGTTACTTCCGCGATCCAGCTTTCGATGCGTTGGCGCGGGGCGTCGGCCCAAGCGTCGAGGGAGGGTGTCTTGTGTGCAGCGGCTGCAGGGGCGGCCGTGTCCGGGGTGTTCCGACAAGCCCAGAGCCCGCCGACCCAT
The DNA here is from genome assembly GCA_041736625.1 of Saprospiraceae bacterium. Lineage (GTDB taxonomy): Bacteria > Bacteroidota > Bacteroidia > Chitinophagales > Saprospiraceae > M3007. Next base: position 19,981 of record JBGSTG010000035.1, on the reverse strand, counting down.
ATGGCCAGCAGCAATGCAAAGTGAATTTTAGAAAATGCCATTTTTGGTTATTTTTATGAAAAGGAAAAAAGTATTCCGAGTTATTCCGGCAAGTTGCGAAACAAAGTTCCGGTTTCTTTTCAGCAAGACCAAGGTGCAAAATTAAATATTAATAAAAACGTGAATTGTAGTATTGATTCTACACAAAAAGCCGCGCCGATTGCGGCGCAGCATTTTATCTTTGTTGTTTAAATAAAATTGCTCTTTTTACGCCAACTTTGATATGATTCCCCGCCGCATTCTGCTTGCCGACGATCACGCCGTCATTCGAACCGGCTTGCGGTACCTGTTGTCCCAGCACTTCCAGATGCAGGAGGTGGACGAGGCCGACTCGTGCACGAGCCTGCTTGCTGCCCTGGACGCTACGGTGTATACGCATGTTATTCTGGATCTGCAATTGGGCGATTGCAACAGCATGGAGCACATCGGACAAATGCGCGAACGCTTTCCCGGTTTGCCGTTTCTGGTGTACACGATGAGTCCGGAAGCCATTTTCGGCAAACGCCTCATGCAAATGGGCGTAGAGGGCTTTTTGAGCAAGCAGGCCGATGAAGCCGAGGTGATTCGCGCCTTGCAGCTCTTTTTCGATGGCCGCCGGTACATCAGCGAAGAATTGAAGCCCCTGTTGGTTCAGGAGCCCGGCCGGCCGGAAAACCCGTTTACCGGGTTGTCGGAACGGGAAACGTCCGTTCTTCGGTACATGCTTCAGGGGCTCCGGGTTAAGGAAATTTCCAACCAGATGGATCTGAAAATGAGTACGGTAGCCACGTATAAAGTGCGCATTTTTGAAAAATTGAGCGTGGACAACGTCATGGACCTGCAGCGCATGGCCGATGTGTATGATTTTGTTTGAATCAGCGTTTGTGCGTACCAATGCATGGCCAGCATCGGGTGTTTGTGCATAGGGGTATGTAGTATTAATTCTATACGCCCAAGCGAAAACAAGTGCCGAGGTTTGTGGCCTATAAAACCACTTGAATGAAAAATGCTCCCTTTGTCGCGTGTGCCAAAAGTTCACTCGTCTGGTTGCTGCTCCTGGCCGGTACCGGTATGTTGTCCGCGCAAACGCCGATACTCAACCTGAGTGACACCGCCACCATCAACCGATCGGAAAACGCCCAGACCGCACCCACCATCAACGCCGAAGGATGGAACCAGCTCGACGCCAAATTCATGACGTTTAACCTGGGCCTGGCCGTTATTTACGATTACAACGTAGTGAGCCAGGACGACAACAACATACGCCAGGTGGGCGAAGTGAAAGATGCGGGCGAGTTCAGGGCCGACCGCTTCATCATGACCGGAAAAATGCGATTCGCCAACCGCAAGAACCCCTGGCGTTACATGGTGAGCCTGAACTACAACGGTCTCGACGCCCCGCAGGGTAAAAAAACGCTGGATTTTGTCGACTACAACCTGGAAATACCGTTCGGTGAAAACGAAAAAGGCGGTTGGCTCACCCTGGGCAAGCAAAAAGAAGGCGTTGGCCATGAATACGTGGCGCCGGGTACCCAGGGCAGCTACACCGAAAGGGGTTCCGGCGCACCCATGCTGGTGCGCCAGCGCAACATCGGCGTGCGCTACTCCAACACGGCCTATGACAAACGCATGTCGTACACTGTCGGCGTGTTCAACAACTGGTGGGAAACCGGCAACAGTTTTAACGACAATGGGGGCCAATTCACCACGCGGGTGACGGGTCTGCCCCATTACGTCTCGGACCGCGACTATTTGCACATAGGCGCCGCATTCCGGAATACCGGCCCCACCAACGGGCAACTGACCTACAAGGCCAAACCAGAGGTCAACACGGCTCCTTCATTTATCAATACGGGCGCTTTCGACGCCGACGGCGCCAACACACTGATGTTTGAATTCATCGAGGCGCGCGGGCCGGTGCTGATCATGGCCGAATACATGCGTTGCTTTGTGAACAGCGATGCCGTCAACGACCCACAGTTGTCATACTGGCAGATTGGCGCTTCGTGGATGATCACCGGCGAAAATCGCCGGTACAACAAAAACACGGGCAGCCTGGGCAAGCTTATTCCCAACAGCCCGTTCCCCTTCCGCAAAGGCGGCGGGTCGGGCGCCATAGAGCTGGCTGCACGCTACACCCATTCCGACGCCACCGACCGGGGACTCACCGGCGGAGAACTGGGCCGTTTCACCACGGCAGTGGGCTGGTTCCTCAATACCCACATGCGCCTGGAAGTGAACTACGGGCGCAGCACCCTCGACCGCAACGACCTGACCGGCAATGCAGATTTCTGGCAATTCCGGGCTCAGTTCGAATTGTAGCAGGCCGGGTTTAACGCTGAAAAAACCATTCTACAGGTTATTCTCAAAAAAAACGCATTTTTGTGGCAATGGCAGTGTGCAATTTGAATTAGCTGTTCCATGGCCCGTTGGTGGTTTTTGTTTTTTTGGGGGGTAGGTATTGGCTCCGTTGCCTTGCATGGTCAGGTGACGTATAAGATGAACGTATACACGTCGCGGGAGGGGCTGCCACAAAATTCGGTGCGCGGCCTCGCGTTCGACTGTCATGGGTTCCTGTGGTTGAACACAGAAGGGGGCATTGCCCGGTTTGACGGGAGTGGCTTCAAGCTGGTCGGCACGGATACCCATCCGGAGCTGGAAGGACAGCGGTTCAGTCGCCTGGAGCAGTTGCCGGACTCCAGTATACTGTTTGAAGACCAGTTCAATCGGCTTTTTTTGTGGAAAGACAACCGGTTTTTCGAATCACATGCGAACGACCGGAAAAACCCTGCCTTGGCGCCGGAGCTTTTTCCCGCAGGGGTTGGTGTGTTCGAAGCGGTCCAACGGAACAAATTATGGGTCAATTGGCACAATGGACTATTCCCCATTTCCAGCCGGTATTCTCTAATGCGTCATCCTGTCAGGAATACGATTTTCTTGTTGGACCACCAAACCGGTGTACACAAACCCGTTGACTACGCAATTGAGGGGCTTTTTAAAATTGTAGCATACCCCAACCGGGTTCTGGCGCTCGATTGGAAGAAGAAGCAGTTGCTGGCGCTGGACACCCTGGGCGCCCGATTGGTGCCTTGCCGGGTGATGGATGAAAACCGGCAACCCTGTTCATTTCCGTCGGACAATCTGCGGATGTTGCCCGATTACGGCAGCGGGCAGATATTCGTGTTCGACGGGCGCTCCTTGTTTCTGCTGGAGCCATCCGGCGCTGCGTATACGTATGTATTAAAAAAAGTACCGGTGCGGATTCCGGAGAATTGCGCTGTTTATGTCGTGGCCAACCGGCCGGAGGAAGGGTTGATCGCCGTGGGCACCGAAACCCAGGGCTTGTTGATCTATCGCAAACAGCATTTTAAAAGCATCCGGATCAACAGCACCAAAAATGTGTTGAAAAATGCGCAATATGCCCAGGCATTGCTGGATGACCAAACCCTGCTGACCAGCTATGGAGACCTGATCAACGTGGCCAGCGGCACGGTCGGCGGGCGGTTCCCGTTCCCGTTCAATCCGTACTATTTGTACAGCCACCCGCAAAAAAAACTGTATTTCACCGAAAGGGGTAACTCCTTCCTGCTGAACCTGAACGAGTCGCAGGCAAGGCCCAAAGCGCTTAACAAGTATACGTTGTTCCGTTGTTTTACGGAGCATAAGGACACCATTTGGGCATGCACAAACAGGGGGCTGTGTCTTCTGGACAGCGATTCCCTGGTATATATTTTTCGGAGGGATTTTACCTATGCCCAGGCCCTCAAGAGTATGTGTCATGACGACTACGGGGGGCTCTGGTTTTCCAATATCGACCAACTATATCGATACGACAGGGAATCCGGCACACTCGACTCTTTTCCGGAACTGCAGGGCGCCGATGTCCGTGCCATTAACTGCATCCGGGGCAACATATACATCGGCACCTACGGCCGCGGATACTTTGTGTATCGCAACGGCCAAATAAGCAACATGCCGTTGGGCGCCAGCAAGGAGTTTTTGCATACCCACGCTTTTGTCCTTGATCCCAAAGGATTTGTGTGGATCACCACCAACCGCGGCCTGTACCGTACCCATGTCGACGCGCTGGAACAGCACCTGCGGGACAACACCCGGGGCATTTACTTCAATGCTTATCTGGAAGAGGACGGGATCAGCAGCTCCGAATTCAACGGGGGGTGTTTCCCGACCTACCTCTGGCTGCCGGACGGGCGCCTGTCGCTGCCCACAATGGACGGACTGGTGTGGTTCGATCCCCTGGCTATCCCCGAACAGTTTTCAAGGGACACCATTTTGCTGGAGGGGTTTCAACAGGATCAGAACAGTTACCTGCTGAACAAGCCCATTTTGCTGCCCGCCAACCATTCGACCATTTCCATCCAATTTGCCACGCCCTGGTGGGATCAACCCTACAACCGGAAAATTCAATACAAACTGACAGGCTACCACGAGGCCTTTCGGCCTGTTCGCGAGGGGCAGCAGCAATTGTCCTTCGACCACCTCCGACCGGGAACGTACACGCTCGTGCTGCAAAAACGGATCGGTTACCGGCCGGAAGACGTGGTGGAAACAACCCTGACCTTTACCGTCGACACACCCTGGTTTTTGCGACCCTGGGCCTTTGTGCTCTACGGCCTTGCCTTTTTGCTTGTGCTCTGGTTATCGTCTTACCTCTATGCCTATTCCATCAGGCAAAGCAACGTTTCGTTGCAGAAAAAGGTGGACAGGCAGACCCGCGCACTGCAGGAGAGCAACCTGTACCTCGCCCAAAACCTTCAGAAACTCGAGCGCTCGGAAAGCGAACTACGGGCCAGTGTGCTGGCGAGGGACCGCCTCATTTCTGTATTGTCGCACGATATCCTCACCCCGCTTCGCTACATCAGCCTGATTGCCCGCATGTCGGCCCAGGACGAGCAGCACGATGCGCACCGTGCCCGACAGTCCCTGCTGGATGTGCGCAACGCAACTGAAAAATTGTTCCACAGCACCCAAAACGTACTCAACTGGGTGAAATACCAACAACAGGGTTTTAAGGTAAGCCCTTCCAATTGTTCGCCCTACGCCCTGACGGAACAGCTTTTGAACGATTTCAGCGAAATGGCCCGGTACCAAGGGAACGAGTTGATCAATGAGGTCCCGGAAGACGATGTGATTCGCACAGATCCACAGATTTTGTCCATTGTGCTGCACAACCTGCTGTCCAACGCCGTCAAGTTCACACAAAATGGCTGGATTGGGGTTCGTTCGGGTGTCGAAAACAACCATTACACAATAGAAGTAGCGGACACGGGAAGGGGCATGACGGCAGACCAGCTCCTGAATGTCCGCCAGGGAACGGCAGCCCCTTCCGGCGAATCGTCCGGGAACGGCATCGGTCTGTCGCTGGTGGCGGAACTGGTACAGGCCCTGGACGGGCACTGGGACATCGAGAGCCCGGCCGGGGTGGGCGTACGGGTTCGAGTGTGCCTCAACCTGACGGTGCCGGTTGCACCTTAACGATTATGCTGTGCTGGCCGGTTGTAGTTACAATTCTACACTTTTAACATTTCCGGACTACCGACCTTTACCTTGCGATCAGGGACGTATTCAGCATGAAAACGCTTTTTTGGCTTTTATAATTGCCTGGGCCCTTTCCGGACATCATAACCTCCGCTACCCTTTCATTTTCCAGATTCAGACAGAACGAAAACCCTTTTAAGGCGGGATGGAAGGAAAGGGCCCTTTGGCCTTGCTATGTGCTTTTAAGGTGCGCGCAGCCCTTTCACTTGTGTTCCCGAAATAAGCCTGCTATGGTATAGCGGGAATTCCGACCTTAGGGGCTCCAAATATTAAATGAAACCGGCCGTGGAGGTCGTCGTCGTCAAATGATGAATCCGGTGCTCTAAAACAAAACAAACAAAACGATGAAACGAACAATGTGCTTGTTCACGGTCTTGCTTTCCGTTTGCCTGGGAACGACCGCTTATGCCCAGCATTCGCCTCCTGCCCCCGCCGACCATGCCCATCACCTGAAAGGTAGTCACCGCCTTACCCTTGGCCTTGGCCACACACACCTGTCACAGGGTGAGGTTGAGGGCGAAACAAAATGGCTGGCGGCGGCTTCCTGGTCATTGAACTATGACTACTGGCTATCCGACCATTGGGCCATTGGGCTGCAAAACGACATCGTGCTTCAGGATTTTTCAATCGATCACGGCGACAACCAGGTGCTCGAACGCTCCTACCCCTGGTCTATCGTACCCGCAGGTATCTACAAGCCCATCAAAAACTGGAGTTTTATCGGGGGTGTCGGCGCCGAATACGCACACGAACAAACCCTTGCCCTCACCCGCCTGGGTGTGGAGTACGGCGTACACCTGCCCCACGATTGGGAAGTGGGCGGCACGGCGGTATGGGACAACAAGTGGGACTATTACAATTCCTGGGGCCTGGCGCTCACCATCAGCAAAATATGGCCCCGCGCCAACAAACACGATTAACTATAAACCCACTGCTTGCTTTTATGAAAAATGTTTTGTTATTCACCGCCGTTTTCCTGTTCGCCGGGTATTGGCTGAACGCCCAGGAAGGCTCCAGCGACGAGGAGCTGGCCAAAAAACTGGCCAACCCGGTCGCATCGCTCATCAGCGTACCCTTTCAGAACAACGCCGATTTTGGCATTGGCGACCTCGAAGGCAGCCGCAACACGCTGAACATCCAGCCGGTTGTCCCGGTATCGCTCACCCCCAGGCTCAACCTGATCGCACGCTGGGTGCAGCCGGTCATCACCCAATACAACATTACCGGCGTGGGCAACCAGGAGTCGGGCATCGCCGACCCGTTGGTGAGCGGTTTTATTTCGCCGAAGGATTCCAAAAACGGCTTCACCTGGGGGGCTGGCCCGGTGCTTTTGCTGCCCATCGGCTCGGAGGACTTTACTTTAGACGAATTCGGCGTCGGCCCGACAGCGGTGGCCCTCAAGCAGTCGAACGGCTGGACCTATGGAGGGTTGATCAACCAAATCTGGGCAGGCGACCTCAGCCAGATGTTCGTCCAGCCCTTCCTCGTGTACAACTGGAAGAGCGGCGCCGGCGCGGGTGTAAACTTCGAATGGACCCAAAACTGGAGCGCCGATCAATCGGTGGTCTGGTTCAACCCCACCATCTCCGGGCTTACCTCCATGGGCAAGCAGAAAGTATCCTTTGCCGTCGGGCCCCGCTTAAACCTGGCGGCGCCTGATGCGGCCAGGGCCGACTGGGGGGTGCGGGCAGTGGCTACCTTGTTGTTTCCTAAGTAGTTATGAATCGTCCTACGAGTATACTCGTAGGACGAATTTTTAACCAACCGTTTTTTTACAAAATATGAAACTTCAACCTTTTTTACTCGCGTTGCTTCTGCTCGCCGTCGCTTGCGGTGAAACGGCCCCAAAGCCGGCCGAAACTGGTAGTTCAGCTGCCGTCGTCTACCACAACGGCGACATCCTCACCATGGAAGGCGACGAGCCCCAATACGTGGAGGCAGTGGTTGTCAAAGACGGCAAGATCGCCTTCGCAGGCGCTTCCGCCGAAGCCATGAAGGCCGCCGGCCCCGGCCACAAGATGATCAACCTACAAGGCAAAACCCTGCTGCCGGGCTTCATCGACGCGCACGGGCACCTGATGAATGCCGGCTTCCAGGCCCTGTCGGCCAACCTATTGCCACCCCCCGACGGTGAAGGCAAGGATATTGCAGCGCTGATCGACATCACCCGCAAATGGGCGGAAGCCAACCCCAAGTTCATCGAAAAAGCCGGCTGGATCATCGGGTTCGGTTTTGACGACGCCCAGTTGGCCGAAAAACGCTACCCGACAGCCGATGATTTGGACAAGGTGTCCACAGACAAGCCGGTGCTCTTCATCCACCAAAGTGGGCACCTGGGCAGCATGAACCACAAAGCACTTACCATAGCGGGGTACACCGACGGGGTAAAGGACCCCAAGGGTGGACTGATCCGCCGGGAAAAGGGAACCCAAAAGCCCAATGGGGTACTCGAAGAGATGGCCATGTTCATCCCGCTCTTCAACATGCTCGGGAAAGCTACCGACGAGGACAATCAGTCCCTCATACTTGCCGGCATCAAGGCTTACACCTGCTACGGGTTCACCACTGCACAGGAAGGCCGGGCCAGCGACGCCGCCTGCCAAACCTACCGGGCCATGGCGGAGGCAAAAAAGCTGCCCATTGACGTAGTTGCCTATCCGGACATCCAGGCTTTCGGCGAGTGGATTGAAAAAGAAGGCAACCCGCAAAAAATGTACTCCAACCGCTTTCGGGTTGGCGGGGTAAAACTCAGCCTCGATGGTTCCCCCCAGGGCAAAACCGCCTGGCTGACCGAACCCTACAAGGTGCCGCCCCCGGGCCAGCCCAAAACCTACAAAGGCTACCCGGCCATCCCCGAGGAAAGACAAGCGGAAGAATACGTGGCAACAGCCTTTGCCAACAACTGGCAAATACTCGCGCACTGCAATGGCGATGCCGCTGCCGACCTGTACATCCGGGCCGTGCGCAAAGCGGCAGACAAACACGGCAACAACGACCGCCGCGTCGTGATGATCCACGCACAAACCGTCAGGGAGGATCAACTCGATTCCATGAAAGCGTTGGGCATCATCCCGTCATTCTTTTCCATGCACACCTTTTATTGGGGCGACTGGCACGCCAATGAAACGCTCGGGCAACCCCGTGCCGACCGCATTTCGCCCACCGGCAGCGCCCTGAAACGCAACATGATCTTCACCGAACACCACGACGCCCCGGTGGCCAACCCCGACGCCATTCGCATCCTCGACAACACCGTGAACCGCACCAGCCGCAGCGGACAGGTGATCGGCTCCGACCAGCGGGTTACAGCCTACCAGGCGCTGAAATCCATTACTGAATGGGCCGCCTACCAGTACTTTGAAGAAGACCTCAAAGGAACCCTTAAAGCCGGCAAACTCGCCGATTTTGTCATTTTGGACAAAAATCCGGTCAAAATTGACTCCAAAGAGCTGGGCGCCTTGCAAGTACTCGAAACCATCAAGGAAGGCAATACCGTGTATCGGAAACCGTGATTGCGCAACTCGTCCTACGAGTATACTCGTAGGACGAATTTTCACCCTAAATCTTTTCTTGAAAAATGAAGTTTCAAACCTACCTCATCGCTTTGCTCCTCTTCGCCGCCGCCTGCGGCGAAACGGCCCAAAAACCGGCAGCAGAGCCCGGATCCACCGCTGTCATGTATCATAACGGCGACATCATCACCATGGAGGGCAACCAACCGCAATACGCGGAATCGGTGGTGGTCAAAGATGGAAAAATTCTTTTCGTCGGCAGCAAAGCCGAAGCCATGACCGCCGCCGGCCCGGGCCACCAGATGGTCGACCTGCAAGGCAAAACCCTGCTGCCCGCCTTCATCGACGGGCACGGGCACTACATCAGCTCCCTCACCGTGGCCAACCAGGTGAACGTGTACGCCCCGCCCGCCGGCCCGGGCACCGACCCCGATGCCATCGTGGCCGAAATCAAAAAGTTTATTGAGAAAAACAACGTTCCCAAAGGCGAACTCGTGCAATGCTACGGCTACGACGAAAATGCGATGCCCAAGGACAACCAACTAAACACCGGACACCTGGATGCCGCCTTCAAGGATCACCCGGTGCTGGTGGGCCACGTGTCTATGCACGGCGCTGTGCTGAACACCCTGGCGCTCAAAAAATTCGGCTATTCGGCCGACTACAAAACGCCGCCCGGCGGCGTGGTGGTGCGCAAGCCCGGCACCAACGATCCCTGGGGTCTCATCATGGAAACCGCCTACCTGCCGGTGTTCGCAGCCCTGCCCAAACCCACCGCCGAGCAGGAAATCCCGTGGACCAAAGCCGGCCAGATGATGTACGCCGAAACGGGCATCACCCTGGCACACGAAGGCGCCACCCATGCTTCCGACCTGGCCGTCATCCAACGCGCCACAGATGCCGGCGCCAACATCATCGATGTGGTCGTGCATCCGTTCATGACCGACCTGGAAGCCATCATCAAAGACCATCCGCTCGAAACCTGGGGCAAGTACAACAACCGCCTCAAAATCGGCGCCGTAAAAATCACCGCCGACGGCTCGCCGCAAGGCAAAACCGCCTACTTCACCACGCCCTACCTCACCGGTGGCCCCGGCGGCGAAAAAAACTGGCGCGGCGAACCCACCATGCCGCAGGCCGATCTGGACAAGCTCGTCAAGCAGGTGTACGACTGGAACGTGCCGCTCATCGTGCACACCAACGGCGACGCCGCGATCGACATGTTCCTCTCCGCTTACGAAAAAGCCCGCGCCGGCGACTTTAGCCGCCCCTGGAACGTGACCACCATCCACACGCAGTTCATGCGCAAAGACCACATCCCCAAATTTGTGCAGTACAAGATCCGTCCGTCGTTCTACACCCTGCACACATTCTACTTCGCCTCGGCCCACAAAGCCAACCGCGGTGAAAAACAGGCTGCCTACCTCAGCCCCATGCGCGACGCCATCGACGCCAGCCTGCGCCCCACCAACCACACCGACTTCTACGTGGCGCCCCTCGATCAGATGTTCATGATGTGGTCAGCCGTCAACCGCGTGTCGCGAGAGGGTGGCGTACTGGGCCCCGACCAGCGCGTAACGCCTTACGAAGCCATACTGTGTCAGACGCTCTGGGCCGCCGAGCAGTACGACGAACAGGACAACCGCGGCTCGCTCAAAGCCGGCAAACTCGGCGACCTGGTGATTCTGGACAAAAACCCGCTCAAAGTTGAGCCCATGGCGATCAAGGACATCAAGGTGATGGAGACGATCAAAGAGGGGAATACGATTTACAAGCGGAAGTAAGGGGCGTTTTGCACATACCGATCCGATGGCTTGCAGCCATCGGATCGGTTCTTAACCCGCATTCAAAATGCAGGTACCGTATCATATCGAGCCTTTATTTAAAATTAGGGTACTTCTAAAGGTTTCAAAGCGCAAGACATAGGAATTGAAAGGTTCATAAAAACTTATACAAACTTTTTGTTTTTTTGTTTTGCTACCGTATATTTGTCCTTAAAAATATATGACCGCTGTTGTAGGAATATTGAACAAAGAATGTGTGGCACTGGCCGCCGATAGTGCTGTTACGGTTTCCGGGTGGGGTAATCGGAAAATTTTCAACAAGGCGAACAAGATATTTCGGTTATCAAAAAACCAACCGGTTGGCGTAATGCTCTATAATTCGGCTTCGTTTATGGGAGTGCCCTGGGAGGTGATTTTGAAAGTGTATAGAGAGCATCTAGGGAATAAAGCGTTCCCACGTCTAAAAGATTACCAGTCAGATTTTATCCAATTCCTCAAAGAGAGAGCGTACTTTTCCTCTCAGGAAGACCAGGATGCTGCTTTTCATCAATTTAGTTCTATAGCATTAGAATTGGCAATTCGGGAATCATTAAAGTATTTTGAGGACCTTCCGCAGTCTGAGGCTGAAAAACTTAAGAACAATCCCAAAAATCTTATTCGAGGTATTATTCAATATATTCATGCGTTGTTAGAAGATACAAATAAAAATGTAGAGACCCTTCCAGAATGGAGCGATTTTGAAGCAGCCTCATTTACACACGATGCAAAAACTATTATAGACCACGCAATTAACGACTCCTTCAAAGATCTGGCTGCCTATTTGGAAGAAGATGATAAAACCTTGCTTTACAAGTTTATTTTTGAAAAATCGCGTTCAAGCGAGTTTTTAGGGATGTACACCGGTCTTATTTTTGCCGGCTACGGCGGAGACGAAATATTTCCTTCATTGACGCCATTAAAAATTTCTTTTGTTTGGAAAGATCGTTTAAGGTATATTGAAGATAGTCGAAATTACGCAACTATTTCTAATATGAATCCAAGCGTAATACGACCTTTTGCTCAGACAGATGTGATTGATACAATACTATCTGGCATTGACCCCAAATTAGCAAGAGTATTTTTCGACACATTTCAAAAATTTGTTTTTCAGTATAATGATTTGCTTCTTAAACAAGTAGGTTCTCAAAGTGCTGAAATTATGCAGTCAATTCAGTCAAGTTTACCCAACCTTTGGCAAGAATTTTCAGCAGGAATCAGGCGAATCCAACAAGAAGAGTACATAGATCCGCTGATGATGGCTGTCGGCAGCCTTTCCAAAGAAGATTTGGCAGAAATGGCAGAAAGTCTTATCTATTTGACTTATTTGAAAAGACGTATTACCTTTGCTGAAGAAAGTGTTGGTGGACCTGTAGACGTTGCCATAGTTTCAAAGGGTGATGGCTTCATATGGATCAAGCGAAAGCATTATTTCAAGCCCGAGCTCAATGTTCACTATTTCGCCAACTACTTGCCTTTTAATCCATGATTACTCAAAATAAATCTCTCCGTTATGCGTCCCTTCGATCTTGACCGTGTTCCCTTTCAGGAAATACCGCTGGATATCCCGATCCTCTCCGTCCTTTTTCCACGTGCCAACAAAGAATCATATTTCAGGGAAAATGCGCAGGCAACCGAAATGTCAGACATGCTGGTAAAACGTTTAATTGCCCAGTTAAAAAATGTAATCGAGCAACAGCATGCAAAAAGAGAGGAGAAGGATGATTTTCTTAATGTATCCTGACAAGGGAAATAGCCAATGAAAGCCCACCGTCCGCTTTGCTGTCAGGTGGGCTTTTTTATGCCATCAACTTTACAAAAAACTCATATCTATGCATTCTGCAAATCACCAATAGCTGAAACCAACCCATGACCCCGTCCGCCTACCTCGCCCAACTCCAAAAGCGCCTCACCTCCGGTCACGCCAAAGAGCACGCCTACCGCGCCGACCTCGAAGCCCTGTTGCGCGCCCTGGCCCCCGGCGTGGAGGTGACCAACGAACCCGCCAACGTGACCGACTGCGGCAACCCCGACTTCGTGCTTACCCGCGGAAAGATCCCCCTGGGCTACATCGAAGCCAAAGACATCGGCAAAGACCTCGACGCCAAACAATACCGGGAGCAGTTCGACCGCTACCGAAAGGCCCTCGACAACCTCATCATCACCGACTACCTATGTTTCCGCTTTTACCGCTACGACAAACTCGTGCACGAGGTGCGCATCGGCGCCCCGGAAAACGGCCGCATAAAACCCCTGCCCGAGCAGTTTGACCTCTTCCAGAACCTGATCGCCGACTTCTGCTCGTTCGAGGGCCAAACCATCAAAAGTCCCCAAAAACTCGCCGAACTCATGGCCGCCAAGGCCCGCCTCCTGCAAAACATCCTCGAACAAGCCGCCACCGCCGACGAGCAGTCGGCCGCCAATACCGAACTGAAGGCCCAACTCAACGCTTTTAAGGACATCCTTATTCACGACATCACCCCGCGCGCTTTCGCCGACCTGTACGCCCAGACCATGGCCTACGGCATGTTCGCCGCCCGCCTCCACGACCCCTCACTCGAAACTTTCAGCCGCCAGGAGGCCGCCGAACTCATCCCCAAAACCAACCCTTTCCTTCGCAAACTCTTCCACCACATCGCCGGGCCCGACATCGACGAACGCATACGACCCACCGTCGACAACCTCGCCGAGGTGTTTCGCGCCACCGACGTGGCCGCCCTGCTGGCCGGATTCGGCTACTCCTCCCCCGTCGGAGAAAGCCGGGAGGGGCCCGACCCGATCATCCACTTCTACGAGACCTTCCTCGCCGCCTACGACCCCGCCCTGCGCAAGAGCCGCGGCGTGTGGTACACCCCCGAACCGGTGGTCAATTTCATGGTGCGCGCGGTAGACGATATCCTCAAAACCGAGTTCGGCCTGCGCGAGGGCCTGGCCGACACCTCTAAAATCAAAATCAAGGTAAACACCCAAAACCCCGACAAACGCAGCGCCACCGGCTACCGCCAGGAAGAGCGACAGGTGCACCGCGTGCAAATACTCGACCCCGCCACCGGCACCGCCACCTTCCTGGCCGAAATCATCAAACACCTGCACCGCACCCGCTTCCAAAATATGCCCGGCATTTGGAGCAGCTATGTCGACGAACACCTCATACCCCGCCTCCACGGCTTCGAGCTGCTCATGGCCTCCTACGCCATGGCCCACCTCAAACTCGACCTCCTGCTCACCGAAACCGGCTACAAACCCACCCGCGACCAGCGCTTCAAGGTGTACCTCACCAACAGCCTCGAAGAATACCACCCCGATACCGGTACCCTGTTCGCCTCCTGGCTCAGCGCCGAAGCCAACGAGGCCAACCACATCAAACGCGATACGCCCGTGATGGTGGTGATCGGGAACCCGCCGTATAGCGGCATATCCTCCAATATGGGCAAGTGGATCAGCGATTTGATTGAAGATTACAAATACGTGGACGGCGAGCATTTCGGGGAGCGCAAGCACTGGTTGCACGACGATTATGTGAAATTCATTCGCTTCGGGGAGCACCTTATCGAAAAAAATGGCGAAGGCGTTCTCGCTTACATCAACAACCACAGCTTTTTAGACAATCCGACATTCCGCGGTATGCGCTGGCACCTGCTGAACACTTTCGACAGCATATACGTGCTGGACCTGCACGGCAATACCAAAAAGAAAGAGGTAAGTCCCGACGGATCACCGGATCAAAATGTTTTTGACATACAACAGGGCGTGTCCATCAACTTTTTTGTGAAAACAGGGAAAAAGAAAAAGGGAGAACCGGCAAAAGTGATGCATGCTGATTTGTGGGGGAAAAGAGAAAGCAAGTATGGTTTTTTATTCAAAAAAAAGTTTTATGAACACACTTTTCAGGAACTAAAGCCTGGTGATCCTTTCTTCTTTTTTGTTAATAAGGATTTTAATCTGGAAAGTGAGTACAAAATAGGATTTGCTGTCAGTGATCTTTTAGAGATCAACGTAACTGGAATTGTTACTGCAAGAGATGGATTCGTAATTGATTTTGACAAAAAAAGTTTAGAAGAACGGATGGTGGACTTTACTGATTTTTCTCAAAATGACGACGCAATAAGGCTAAAATACTTTGGTGTTAAATCAAGCGGAAAATATCTTCCGGGTGACTCACGGGGATGGAAATTGCCTGACGCAAGAAGAAAGATTGCTGGCTTGAATCACGAGAGATTCATCATTATATGTAGTTACCGACCGTTTGATAACCGGTACATCTACTATCACCCCAATATGGTGGACTGGGGTAGAGAAACTTACATGCAGCACTTCCTCAAAGGGGAAAATGTGGGGTTGGTAATTGGAAGACAAGGGCAAGTTGTAGGCAACATGCTTTGGAATCTTGTTTTTTGTGTTAAAAATGTATCGGATTTTAATTTGTATTATAGGGGCGGCGGAATGGTCTTCCCCCTCTACCTCTACCCTTCAACCAACACCCTTTTCGAAAAACAAACCCGCGAACCCAACCTGAACCCGGACATTGTGCAGCAGATCGGGCAGCGGCTGGGTCTGCCCTTTGTGCCCGAAAAGGGCCCTGAGTCGGGCGTTTGGGCGCCCATTGATCTGCTGGACTACATTTACGCTGTGCTGCACAGCCCGGTTTACCGGGAAAAATACAAGGCATTTCTGAAAATCGACTTCCCGCGCGTGCCCTATCCCGCCAACGCGGAGCGCTTTTGGCGGCTGGTGGCCTGCGGCGGCGCCCTGCGCGCCCTGCACCTGATGGAAAGCCCCAAGCTCGACGACTTCATTACCCGCTACCCTGTGCCGGGCGACAACACGGTAGACAAGATACGCTACCAGAACGGCCGTGTGTACATCAACGACGGGCAATACTTCGAGGGGGTACCCGAGGTCGCCTGGCACTTCTACATCGGCGGCTACCAGCCCGCGCAAAAGTGGCTCAAAGACCGCAAGGGTCGTGTGCTGGGTTTTGAGGACGTGTTGCATTACCAACGCATCATTGTCGCGCTGGCGGAGACCGATCGACTGATGCGGGAGGTGGACGAGGTGGGGGTGGAGTAGGGAAAACAAAATGTCTTGAAATGTTCTTCCTGACACAAAATACCTGTATATTTGAACCAAAAATATTCTGATGTGGAGAAAACCGGTCACATTGAAATAAAAGTTGAAGGCAAAAAGGGAAACATTACTTTGTCGCCCGAACATTATGATATTCGGGATATAGAGGAGGTATTGCAGCATGCCGCGATGTTGCTGTACCCCAATGCCGTCAAGGATCGTCCAACCATCTCGTACCGAATCGAAGGCGGATCGGTCAGGCACATCTTGAGCACGTCACTTCAGGTGATTATCGGATTTAATGCACTTATGGCCGAGGTGCAGAGCAGCCAGTATAACATTGATTTTCTTGAGCCGCAAACAGCCAAAGCACTTGACTATTTTCAGCAAAAAGCAGAGAAGACCTCCTACAGTTTTTCTATAGGCACCTCTTTAGTTGATTCTGTGGTACTGCGTATTGATAAAAACACTCGTTTCATCCGTTCAGAAGACGTTTGGGCAGAGGCGTCGTTTTATTTTTACGGCATCATTGTAGATGCCGGTGGGAAGAGCCGGGTAAATGTACATCTGGACACCCGTGAGTATGGGCTACTCAAGATATCTGCAACTAAAGATCAGTTGGCGGCAATAGAGTCTAATCTATTGTACAAAAAATACGGTCTTTGGGTTTCTGGAAAGCAAAATGTACGAACAGGGGATATTGATGACAGCACTTTAGTGCTAAATGAGATTATGGCCTACACGCCCGGGAATGGAAATGAATATCTGAAATCGCTTATCGGCAAAGCGAAGTCCAGCTGGACCGATGTGCCGGATGTCGACGATTGGCTGCAAAAAATGAGGGGTTATGGAGCGTGAAGGCGTCCTGTTGGACACGAGTTTCCTAATTCGTTTGCTGAACGGTAGCGATCCTCTACACGAAAATACCGTGAAGTATTACGAGTACTTTCAGGAAAAAGAGCACATCTTGTTTGTATCCACTATAGCGGTAGCAGAGTACTGTGTTAAAGGTAAGGTGGACGAGCTTCCATTCCTACATATTCGAGTACTACCCTTTAACCTTATTCACGCCGTCAAGGCAGGAGAAATTGCCTTTACCGTATTTAGGGAAAAGAACCAAGTGGATGTCCAAAACAGAAATGTAATACCCAACGATGCAAAACTGTTTGCCCAGGCCGAAACAGACCCACTAATCGGGTATTTTGCCACTTCCGATGAAGCATGCCAAAACATATATCAACTGCTGAAACAGCAGGGTGTGATACAGTTTGAGCTGATCAATATCCGAAAGGATTTCAGGGAATACGCGGGCAGGTTGTTTTGAAGCGTTGCAAAGGTGCCCTGTATTCACATTCCCTTACTGCCCCAGCGTATTCTTATACACCACCCCATCCTTCACAATCACCTTGAAGTGCTGCTCCGGATCAACGATCAGTTGAATGTTCTCCAGCGGGTTCCCGCTCACGATGATCAGGTCGGCGTAGGCGCCTTCCGAAATTTCGCCGAGTTTGCCCGCCTGGTAGGGGCTGCGTTTTCCGCTCATGGCGAGCAACTGCGCGTTGTCGTACGTCGCCATTTTGAGCACTTCGAAGGGCGTGTACCAGCGGGTGAGCTTGGCGAGCTGCTTGCCCTGGCGTTTGGCCAGCGAAGCGTCGAACAGGCAATCGGTGCCGAAGGCGGTTTTCACCTTGTATTTTTTGGCCAGCTGGTATGCGTTGTCGGTGCCGGCACTCATTTCGATCTGTTTGGCGCGGTTGGCGGAGCCTTCGGGGTGCGGGTTGGCGTCTTCGTCGTCGAGGAAAGGTTGCAGGCACCACCACACGCCTTTTTCGGCCATGAGTTTGGCGGTGGCCTCGTCGGCCAGTTGGCCGTGTTCGATGCAGCGCACACCCGAGCGGACGGCCGTCTGCATAGCGTCGGGTGTGTAGGCGTGCACGGTCACGTAGGTGCCCCAGTTTTCGGCGGCGCCTACCGCAGCGCGAAACTCGGCTTCGGTGTACTGGGTTACGTCGAGCGGGTCGTAGTCGGACGATACGCCACCGCCGGCCATGAGTTTGAGCTGGGTGGCGCCCTGGCGTAGTTGTTCGCGGCTGCGCATAAGCACCAGATCGGCCCCGTCGGCGACGGCCACAACGCCGTTGCGCTCGGCATAGGAGAGCTGGCCCGGCACGCGCGGCACGTCGGTCGGAAAGCCGAAATCGGCGTGCCCGCCCGTTTGAGAGATCATGGCGCCGGAAGCGAAGATTCGGGGGCCAGGGTACAGCCCGTCGTTCACCGCTTTTTGCAGCACCAGGGCGCCGCCGCCCAGGTCGCGCACGGTGGTGAACCCGCGCAGCAGCTGTTGTTCCATGGCTTTGGCAGCGAACAGCGTCAGGTAGGCGTAGTCGGCGGTCAGGGCCTTCAGCTTTGGTATCGACTCGAACATCAGGTGGGTGTGCGCATCGATCAGGCCGGGCATGGCGTAATAGCCTTTTCCGTTGATGACCTGCACCATGGCGCTTTTGTCGGTCGGGATGGGTTGGGCGGAAATGGTTTTGATGAGGTTGCCCTCGATCAGGATGTTGGCGGTGGTGATGCGGTTGTCTTTGCCGTTGAAGATACCGATATCGGTGATGAGGATGCGGGCAGGTTGTCGGGGGGTTTGGGCCTGCGCAACCAAGGCAACGCCCAGCCATAAGAGGAAGAGAAAGTGTTTCATATGTTTTTTTGTGTTGGTGTAAAACAAAGGTATGACAGTTGGCTCGTTTTCTCGGGAGGAAGCCGGATTTTTTTAGAAATAAGACATTGGGTAAAATGGATTAAAGGGAAAAGTCGATTTTCGACAGTTCAGGGCTCCATTTGAGTTGTAGTTGATTCTTTGGCATATCTTTGAGCCTACATGTGATCTCCACACACGTAAGGTAAACAAAAATGAAATACAATTAATTATGCCCAACTCAACTCCTCGTTTCTCCCTCTTTCTGTTGGTATTTGTCGTTTTGTGGGTCTTTAGCTGCCAACAACAAACGGCAGAGACCAAAACTGCCGAAACCCGGCCCGCAGGCATCGACCGTTCGGTGCTCCCCATTCAGGAACCCACCTATCCGGCGCAGACCGAACTGGACGCCCGCAAGGCAACAGCGCCCGCCCGGTATGAAGTGAAAGCGCCGGAAAAAGCGCCCAACGTGGTGATCGTCTTGATCGACGACATCGGTTTTGGGCACTCCAGCGCCTTTGGTGGACCCATCAACATGCCTACGCTGGAAAAACTGGCGACCCAGGGCTTGAAGTACAACCGCTTTCACACCACCGCGCTCTGCTCGCCTACCCGCACCGCAATACTTACCGGTTACAACCACCACTCTAACAATGCCGGAGCCATCATGGAAGTGGCCACCGCCTTTCCGGGAAATACAGGTATCCGCCCGCAAACCATCACCCCGGTGGCTGAAGTGCTTCGCCTGAATGGCTACAGCACGGCCGCTTTCGGCAAATACCACGAAACTCCCCCCTGGGAAGGTTCCGTTTCAGGACCCTATGACCGCTGGCCCACTGGCTCTGGCTTCGATAAGTTTTATGGATTTATTGGCGGTGAAACCAACCAATTTTATCCTGATCTTACTGAAGATAACCACGCTATTGAACAGCCTTACTTACCTGAACAGGGATATCATTTATCAAAAGATTTGGCAGACCAGGCCATTAAAATGATTGGTGATCAAAAATCTGCTAACCCCAGCAAACCCTGGTATATGTGGTTTTGCCCCGGTGCCAACCATGCTCCGCACCAGGCGCCCAAAGATTATATAGCAAAATACAAAGGCAAGTTTGATGACGGATACGATGCCTATCGCAAATGGGTTCTTCCCCGCATGATAGAAAAAGGCATATTACCAAAAGGTACAAAACTAACAGAGTTTAACCCGATGCCTGCAGATCAGGCATCAGCAGCGGATTTTGTACGCCCATGGGATTCGCTTACTCCTGACGAAAAGAAGTTATTCTCCCGTTTATGTGAAGTATACG
>JBGSTG010000033.1:0-12653 GCA_041736625.1 Saprospiraceae bacterium | reverse complement strand
GTGCTGTACGTGGAATGGGGAGAGGCCGACGCCTGGCGCCTGTACGACGCCTCGGGGCGGCAGGCCGGTGCGGGCGTCGCCCAGGGACCGGTGCAGGCCCTGCCGTTGGCGGGATTGCCCGCCGGCAGCTATGTGTTTTGTTTTTACCGGGAGGGCAGGGTGATGCAGGGGGTGCGGGTGGTGAAGGAGTGAGGCTATAGCAAAATCGTCCTACGAGTGTACTCGTAGGACGAATTCCCACTACCCCACTTTCATCCGCGGCGCCAGCAACTTGTACAATACCGGCGTCACAATCCGCGACAACAGCGTGGAAGAGATCAAACCACCGATCAACACGTACGCCAAGGGGGAGTACAGCGGGTTCTCCTCAATCGCCAACGGGATCAGGCCGCCGATGGCCGTCAGGGAGGTGAGCAAAATGGGCACAAACCGGATCTCGCCGGCCTGCTGGATCGCGTCGTCCAGCGCCATGCCCTCTTCGCGCAGCTGGTTGGTGAAGTCCACCAGCAAAATCGAGTTCTTGACCTCGATGCCGATGAGGGCGATCAGGCCCACCACCACCGTAAAGGAGAACGGATAACCCGTAGCCAGCAGGATGAGCACGGCCCCGATGATGCCCAGCGGGATTACCGACAACACGACCAACGTGCTGCGGAAGGTTTTGAACTCCAGGATCAGCACTGCTAAAATACCAAAAATGGTGATGAGGATGATGTACTCCAGGCCGCCAAATGACTCCTCCGCCTGCTCCAGTTCCCCGGCAAGCTTGTATGAATAACCGCTAGGGAAAGCGTACTGCTCCAGTTTCTCCTGAATGGGCGTGATTACCTCCAGCGCATTCATTCCGCTGCGCACCAGGGCGCTGAGCACGGTGTAGCGCTCCTTGTCGAAATGCTCAATGGTGTTGGGCGTGCGCTTGAACTCCAGGGTGGCCACGTCGCGCAGGGGCACCGAGGCGCCGGTCACGCTGGTCACGTACAGATCGCGCAGGGCCGACAGGTCGGCAAATGCGCCCTCCTTGGGCACCGTGATGGTGATGCCATAGGTCTCGTCGTCGGCTTCATTGGTGAACTCCCCAACGTTGAGGCCGTTGACGCCCAGGCGCACCACACGGTCAATCGACTCGATGGGTATGCCCAGCATGGCGGCTTTGGCCTTGTTGATGTTCACAAAAAGGTCGGTCTTGATCGTCGCGATGGGATTGTTCACGTAAATCGCGCCGTCGGTACCGGCAACGATCCCCTCCACGTCGCCGGCGATGCGGCGCAGGGTGTCCAGGTTTTCCCCGAAAAGCCGCACCACCACCGGCGCTTCAATCGGCGGCCCTTGCTCGAAGTTTTTCACGTTGATCCTGGCGCCGGGCACGTTTTTGAATCGCTCCCGCAATTCGTCGATCAGCGCCACCTTGACCGGCGGCGGCGTTTCTTCCTGAAGTTGGACGAAAATCTGACCAATGTCCGGGCTTTCCAACTGCGAAAACACGTTGTAGTACACCCGCGGGTTCGAACGGCCGGTGTTGCTGGCGTACCAGGTGACGCGCGCCGGACCCTCGCCGGGGTACCGGGAGTGGGGTCGTTCGGTGGCCGCCGCCAGCTCATGCGGGCGGAAGCCGGGCGCCAGATAGGTGCTCAAAACGGAATCAACCTGGGCGATTACCCGCTGCGTTTGCTCGATGTTGGTGCCGGGCGCCGTCTCCACGTCGATGTAAAACATGGGCCGCTCGCTGGCCGGAAACACCGCAAATCCGGCTTTTCCGGCAATACTGACCACCCCGCCAAAAATAGCGGCGGCCACCAGCAATGTCCATACCGGATGCTTGAGCCCCCAGTGCAGCACCCGCGCATACGAGTTGTTGATGGCCCACTTCATGCCGCGCAGGAAGAGGTTTCCCTCCGGATTTTCGTGCTCCGACAAGATACGGCTACCCAAAAACGGCACGATGGTCAGTGACACAAACAACGACGCCAGCACCGTGGTCACCACCGCCATCGGCAGGCTCCGGATAAAGTCGCCGGAGGCGCCCGGCAGGTAAATCAGCGGCAGGAACGCCAGAATGAGCGTGGCCGTGCAACCCAACACGGCCAGGCCAATCTGTTGGGTAGCTTTGATGGCCGCGTCGCGCCGGCTGTACCCCTCCCTGAGCCATCGCTCGATGTTTTCCACCACCACGATGCTGTCGTCGACCAGAATACCCAGAGCAATGATGAGGCCTACAATGCTGAGCTGGTTGAGCGTGTATCCCAGCTGGTCGAGGGCAAACAGGCCGATGGCGATCGACAAGGGGATGGAGATCATGACCACCAACGAGGCGCGGAAGCCCAGCGGCAACAGCGTGAGCAGCACCAGGAAAATGGCGATGCTGAAGTCCTTGACAAACCGCGTGAGGCGTCTCTGTACCGACTCGTTCTGGTCAAACACCCGCAGGAAATCCATGTTGGCGGGCAACGCAGGCTCGTACCGGGCCAGCACCTGGTTCACCTGCTCGCCCACGGTCACAATGTTCTGCTCGTCCTTCATGCGGGCGGTCACAAACACGCTGCGCACCCCGTTGGTGCGGGCCAGGTGTCGGGGCTGTTCGTAGGCATAACTCACCTCGGCCACGTCCCGCAGGTAAATCACGCGGCCGCCATTGGCGGTGATCACCGTATTGCGGATCTCGTCGATGTGCTCGTAGGTGCCGGAGGTTTCCACAAAAAACTGCCGTTCACCCAGGTTGACCGAGCCGCCGGGAATGGACACGTTTTCGCTCATTAAAGCCCCGATCACCCGTTCGGCGCTCAAGCCCTGAGCAGCCAGCCTGGGCATGTTGAGGCTGATGCGCGCCTCGCGCTTGGGAAACCCGAACACGTCGGCGCCTTTGAGCTCGGGTATTTTTTCGAGTTCATCTTCCAGCCTTTCCGCTTCGCGCCGCATGTCGGCCCAGGAAGCAGTTTCACTCACGATCGCTGCCTGCAGAATGGCCACGTCGGAAGCCGAAAAACGGGTGATTTCCACACGGTACAAATCCTGGGGCAGCTCGGGCAACAGGGCGTTGACCTCGCGCAGCACCTCGTCGTACTTTTTGTCCGTGTCCTCCCCATACCGAAATTCGATGGTGAGCAGCATGAATCCGTTGGAAGAGGTGGACACGATCTTGTCCACGTTTTCCAGGGCGCCCAGACGGGCCTCTACCTTGTCGGTGATTTTCTCTTCTATTTCGGCCGGACTGGCGCCGGGGTAAGCCATCACCACGATGTAACCCGGCGCAGTAAACGTGGGGTCCTCTGCTCTCGGCATCGTAAAAAGCGAGATGAGGCCAAGGGCCAGCACGCCGATAAAAACGATGAAGGTGAACTGGCTGTTTTTGACGGAGAATTCGGTAATTTTCATTGGACCAGCCTGATTTTTTTGTTTTCGGTTAAATACGGCGCACCGGAGGTGACCACCTGTTGCACCCCGTCCAAACCGCCGGAAACAAACACTTGGCCGTTGTCCAGAAAGGCGACGGTTATGGGGATTTTGCGCACCGACCGGCCGTCGGGTTCCGGTACAAATACGAATGCCGACAAGCCGTCGCCCTCGATGAGCGCCTCCACCGGAATGACGGGGTAGCTGGCTGCGTCGCGCGGCGCAAATTCCACCCGGGCAAACAGTCCGGGCGCGAAGCGCTCACCCTGGGGCTGCACACGAATCTCCACTTCGTACAGCCCGTTGGCCGGGTCGGCAGCGGGGGCCAGCTGGGTCACCTGCCCCCGGAAAGTTTTGCCCGGGTAGGCGTCCATGTGTACTTCGGCCGCGGCGCCCATGTGCAACCGGGCCCAGTCGCGGTCGGGCAGGCTCACCACCACCACCCAGTCGTCTTTGCCGGCTTCAAACAACACCAGCACCGGACTGCCGGGGCCGGCGATCTCGCCCTCGTTCATCAGCTTTTTAACAATCTTGCCGGAGCGGGTGGCGCGGATTTCTGCGTATTGCTGATTAAATGCGGCGATGCGGTACCCTTCGGCTGCCACATCGCGCCCGGTGGTGGCATTTTCCAGCAGTTCGAGGGTGGCGGAGCTGTCGCTGTACAACCCTTGCACGCGTCGCAGGTCGCGTTCCGCCTTGTCCAGGGACTGGCGGGCCTGGCTCACCTGGGCGTCAATTTCTGTTCGGTTGAGCACCGCCAGGAGTTGTCCGGCGCGCACGTTGTCGCCTTCGTCCACGTAAATTTTTTGGATGATGCCGCCGATTTTAAACGACAGGCGTTGTTCGGAGGCGTAGTTCAGCACACCGCTGCCGTAAATGGGCAGCGCTTTGGTGCGTTGGGTCACCGGGGCAAGGCGCACCGGAATGCTTTCGTCGGGGGTTGCAGGCGCCGGATTGGCGTCGGGCGAAGCGCAAGATTGCCACAGCAAGACAGAGGCAAGCAGGAGGAGGGTGAATTTTTTCATGTTCGGAAGAGGATTGAGGTGATGCGGCATGGCGCTTAAAGTCCGATCGCCGCTTTCAGGCGGGTTTCTTCAATGAGCAGGTCGGCGTAGCTCACCAAAACCTGCAACTGGGCGGCGGTTACGCGGTTCTGGGCGTCGAGCCACTCGATGAGCAGTTGGTTGCCAGCGCGGTACTTGTTGGTGGATATCCGGAAAATTTCTTCCGCCGACGCCAGTCCGCGCCGGGAGGTCTGCCAGGTCTGGTAGGCAGCAACCAGGTTGTTGTAGCGCTGGGTGACCTGCAGCGCCACCTGTTGTTCCAGTTCGGTGTACTGAAGGCTCAGGCGTTCCTTTTCGAGGCGAGCTTCCTGCGACTGGCTGGTGCGAACGCCGCCCTGGAAAATGTCGTAGGTGAGCCCGACACGTGCGAACGCGTAGGCCTGCCCGTCAAAAATATCGTACCCGAAACCCTGAAAACCCGCCTCGCCGCCGATGTACGCCTTGGGTAGCCGGAGGCGGGACTCGAGCAGGCGCAGGTTCCCGTCGGCGGCATCCATGCCGGAGCGCAGGGCGCTGAACTCCTGTCGGTTCGCAAGCGCGTAGGCGATCAGGGTATCGGTGGCAAAGGTGTCGGCCGGCAGGTCGAGCAGGATAGAATCGGCGATGACCGGCGCTTGCAGATCGCGGTTGAGGAGTTGGTTAAAGTAGGCCCGCACGCTGTTTTGCAGGCTGCGGATCCTGTATAGCTCGTTGTCTGCCTTGCTGATCTCGTAGTCGGCGGTGGCCACCACGTCTTTGGTGGCCACGTTGTTGCGCACCAGCGACTGGTTGAAATCGCGCAGTTCGTTTAGCACTACTTTGGTGTTCAGCCAGATTTTCTCCGCCTCCAGCGTTTGCAGGTAGCGCAGATAAGCTTCGGTGATGCGGTATCGCAGGTCGTTCGTCTGGGCGTTGAGTTGGGCGTTTTGACTCTCGGCAAGGTTGCGCTGGATGTCGCGGTTGTGCCGGATGTCGGAATTGAACAACGGGTACTGGATCGAGAGGTTTGTCTGCTGAAAATCGTTCGGCAGAAACTGCTCGCTGACATTCTCAATGGTCGGAAAGTTGTTCGTCCCCGTCAGGTCGTTCAGGGTGCTGTACACCGGATTGAGCAGGTCACCGACGGGAAACTCCAGGGTACGCCCCCCGGCCGCCAGCGAGTAGTAGGCATTGAAACCCACGGAGGGCAGGCGCAGACCGTCGGCCTGCCTGACCCGTTCGATGGCTTGCTGCTGCACGTTGGCCTGTTGTTGCAAACCGAGGTTCCGCGCCAGCCCCTCCTGGATGTATGCATCCAACACCGCAGAGCGCTGGGCCACAACACCCGACAAGGGAAGAAAAAGTAAGATAACGGCAAAAGTTGTTTTCATAAACTGAACACTGTTTAGTAATGAGGCAAAGGAACAGGCACTTTTTTTCAGGCGCCAGCAAAAACCGATGAACGGTTGATTAAAGGGGATGAGTGGAAAAGGTTCGAAGGTCAAGATTCGGCATGCGCTGCTGATTCGTTCCGATTAGCGGCGCCCTACAGGCACTCCGCCATTTTCACGATCATGGCAAATGACCGGCCAGCTAACGCCTCGCGCTCTTCTTCCGGGTACATGCGCATGCGATCGCGGACAAAAAGCGACACCATTCCGTGCACGTGACACCACAGCGTGTACGCAATCGCCTGGGTATCGGTACTTTTGAAGTAACGCTGATTTACGCAGTCCTGAATGGTTTGCACAAAAAGACTGTGGGTGGCGATGCCCAACGTCCAACATTCCTGGTTTTCGATGTACGCCATTGGTCCTCGCGTGAGGAACAAAAGGTCGTACAGATCCGGGTGTTTGAAACCAAAGTCGATGTAACGCCGCCCAAAATCCACCAGCCGCTCCCAGGGGTTTTCAATCGCCAGGGCCGGCGCCACGTGGTCGCGTTTTACCGCCGCCGCTTGGAACGACAGGGCGTAAAACAACTCGCTTTTGTCCTTGTAATACAGGTAAATGGCACCGGGACTGTAACCGATTCGCTCCGCAATGTTGCGAATGCTCATGCCCTCAAAGCCTTTTTCCCGGAATAACTCCATAGCCGCGTCCAGAATGCGGCGTTTTACGTCTTCTTTTTTTTCATCAGTGACCATAAACGTATCTTGTTTGCAAAAATAAACAGTGTTCAGTGAACACTGTTTACTTTTTTCAAACAAAACAAAGCAGGGTGCTTTTTCCTGTCGTGGTGGCAGATCTTGGGGTGATGTATTCTGGATTTTTTACCTAACTTTGCCTCATGGCCAAAATCGAAGACTATCTCCAGGCAGCCCAACCCAGTCTAGACCGGGTAAAGGCGTTTTATCAGCACCATGAATTGCATGTTTCCGACGTGGTGGACGCCCGGGGGCACCAGTACGTCAACCTCGTTCAGGAAGGCGGCGGCGTGCTGGGCGTCGCGCTGGTGGGCTACACCTATGTGCTGGAGCAAATGGGCATCCGGTTCATGAAGATGGCCGGTACCAGCGCCGGGGCCATCAACACGATGGTGATGATCTGCATGGGGGGCAAGGAGGAGGAGAAGTCCGTCAAGGTGCTTGAACTCATCGCCAACAAAAACCTATTCGATTTTGTGGACGGCCATCCCACGGCGCGCCGGCTTATCCGAAACCTCATCACCTCCAGCAGTTTTGTGCGCAAAATCCGCCTGCTGCTGGTGCTCCTGGCGATAGCCCTGGTGGCTTCACTGCTGATTTTTGTCTATCAGCTGGGTCGGGGCATGAGCGACTTCTGGTTCTGGTTCGGTGCCGGTTTTTTTACCGCCACCTGGGCCACAACCATTTACCTGGCCATCCGGGCAAGCAGCCTGTACAAACGCTTTCTCCGCGCCGATTATGGCATCAACCCTGGCAAGGAGTTTCTTAACTGGGTTTCCGGCATTCTCGAAGCCAAGGGCATCCACAACCTCAACGACCTGCGCAAACACGTGGAAACCGTACCTGCAGGCGGTTTCCGCCTGCGCCGGGAGGAGGACCAGGAAGAGTTGCGCGATCTGAACAGGCCCAAACTCGAGAATTTTCTCACCCTGGTCACGTCCGACGTCACCAACCAGATGAAAGTAGAGTTCCCGCGCCACTGGCCCCTGTACTGGAGCGACCCGACCAAGGTGAAACCCGGCTATTTTGTGCGCGCCTCAATGGCCGTGCCGGTGTTTTTCGAACCCTTCATCATCGAGGATATTCCGCGCAAGGACGTGTACCCCATCTGGGAAGCCATCATCGGCCTCGATGACCCCTACCTGGTGCCCACCGCCGCCCACTTTGTCGACGGCGGCATGATCTCCAACTTCCCCATCAACGTCTTTTTTAATCCCAATGTGGGCGTACCGCGCCTCCCCACCTTCGGCATCATGCTCGAAGACGAAGTGGCCCCGCCGCGCACCGACTACAAGAGCTTCATGAGCTACGCAGCGGCCATGTTCAACACCGTGCGTTACAATTACGACAAGGAGTTTCTGATCAAAAACGCCGACTTCAACCGAACCATCGGCCGCATCGACGTGGCCGGCATCAACTGGCTTAATTTTAACATTACCGACGCGGAAAAAATCGACTTGTTCCGCCGCGGCGCCGAAGCAGCCGCCCGTTTCCTTCTGGGCGAGGATCAAAAAACACCGATCACAGAGCTGATCGGCCCATCGTCCGGCGCCGAGCCGGAAAGCGAAGCAGGCGAATTTGAGTCAGCTCCCGCCTCAAGAGAACCCGCCGCCAAACCCGTCGGCGGTTTTAACTGGGAAGAATACAAGCAGTACCGGAAAATCCGGAAAAAATCATTGGGCTTTTGATCGAATTCGGAATGCGGAATTCGGAATAAGAATACGCTTGGTTACACGGTAATGCCAAGCGCCCTCTTATTCCGCATTCGTAATTCATTCCATGGATTCCCCTTTCAATTCCCGCTCCAGCTCTTCCATTTTTACATAATCCACCGCTTCTTCGGTGGTGGGCACAATGTCGAGGATAGAGTCGAGCTGGGAAATTTCAATGAGTTTGGCCACCATGGGCTGGAGCGGACCGGCGATCACGAAGGAGCCGTTTTGCTTCCACAGGCGATGTGCTGTCAGAATGGCACTCAGCCCGCTGGAATCAGCGTATTTGACAGGCGAAAGGTCAAAGACAAGGTTGCGCACCCCTTCTTGTGCGAGAATGATAAATTCGCTCTTCAAACCGGGGGCTATGGTGCTGTTCAGGTTTTCTTCTTCCAGGGTAAAAATGGCAAACTGCTCCTGTTTATCCACACGATATTTCATGACAAACTGGTTTTCAAGATGTTAAAAGGAAAAGTCGGTTGTTGACCAAATGGACTTATTCGGAAGGCAGGCAAAGGTACGCAAAGCGGATGAAAGTTTTTTAAAACATGACAAGTCGACAGTCAAATCGTTTCGGCATTGTTTTTTCGGAAAGGTTTGTTCTGTCGGGCGTAAATTGTTGTTTTCACTGCCGTCAGAACCCATTGTCCGGAATTTTTGTTAAAAGAAAACCAAAGTGCAGGCAAACACTTGCATTATTCAACCGGAAAGGCATAAAATTGTCCATCCGTTTGAAAACGGTTCATCTTTAAGCACACACGACCACGCGGAATGCACAAAAAGTTTTCTCCCGACGTCAAACAGATCATCCACCAGAGCGGACAGGAAGCCCGCCGTTTGGGGCATGATTACATCGGCACTGAACACCTGCTCCTTGGCATCATCGCCGAGCGGGAGAGTTTGCCTGTACGCGTGCTCGAGGCCCTGCTGGTAGACGTACACGACCTTAAAAAACGGCTGGAACAGGCCATTCCGCGCCGCAGTGCTTATCCACCGGCCGAAAACCTGTTTGTTGGTGAATTTCAGGTGACTACCCAGGTACAGCGCGTCCTAAAGGTTACCTTTCTCGAGGCCCGCCTGATGAAAAGCGAGGAAATTCACCCCGAACACCTTATGCTGTCGTTGCTCAAACACACCGATACGGCAGCGACCAAACTTTTAAACGAATACGACGTGGACTACGAAAATTTCAAAAAAGAGCTCGAATACGTGCGCTCAGAACAAGACCTGGCGCACCCCAATCTGTTTGACTCCGCTTCCGACAGCTCCGGCGAGTACGAAGACGAGGAGGAGCGCAGCGGATACCGCTCCGGGGGCGGACAAAAAGGCCAGCAGAAAAGCCGTACGCCGGTGCTCGACAACTTCGGGCGCGACATCACCCGCCTCGCCGAGGAGAACAAACTCGACCCCATTATCGGTCGCGAAACCGAGATTGAGCGCGTCAGCCAGATCCTCAGCCGCCGCAAGAAAAACAACCCCATTCTCATCGGAGAGCCCGGTGTGGGTAAAACGGCCATCGTTGAAGGGCTGGCCCTGCGCATCATTCAGCGCCGGGTGAGCCGCACCTTGTTTAACAAGCGTATTGTGATGCTCGACCTGGCAGCCCTCGTCGCCGGTACCAAATACCGCGGCCAGTTCGAGGAGCGCATCAAGGCGATCATGAACGAACTCGAAAAAAGCCGCGATGTCATTCTGTTCATCGACGAGATTCACACCATCGTGGGTGCAGGCGGCGCCACCGGCTCCCTCGACGCGTCCAACATCTTCAAACCAGCCCTCGCGCGAGGCGAACTCCAGTGCATCGGCGCTTCTACCCTCGATGAATACCGCCAGTATATCGAAAAAGACGGCGCCCTTGACCGCCGCTTCCAAAAAGTGATGGTGGAACCCCCCAGCCAGGAAGATACCATCCACATCCTCAAAAACATCCAGCCCCGCTACGAGGAGTTCCACAACGTGACCTACTCGCCGGAAGCCATCACCGCCTGCGTGCGCCTCAGCGACCGCTACATCACCGATCGTTTTCTGCCCGACAAGGCCATCGACGTGCTCGACGAAGTGGGCGCCCGCGTTCACCTCAAGAACATTACGGTGCCGAAAAACATCGAAGAGCTGGAAAAACGCATCGAAGAGCTCAAAGAGCTGAAAAACGCCGCCGTCAAAAACCAGCAGTATGAAGAAGCCGCCAACCTGCGCGATCAGGAAAGCAAGCTCGTGCGCCAACTCGAGTTTGCCAAGGTGGAATGGGAGGAGGAAAGCAAAACCAAGCGCTACCCGGTTGAGGAAGAAGACATCGCCGAGGTGGTCGCCATGATGACCGGCATACCGGTGCGCAAGGTGGCCCAAAGCGAAAGTAAAAAGTTGGTCACGATGGCCGATGACTTGCAAAAAATGGTCATCGGACAGGAAGAAGCCGTCTCCAAAATCGCCAAGGCGATCCAGCGCAACCGCGTGGGGCTCAAAGACCCGAAAAAACCCATTGGATCATTCATATTCCTGGGTCCGACCGGCGTAGGTAAAACCGAGCTGGCCCGCTCCCTGGCCCGTTACCTGTTCGACAATGAGGACAACCTCATCCGCATCGATATGTCGGAATACATGGAAAAATTCACCGTGAGCCGCCTCATCGGCGCCCCTCCCGGGTATGTGGGCTATGAAGAGGGCGGACAACTCACCGAAAAAGTGCGCCGTAAGCCCTACTCCGTCGTGTTGCTCGACGAAATCGAAAAGGCACACCCCGACGTGTTCAACATCCTGCTCCAGGTGCTCGACGACGGGCAGCTCACCGACGGTTTGGGGCGCAAGGTGGACTTTAAGAACACCCTCATCATCATGACCTCCAACATCGGCGTGCGCCAGTTGAAGGACTTTGGTATGGGCGTCGGATTTGCCACCCAGGCGCGCCAGCAATCCCAGGATGAACACAGCAAAACGGTCATCCAAAGCGCACTCAAAAAAACTTTCTCGCCCGAATTCCTCAACCGAATCGACGACGTGATGGTGTTCAATGCCCTGACCAAGGAGGACATCTTCAAAATCATCGAAAACGTACTGGCCGGGCTGATGAAACGCCTGAGCAACCTCAAGCTGACGCTCACCCTGACCGAAGAGGCCAAAAGTTTCGTTGCTGAAAAAGGGTATGACCCGCAGTTCGGCGCCCGCCCGCTGCACCGCGCCATCCAGAAATTCATCGAGGATCCCCTCGCCGAGTTCATCCTGAACGAAAACCCGGGCGACAACAGCCGCCTGCAAGCCACGATGAACGAAGCCAAGGACGGTCTGGTAGTGTCGTTCGAAGAGAAAAAGAAAAAGGGAAAGGAAAGCGATCAAACCGCGTAGTTCGAATGCGGAGTGCGGAATGTGGAATGCGGAATAAAGTTGCGCTTGGTTATTCTCAATAAATCAATAACAACTTTGTTCCGCATCCCCAACTCCAAGTACCGACAGACCGCGTAGCGGTCAAACGTGAATAACCCCGGATGAAATCCGGGGAGCGGGCCCGGATGAAATCCGGGAGCGGCGACGCCAAGGCAAAATCAACCATTCATTACCTTTGCCTGCATGCATTACGTCATCCCGCCTCGCTGCATTACATCTTTGGTATTATCGGGCCTTCTGGTCTTTCTGCCCTCGGTCTTGCCGTCTTCCAAGAGTTCCTTCGTTGACGGGTCGTTGCACCAGGGGGTTTATTTTGTATTCAAAAACCGGGCGCATTGGCTGCGTTACCCGATGGAAACGGGATCGGATTCTTTCCAGCACCAACGGCAACTGTGGAGCCGGCGGCTGGACACGCTAAGTAACTGGTACAGTCGCGAACGGACGTACGTGGAGCTCGTTCGTCAGGATCACGCCACTCACCCCACCTTGGGCATTGCCCTGGGCTTCGAATTCGACGAAACCTTTGGCGAATACCCTTACACCCCGCAATACGCCCGTCTGCAACTCAAAAACTTCACCTGGGGCGGTGTGGAATTCAGCCTCCGTGACACTTTAAACTATACAGGCGTTTCCAACGAATTTAGCGACGACCTTTCCGTAGAAGTAGACTACTTCGATGGCGACAGCATCGCCGGACGCTTTTCGGGCCTGCTCCTCAGCGGAGCAGGCCCGATGGCGGTTTTGGACAGCGGAACGTTTGCGGTGCGGCTGTTTGCAGTGGATTAATGAGGGTGTATCATAAGTACCTTATCCGAATGCGCTTCCAAATAAAATATTGAGTTTGGCGATACCGGCAGGATGTATTGAAGCCCAATGTCGTCAACTTAGCGTAAAAAGATTGCTTTGGGGTTGTTTGCGGCCTTACTACGTATTTTTTTTTGCCGCGAATTAGCGCGAATTCGCGCTAATTCGCGGCAAAAAAAATATATAGTTTCGTTGTAGACAACT
>JBGSTG010000013.1:0-41672 GCA_041736625.1 Saprospiraceae bacterium | reverse complement strand
GCAACCCGGTAACGTTTGGACTATTGCTGATCACATTTCCCAGTTCGTTCTTCCAGGTGAATACCCAGTTGCTGTAATCTACGGAAATGTTCAAGGTGATTTTGCCGGTACCCGACCATGCGTTTCGGGCGTGTAGTACGGCGTACTGAATCATGTCGCGCTCCGGACAGGGTGATTCATTGCCTGTAATCGGTCGTTCTTCGCATGGGCCGATGTAGAATCGATGAACCTCATCTGTTCCTTGGGGATGGGCATTATCCCAAGTGCTTGTTCCGGTACGTTTGGGAACGATCGCATTCAGCCCGTCTCCACCAGCACAGAAAAGTGGAGCCGGAAGATCTAAGAGCTGGTTGTTGTTCAAGTCCCGGCCTGTAAACTCAATCTCATAACAATTGTCCCACAAGTTATGTGGGCTGAAAGTGAACAACCACTTTTTTCTTTCAACATCAAGGGCAACTCCATTTATCCAGTTGGTCTGCAAGTCGGGGATGCTGGCCTGTACGTTGGACATGCTTTCGCTCGATAATGCATATACTATTATTTGCTTGTTGTATACACCGCCCTTCAAGCTTTTTTGCATTCGGGCGCCCAGTTTAATTTTACTCGCAGTTGTATTTTGTGCTTCCCAAAATCGGGCATAGACAGTGTCTCTTGAAAATGGAGTAGGAATCAGGTCGTCAATTTCTACACGTACACCGTGTATGAAGGGCTTGAAGTTGTCGATGATGAAGTCATACCCTCCCGACCAATTGTCAGGGAACTCGTTATGGACGTTGGTCATGGCAGCCTTCAAAGTGTAATTGCCATCCATATATCGGCTATCCCACGGGTACAATGCAGCTTTTAACTTGCCATTCATCGGATCGCTTTTGTGGATGCGCGCATAAAATTCGTTGAAGTAAAAATCGTCATATGGGTCCTTTAAGTACGCATACGGATCCATGCCGGATACCCCCCAACTTCCTATTGTCAATCCTATTGTCGATTGCCGGAAATTCTTGGGTACGACGCCCTTATCCATTCTGCCACCAAACTGAAACCGGTCAAAATTAGGCCCTTTGATGTTTTTCCAATCGGAAAACAAGTGGTTTTTGATCTTGAATTCCACCGCCTCCACATCCATTATTCCCTTATTATATCGCTTACCGGTTTCACCACTCAGCACAACATGCGCTTTCAAGGGCGTTCTATTATCTCCAGGGTAAACAGGAGAAATGCCGCCGGGATGAGATTGCTGTTTTACTGTTAAAATATACCGCAGGGAATCGTGCAGGGAATCGTGCGGCACATACTCCAAGATGTTTTTTGAATATTTGTCTCCTTCAGCAAGCCCTACTTTAATAGGTTCGTCCCCGATATTAAGCTGACTCATGCCTTGTATGTGCGCATGGGGTTCATACGGCTCTTTTGGATCACATGAGTTCCCTAATGGCGCCACGGGCGCGCCTTGAGCTACAGTATTGGATACCGTCAACGTTCTGCTTACGCCGGCCTCATCTTTGAAAGTAACCTTTGAACTGTCTACAGGGCCGATAGCATGGTAGTTTCCGTTGATGTGAAATATTATAGCCCAGTCGTTTCTGCCATTAATACTGTCCCCGTCAAGATTCTTTATCAAACAACCGCCGGTATATTCCCCATCCCCCGAAATATCCCCACACTCGCCAATATGCTCATAAGCAATGTTATGAGTCCCCTCAATGGTTATCCATTTTAAACTACCGGTGTTCACGTTGCTTGTGGACGATACTTTTCCGCCTTCAATGGCCAATATCAAATCCCCCAAGTCATTTTGATCGTCTCCACCCGGCGCATTGTAGTCTATTCCGGAGTGCCAGGGGTCACCCGTCCTCGGTCCATAATCATCGGCTACCCGATCATTGGGAAACAAAACGGCAGTATCGTACGTATGCACGCCATTCACTATTCCACGATAATTTCTGTACTTAGCCGCTTGAGCCGTAAGGTCGGTGGCAAGGCCACTTATAAGAAGAAAAAGAAGGAATTTTATTTTGCTTGGCATAGTTTAAAATTTTCGGAGTTTGTGGGGTTTTTGGTTCATAAGCACCGCCCTATCTTGACGCGGTAAAAATTCTGTTCCGATATCAAATATTCTCACTTCTCGATTTAGCGGATCAAAAATCAATTGCTCAGAATCGAAATGAATAAGGTCTTCTTTATTTTTTATAAAACGCTGATAAACAAAATTATCAAACGACTCTAATCGATCTGGGAGGACACCCTGAAGCATATTCATCCCCATATAATGCATCAATCGTTTGTCTTCCTCCATGTCGTAGATGTCAAAAAAAGCCGCACAGGGATCAAATGGACTGTCAGAGATATCACCTTGTCTCCCACCATAAGATACGCACAGGTAGCGACCGTCGGCCGTAACCAAGGCACGTTGAAGAGAATAGTCCGTTTTGATACGCAGCACTTCCTCTCCTTGCGGGTTTAAAATTATAACGGTACTCTCCCAACTGACTACATACGTTAATCCGTCCTCTTTCCGGTAGCCAATTAAATAATTACCTACCATGTAATACCCGGCATCGGAGAGCAGGCGTATGTCGTTGTAGGTAGAATAATATTGTGGCGGCGGTAATTTTGAAAACACACAATTGGAGTCGGGTTCTTCTGGCAAAATCATATAATCCCAATCAAAATCACCAACTTCAATACCCGGATATTGCCCATTGTAGTACGGAGAAAGGGCTTCGAGGTTTACCGTCTTTAATAATGCATGCGACAGGGTGTCATAATATTCCAGTTTTGTAAAGATTAATCCGGGAAAAGGCCACTGAGGATCAAACACCAATATTCCCGGCGCCTGTTCTTCTACAACGTATTGCACCGTATCAATGGTGATGGTGTCGCGGTAGAATCCTCGGGTATAACGATCCCACTCCAGGGTATATGCCCCATAGATACGCGGCGGCCGCACCAGTTCCGATAGCACCTGGGTGGAGTCGGCGGGGTTGGGTGGTTGTTGGCCGGTGCATTGCAGGTGTCCGGTGGCGATCAGCACGGCGAGGGCGATTGGCCACCGTAAGGTGGTGGGGAACACGGCATTTTGGGTCATTTGAACATTTTGTTTAGGTGCGTACTTTATTGGCAAAGTTGTTGGATTTAGCGGTAAGCCGTGAACCAGGCACGATTAATTTTTTATTAAGAATGGGGTATGTGCTTGGCCGCCTGAGTCGTAAGAATTTCCGGCTAAGAACCAGTCGACCGGCACAAGTACCCGGTTGCCGTTCATGTCACCGCAATTCCTCCTACCAAGCCTCATAATTTCCAGGCGTCGCCACCACAAATCCCGCCTCCGTCCAGGCTTTGGCGAACGGTGCGGGCGCCCATCATCTGAACACCCACCCTTCCCAAGGTTTTTCATCCGGATGAAAAACCTGCCAGGCGCCGTACTTCCGGAACCAGGTGTCCTGTCGTTTGGCGTAGTTGCGCGTATGTTGCTTGATTTTCCGGATGGTCTCTGCCCGGGTCTCGCGGCCGTCAAAATGGTCGAACCATTCTTCGTACCCCACGGTGTGCAGGGCGGGCAGGTGTCGGTGCAGGTATAAGGCACGGGCTTCGGCTTCGAGCCCGGCCTCCACCATGGCGTCCACGCGGGCGTCGATGCGCGCGTACAGCTCGGCGCGTGGCCGCTGCAGCAGCAGGTAGTGGATCGAGAACGGGCGCTCCGTCCGGCGCCCGCTGCGAAATGCGGAGTACGGCTTTCCGGTTTCCCGGCATACCTCCAGGGCGCGGCGCAACCGGGCCGGGTTGTGGCGGTCCACCGCGGCATAATACGCGGGGTCGAGGGCCGCCAACTGCGTGCGCAGCCATTCAATGCCGCCGGTCGCCTCGCCGTCGGCCACCCACTGCCGCGTGTCAGCGGAAATGTCCGGAAACCTATCCATGCCCGTGCACAGGGCCTGTATGAACAGCCCGGAGCCACCGGCCACAATCGCCAGATCCCGTTCCCGGTAATGGTCGGCCAGCAGGGCAAGCGCATCCTGCTCGTAACGGCCCACGCTGTACGAATCGTGGATGCTCAGGGAGTTGATGAAGTGGTGCGGCACCTCGGCCAACACTTCGGCCGGCGGTTTGGCGGTGCCGATGGTCATCTCGCGGTAAAACTGACGGCTGTCGGCCGACAGGATCGGCGCACCAAACCGGCGGGCAAACATGAGGGCCACGTCGGACTTCCCGGACGCGGTAGCGCCCCCTATGACCAGCAGGTGTTTTTCGGACAAACGGAATATTTCGCGCAAAGATCGGCAAAATGTACTTTTGCCCCATGAAATTCAGCCTTCGCCATAAAAGTTCCGGGTGGCTGTACCCGTATATCACCCCGACAGGCCACCTGATGCTGCGTGGTATCCTGCAGAAAATGTACGTCAACAACCGCGAAGGCGTGCCCACCGACAAGCCGGTGCTGCTGGCCGCCAACCACCCGACGGCATTCATCGACCCCTTCCTGCTGTGTACGCACCTCGACGCGCCCCTGTACAACATGACGCGTGGCGACATCTTTCGCAAGCCGCTCGCCCGGCATTTTCTGGAAAGCATCAACATGTTTCCGGTGTACCGTAGCCGCGACGGTTTCAACCAACGCAATCGCAACGACGAGGTGTTCGACTTCTGCGTTTCCAAACTGCGGGAGGACCAGGTGGTGACCATCTACGTGGAAGGCGAACACCACCTCGAAAAGCGCGTACGGCCCATACAAAAAGGCGTCGCCCTCATCGCCTTCCGCGCCCTCGAAGAGGCCGGCATCACCGAACTCCAGATCATTCCCGCCGGCTGCAATTATGTGTACGGCGACCAGCCCCGCGACACGGCTCTGGTGAACATCGGACAGCCCATAAGCGTGCAGGCGTACGCACCGGCGTACCGGCAGGACCCCAAGGCGGCGATCGCCCAACTGTCGGCCGACATCGAAAGTGCCCTTCGGGCGGTTTGTTTCCACATCGAAAACCCCGCAGACACCGCCCTCGCCGAACGCCTCCTCGAACTGCACCGAACCGACCACCCGTGGCGGCTACTGCCGATCGTTGAGTTCAACCACCCGCGTTTTGCCGGTGAAAAAGCGGTGCTGGACGGGTTGAACGACTTGCGGGAACCCGAAAAAACGGATCTCTACACCCGGGTAGACGCCTATTTCTCCGCGCTTGAACAAGTTGGCATCGACGATTTTTCCCTGCGCAACGCACACAAAGGCCACTTGGCCTGGGCGCTGTACTTCTTGCTTTTACTCCCGGCCTTCATTGTCGGGCGTGTCTCCTCGTGGCCGGTGCGCGCCGCAGGGCGTTGGGCTTCCGCCCAGTTCGCGAAAAAACGGGAATTTAAAACATCGATTTGGCTGGCTGTCGGTTACCTGACCGGGCTGTTGTACTATACCCTGCTGGCGGTGGTCAGCCTGTTCACCTGGAGCCCCAGATGGATCGCCCTGGCCTTCGCCCTGCCGGCCCTAGGCTGGTACGGCATGCATTACCGGGAGCACTTCAGGCGTTGGTGGGGCATGCGCAGGGCGCAGGCATTGCCCAACAGAAAGGCTCTGCTGGACCTGCACAGGCGCATTCAGGCGCCGGATTCGTCCGTTGCTGAAACGGGCGCTGCGAGCGTCTCTTCCAGCACGATAAATCCCTGATCGAACGGATTTAGGTGCGCCATCAGCGCTTCCACGAACCCGTCGCCGTACTTGAGCACAAAAGGCAGAGCGTTCTCGGAGCGCTCCTGCAGCCCGTTGCCGCCGGCAAACAACTTCTCCCGGAGACTGCGGATCTGATTGACCGAGGTTTCGTGGCGCTGCTTTTCGGCGCGCAGCAGCCGGCTTTCCCATTGCTGCACGGCAGCTACCGCTTTAACACCATCGGCCAGAACAGCCTTTTCGAGGGTGGGGTCTACAGCTTGGGCTTTTTTTGACAAAATTTCATAGGTATGCCGGACGGCTTCCGCTTCTTCCTGCAGTGACAAGTCTGTATCGGCATTGGTTTCCACGTAGGCGCGCACCAGCGCGTCGGTGTCGGCGAACAACTGTTCGGGCGTCAACCCGAAGCGGTGGCGCCGTTTGGCGCTTTCCTTGTCGAGCCAAAGCACGGAATTGCGGCGCACCAGCATCGGATAGTGAACGCCGTAATGCGCAAAAAGACTGCGCCGCTCCAGCCAGTACGCCAGCTCTCCCCCACCCCCCACGTAGGCCAGGTTGGGCAGCATCAGCTCCTGGTACAGCGGGCGGAGCACCACGTTGGGGCTAAAATGCTCGGGGTGCGCCTCGAGTTCGGCGAGCAGGGCCTCCTGTGAAAAAAACAAGTCGGTGTTCAGCACTGCAAATCCCCCGTTTTCGGCAACGATGCGCTCGCGCAGCCCCGGTTTCATGTAAAAAATATTGATCTCTCGCGGGGCAGCCTGGGCCTTGAAGCCCGCCTGTTCGAGTTGGGCGATGGTGGCCGTTACGAGTCGGTGCGCCGTCTGGTTCAGCAGTTCGTCTTGCATGACCGGGATGAAATGCCGCTTCATCTCCGGCGCGTCCATCGTCAGCACCAGCAGGCCCTGCGCCCCCAGCAGGTCGTGCAGGAGCCGGCGGGTGGCCTGGGCGAAGGTCTGGCCGGGGGCATAGGCGGCCTGCACACGGTCAAATAGCGCGACGCCGGCATCCCCGAGCAGTTGTTGGAGTTCCTCGAGCACCGGCGCGAGGGTATCGGAGGGCATCACGCCCACCGGGCCCGCGTGGCCGGGCTGCCAGGTGATGGTTTTGTTGAAGAGACGCGCGTGGTTGAGCTCCTCCAGGTCGTGGTCTTCGCTACCTAAAACGAACACCGGCGCCACGCGATGGGGGCTGCCCAGCGCCCGTTCGGCCTCGCGGGCCAGCCGAATGGTGGTAATGGCCTTGTACAAAAAGTACAGTGGGCCGGCGAGCAACACCGGTTGATGGGCGGTAGTCACCGTCCAGGTGTGGTCGTTCAGCAACAGCTCGATGTTCCGGCTGACCGGCGCTTTCTCCGGCAACCCCACGTACTGCTGCTTCAGGGCATCGACAAGCGTTTCCCGAGGACTCCGGAAAGCGGTACGAGCGGCGACAATCGCCGGAAAGGACGCCGGAGCAGGCGGGTACGGATAGAAAGACTGGAGGGCCTGATCACCCGAGGCGTACGCCACGTCGGTTTTGGCCAACTGCGGGATTTGGGAAAAGGGGATCAAAAATTTTTGCATCTGCAAACATACGGTTCGGGGCAGGATTGCCAAATGCAGGGACACCTGTTCGTGAACCCTTTTGTCAATTAAACAAATCGCGCATGTCGTCGTCTTCGTCGTCGCGGCTCAAGTCCCCGGCGATAAAATCCTTGAACACCCATTTGGAATTGACCAGCTCCTTGTTGATCACCTCCAGTTCTGCCAGTCCGTGCAGCAGCAGTTCCATGTACACCGGTTCGTCGGCGGCGGGGATACCAATCCCGGAAGCCAGTTTGCGAAGGCCGGCCACTTTTTCAATTTCTTTGGCGAATTGCTGATTGTCGAGGTCTGTGAACAGATCAACCGTATTACCGGCGGCGAACCAGGCGCGGATTACGCCAAACGGGTCTTTCTCCTGTCCACGCTTGAGTTTATTGGGGTTGGGGAAGTGCTGAAGGAACATTTTTTTGAGCGCCTGGCCGATGATGTTGAGCGCTACGGCGTGCGGGCCTTCCTGTTCGCCTTCGTACACCATTTCCACTTTGCCGGTCAGGGCCGGGATCACGCCCCAGAAGTCCGAGATGCGGGCGGTGGTTTCTTTTTCGCCGTTGCGCAGGATGCGCCGTTCGGCGGTGGCGTACAGGTTTTCGTAGGCGCTGATCGTGAGGCGGGCGCTCACGCCACTTTTTTTGTCGACAAACTCGCTTTCGCGGGCGGCGAAGGCGATCTCTTCGACCAGGTCTTTGAGCAGGGGCGGGATGGCGATGGCTGCGCGCTGGTCGTCGGTGATGCGCGCCTCCTGTTGGGTGATCTGCCTGCCGACTTCGATGCTGGTCGGGTAGTGGGTGGTGATCTGGCTTTCGATGCGGTCCTTGAGCGGGGTAATAATGCTGCCCCGGTTGGTGTAATCTTCGGGGTTGGCGGTGAATACGAACTCGACGTCGAGGGGCAGGCGCAGTTTGAACCCGCGAATCTGCATGTCGCCCTCCTGGAGCACGTTGAACAGCGCCACCTGAATGCGGGCCTGGAGGTCGGGCAGCTCGTTGATCACGAACAGACAGCGGTGGGCGCGGGGGATGAGCCCGAAGTGGATGACACGCTCGTCGGAGTAAGGAAGGCGCAGGTTGGCGGCCTTGATGGGGTCTACGTCGCCCACCAAATCGGCGATGCTCACATCGGGGGTGGCCAGTTTTTCCACGTACCGTTCGTTGCGGTGCAGCCAATCGATGGGCGTATCGTCGCCGTATTGGGCGATGATGTCGCGGGCATGGCGGCTGATGGGATGCAGGGGGTCGTCGTTGAGTTCGGAGCCGGCGACGACCGGCGTGTATTCATCCAGCAGGTGGATCAACTGGCGGGCGATGCGGGTTTTGGCCTGTCCGCGCAAGCCCAGCAGCAGGATGTTGTGCCGGCTGAGCACCGCGCGCTCCACATCGGGCAGCACCGTGTCGTCGAAGCCGAATATGCCGGGGAAAATGTGCGCCTTCTGGCGGATCTTGTCGATCAGGTTTTCACGCAGTTCGTCCTTGACGGAGCGTGGCTTGTATCCGCTGGCTTTGAGTTCACCCAGGGTTCGGATGTGGAGGACGTCTTTCATGAGCGAAAGAACAGTTGCCGGGTGATTTGGTTTAAGTGGAAAAAAGCAGTAACTTTGCATTAATGTTTCCAAGGCGCATCCTCACTACGCCATTCTTATGGCTTTGGCTGTTGAGCATACCCGCTTCTACGGTGGGGGTGCCCATTTACGAGGTTTATTGTTTTTGCCTGAAACAGGCCAGCGTAAATTTTTTCGGTGTAGCGGACCCGTGCAGGACCCGCGAGGAGGACAAAAAAGATACCTGCTGCTCCGGCAAAGCCAGTGCTTGCCCCATGGCGGCGCCGGCAAAAACGCCGTCGTGTTGTGCATTCCCGACCCGGCAGCAGGAGCCGCATTCGTGCACCAAAACCACCCTTACGGTTCACCAGCTCGACGTCGAGTATCTGGTGGAAGGGTTTTCGGTACCGGAGTGGGGTTGGGACGTCCCCGCGCAATGGGCCGGGCAACTTCCGGCAGTCGTGGTTACGGACTTTTGGCAAGCCCCGCTACCCGCTCCGCCTCAACCACCCCCACCCCTTTCCGGGCGCGAGCTTTGTGTGCGCCACCAGCTTTTTTTGTGTTAGCAGAAGACGGTTTGTTCTTTTGAACATTCGCCGACGGTCCAACTCCCTATGTTGCCGTTGGCGATGGCTATTTCCCATTTATTTTCAGGAAAAACCGTTCTTCAACATGAAAATCACTTGTTTCAACAGCATATTGCTGGGCTTTGGCCTGTGTGCCAACCTGCTTACCGCCCAAACACCCGATAGCCCGGGTTTCGTCCGCGGGCTTGTCACCAATACGGCTGAGGAGCCGCTCATCGGCGCTACCGTGCACTGGAAAGACGCACCATCCGGAGCCATGACCGACACCCTGGGTCGGTTTTCCATCGCCGCCCGGGCGCAGCCCGATTCGCTGATCATTCGTTACGCAGGCTACCTGCCCACCGCAGTAGAGGTGCTGCCGGGCGAGACCAACCTGTGGATCGAAGTAAATGGAGTCACCGTTCTGGAGGAGGTGCAGGTGAACGCACACCGATTTGACAATGCCAC
Organism: Saprospiraceae bacterium; assembly: GCA_041736625.1. Classification (GTDB taxonomy): domain Bacteria; phylum Bacteroidota; class Bacteroidia; order Chitinophagales; family Saprospiraceae; genus M3007. Next base: position 31,871 of record JBGSTG010000013.1, on the reverse strand, counting down.
TTCCCTGCTCGAAACGCGCAACATCGAAAGCATCTCCGGCAAGGAGCTGCGCAAGGCGCCCTGTTGCAACCTCTCGGAAAGTTTTGAGACCAACGGAGCGGTCGACGTCGGCTACGCCGACCCGCTTACCGGCGTCCGCGAAATCCGGCTGCTGGGCCTGCGCGGCATCTACAGCCAGTTCCTGCTCGAAAACAGGCCCACCCTGGGCGGCATCGCTACCCCGTTTGCCTTCGAAATGATCCCCGGCACCTGGCTCAGCGGCATCCAGCTGGCCAAGGGCGCCAGTACGGTAAAAAACGGATTTGCGGGGATTGCCGGACAGGTGAACGCCGAACTGGCTAAACCACACCTGGATAAGCCCTTATTCGTCAATGCCTTCGCCAGCACTGAAGGCCGGGGAGAACTGAACCTGCACCTGAATAAAAAAGGCAAAAAACACGTGTCGCACGGCTTGCTCGCCCACGGCTCCTTTGTGGAGAACAACTGGGATATGAACAACGACAACTTTTACGACGCGCCCAGCCGGCAACAACTCAACGGGCTGTACCGCGCGTTTTACGAAAGCGAGGGGTTGTGCGGTCAGCTCAACGTGCAGGCCCTCACCGATCACCGGACCGGCGGACAGATCAACCCTTCGGAGGGCCTGGAACGCTTTGCCATCGACCAGCAAAACGACCGCGTGGAGGTGTGGGGCAAACTCGGCAAGGAAGGCCTCTTCGGCCGCCCGTACAACGAGTGGGGCAACATGCTCTCCGCCTCCTGGCACCGCTTCGACGCCGTCTACGGAAACAACCAATACCAGGCCACCCAGCGCTCCGCCTACTGGCAAACGCTCTACCAGACCATCCTCGGAAACACCAACCATACCTTTTTGGTGGCGCCCTCCTTTCAGTACGACGACATCGACGAACAGGTGAACGACACCGACCTGAGCAGAACGGAATCCGTACCGGGCGCCATGGTGGAATACACTTACAACCGGCCCAATCTGGAAACCGGCACACCCGACCTCACGGTGGTGCTGGGTGCCCGGGCCGACTGGAACAGCCGCTTCGGCTGGTTTTTCACGCCGCGCATGAGCGCCCGATACGCCCTTACCCCTAAAAGCGCGCTGCGTGTCTCCGGTGGTTACGGATACCGTTCGCCCAATTTGATGGCCGAAAACATCAGCGTACTCGCCAGCAACCGCACCCTCCACTTTGCGGATGACCTGCGTTACGAAGCCGCATGGAATTACGGCGTCAACTACACACAGGAGTTCCGGGTGCTGAACCGGATCGCCAGCCTCAGCGTGGATGCCTACCGCACCGATTTCGACAAACAGATACTGGTTGATGTCGACGAATCGCCGACCGACGTCTACTTCCGGTACGCGGAGGGTCCTTCGTGGGCCAACAGCGTAATGGCTTTGTTTCAGTTGAACGCCATGCGCGGTCTTGACCTGAAATTTGCATGGCGGTGGAACGACGTACACGCCCAATACGCCGGCGGCAACTACAACACGCCGCCCCTGCTGCCCCAGCAACGCGCACTTTTCGCCGCCGATTATGAGACGCCAGGGAAACGCTGGATGTTCAATATGCACACCCAGTTCGTTGGCCCGCAACGGCTACCCGACAACTCCGACGTACCCCACGAGGCGCACCACGACCATGAGCTGTTGGAAACCACGCCCTGGTACGGCCTGCTGAACGCACAGGTGACCTACCGCCTGAAAAAGGCGGAAATCTATCTCGGCGGCGAAAACCTGACCGGGTACCGCCAGCACGACGTGATCATTTCCGCCGATGACCCGTGGAGCCCGTACTTCAACGCCACGCAAGTGTGGGCGCCGGTGATGGGCGCTATCGGATATATCGGAGTGCGGGTGTCGCCTTCAGGGCTGTGAAGCCGAAACGATGACAATGTAAACCATTACAACTATGAAAAACTTCTTTTTTCTCGCTTTCCTGTTGTGTTCCGGCGCCATATCCGCCCAGAGCGACCTCGGCACCGACACGCTCATCGTGCGCGGCAACTGCGATATGTGTCAAAAACGTATTGAAACCGCTGCATTCGGCAAAGGCGTAAAAAGCGCCTCGTGGTCGGCAGAGACCTTGCAGTTGGTCGTCCGGTACGACGCACGCAAAACCGACGTTGCGACCATCCGGTCGCGGGTCGTCGCGTCGGGTCACGATACCGATGGCGAAAAAGCACCGGATACGGTCTACGACAGGCTGCCCGGCTGCTGCCGGTACGATCGAGCGCAGGAGTAATCTGCTGAATGACCACCTTTTTGCTGTTGCCGGCGAAGTCGTCAGCAACAGCAAAAAAAATTTGCCAACGGATCAGGTGCCGGACAGATTTCCTACATTTGTCAGGATATTTTGAATCACCTCTAACGCTATTCCCTATGCAGCGCAACATCGGCTCCCTCGACCGCATGGTTCGCCTGGTACTCGGCCTGGCCGGCATCCTCGGCGGTTTTTTCTATTGGCACAATTGGATCGTAGGCATCGTCGGCATCGTTTTGCTGGCAACTTCACTCACTAATTTCTGCCCAATCTACGCAATGATTGGCTTGCGCACCAACAAAGGTAGCGGAGCCTGACGCAGGTTCGGCCCTCCCTCCAGACGATATGATTCTTCCTTTAAATTAAACGCTTTCATATCGTTTTTTAGCTTCAAGGAGTGGGGAATGCGGAATACGCTCTATTGATGGGTAAAAAGGCACAGGGGCAGCACCAGGAGAAGAAGTGTTTTCAGCATTTATTTCGTCTTTTTCGTACATTTGCGCAACAATCCATTCATTCTCAGCATGAAGAAGCGCGACAAGATATTGCAGGAGGCCAAGACCCGGCTGGTGGCCGCTTTCGGCGACAGGGTCAAGGATGTGATCCTGTTCGGATCGAGGGCCTGGGGCAAGCCGCACCGCTGGTCGGACTGGGATTTTGTGGTGGTGGTTCGGGGGGAGCACGATTGGAAACTCGACCATGCCGTTTGGGATATAATGACCGGCATTGACTTAGATTTCAATGTTTTTACCCAGACCCTCGTCGTCTCGGAATATGAACTGAAGCACACCACCGCCCGTTACGAACCGGTTTTTGTCAAAGCGCTTAACCAAGGCATCTACGCATGATTGAACCGGAAGAACGGAAGCATCTTATCGAACTTCGAATTGAACAGGCCGAAAAATCCATTTTTGAAGCCCAGTTATGCAGGTGATTGGCTGGTTCAATAAAAACTTCGTCCACACAGGTGTTTTCCCTCAGGAATTCAGCATGTACCTGAAAAGAGCATTCGAAACCCGAACCAATTCCGACTACAAACTAAACCAAACGCCCACTGTCACCGACCTGGAAACCCTCCTTGTCGACATGAAATCCTTTATCTCCACCATTAAAGCCTGGATCGAAGCCAACCCGGCCATTTGACATGAAAAGAATTTTTATTTTTTCCTGCTTCCTGCTTTTCCTTTCCGGCCTTTCGGCCCAGCAAAAACCCCACCCTCCCCACTTCGATTCCAAGGCCCCGGCATGGGCAAGCATGCTGACGGAGGCCCAACCCAACGTCCGGGAGATCCAGGCCGCCTACCAGGCATGGTACGCCGAACGGCCATTTGAGAAAAACCGCTACACACAATACTACAAACGATGGATGCAATGGGCCAGACCCTATGCACAGCCCGACGGCGCCCTGCTCATCCCTACCGCTGAAGCAAAAGCGGCAACGGAAAAGCGACTTCTTCTCGGTCGCCACGAGGAACAAGCGCAGCGCAGCGCTGCACTGTGGACGTTCAACGGACCCAAAGTGCACTACTTTCCGGACGCCTCCGCCCAATCGGTCGACCACACCAATATTTACTGCTTCGACATCTTTGAAGCCAATCCAAGCGTCCTGTACGCCGGTGGAGAAGCCGGCGGCGTTTGGAAAACCACCGATAAGGGCCAGAACTGGACCCTACTCACTGCCAACGTCCTGCACGGCGCTTTCGGCGCGGTAAAGATCAACCCGAAAAATGCCGACGAAGCGTACATCTGCACCGATGGCAAGATCCTCAAGACCACCGACGGCGGGGCCACCTGGGCAACGGTGTACACGGAAAACGGCCTCTGGGTCAATGAACTGTACATACACGCCGGCAACCCCGACATCGTGTTGGCCGCCGCCGACCAGGGGCTGTTGCGCAGTACCGACGGCGGCGCTACCTGGAACCGGCTATTCCCCCAAACCACCTGGACCGTAAAAGCCAAACCCGGCGAACCCGGCACCATCTGGGCTATCCGCCGGAACGGCGCCGGCAGCGATTTTATGGTCTCCACAGACGGCGGCGCCGTGTTTAGCCCCTCCAATGCCGGTTGGTGGCAACCCTCCGGCAACCGGCAAGTCACCGGCGCCATCATCGCCCCCTGCCCCTCCCGGCCCGACAAAGTGTACGCTTTCCTCAGCGGCGAAGGCGACGGGCTGGGCGGCCACATCGGTGTCTTTGTCAGCGCCGACGGCGGCGCCAACTGGTCGAATACCAACCCGGCCGACGCCGTAGGGCAACCCTACAGCATCCCCAGCCACACAAACCTCATGGACGCCGACGGGGTGGACTGGTTCTGGCAGGGCTTCTACGACCAAGCCATCGTCGTTAACCCGCTCAACGACAACCAGCTCATCGCCGGCGGCTGTTCCTGGTTCCGCAGCAACGACGGTGGTGCTACCTGGTTCTCCTACGGCGGCTACGTCGGCAGCCCGGGCATCAGCGGAGACCGCCACCCCGACATCCAGTGGACTGCCGCCGTGGGCAACGAACTCTGGATCGCGTCCGACGGCGGACTGGTGTACTCCACCAACTTCGGCCAACACGTCGAAGGCCGCAACAACGGCATCAGCGGCGCCGCCCTCTGGGGCTTCGACGCCGGCTGGAACGAGGACATCCTCGTCGGCGGCCGCTACCACAATGGCAACATGGCTTACCACGAAAGTTTCCCCGCCGGCACTTACTACGCCATCGGGGGCGCCGAGTCCGCCACCGGCTATGTAAACCCGGGGCCCGAGCGCAAAATTTACCATTCCGACATTGGTGGCGACATCATCCACCCCGGCTTCGGAAACGGCCTGGGCGGGTTTCCCGTGGGCACCTGGCCCAACGAAAGTTACGCCTACTACGCCAACTCTGAGATGGAGTGGCATCCGGACTGCTGGAACATCGTTTACCTCGGCAAAGACAACAAACTCTGGCGCTCCACCGACGGCGGCACCACCTTCACCGTCCTCCATGCCTTCCCCGGTGACGCCGACCGCCGGGTGTACGACATTGAAATTTGCCGGGCCGACCCCCGGCGCCTGTACGTGTCGCAGTGGGATGGCACCGACGACATCGTGCGCCGCAGCACCGACGGCGGCGAAACCTGGACCACCTGCTCGCCCCTGCCCCTCCCCAACAACAACGACCGCATAAAAATGGCCGTCAGCGCCGAAAACCCCGACGTCCTCTGGGTGGCCGTCACCTACGGCTTCGACGGCCGTAAAATCTACAAAACATCCGATGGAGGCGCCACCTGGGTAAACCTGACCACGCCTGCCCTGAACGGCCACCGGATCACCAACATCCTGGCCCAACACGGCACCGATGGCGGCATTTACCTGGGTACCAGCCAGGGCAATGTTTTTTACCGAAACAACACCCTGGCCGATTGGCAGCCCTACAGCGACGGGCTTCCGCTCAGCGCCGAAACCAACCGCCTGAAACCATTTTACAAAAACGGACTCCTCCGCAACGGCTGCTGGAACGCCGGCGTGTGGGAGGCCCCCCTCTACGAACCCAGCCGGGTGCTCGCCCAGGCCACGGCCGACAAGCTGTCCGGCTACTGCCCCACCGACACCTTTTATTTCGACGACCGCTCGGTGGTCCTGCACACCGGCGCTTCCTGGCTCTGGGCATTCGAAGACGCCCAAACCGTGATTGGCGAAAACACGCGAACACCCAAAGTTGTGTTCCAGTCTGCCGGCGAGAAACGTGTCACCATGTCCCTGACCACTCCCCTGGGCACGTTCACCGACACCCTGGTGGTGCGGGTAGGAGACGAGTGCACTAGCCTCGTCCCCGAAGCCCGGCCCGGCAACGCACTGCTGTTCGACGGCAACGGCGACTACGCCACGTTCAGCACCCCGCTGAATCTGGCATCCAACACCGCGACCTTTACCGCCTGGATCAAACCCCAGGGCGATCAGGGGCCCTATTCCGGCATCATCCTCTGCAGGGGCGGCACCACCACCGCCGGTTTGCACTTTGGCGACAACAACGAACTGCGCTACATGTGGAACGACCAGAACTGGTGGTGGAACTCTGGGCTGACACCCCCCGACGGCGAGTGGAGCCATGTGGCCCTGGTCGTCGAGCCTACGCGCGCCACCATTTACCTGAACGGCGTGCCGGCCCAAAACGTCACAAACCACAGCGCCGAAGCATTCGACGCGGCCATCGCGCTGGGCGCCGACCCCGGATGGAGCAACCGGTTTTATAGAGGCTTCATGGATGAGGTTTGCGTGTACGACCGGGCCTTAACCCAGGAGCAGATCCGCCGGGAAATGCACCTGGCCCGAACCCACACCGACCAAACCGGGCTGCGCAACTATCTCCAGTTTAATGAGCCCGACGGGCCCGCCTTCGACCGCACCGGAGCCGGTTTCGCCGCGTTGGGCGGCGACGCACACCGCGAACCGTCCACCGTCGCCATAGGCCCCGGCGCAAGCCACCAGCAGATCATATCCCAGGACGGCGTGTACGATTTTACCGGTACCGGACTCACCATGACCTTTCCCGCCGGCGCCACCACATACCCCGATGGGCCCGTCGTGGTGACCCGCCTCGACATCGGGCCCGACTTCTCTCCGGCGGTCGACAGCCTGAGCCCCGCTTACTGGGTGGTGCATGCATTCGGCGCCAATGCTGCATTCGACGAGCCGGCCGCCATCGGGTTCGACCGCATCGGCCCCGTGCCGGTGGGCGCCGTGCCCGACCAATTCCGGTTGTATGGCCGGGGCGCGCGCGCGGAAGGCGATACGTGGCAAATGCTGGACGCAGCAGAAAACCTGACCACTGGACCCGACGGCGCCGCGTATTTCGGCACAGGCAACAGCGTTTCCGGCCCGGCGCAACTGGTGGTCGCCAGGCCACTGCTTTCTGCAACGCCCTCGGTATCTGCCGCGCATCCGCAAGCGACCGTTTCACCCAACCCCGTATCCGCAACCCGCTTGCTGAACATCCGAACCAACCTCAGCGGTAAAAGCACCTTCCGCTTGTTCGACGCCAAAGGCCGCGCCATCCGGGTGACCGTTTTTGAAGGCGCGACCGCATTGCCCATGAGCGGACTGGCGCCCGGCGTGTACGTGTATACGATCGAGCATGAAGGGTTTATGCGGACGGGCAAAGTGGTGGTGGAGTAACCAATTTCGTCGAAAATGAAAAGCCATGCAGATTAGACTTCTTCGAACCGACTCCTCCAACCCCGATTTTATCTCCCTGGTGCGGGAGCTCGACGCCGAACTGGCCATTCGCGACGGCGATGAGCACGCCTTTTACGACCAGTTCAATAAAATTGATCACATTCAGCACGTGGTGATTGCCTATGAAAACGACATTCCGGTGAGTTGCGGCGCCCTCAAAGTGTACGCGCCCGGCGTCATGGAAGTCAAGCGTATGTTTACCCTGCCGGAGCGCCGGAACCGGGGCATCGCGCTTCGGGTTTTGAAGGAACTGGAGGCGTGGGCCGCAGAGATGTCGTATCAAAAATGCATTCTGGAAACGGGTGTAAAACAACCGGAAGCCATAAGGCTGTACACCAAAAACGGCTACACCCGGATACCCAATTACGGGCAATACGCCGGCGTGGAAAACAGCGTGTGTTTCGAAAAAGAAATTTTGGGTTAACCTGCGCCGACTTCCGGAAACAGACGTTATCTTTGCCATGCTCTGACCTAAAGCCTTCCCCGGTGGGGAACGCTTTAGGTTTTTTTATGTCCGTATCAACCCTTTGTCATGCACAAGCTACGCCTCACGGTCGCCATTGGCCTGTTTTTCTGCCGGGCCGCCATCGCCCAGGTCACCTGCGATCCGGTTTTTCCCACCGTTGACGACAACGTAACCATCTACTACGACGCCACCCAGGGCAACGGCGCCCTCACCGGCGTTTCGCCGGTGTACGCCCACCTCGGCGTGATCACCGATAAAAGCCAGTCGCCCACCGACTGGAAATACGTGGCTACGCAGTGGGCGGTGAGCAACGCGGCGTCGACCATGACCCTGGAGTCGCCCAACGTCTGGAAAAAATCTTTTAACATCCGCACTTTTTTCAATATCCCGGCCAACGAGACCGTGCTCAAGCTGGCCATGGTGTTCCGCAATGCCAGCGGATCCATCGTTGGCCGTGCCGCCGACGGCAGCGACATGTACTACGACGTGTACCCCGCCAACGCGCCCCTGCAGACGCGCTTCATCAACCCCTCCTCTTCTTTCCTCACGCCCACGGCCGGCCAGGTGATTTCCGTGTCGGCAGCGGCCTCGAAAAACGCCGAGCTGACGATCACCGACAACGACACGCCGGTGGCCACCGCCACCGGACTGTCCATCGCGTCCAACCTGACCATCGGCACCGGCCTGCACACCGTGCGCCTCATCGCCGTGGCCGGTTCGGAGCGAGACACCAGCGTATTCCAGTACCTCGTGCCGGCGAACCAACCGGTGGAAGACCGGCCGGCCGGCACCGAAACCGGCATCCAGTACCTGAGCGACACGTCGGTGCGCCTGAGCCTGTACGCGCCGGGCAAACTGACAGGGTACGTGCTGGGCGACTTCAACAACTGGCAGTTCGACGACGCTTACCAACTCAAGCGCTCCACCGACGGCAACTACTGGTGGCTCGACATCACCGGACTACAGCCCGGACAGCAATACCGCTTCCAGTATTTCATCGACGGCATACGCTTTGCCGACCCCCTGAGCACCCTGGTGCTCGACCCGGGCAACGACGCATTCATACCGGCACTTACCTACCCCAACCGCCCGCTTTACCCCGCCGGACAAACCACTGGCCTGGTGTCCGTTCTGCAAACCGCCCAACCGCCGTTCAACTGGACGGCGACGAACTACCAGCGCCCCAAAAAAACCGACCTGATCGTTTACGAACTGCTGATGCGCGATTTCATCGATCGCCACGACTACCATACCCTGCTCGACACCCTCGACTATCTGGAAAGACTCGGCGTGACCGCCATCGAATTCATGCCCGTAAGCGAATTTGGCGGCAACATTTCCTGGGGCTACAACCCGTCTTTTCACAAGGCGCTGGACAAATACTACGGCACCGCCGAAGCCTTCAAAACGCTCATCGACGAGTGCCACCGCCGCAATATGGCCGTTATCATCGACGTGGTATACAACCAGGTCACAGACCAAAGCCCGCTCGCCCAGCTTTGGTGGGACGCCGCCAACGGCCGCCCCGCCGCCAATAACCCCTACCTGAACCCTGTCCCCAAACACGACTTCAACGTATTCCTCGATTTCAACCACGAAAGCGCCGCCACCAAGGAATACGTCAAAAACACGCTGAAATACTGGATTGAAGAGTTCCAGGTCGACGGGTTCCGCTTCGACCTTTCCAAAGGGTTCACGCAAAAGAATACCCTGGGTGACGTGAATGCGTGGGGGCAGTACGACCCGACGCGCATCGCGATCTGGAAGGACTACGCCAACTACATTTGGGGCATTGACCCCGACAACTACGTCATTCTCGAGCATTTTGCGGCCAACAACGAAGAAAAAGAACTCGCCGAATACGGCATGATGCTGTGGGGCAACCTGTGGGGCGCCTACAAGGAAGCCGCGCTGGGCTACAACACCGGCAGCTCCACCAACATGAGCGGCATCAGCTATAAATCACGCGGGTGGACCGTGCCCCACCTGATCGGTTACTTCGAGAGCCACGATGAAGACCGCATCGGGTTCGAATGCAAGACCTACGGCAACAGCGCCAACCCCGACTACAACATCAAAAGCCTGCCGGTGGCCATGCGCCGCATCGAGATGCTGCAAAACCTGCTGTTCACCGTGCCCGGGCCCAAAATGCTGTGGCAGTTCGGCGAACTGGGTTACGATTTTCCCCTCGAGATCTGCCCCAACGGCCAGCCCGGGTGTCGCACCGACCCCAAGCCCATCCGCTGGGATTACTACGACGATCCGTACCGCCGCCGCCTGTACGACGTCACGGCATCGCTCCTCCACCTGCGCCAGGAACTGGATGTGTTCGAGACCGACAATTTTCAAACCAGCCTCAGCAGTGGCCCGATACGAACCGTTTTCCTCAACGACAACAACCTGAACCAGGGCGTCGTGGTGTACGCAAACATCGGCACTACCCCCCAGCCCGTCAGCATCAGCCTGTCGATCAACGGCTGGTGGTACGAGTACTACACCGGCGACAGCGTACTGCGCACCGGAACGCCCCTGATCGACACCCTGCAGGCCGGCGAGTACCGCGTGTACACCAATGTGTATGTGCCGCTGCCGGGCGGGTTTAATCCTACCCCAGTGTACGATGTTTCCGGGCCGATCAACGGGATGTCGGTGTTTCCCAACCCGGCCGCCAACTTCGCCTATGCCGATGTGTACCTGCGCGAACAGGCGGAGTTAACCATTTCCGTTTTGGATGCCTTGGGACGAATGGTATTCCGGATCACGCCCGGAGAGCTGCCTTTGGGCGACTACCGTTTTGAGATACCTACCCAGGGGCAGGCGCCTGGCATGTACTTTGTTCGGGTTGAATCCGAGGATGGGGGATTTCTGGTTAAACGACTGGTTATCAACCGATGAACGGGCTTAAGATTGTATATTTAGCCAACATATTGGTGGCCGGCTGGATTAGCATCAGCAGCTACATTTTTTCGCATGAAGCAAAATAACATTACCTTTCAATTCATCAGCGAGCCCTCCGACGTCAACTACGGCGGCAAAGTACACGGTGGCGTGGTGATGAAATGGATTGACCAAACCGCCTTTGCCTGTGCCAGCGCCTGGGCCGGAACCTATTGCGTCACCGTTTATGTCGGCGGCATACGGTTCTATCGCCCCATTCACATCGGCGATCTGGTGCGGGTGCATGCGCGCATTATTTACACGGGCACGACGAGTATGCACATCGCCATTGACCTGGAATCCAGGCCGGTAACAGAGGGCGAATTTCAGAAAACGACCCACTGCATCATCGTTTTTGCAGCGGTTGATGGAGCGGGAAAAACCCAACCGGTACCCAAGTGGATACCTGTGACCGAGCAAGACCGGCAGCTCGAGCAGTATGCCATCAAACTGATGGACTTGCGCAAACAAATTGAGGCGGAGATGAAACCGTTTCAGGATTTACCCTGAACCGCATCAACGATCGGCTGCCCTGTATCGCTTGCCCGGCAGCGTCCGCACCAGCCCTTTGAACTCCAGTTCCAGGAGCAAAGCCGCGATGCGGCCCGGGGAAAGGGCAACGTCGTAGCTCAACTCGTCGATGCCGGTCTCGGGGCGTTTCTGCAAGACGGACATCAGCGCCGACTCTTCGGGGCTCAGTTCTACGAATAACCGGGCCTGCTGTGGCTTCCGTTTGCCGGCCACCTCCCAGCCCATAACTTCCGCCAGGTCGGCGGCCGACGTGGTGAGCCGGGCTTTGTTTTGCCGGATGAGGCGGTTGCAACCGGCGCTTTTGGTGTCGCCGAGCCGCCCGGGCACCGCGAACACATCGCGGTCGTACTGCGCAGCCAGCTCGGCGGTGATCATGCTGCCCCCGCTTTCTGCGGTCTCGACCACCAGCAGGGCGTCGGACATGCCGGCAATGATGCGGTTGCGCATGGGGAAATGTTCCTTGTCGGGTTTGGTGTCGTGCGGGTACTCGGTGATCAGCCCGCCGTTTTCGGTCATTTTCCGGGCCACCTCCGCGTGCTCCCGCGGGTAAACGGCAGCCAGCCCGTGTCCCAGGGCGCCCAGATTGGGGATGCCCAGCGCATTCGAACGGCGGTGCGCAACCCCGTCGATGCCATAGGCGAGTCCGCTCAGCACCACTACTCCGTAAGGAAGCAGGGCCTCCACGTACGCTTCGCAAACGGAACGCCCATACACGGTCGGGGTACGGGTACCCACAATACCCACTAAACGCGCAGCGTTTAACAGGTTGACGTCGGAAACCTTGCAATACAGCAGCGCCGGGCAATCGGCATTTTGCTTGAGCCGGAAGGGGTACCCCGGATCGGTGTAAAACAACGCCGTTATGCCGTGCCGTTCGATCCACCGGCACTCCTTTTCTGCCTTGAGGAGCAAATCCGGCGCAGACAGCCCCTCCACCGTGGCCGGTCCGATGCCCGGAATACGCAGCAACGCGCGCTTGCCGGCGCGAAAAACGGCGTCCGCTCCCCCGCAATAACTGACCAGGGTTTTGGCGGTCACGGCGCCCACATGCGGCGCCATCGTCAGGGCGATTTGAAATTGAAGCGTTTCCGACATAGATTTGTGAGCCGGGCATGCCCGGAAATGAGTGTCAGGTTTTTTTCAGCATGCAAAAGTAATGCATTTTTACAAAATAGTAAAACAATAAAACATGAAATTGCCCAAAGTTGAAGTGCTCATGATCTTCATCTTTTTTGGTTGCGTAGCGGTTTGGGCCGTGTCGAGGTGCAACGACCAACGCAGCCGCACGCTTGCCCGCCAAAGCACCCTCACGGATGAGGAAGACCGTCCTGTGCGACGCGACACCGTGTACATGACGCCAAAGGAGGCGCCGACCCAATCTGCCCCGGCGCCCGCCCAGCAGCAGCCGGAAACGCCCAAGCCGGCCACCCCGGTGAACGTGAAGAGCCCGGAAAAACAACCGCGCCCCGAATTGGGCGCTCCCCCACCAGGCAACAACACGACAAACACCGGCGGCGCCTTGTTGTACTGCAACGTCGAAAGCCTGAACGTGCGCAGCGAGCCGAATGTGCGCAGTAAAACCGTCGCCACGTTGAAAAAACACGAAGCCGTGACCTTTTTGAACCAAAAAACCGATTTTACAGAAGAATTAAACCTGGGAGACGGAAAGGTTACCGATTATTGGGTCAAAATAAAAACCAAAAGCGGCAAAACCGGCTGGGTATTTGGCGCCGGGGTCCACTACTACAAAAAATAAACGCCCAATACTTTTGATGACGCGCTATCTGCCCGCACTTGTCTGGATTCTGACCATCACCTACCTGTCCACCAACCCCGGCGTTTCTCTGCCGAAATTTTCCCTGATCTCCGCCGACAAGCTGGCCCATGCGGTGGTGTACGGCATTTTGGTGGCGCTGCTCTGGTTTGGCCGGCGACGCCGGAACGATCTGGGGAAGTATTGGGGCGTCGCCGTTTTCCTGGGGGCTGCGGCTTACGGCGCCCTCATGGAGTATATACAAGCCACCTACTTTCCTTCCCGTTCGTTCGAATTCGACGACATGATCGCCAACGCCGTGGGCGCTGCCGCCGGTTGGGCCATAGGTAAATGGCGCTTCGGCTGATAGTCGTTTTTCGGCTGATGTGATTTACCTTTGACCGCCGGATAAACACCGAAACCGCGCCATGCGCATTCCATCACCCGGCATCCGGAAACTGAACATCCGGGTGCTCACTTCCAATCATCCGAAACCCTTATATGCTTTCCGAACGCGTCCGCAACCTTGCCGAATCCGAGACCCTGAAAATGGCCCGCATGGCCCGCGAGCTGCGCGCCCTGGGCCACGATGTCATCAGCCTGAGCCTGGGCGAGCCCGACTTCGACACCCCTGTGCACATCAAAGAGGCCGCCTGGCAGGCCCTGCAAGACGGATACACCCACTACACACCGGTGAACGGACTACCGGAACTGACCAAAGCCATCAGCGAAAAATTTAAACGGGATAACCAACTTGACTACCGGCCCGAGCAAATTGTGGTGAGCAACGGCGCCAAACAGACCATTTACAACATCTGCCAGTCCTTGCTCAACCCCGGCGACGAGGTGGTCGTTTTCGCTCCGTATTGGGTGTCTTACTGGGAAATCATCCGGCTCTCCGGCGGCATACCGGTACCCGTTCATGCCGGGGTTGAGCGCGACTTCAAGCCTTCCCCCGATGCCGTAGCCGCCGCGATCACGCCGCGCACCAAGTTTGTGCTTTTTTCCTCGCCTTGCAACCCCACGGGCACCGTGTTTTCTCGCGATGAACTTCAAGCCTACGCGGAGGTGATCGCCCCGCACAAAGACGCGCTTATTGTGAGCGACGAAATTTACGAGCACATCAACTTTACCCACGAACACGTGAGCATCGGCAGCCTGCCTGTCGTCAAAGACCGTACCATCACCGTAAACGGATTTGCCAAGGGGTTTGCCATGACCGGCTGGCGACTGGGGTACATGGGCGCCCCCAAGGTGATCGCCGACGCCTGCACCAAGATTCAAGGACAGGTCACCAGCGGCGCCTCTTCTTTCGGGCAAAAAGCCGCTGCCGTGGCCCTGATGAGCGACCTGGCGCCCACCGAGGCGATGCGCGAAGCTTTCCGCGAGCGCCGCGACATAGTGGTTAGTATGATGGAGGAGATGCCCGACATCCGTTGCAACCACCCCGACGGGGCCTTTTACATTTTCCCCAACGTAAGCGCCTATTTCGGACGTACCGACGGCAATACCGTCATCCAGAATGGAGACGACTTCTGCGATTACGTGATGCAGAGCGCCTATGTGGGACTGGTCTCCGGCTCCGCTTTTGGCGACCCCAACTCCTTCCGGCTGAGCTACGCTGCTTCGGAAAAAGAATTGCGGGAGGCCATCCGTCGGATGAAAGAGGTGTTGGGACGGTTGCGCTGATACCCCCTACTTCCGCTTCACCACCACCATGTACACCGGCAGGTGATCGCTGTACCCGTTGATAAACGTGTCGCCCGAATACGTGCGAAACGGGTACCCCTTGTACGTGCCGTCGGCCTGGATCATCCAGGGCTTCCTGAACACGACCGATTTGAAATAAGTCCAGCCGCCTGTTTGCACCTGCATCCAGGATTTGGAGATGCAAATCTGGTCGAACAGGTTCCAGGAGTCGCGGTAGGCCAGGGTTCCGTTGCCGTTGCGGAAGTGCTCGTACATGGTGTTGAAAAAACCGTCGTCGCGCACGGCGTTCAGGTCTCCGGTAGCGTACAGGTGTTTGGTGAGGCTCTTGTTGTTGGGGTCGTCGTTGAGGTCGCCCATGACCACGATCCTGGCTGCGGGGTCCGTTTGGCGCAGGCTGTCGGCCAATGCTTTGCAGCGGTCGGCGGCGGCGGCGCGAGCCCAGGCGCTGGCGCTTTCGCCACCGCGCCGGGAAGGCCAGTGGCAGACCATGACGTGCATGGGCTCTCCGTCGAACCGGCCACTGACCAGCAGGATGTCGCGGGTGAAGTCCTGCTCGCCGGTGCGCGGGTCGGTCAGGTCAACGGAAACCGAGCGCGCGCCATCTACCTGGAAATACTTGGGTTGGTACAACAGCCCGCAGTTGATGCCGCGTTCATCGGGGCCTTCGATCAGCACCACCTGGTAGTTGCGGTCGCGCAACGCCGCCTGAGACACCAGATCTTCCAGCACTTTTTGGTTTTCCACTTCGGCCACGCCGAGCAGGGCCACACCGTCGGGAGTGAGTTCGGTGCCCAGTTCGCGGATGACTTTGGCCATGTTGGCCTGCTTGAGCAGGTATTTTTCGGTGTTCCAGAGCAACTTGCCGTTGGGCAGAAAGTCGGCATCGTTGGTCACCGGGTTGTCCAGCGTGTCGAACAGGTTTTCAAGGTTATAAAAGCCGATACCGGCCACTTGATACTCCCCTTTGGAGGGTTTTTCGGGTTGGGCAAAGGCGCAACTGGCGCACAGTTGGACGGCAAGCAGTGCCTGCAGAAATACGTTTCGCATGTAAGATGGGTCAATTGAACACGCAAAAGACGGTAAAAGCCCTTGGTAAAAAGTCCGGTTAGCAATTATTTAACATGGCATTTAGCCATTCGCCATTGGGCCATTGTACTTTTGCGGGCTAAACTCCAGAATGCTTCCTCCCCAACCTTCCACGCGGCCATTATTTCAAACCAAATAAACAGTACTCCCTTAATGTTCCAAAAATATTTGATGTTGTGCCTGTTGCTGACGGTGACGCACACCGCATGGGCACAACAGGCCTCCCTGCGTGGCCGGGTATTCGATTCGGAAAACGACCGACCGCTCCACCACGCCACCGTGGTGATCTCAAACACAGGCCGTATCGCGGAGACCGATTCCAGCGGGAATTTTGAACTGATGGACCTGGAAGCCGGCGTTTTCTCCGTCGCCGTCACCCACCTGGGCCACTACCCGCAGGAGCTGTCGCTGCAACTGAATGCCGGCGAGACGGTCGAAATGGACGTGCCCATGCGCCGCGACCTGAGTGCGCAGGGCAACGCCGTGGACATTCCGACCCTGACCCTCGACGATGTGGAAAACCAGATCGAAGACAACAGCACCGACGTGGCCAACCTCCTGACGGCCAACCGCGATGTTTACCAAAACGTCACTGGTTTTGGGTGGTTTACCTTCCGTTTTCGCGAGCGCGGTTACGACGGCGACCTGTTCCCCCTGCTCCTCAACGGCGTGCCGATGAACGACCCGGAAACCGGCTTCGTGTTCTTCGGCGAGTTCGGCGGCATGAACGATGTACTGCGCAACCGCGAAAGTGTGGTGGGCCTCAATGCGGCCGACTTCTCCTTCGGTGGCCTCGGCGGCGCCACCATGATCGACACCCGGGCGGCACGCCAGCGCAAACAACTGCGCGTGTCGTACGCCTCCACCAACCGGATCTACCGGAACCGCATCATGATCACGTACAATACCGGCCTGATGCCCGGTGGCTGGGCCGTCAGCGCGTCCGGTAGCCGCCGCTGGGCCCAGGAGGGGTATGTGCCCGGCACCTTCTTCGACGGTTACGGCTATTTTCTTTCCGTAGACAAACAGTTCAACCGCCGGCACAGCCTGAACCTGACCGTGATGGGGGCCCCCACCAAACGCGGGCGCGCCGCCGACTCCTTTCAGGAAATGTTCGACATCGCCGGCACCAACTACTACAACCCGCTGTGGGGATACTGGAACGGCGAAAAACGAAACGCCAACACCACCAACCAGCATCAGCCGCTCGGCGCCCTGCGCTACGATTACACCCCCGACAACAACACCGCCGTTACCGCCGTCGTGTACGCCCAAGGCGGACGCAACAGCTTCACCCGCCTCAACTGGCTCGACGCCAACAACCCGGCGCCCGACTTCAACCGCCGCCTGCCCAGCAGCCTCGAAGACCCCACCCAGCAGGAATACTGGACGCAGCTGCTCAGCGAAGACGAAAGCCTGCGGCAAATCAACTGGTTCGAACTGTACGACGCCAACACCCGCAACTTCGAAACCATTCAAAATGCCGATGGCGTGGAAGGAAACACCGTGGAGGGCGCCCGCGCATTGTACATCATAGAAGACCAGCGCTCCGACAGCCGCGAGTACGGTATGAACGTGTTCGCCCGCCACACCCTGAGCCCCAGAACCACCCTGAACGGCGGCTTCCAGTACAGCTGGTACACCGGCGAAAACTTCAAGGTGGTCGATGACCTGCTGGGCTCGGATTTCTGGCTGGACTGGGACTTCTACAGCGTGTTCGACCTGAATGCCAACCAGATCGGCCGCCAAAGCGACTTGCAGAACCCGAACAACCTCGTCCGGGAAGGCGACGTGTTCGGCTACAACTACGACGAAAACATCCGACGCGCCAATTTCTGGGGACAGGGGCAGTTCTCCTTCGCCAATTTCCAGTTTTTTACCGCCGCCGACGTCACCAACCTCCAGTACTGGAGAACCGGATACATGCAAAACGGGCGTTTCCCGCTCAGCTCCCTGGGCGATTCCGACAAGGAAGTGTTCAACACCTACAACCTGAAAGGCGGCGCCATGTGGAAAATGAACGGCCGCAACTACTTTTATGCCAACGGACTCTACGGAACCCGGGCACCGAAATTCCAGGATGCCTACCTCTCGCCGCGTACACGCGACGTGCTCGTGCCCAACCTCGACGTGGCCACCATCCAAAGCGTGGAAGGCGGATACCTGCTGCGCGCACCCAAATACCGCATCCGCGTGACGGCATTCCTTACCGACTTCCTCAACGAAACCGACAATATTTTCGCCAGCAGCCAGACCATCAGTCAGGTCATTGAAGGCCTCGATCTGAGCAGCATCAGCGATCAGGACATCGAAAGTTTCCTCAATGCCCCCCTGTTCTTTGGCGCCTCCGTGTTGCGGGGTCAGGATCGCCGGCACATGGGCATCGAGGGCGCCATTGAGGCCAAACCCTTTACCTCATGGGTGTTCACCTTCGCCGGCACCATCGGCAAGCATGTGTACACCAACCGCCCCGACCTGATCATTTCCCTGGACAACCAGACGCTACCCCTCCTCGAAGCCGGACAAGTGTACCAGAAAAATTTCTATGTACCGCGTACCCCGCAATCGGCAGCCGCCGTCGGCGTGAAATACGAATCCAAAAAATTCTGGTTTGCCTCACTCACCGCCAACTACGCCGACGCCATCTGGTACGATTTCGACCGCGTGCGCCGCACCAAACTTTACGTCGAAGCCCTCGAACAAGGCTCGCCGGCCTACAACCAGGCCATCGACCAACTCCAGGCGCCCTCCGGCTTTACCCTCGACTTCTTCGGCGGCAAATCCTGGAAACTGCGAAACAACACATTTGTTTATTTCAACCTCGGCGTAAGCAACCTGCTCAACAACCAGGACATCATTGTGTCCGGACGAGAAAGCTACCGCAACGCTTTCCGCTTCGACATCACCGACCCGCGTTTCTATACCTCGGAAGTCATCTACGCTCCCGGGATCAACTACTTCGCCAGCATCGCACTCCGCCTGTAAACACCACGGTTCAACCATTTACCATACCATGAAACATCCTTTCATCAAGCTCCTCATCGTTACCCTTCTGGCCACAACCGGCTTTTTTGCCTGCGTGGATACGGACTTCGACCAACCGCCCACCGGCGGCGAACCGGTGAACATCACCCCCAACACCACCATAGCCCAACTGAAAGCCCTGCACACGCTCGGCCAGATAGACTCCATCAAATTCATCAACGGCGACTCCATCGTGATTGGCGGAGTGGTGGTGATGGACGACGAGTCGGGCAACTACTATAAAGCCCTGGTTATCCAGGACTCCACCGGCGGCATCGAGGTGTCGTTCAACGATCCGGGTCTGTACACCCGTTTCCCCGTTGGCCGTACCATCTACATCCGCTGCACCGGCCTGCTGCTCACCGACTACGAGAACCTCACCCAGCTCAGCGGCAGCGTTATCTACGAAGCCGGCGGCCAGCCCAACGTGATCGGCCTTACCGAAGCCCAGGTACGCACCCGCGTCATTGGCGGCGCCTTCGGCCCCGATCCCCAACCCAAAACGCTGCGCATCGACCAGCTCAACACCAGCCACATCAGCACGCTCATCCGGCTGGAAAACGTCGAGTTCATCGCCGCAGACACCGGAAAAACGTACGCCGAACCCATCACCCAGACCGATATCAATCGCAACCTGGCCGACTGCAACGGTAAGCAACTCATCCTGCGCAGCAGCGGGTTCGCCGACTTTGCGGGGGCAAAAATTCCCGGCCAAAACGGCTCCATCGTCGGTGTCCTGGGGGTGTTCAGAGATGACGCCCAACTCTACATCCGCGACCTGAACGACGTAAAAATGGACAGCGCCCGCTGCTCCGGCGGCACCAACCCCAATCCCTGTGGCGAGCCGGCCGTCAACACCGATGTTCCGGTGCAAAGCATCAACGAGGCATTCAACGGCGTTTCCGACAACGTGGATGTAGCCATATCCGGCTGGCGCAACATCAAAACCATCGGCTCCCGCGTATGGCGGGGTACCTCCTTTAGCGGAGACAAGTACGTACAGGCCACCGCATTCAACTCAGGGCTGTCGGCCATGGAAACCTGGCTCATTACGCCCGCGCTCGACCTGTCGACCCAAAAGACCTTCAGTTGCGAAACTTCCTGGGGCTTCTACGTACACGACGGCCTCAGCGTCTGGGTGTCCAACGACTTCGACGGCGTGAACGTCACCTGCGCCACCTGGACCCAACTGAACGTAAAAATGGCCAAACAAACCGACGGACAATACAACTGGGTACTCTCCGGCGATGTGACCCTACCCATTCTTTCCGGGAAAAGCTACATCGGCTTCAAATACACAGGCAATACCAACAACCAAACCACCACCTGGCGGGTAGACGACGTAAAGGTACAATAACGCAAAACAGGCAATAATTTCGCTGAAAATGGCGTTATTTGCCTCGATGCGTACAGCACGTTTTATCCTGCTCTTGCTCCTGTGGAGCATCATGACGGCGGCTTGGGCCCAACAAACCGATACGGTGCCCAAGCCGCCGCCTGTTACGTCCCGGGAGCAGCCTGCCCCTGCCGGGTGGCCCAACCCCAAAAAGGCCGTCTTGTGGGGCATCATTCCGGGTGGCGGGCAGGTGTACAACCGCGACTGGTGGAAGTTGCCCATCGTTTATGGCGGCCTGGGGGCGCTTACCTACATCTACATCGACAACCGCAACGAGTACCGCCGCCTGCGCGACAACTACCGCCTCCAGGTTGACGATGACCCCAACACGAACCCCAGCGAATCGCCCTACGATCAGATAGATCCCATCAGCATGAAAACCTACCGGGACCAATGGCGGCGGTACTCGGAGTTGAGCGCCCTGTTTCTCGGGTTAGGCTACATCTTTTCCATTGGAGAGGCATTTGTCGACGCACAACTCAAAAATTTTGACGTGAGCGACGACCTGAGTTTCCGGCTTCGGGCCGTGCCCGGAACCCAGGGCTACCCGGTCTCCACCATCGGATTGTGCGTTCCACTGAACCGGAAACCGAAAACTACTGTTTATCCGTGGACCTATCTCACCCTGCAGCATCGTGCAAGCGCTCCCTGACCCGCCACCCGCCGAGTCCGAACTTTTCGGTCCGCATTTTCGCCGAAGCATACGCTGGCCGGTCTTTCTCGTGCTTATCATCCTGCTCACCCACTTCCACCAGGTTATTTTCGGCTGGGATCCCGGCGCCTACGGCATCATGTCGCGCCGCATGTGGGGGTTGCGTGGTATCCTGACAGGCCCGGTGGTGCACGGCAGCTGGGAGCACCTGTTTTCCAATATTTTCCCGCTTTTTTTTCTGTTTGCCCTGTCCCTGCTGTTTTACCGGAAGGTGGCTATGCAAGCGTTTTGGGCCATTTACCTGCTCACCGGCCTCACAGTTTGGCTGTTCGCCCGCCCCGTTTCGCACATCGGCGCCAGCGGCGTGGTGTACGGCCTGGTGGCTTTCATCTTCTGGAACGGCATTTTCCGACGAAGCATGCGATCCATTGTGCTGGCCGTGATCGTTATGCTGCTGTACAGCGGTATGTTCATGGGCATCTTGCCCAAACAGGAGGGCATTTCCTGGGAAAGTCACCTGTTCGGTGGACTGGTCGGCATCCTCACCGCGTATTGGTTCAAAGGTGTTCTGGAGGATGAAGAGGCCGCAACAGCACCGTATGACCCGTTTGCCGACGAACGAAACGCCGAACGCGCATTTTTCCTGCCAAAAGACTCCTTCGATAAAACCAAAGCCCAACGCCAGGCCGAAGCCGAAGAAGAAGCCCGTCTGCGGGCCGAGCAGAACAGGGACCAGTATCCGCCGTTCTGGCGCTCAGACGGCACCTGGTAACAGGCCGGAAGTTGTTGGCACGTACCTAAAGCTTGTCCAAATCATACCGCTTGATAATCCCCTTGATCTTTTCCGCCCACCGGGGGTCGCGGGAATAGCCCGGGTGTTTGGGTTTCTCCGAAGCAGACAGTTTTTGCAAATAGCAGTTGGTATCGCCGTCGGGACAATTCAGGGCATCGGCCAGCCATACGCGGCTGTACAGCAGAACGGAAAAGTCCTGAACCGCCTCCCGGGCATGCGCGTACTTCCGGAATGGCGCGTCGGCGCCTTCGTGAAACATCACAAAAGTCTCGCCCTTCCACGGATAGGTGGCGCGCATACCGAAAGGATTGAGCGCATTTTCGAACAAAAAACTGCTGAATCCGCCGGACTCCAGAATGGCTATGCCCACTACCGCAGGCGCCGGAATACCCTGTTCCTGTTCCAATTTTTGCGCTTCCAACAAAAAAGTCTCGATGTATTCCTGCGGCCCACCGTACACGTCCGCTATTTGGGCTGCAATCTTCTCCCCTCCCGGCCCTACCCGAACCGGCTTCGGCGCCTGGGCGTGCAAAACGGTCGAAGCAAGCAGAAACCCCGCCATCATCCAGGAAAAGTTGGCAAATGGTTTAATGAAATGCATGTGAATAAAATAAAGATGAACGGAAAAGTGACGTTTACCGGCTGGAAGGGGTTGATTATGAAATGATTGGCAAAGATAATGCCGGGAAAGTCCGTTTGGACGTTTTTCCCGTGAATTATGTCGTCTTTTATACGAAAAAAGGCGTAAAAGTTGCGGCCCGGGGTCCGGTTATTTTCCGATTGAAGTAGTGTAACGGCTGCGGACAAGGCGCCTGCACCGGTATGTTTGCCAAAAACGGTACATTTGTGCACTTTGAATTGGAACGATGGACAAGCAATTGAAAATTGAAGATTTCAGCCCCTCGCTGTTCTGGGATGTGGACAAGACGACGCTGGATTTTGAGCGGCACCGTCATTTTATCATAGAGCGCACGCTCACGCACGGCACCTTGTCCGATTGGCTTTTAATAAAAAAATACTACGGAAAGGCAAGCATCAAGGCTGAAAGCATGCAAGCGCGGTATTTGGACAAACAGACGCTGGCGTTTTGTGCCGCGTACTTTCACGAACCGTTACAAAATTTCAGATGCTACACACTCAAACAGTCGAACCCCTCACACTGGGATTATTGAAACGCCTGATGGCCGATGAGGCTTTACAGCAGTTCGTTCTGGTGGGCGGCACGGCCTTAGCGTTACAAATCGGTCACCGGAAGTCCGTTGATCTGGATTTGTTCACGCAAGCGGACTTTCAGGCAGACGACATCCTGCGACACCTGTTGGAAAAAGGCTACGCGCTAAATGTCCTGTTCAGTCAAAAACAGACATTGATCGCCGAGATCGAAGGAATCAAGGTGGATTTTATTCGATTTAAATATCCTTTTGCAGAACAAGCGATTGTAAAGGATGGAATCCGTTTAACCGGCCTCCGGGATATTGCCCCCATGAAGATAGATGCTATTACTGGCCGGGGCAGAAAAAAGGACTTTTGCGACCTGTACTACTTACTCCGATATTTTTCCTTGTACGAGATCATGGATGCGTACAGCAATATGTATCCTCATTCAACCTTGTTTCATGTGTATAAAAGTCTGACCTGGTTTGAAGACGCCGACAAGGATGGTGATTTGGATGTTTTAGATAAAAAATTTAATTGGGAGGATGTCAAAAAAGCAATTGTCAACGCCGTTGAGAATACCATTTAATCAAACTAAACAAAAAAGCAAAATTATGAGATTTATCTTCACCCTTTCGCTCCTCTTCGCCTTCGCCCCGACCGCTTTTACCCAGAATTTTCCCCCGGTGGTAAACGAACTATTCACCAACACCGACCAGCAACAACGGATTCTTCGGGTAACTTACAGCGTGTCTGATCCGGAAAACGATTCCCTGGAGGTCATCGTCCAGTTCAGCAACAACAGTGGCCGCACCTACAACCTGACCCTGCCGGCTTCCGGCGACCTGGGGTTCCCGGTGCTGCCCGGCGCCGGCAAAACCATTGAGGTGGACCTCAACCCCATATTCGGGCAGGACAGCGCCTTTTGGGTTCGTCTGGTGGTGCTCGACCGCAAACCTTTCGACGTGAACAGCCTGGTGGCTTTGGTCGACAGCAACCGCCTGCACCACGACCTCGACTACATAGAAGGCGTACGGCACCGGAGCAGCGGCGCCACACACCTGGAAGCCGTACGCGACTCCCTGCGCGCCCAGTTCTACCGCCACGATCTGCACGTACAGGAGCACACTTTCCCGTATAGCGGCGCCACCGGGGTTAACCTGACGGGCTCCGTTCCCGGCATCACTTCCGCCGATACGGTGGTGATCATTGACGCGCACTACGACACCGTGTTCAACTCACCCGGCGCCGACGACAACGGCAGCGGCACCGCCGGGGTGATCGAGGCCGTTCGCACCCTGAGCCGTTTCCCGGCCGACCGTACGGTCCGTTTTATCGGTTTCGACCTGGAGGAGGCCGGCCTGGTGGGCAGCACCCGGTACGTCTCCGAGGCACTGCCGGCAAATGAGTTTATCAGCGGCGTACTCAATTTTGAAATGATCGGTTTTTATTCCGACGCCCCCAATTCCCAAACGCTGCCGGCCGGATTCAACATCCTGTTCCCCGACGCCTACAATGCGGTGGCCGCACAACAGTTCCGCGGGAATTTCATCACCAACGTGGGCAATACCGCTTCATCGGCACTGGTGGACCTCTTCGCGCAATCCGCCGCAACCTACATTCCAAACTTGCGTACCATCAGCATCAAGGCTCCAGGCAACAGCCAGATCGCGCCCGACCTCCGCCGGAGCGACCATGCCCCCTTCTGGGATGCCGGCTTCCCTGCCCTGATGATCACCGACGGGGCGAACTTCCGCAACCCCTGCTATCACACCGCCATGGACACTGCGGATCAGAAGTTGTCCTATGCTTTTATGTCCGACGTGTTGCGCGCCACGCTGGCCACCGCCGCGCAATTGGCCGGCGCCCGGCACGGCGACTGGGCAATTGCACCGTTTTTCGGCCTGGTGCAGTCCAAAGAGGCCACTCCCGAGCCTTGCGCACTGAAAGTGTACCGAAAGGGCACCCGGTTGTCCGTTGATCCGGGCAACTGCTCCGATGCCTTGCTGATCCTGGAAATATTCAACGCGCAGGGGGCACTGCTGCAGCAATCGCGGTTGCCCGGCCATCCCGGCCCGCAATGGGTCGACTGCCCCGGCCTGGCCTCCGGCATGTATTTCGTTCGCGCTGGCACGTCCAAAGGCGTACAAACCGTTCAGGTCTGGTTCTAGACACCTTAAACGCAAATCCTTTGTGGAGTGCCCATTTTCTAACAAACCACAGAGGTCGCAGAGGCATCACAGAGGGGTGCAGGGATTAACCTCCGTGTGCCTCTGCGTTTCCTCTGAGCCCTCTGCGGTTCATTTTTAAATAAACCATAGAGGGCTCGGAGGTTTCACAGAGGAGCACAGGGGATCATTGAAAAATCCATGTCCGGTTCCAGCAAATATCACACCCGGTCGCCGCGCGCCCGAAGACCGTGATCGGCCAGCACCAGCGCCGCCATGGCCTCCACAATGGGTACCGCGCGGGGCACCACACAGGGGTCGTGCCGGCCTTTGCCCCGGACCGTCGTTGCCGCTCCGGCTTCGTCGACGCTCTCCTGCTCGGGCACAATGGTGGCCACCGGCTTGAACGCCACCCGGAAAAAAATGTCCATGCCGGTGCTGATGCCGCCCAGCATACCGCCGGCGTGGTTGGTACGGGTGCGCACCCGGCCTTCGTGGTCGGTAAAAAAAACGTCGTTGTGCGCACTGCCGCGCATGGAGACCCCTGCGAAGCCGGAGCCGTACTCGAAACCCTTGGCCGCGTTGATGCCGAGCATGGCCTTGCCCAGGTCGGCGTGCAACTTGTCGAACACCGGTTGGCCCCAGCCCGGAGGGCATCCGGTCGCCACGCTGCTGATCACGCCGCCGAGGGTATCGCCGTCCTTGCGCACCGCTCGAATGAGCTCGATCATGCGCGCCGCCAGCCCGGAGTCGGGGCAGCGCACTTCGGTGGACTCGGTTTGGGACAGGTCAAGTTCGGTGTAAGGCACGTCCAGCACCAGATCACCCACCTGGCTCACCCAGGCCTGCACCTGAACGCCCCAGGTGCGCAGCAACAGTTTGGCCACCGCGCCGGCAGCGACGCGCGCGGCCGTCTCCCGCGCACTGGAGCGCCCGCCGCCCCGATAATCCCGCAAACCGAATTTGGCCTGCCAGGTGTAGTCGGCGTGCCCGGGCCGATACGCCCGGGCGATGTGGTCGTAGTCTTGCGGGCGTTGATCTTCATTGGGAATGAACAAGGCCATCGGGGTTCCCAGCGACACGCCGTTGAACACGCCGCTCAGCACCTGCACCCGGTCCGATTCCTTGCGCTGCGTCACAATAGCGCTTTGGCCGGGGCGACGCCGGTCCAACTCCTGCTGTACAAAGTCCAGGTCAACGGCCAGACCGGCCGGACAACCATCGATAACACAGCCGACCCCGGCGCCGTGGGATTCGCCGAAGGTAGTAACCCTAAATTGGTGGCCGAAGGTGTTCATATTTTCGTATTTCCGGACAAAGACATTCCTCCGCTAAGCAGTGAATTCCGCGATCACATCGGTTTTGCCCTTCACAACGTCGTTTAGTTTTACTTTTAGTTCAACGTGCAGGGGCAAGTAAAGATCAACCCGGGATCCGAATTTAATGAACCCCATCTCTTCGCCTTGTTCAGCACGGTCGCCCACAAGCACATAACAGCGGATGCGCCGGGCCACCGCGCCGGCGATCTGGCGCAGGAGCACTTCACCATGCGCATTTCGGTACACCACCGTCGTCCGTTCGTTTTCCGTGCTGCTTTTGGGGTGCCAGGCAGTCAGGTATTTGCCTGCATGGTACTGGACATAAATTACGTCTCCTTCAACGGGGTTGCGGTTGACGTGGACGTTTAGTGGAGACATAAAAACACTGACCAGCAACCGTTTATCCTGAAAATACTCCGGCTCGTCTACCGCCTCAATGGCACACACCACCCCGTCGGCAGGTGCGTACACCAGCCGGTCGTCCCGGCGGGGAAGTGCCCGTTCGGGGTTTCGGAAAAATTGCAGTACCAACCCATACAGCACCACGGCGCTCACGACGCACAAGACGTAAACGGGGGGGGAAACGAGCCCCCTCAAGAGCTGGACCATAAAACTCAGAAAAAAGAGGCCGACAAGCAGCACGCTGTAACCTTCCCGGTGGATGCGGATCATTTTTTAAAACATTTGCACAAAAGTAAATCATGCCCCGTGCAAACCGCCCCATTTCTTTCGCGCCACCTGGCATTTGCAAAACCCTTAACTTTGCCCGCCAAACCATTTTTTATCATTTCACCCCCCTCTGTTCGAACAATGACTGTCGCTGTCGTAGGCGCCACCGGCCTGGTTGGCACCAAAATCCTGCAAGTGCTCGCAGAGCGGAATTTCCCCGTTGACATCCTTTACCCGGTGGCCTCTGCCCGTTCCGTCGGCCAAACCGTACCGTTCCGGGGCGTTCCACATACCGTGATCGGCATGGAAGAGGCCGTAGCCTTGCGGCCGGACGTGGCCATCTTCTCCGCCGGCGGGTCGGTCTCGCTCGAATGGGCGCCCCGTTTTGCCGAAGCAGGCGCCACGGTGATCGACAACTCCAGCGCCTGGCGTATGGACCCCGCCAAAAAACTGGTGGTGCCCGAGGTGAATGCCCACGTGCTCACCGCCGAAGACCGGATCATCGCCAACCCCAACTGCTCAACCATACAAATGGTGGTCGCCCTCAAACCACTCCACGATCGCTACACCATCCGACGGGTCGTGGTCAGCACCTACCAGTCGGTCACCGGAACGGGCGTAAAAGCCGTCGAACAACTCATGGGCGAGCGCGAAG
Organism: Saprospiraceae bacterium; assembly: GCA_041736625.1. Classification (GTDB taxonomy): domain Bacteria; phylum Bacteroidota; class Bacteroidia; order Chitinophagales; family Saprospiraceae; genus M3007. The sequence goes on along the minus strand of JBGSTG010000013.1, from coordinate 4,078 downwards.
GACGCCCGGTCGCCAAAGCCTACCCCTACCCCATCGACCTGAACCTGCTGCCCCACATCGACGTGTTTCTCGACAACGGATACACCAAGGAAGAAATGAAAATGGTCAACGAGACCAAAAAGATCATGGGCGACGACAGCATCCGCGTCACCGCCACCACCGTGCGCGTACCCGTGGTGGGCGGGCACAGCGAGTCCGTCAACGTCGAATTTGAACAGGAATACGACCTCGAAGAACTGCGCAGGCTCCTGTCCGAAGCCCCGGGCGTTGTCGTTCAAGACGACCCCGCACACCTGCTCTACCCGATGCCCATCGACGCCCACGACAGAGACGAGGTGTTCGTCGGCCGGCTTCGCCGCGACGAGAGCCAGCCCAAAACGCTCAACCTGTGGGTCGTGTCGGACAACCTGCGCAAAGGCGCCGCCACGAATGCCATCCAAATCGCCGAATACCTGCTGGAAAACGGCCTGCTGAACGAAAAAATGGCTCAATCCAAAACATCTGCTTAAATTTGCCGCGCTTTTTAGCGCACATCGTTATTTTTCTGAAACACGACGACTCGTTCATTACCACGAATCCGTTCAGCACCTGCCAACGTCATGAAAAACAAGATCGTACTCTGGGGTACCAACGCACAGGAAGAAAAAGTGCTCATCGCACTGGAATTACTGGCCGACGACAATAAAGTCATGCTCTACACCTTTCCGGAAGCCATCGCCGGCGAAGCGTTCGTCAACGAAATGATGGACAAATGGCGCTCCGGCAAAGAGCCCGTACCTTTCCCCGAAGGCTACAACCAGGAGGAGCGCGAACTGAGCGTGGTGGAAAGTTTGCTGCCCGACGACCTGCGGCCCGAACGCACAGACGTTATCCTGCGCGCGCAAACTGAATGGCAGTTCGTTGTCCTGTCCTCCAAGCTCTACAAAATGTACGAGCAGCAACTCAACGAGTTCCGTGAGCGGGTGCAGCAACTGGGCTCATACGACAACGAACTGTTCGTGAGCCTGAAAGCATTTTGGGAAAAAGTGCAGGAACAGTCCCGCGACCGCAACATCATGCGCGAACAGGCCGACCACTTGCGCGACAACATCGACGGGTTGTTCAACGACCTGAAAAACCTGCGGAAAAAAGCCAACGACGAATTCAACTCGGCCTCCAAAGGCGTATTCGAGGAACTGAGCGAAACACTTACCGCAATCGAACAGAAAATAGAGGCTAAAGGCGCCAAGTTCAACCTCATTTTCGACGAGCTGAAAAAGCTGCAGCGCAAATACCGCGAAGCCCGCATGAGCAACGAGCACCGCAACCGCTTGTGGGATCGCATAGACAACGCTTTCAAAGCCGCCAAAGAGCGCAAATTCGGCCCCTCCGTCAACGAGGGCACCGTCGTCGAACGCCATGGCAAACGCCTGGAAGGCCTCAGCGATGCCGTCCAGCGCATGGCCAACTCCATCAAGCGCGACGAAGAAGACCTCAAGTTCGAACAACGCAAAATCGAACGCACCGAAGGACAACTCGAAGCGCAAATTCGCGGCGCCAAAATAAAAATGATCGAAGAGCGCATCGCCTCCAAACGCGAAAAACTCAACGAGATCATCCGCACCCAGGAACAGGTGGAAAAACAAATCCGCGTTACCGAAGAAAAGGAAAAACAACGGGCCGAAAAAGAAGCCGAACGCCTCCGCCTGGCGGAAGCCAAGGAGAAGGCAAAAGCGGAAATCGCCAACGAAATAAAGACGAAAAAAGCAACGGACGCGCCCACCACACCGGAAAATACGCCCAACGCCGATGACACCCTCGACACGTCCGTTGAAGCAGAAGCTACCCCGGCCCCTAAATCCGACAGCCTGCTCGAAGCCATCGGAAACGTGATCGGCGAAGTGATTGAAGAGACCATCGCGACCACCAAGGTCGTCGCCGGCGTGGTGGCCGAAGCCGCAGAAGAAGCCGTTGAAAAAATCGTCGATCAGGTGGAACTGGTCGCCCAGGCCATCGAAAATGTGGAAGCGCGCGAAAAAGAACCGGTCGAGACCGAAACGATTTCGGAAACCGTACCCGCCGTCGAAAGCGAACCCGCCACAGATGAACCCGTTCACCACACGGTTTTAACAGAAGTCGTCGACGAAGCGCCCCAACCCGACGTTGATACAATAGAAGCCGTCGAAACACCCCAAACCACCGAAAAAGACGGGCCTGTTGCCGAAGATAAACCGGCCGAAACACCCCAAACCACTGAAGAAGGCGTGCCCGTAGATGAAGACAAACCGGCCGAAAAAAGCCCCGGAAGCCTAAAAAAGAAGAAAAAGACAGCTAAAACAACCTTCCCTGATTAGGAACCGATTGCTACAACCTTGGACCGCCCTTTTGGTAGTCGCCTATCTGCCGTCGGCAGCTCAGGACTGCCCCTGTACGACTCAGTTCGATTTTTTGACGCAGAAAATAGCGGTCAATTACGCCGGCTACGCAGATAAAACAGCTGGTGCGGCGGCAGACAGCCTGGCTGTTTTTACAAAAAAACACCGGGAATCCGCAGAAAGGATAAGCAGCGCCGATACCGCCTGCTGGAACCTGTGCGGGCAATGGCTGAGCTGGTTCAATGACAAACACCTATACCTGAACCGGAACCAGGAACCGGAATTGCCACCGGAAGCCATCCGGAAGCAATACGCACAGGAGGAACAAATTCCCCTGAAGGAATCCGAAGTCGTCGCCTACCTACAAAAAGGCGACACCCACCCCATCGAAGGCATCTGGCTTATGAACGAAGGGCGATACCGGGTCGCCCTGATCAAAAAACCAACCGTCAACCGGACGTTCGCCGGCGTCATCCTCCAGTCCGACAGCACGTATTGGATGCCCGGACAAGTGAAATTCGAACTCGGGATGCCCGACAGCGCCGGCGTGTACCCGGCCCGTTTTTTCATGCGCGACCACAGCGCCCGACAACTAACAGCCCAACTGACCGGCAATACCCTGCAATTTGAAGGATTGACCCACTGGAAACGCCTGTCGCCCGGAGCACCCTGGCAATGGCCGGCGTCCGACCCCAATCCGTACGCGCTGTCCAGTGTCGACGACAGCACCCTGCTGCTCCGGTTGCCCACCATGAACGACCGGTACTGGAGAACACTGGACAGTCTTTTTAAAGCCGAAAAAAAACGGCTGGAAAAAACGCCTTACTGGATTATTGACTGCCGCAACAACGGCGGCGGGAGCGATATCACCTTTCAACCACTACTTCCATACCTGTATGCCAACCCGGTAAAACTGCACCGCATGCAAACCTGGTGTACGCCCGATAACGCCGGCAAGTACGCCGAACTGAAAAAAGACAAAAATCAACCCTGGCTTAACCGGCGCCAATTTGCGCACATCGAGCGAAAAATGCGCCGAAATGAGGGCCAATTTATCGGCAAACGCGCCAACTATACCTATAAACAACAGAAGGTGCGTCCCCTCCCCCGCCGCGTGGTCGTACTCACCAACGAGGGCTGTGCCAGCAGCTGCGAACAATTCGTATTGTACGCCGGCCAAAGCAGCAAAGTCAAGCTAATGGGAAAATCGACCGGTGGCGTACTCGACTATGCCAACCTGCACCACCTCGCCTTTCCCTGCGGCCAATGGGAAATTTGGTACCCCACCTCCCGTTCCTTCCGCGTCCCGGAAGGGAAAGGCATCGACAACATCGGCCTTCAGCCGGATATCCTGCTCGGGCCAAACGACAACGACTGGGTGGAGGAAGCCAGGGCGCTGTTGCGCGATGGCTGGTAGCGCACCATAATCTCAAAGAAAACGAAATTGACGAGGTGACTGTCCGTCCAATGTCGTCAACTTAAGGTTTTTTAGTGGCCTCGGAGAGGCCTAACGTTGGTAGAAATGCCAAGCGTATTTTGTTGGGCCTCGGAGAGGCCTAACGTTTGTTCGACATGCCGACCCGCGAAATCGGGTAGGAGGCGGCTTTCGCCGCCGTCCCCCCACACCACCGGGCATACTCTTCGTACCACGGCGGTTTCCGTCAGTTTCTCCGGCGGGTCATTTCCGTGTAAATAGATCGAAGTCCTAGCTCTCGGAACCATGC
>JBGSTG010000129.1:0-42410 GCA_041736625.1 Saprospiraceae bacterium | reverse complement strand
GGTTGTTTGCGGCCTTACTACGTATTTTTTTTTGCCGCGAATTAGCGCGAATTCGCGCTAATTCGCGGCAAAAAAAATATATAGTTTCGTTGTAGACAACTTTACAACATTGCTTTTACGCTAAGTTGACGACATTGGGCTTCAAGCCATCCTGTCGGTTAGCGTCGCTTTTCAAAATTTTAATTGGAGGAATTCTGGTTCTTTCGACTTATGATACATCCTCTTTTACTTTGGCTCCAATGGAGAAAAACCGCGCAATATTATCCTCCAACGGTCAGACGGAGACCAGACACCGGTGGTAACGGCCGCATCTTTACCATTGACCTGGCAGCGGGCTACCAGTTCAAGCGTTTTGGCGTCCAGGTCAACGTGAGCAACGTGACCAACGAGGTGAACTACCTCAACCCCTGGGCATTCAACCTGTTCGACGTGCAACCGCTGCGACGGTTAGTGCTTCCGTTGCGGTATGCGATCCATTAACTCGTCCTGCAAGTAGATCAAGTCACCACCACCAGGTATTTGTTCTTTTTGCCGTTCTCCAACAGGATAAACCGCCCGTGAAGCAGGTCTGCGGCGCTGATGTTGTGGTCTAATGTTTCAATCTTGATCTTGTTGACGGACACGGCGTTGTTTTGTACGGCCTTTTTGGCTTCGCTGCGGCTACCCAGGATACTGGTGTGGTCGCTGAGCAGGTCAATCAGGGCGACTCCTCCCTGGATGAGGGAACGAGAAACGTTGTAGGCCGGAATCTCTTCCGCCACCTGGTTGAGCGTGTTTGCATCGAGTTTGCGCAGGGTTTCCGGCCCGGCTTTTGGGTCGAACAGCAGGGCAGAAACGGCTTGAACAGCTTCGAGTGCCTCGACGCCGTGCAGCCGCCGCGTCAATTCGTCGGCGAGCATTCGTTTTTGCGTCTGGGGTGTTTCGCCGGTTTCCAGCGCTTCCACCTCCTGGCGGGTGCGCAGGGAGAAGTAGCGCCAGAACTTGGGCAGGTCGCGGTCGTCGGCGTTGATCCAGAACTGGAAAAAGCGGTAGGGGCTGGTCAGCTCCGCGTCGAGCCAGATGTTGCCTGCGGTGCTTTTGCCGAATTTGGTGCCGTCGGCTTTAGTGAGCAGGGGGGTTACCACGGCAAACAGCTTCTGGTCGTCAATCTTGCGCGCCAGCTCGATGCCGGCGGTGATGTTGCCGTACTGGTCGCTGCCCCCCATTTGCAGGGTGATGCCGTACTGGCGATGGAGCAGCACAAAGTCGTACCCCTGCAGCAACTGGTAGCTGAATTCGGTGAAGGATATGCCCGTTTCCAGCCGGCGTTGCACGCTTTCTTTGGACAACATGTAGTTGACTGTCAGGTATTTGCCAACGTCGCGCAGGAAGTCCAGCACGTTCATGTTTTTGTAAAATTCCAGGTTATTCACCACCCGGGCGCGGTTGGACAGGTCGGGGGAAAAGTCGAGCATTCGCTCCACCTGCTTCAGCTGGCGTTCGATGTTGGCGTCCAGCTCCTCATAACTTTTCAGTTCGCGTTCGGCATCTTTTCCGCTCGGATCGCCGATGCGACCCGTGGCGCCACCCATAAGCACGAAAGGCTGGTGGCCTGCGCGCTGCAAGTGGGTGAGCAACATAATCTGCACGTAATTGCCGATGGTCAGCGAAGGGGCGGTGGGGTCAAAGCCAATGTACCCCCTGACCTGTCCCTCGGCCAGATGTTCCTCCACGCCGGGCGTGGTGTCGTGAATCATGTTGCGCCATTGCAACTCGGACAATAAAGACATAGCGAATGCGGAATGTTCGGAATGCGGAATTTCGGAGGGCGCAAAAATACGCGGTGATGCACTAACCAAGGTTATGTTTAACTGCAATTTCTGCTACCTCATTGTTCATTACCCCCTAACTTTGCCTCCTTATCCGAATGCCATGCGATATTATTCCGCATTCCGCATTCCGCATTCCGCATTCGACATGAATTTTTCCTTTTTCATCGCCCGCCGGATCGCTTTCTCCAAGGAGCAGCGGTTTTCGCGTTTGATCATACGGATCGCCACGGTGGCGGTAGCGCTGAGTGTGGCGGTGATGATCGTTTCTGCTGCCCTGATTGCCGGTTTCAAGCGGGAGATCAGCAAGAAAATTTTCGAATTTTGGGGGCACATCCACATTTCGGATACCGCGTACTCCCTGTCTTTTGAACCCAGTCCGGTGAACATCGACCAGGCATTTTACCCGCACCTGGACACTTTTGGGCAGATCACATACCACGAACGGGAATACGACCGCAATGGTCCGACGGGCCGGACTATCATCCACCATTCGCACGGTGGCGTGCAGCACATCCAGGCGTACGCCCACAAACCCGGCATTATCCGCACGAAAACGGCCATGGAGGGCATCCTGCTGAAGGGAGTCGGAGCCGATTTCGACGTGGAGAACCTCGACCCTTACCTTGTCGAAGGGCGTTTTATGCAACTGGACAGCGTGGAGCCCTCGCGCGACATCCTCATCAGCCGCCAAACCGCCGACCGGCTGCAGGTAGGCGTGGGCGATCAGTTTATCGTGTATTTTGTCAAGGAACAACAGCAGTTGCGCCGTCGTTTTTCCGTGTGCGGCATCTATAAAACCGGGCTGGAGGAGTACGACCGCAAAATCGCCCTTTGTGATATACGCGTGGTGCAGGAACTGCTCGGCTGGCAACCCGATGAGGTCGCGGGGTTTGAGGTTTGGCTCGACGATATCCGCGACCTGAACGTCTTCAGCGGTTTCATCTACGATGAGTTGTTGCCGCCGGAGTTGCTCAGCGTGACCATCCGCGAGAAGTTTCCCGGCATCTTCGAATGGTTGCAATTACAGGATTACAACGAGGTGGTTATCCTGGCACTCATGCTGGCCGTGGCCATCATCAACATGATTACGGCCATGCTCATCCTGGTGTTGGAACGCACCAGGATGGTGGGCATCCTCAAAGCGCTGGGCGCCCGCAACCGCAGCATCAGCCGTGTTTTCCTGTATTATGCCGCCTGGATCACGTTGCAAGGGCTGTTTTGGGGTAACCTCGTCGGTCTGGCTTTTTGCTGGCTTCAGGATCGCCTTCATTTCATCCGGCTCAACGAGGCGGACTACTACCTGGCGTACGCCCCCGTGCACATTGAACCGGCGCGTATGCTCGCCATCAACCTCGGCACCCTGCTCATCACCGTCCTGTTTCTGGTGTTGCCGTCGTTCGCCGTTACCCGCATTTCACCGTTGAAGGCCATCCGTTTTTCATGATCGCGCGCTGGCGTCGCGTACTCCGGCATTTGTCCGGGCATCGGGATCCCGGCCACTACCCAAACCATCCGGCCTGGTGGCTGCTGGAACTGGTTTTTCACCTGCTCGACGTGTTGGCGGCGCCCGATCTGCTTATGTTGCTCAACCGGCTGGTAAAACCCGGTCAGCGCAAATTGACAGCCCGGGAGGTCGCCCTCGCGCATTCGGTTTTCGGCAACCACATCGATTACCGAAAAGTACGCCTCGACACCAGGGCCCACCTCGGCCCCCGGCAGTTTGGTTTCGCTTACGTCGGTTTTGAGGTGATCAACACCTGGGGGCCACCGACAGACCCGCTGCTCATCCACGAGCTGATCCACGTTTGGCAATACCAGTATCTGGGTTCGGTGTACATACCCAGAGCCCTTTGGGCGCAACATGCGGGTGGCGGGTACAACTACGGTGGCGAAGCGCGACTATTTGCGGTGTATGAAAACGGTGGCAGCCTGCTGGATTTCAACTACGAGCAAATGGGGGAGGTGGTCGCCGATTATTTCCGGCTTCAGCACCGCCAAAAACCGAAATATTGCCGGAACAACGAGCAGTTGCTGCCTGTACTGGCAGCGTTGGTGCATCGTGGATTAGACCTGTTTCAGGAGGAACATCAAAGAAATCGTCTCAGCGACTCCAAATGAAGTTGCTCGTCAAAGATGGCCCGGATCTCGATGGAAAAACCCGGGATGACGGGGCTGGCAATGGGCCCCTGACCGGCCTTCAGGTGCAGTTTGTAGCGTCCGTCGTGTAAAATATACTGCTCCACGGATTCCCCGACAGGGTCGATGATCCAGTATTCACCCACGGCATGGGCGGCATAGTCTTCCATTTTAACGCCCCGGTCGCGCAGTTCGGTGCCGTCGGAAACCACCTCTACGACCATATCCGGCGCCGGGTGTTTCCAATGCCCTTTTTGGAATTCTTTTGCTTTATCGGGGCCGAAATACACCACGTCGGGTTCATAGTCGTTGCGGGAGAGCGCTATCATTACTTTTTCGTAGCCGACGTAGCCCAGTTGATTTGTCCGGACAAATGTGGCAAGCAGCATATACAAGTTGCCAACGGCATCCGTATGTTCTTTTTTCACCGGCGAATGGATGACCACTTCCCCGTTGATGAACTCGGCTTTTACATCGTCGTCAATATCTTCATAAAACTGCAAACGCCGGCTTTTCTCCACGGCCAATGCCGCATTGAGGTGCGCGGCCAGTTGGGGCGCCGAAGGGCTGTCCAGAATGGCGGCGATGTGTGGGTCTATGCTGGAAATGCTCATTGTGCCTTGAAACCGATTGGGTTGCAAATTTAGCTGTAAAGGGGCAATGGTGCAAGTATGAACATGACAGTCCGGCTTTTCCGTTGGACCCTTAGGTGGGCCCTATTCACCGAGCACCCAATAGAGAGGGTTCACACCAACCGCAATCCAACAACCCCTTCAAAATCCTTTTCATTCAGCGTCGCCAAAGGGTAGCCCCACGCCAGGGCAGTGCCTCCAATCAGAATATCCAACACCCGTTCATGCCGCTGCTGTTTGTTCAGTGTTGCATATATCGCCGCAGCTTTTTGGGCACAATTTCGGTCGAAAGGCAGCACATGAATCTTTTCGAAAAGTGCTTCCCAGAACGAATTGTCCATTGCTTTCTCTCCGCGTATAAATTCGTATTCCACCAAAGCTGAAACGGCAAAAGTGTCGTATTCGCGTGCAAGATGCGCAAAACGCGTTTGCGTTTTATCTTTTTTACGGTAATGTTCGATCAGGATGGAAGTATCCAGGCAAACTATTTCCATGCGTTAAAATGAGCGCGTTTTTCTTCCAAAAAGCGGAGTTGTTCGGAGTCTCCCACTGGAGCGGTGTACAACAGCCGCTGTAATTCGTTTAGAGGGGCCTGATACCAGGGCATATCTTCGGGTTGCATATCGAATAGTGCATGGGCATACGCTTCCACCGTTACGGCTGACTGGTAGTTCAATTCGTGCAACACACCGGTCTCTAAGGGCAATTGCCGCTCTGCCGCCAGATCAAGGGCAAAAAAGAGTAACTCCACCATAAGAGAGGCTCGCACTATTTTTAACATGCGACCTCCATCATCCGCCCCGACAGCTTGAAGCGCATTGACCAGTGCAGCGAAGTCGGGTACTTCAAGTGCAGTGTTTTGGACAATTGTTTCAAACGGGTCGGAATCGGCTGTCGGCAGCACAGATATAAATTTGCTCATGAGCTCCAGGCCGAAACTCAGTTTATTCAGGGGGCCGCTGAGTTCAGGGTGTTGCTTCTGTAACGCCAGGAAGTGGACCGAAAGGTCGTGAATAGCCTGTTGAACATCTATTTTGGCTAAAAAAGTTAGCGCTCGCATCCGTAAAGACCAGACTTTGGGCAACAGCGCCTGTAATGCCGTTTCCATTTCCTGGTAATCGCCCAGTAAAATAGTTTGCAACCTGTCTTTGAGTTGCCGAACTTCCGATTGTATTGATGCGGGCAAATCAAATTGCGGTCCCTCCAGCAAGCGGAGTAGGGAAGGCGTTTGGTATAAACTGGAGAAAGAATCCGGAGTGCCCATGTTCAATCAGTCGTATACACAAAGATACAACCGTTACAGCGAAATTAGATGCTTATTCTTCATCGCGAATTGCGTGAATTAGCGACAAAAAATAAGCATCTTTGCTGTTTGCAAGGGTCGTCGTCGACAACAAACGGCGGCGTGTGGCGTCCACGTTTACCGTACGGGACAGATTTTCAGAGGCCACGACAATCCTCCATTTGACGACATCAGACCGGGCGTCACCCTGCCTGTCGGTGTCGATTTACGCGGCGTACCGTCGAAGGCGAATGCCTACATATTCTTGATGATCTCCGACCCAAACTCCGAGCATTTCAGCTTGGTGGCGCCTTTCATGAGGCGTTCGAAGTCGTAGGTCACCCGTTTGCTGCGGATGCTGCGTTCCAGGCCTTTCACGATGAGCTTGGAGACCTTGGTCCAGCCCATGTATTCGAACATCATCACACCGGAGAGGATGACCGATGAGGGGTTCACCACGTCTTTGCCTGCATATTTGGGCGCTGTGCCGTGGGTCGCTTCGAAGATGGCGTATCCGGTTTTGTAGTTGATGTTGGCGCCGGGCGCGATGCCGATGCCGCCGACCTGGGCAGCGAGGGCGTCGGAGACATAGTCGCCGTTCAGGTTAAGCGTGGCGATGGTGTCGTACTCGGCCGGGCGGAGCAGGATCTGTTGGAGGAATGCGTCGGCGATTACGTCTTTCACGAGCATCTTGCCGGCGGCGAGGGCGTCGGCCTGGGCCTTATTGGCCGCTTCTTCTCCTTGTGCTTCCTTGATGCGGTCGTATTGGGCCCAGGTGAACACGCGGTCTCCAAACTCCCGTTCGGCGAGCGCGTAGCCCCAGTCCTTGAACTTGCCCTCGGTGAACTTCATGATGTTGCCCTTGTGCACGAGGGTGAGCGACTTGCGCTTGTACTTGAACGCGTATTCCAGCGCAGCGCGCACGAGGCGCTCGGTGCCTTCCAGAGACACGGGTTTGATGCCGAAAGACGACGTTTTGGGGAAGCGTATCTTTTTTACACCCATTTCATCCTGGAGGAAGCGAAGCATTTTTTCTGCTTCCGGCGTTCCGCTGAGGTATTCGATGCCGGCATAGATGTCCTCGGTGTTTTCGCGGAAGATGACCATGTCCACCAGTCCGGGTTCTTTCACCGGCGAGGGTACGCCGCGGAACCACCGTACCGGACGCACGCAGGCGTAGAGGTCGAGTTCCTGGCGCAGGGCTACGTTGAGCGAGCGGATGCCGCCGCCAACGGGCGTGGTAAGGGGGCCTTTGATGGCTACCTTGTACTGGCTGATCACGTCGAGCGTCTCCTGGGGAAGCCAGTTGCCAGTTTTGTTGAAGGCTTTTTCGCCGGCGAGCACTTCGCGCCAGATGATTTTTTTCGTTCCGCCGAACGCCTTTTCTACGGCGGCATCGAATACGCGTACGGACGATGCCCAGATGTCGGGGCCTGTTCCGTCGCCTTCAATGAATGGAATAATGGGGTCGTTGGGCACTTTTAGCTTGCCCGCTCTGTTGATGGTGATGGCAGATCCTTGCATGAGGAAGGGTTCAGTTGGATATTTCGTAAAATAAAATTGCCCGATGTGGGGTTCCGGCAAAGGTAGGGATTTGTTTGTTTGGCAAAAGGATGAAAAACCGGACGGGAAAATGAAACGCCTTTTCGCGTATTTTTGACCCATGATGATCAAACGCCTGCTCTTTTTTGCCCTTCCGGTCGCCGGGTTGTTTATGGCCTGTAACGAAACCGCCGTTGCGCCCAAGCCGCGCGCCTACCCCAGGGTTATTTACCCGGAGAAAAACTACGTGCGGGCCTCCGCCGACTATTGCGCTTTTTCGTTCGAACACCCCGATTACGCTACCATGGTGAAAGACACCCTTTTTTTCGAAGGGAAACCGGCCAGCGACTGTTGGTTCAATCTGGAGGCGCCGGCGCTGAACGCCAAAATTTACTGCAGTTATTACCCCATTCGGAGCAGGGCGGCATTCGACAAGCTGGTCGCCGACGCGTTTGAAATGACCAACAAGCACAACCAGCGCGCCACGTACATCCAGGATTATCGCTTCGACCGGCCGGAAGCCCGGGTGCACGGCATGATCTTCGAAGTCGAAGGCCCGGTGGCGTCGTCGTACCAGTTTTTTGTGAGCGACTCCACGCGCCACTTCCTGCGCGGCGCCCTGTACTTCGAGACCCAGGCGCGACCGGACTCCCTGGCGCCGGTGCTGGCGTTCATGAAACAGGATGTCGATCACATGCTGGAGACCCTGGAGTGGCGATAAGTTAAAAAGTCATTCACCCGGTTGGGTGCAGATCATTGTTCAAAGTTCAACTTTTGCGCACTTTGCCCTCTATTGGATACAATCGCCAACTTTTTTAGCCATGAAGTCTGAAAAATCTCCCACCCAAACGAGGTCGCAAACAGCAGAGTCCAATCGGATGACAGATGCCCGCCTGAAGGGTATCCCCTGGAAAAAATGGGGTCCCTACTTGAGTGAACGCCAGTGGGGGACGGTTCGGGAAGATTATAGCGACAATGGCGATGCGTGGAATTATTTCTCCCATGATCATGCGCGTTCCCGGGCTTACCGATGGGGTGAAGACGGTCTTGCAGGGGTCTCCGACGACCACCAGTTGCTCTGTTTCGCCCTTGCCCTGTGGAACGGCAAAGACCCGATCATCAAAGAGCGACTGTTTGGCCTTACCAACAGCGAAGGCAACCACGGAGAGGACGTGAAGGAGTATTATTTCTACCTGGACAACACACCGACCCACGCCTACATGCGGTATCAGTACAAATACCCTCAGCGCGCCTACCCGTATGATCAGATCGTGTTGGCCAATAGGGATAAAACCCGCGCGGAAATGGAGTACGAATTGCTGGATACCGGCGTTTTCGACGACAACCGGTATTTCGACGTGGACGTGGAGTACGCCAAGGAGTCGCCCGAAGACTTGCTCATCAAAATTACCGCGCACAACCGCGGGCCGGAACAAGCGACAATTCACCTGCTGCCGACGTTGTGGTTCAGAAATGAATGGGCCTGGAACACGGGCGCCCCCAGACCGGAACTGCACCAACTGTCTGATGGCACAATACAAGCCCGACACCAAGATTTGGGCGATCATTTTCTCTACTGCGACGGCAAACCGGAACTGCTTTTCACAGAGAACGAGACCAACACTGAACGGATTTGTGGGTTGCCCAACAAAACGCCTTATGTGAAAGACGCGATCAACAATTACCTGGTGCACCGTCAAGCCGATGCGGTCAATCCGCAGCACACCGGTACGAAGGCATCCGCGCATTACACCGTTGTGGTTCAGGCAGGCGACTCGGAGGTCGTCTGTTTGCGCCTGACCCGGGTTGCGCCCAAACAACTTGCCGAAGCGTACGGAACTGCCGGCGATCCGTTCGGCGAGCACTTCGACACGGTCTTTCATACCCGAAAGACGGAGGCCGACGCCTTTTACCAATCGGTTATTCCCGCATCGTTGAGCGCTGACGAGGCCAATGTGATGCGGCAAGCCCTGGCAGGTATGCTGTGGTCAAAACAGTTTTACCTGTTCGACGTCGCCAAATGGCTGTCGGAACACGGCGTAGATTCTTTCCGGACAACCCGTAAAACCGCTGCCCGAAACAGTGAATGGCACCATATGTACAATGGGGACATCATTTCCATGCCCGACAAGTGGGAGTACCCTTGGTATGCAGCGTGGGACCTTGCTTTTCACGTGTTGTCGCTTACGCTGGTGGATCCACAGTTCGGGAAAGACCAGTTAAGGCTGATGCTGCTGGGCAACTATATGCATCCCAATGGTCAGGTGCCTGCCTATGAATGGAACTTCAGCGACGTGAATCCTCCGGTTCTTGCCTGGTCGACAATCTTTACCTACCGTCTGGACAAGATGCACAACGGCGTCGAGGATCTCGACTGGCTCAAAGGCAATTTTCAAAAGTTGTTGCTCAATTTCACCTGGTGGGTAAACCGCAAAGACCGCTCCGGCAGGAACGTGTTTGAAGGCGGCTTCCTGGGGCTCGACAATATCGGCATTTTCGACCGCAGTTCGCCCCTGCCCACGGGAGGACACCTTGAACAGGCAGACGGAACGGCCTGGATGGCGCTTTTCTGTCAAAACATGCTCGAAATAGCCATAGAGCTGGCGTTAAAAGATAGATCTTATGCCGATATGGCCCTCAAATTCGCCGAACACTACCTTTGGATCGCTTCTTCTATGGTCCGTATGGGCGATGATGTGGGTATGTGGGACGAAGAGGACGGTTTTTTCTACGACGTACTGCGCTTGCCCGACGGCCAGTCACAGCGCCTCAAAGTGCGATCCGTGGTGGGTTTGCTGCCTTTATGCGCCGCTACGGTTTTCGAGGGGGAATTGATCAAAGTATATCCCGAAATTCAGGTAATGTTCCAGCGCTTTCTGAGCAAGCGCCCCGAGTTGACGGCAAACATCCACGATCCCCAAAAAACGGGGGTGGCCGGGCGGCGGATGGCATCGGTGCTGAACGAAGAACGGCTTAAAAAGGTGCTGGCTAAAATGCTCGACGAAAATGAATTCCTGAGTCCGTATGGCATCCGTTCCCTTTCCCGCTTCCATGAGGAGCACCCCTACCAACTTTGGGCGGACGGCCAGGCGTTTAAAGTCGAATACCTGCCTGGAGAATCCGATTCCGGTATGTTCGGCGGCAACTCCAACTGGCGAGGACCCATCTGGATGCCGGTGAATGCGCTGATCATCCGGGCATTGTTGCAGTATTACAGCTATTACGGCGACGAATGGAAGGTCGAATGCCCCACCGGCTCCGGAAACTTCATGAATCTTTACCAGGTGGCGGAGAACCTGTCCCAACGACTGTCTCGTATTTTCCTCCAGGACGACCAGGGGAGACGACCGGTTTATGCCAGCTTGGCCAAATTTCAGGAGGACCCGCACTGGCGGGATAACATCCTGTTTTTTGAGTATTTCCACAGCGACAGCGGCGCCGGCCTGGGCGCGAGCCACCAAACGGGCTGGACAGGACTTGTAGCCCGGATGATGCACCTTTTTTCGACCACCAACGCCCAGGAATTACTGGCGTTGGGCAGAAAAGCCATCTTTATGCCCACGGCGGGTTAACCCGCAAAACAAGATTTTATGCCTAAAACCGAATATCCTTCGCTCTATCAGGTCAACACCCGCGTGTGGCTCACCGAGCTTTCCCGGGAAATGGGTCGGAAAGTCACGCTCGACGACGTTCCGGACGAAGCGCTCGATCGCCTCATCGACGAAGCCGTCGAGTGGGTCTGGCTGCTCAGCGTGTGGCAAACTGGCCCGGAAGGCCGGCGAATCACGCAGGAAAACCCCGACTGGCAGGTCGAATTCCGGGAAACGCTTCCCGACCTGACCGAGGACGACGTGGCCGGCTCGGGTTTTGCCATTGCCGCGTACACCGTTCACGAATCGCTGGGTGGCGATGCCGCCCTGGCCCGGCTGCGGGCGCGCCTGCGCAGCCGGGGCATCCGCCTGATGCTGGACTTTGTGCCGAACCACTCGGCCATCGACTGCTCCTGGGTGCAGGCGCATCCGGACTTTTACATCCATGGCAATGAAGCCGAAATGGCTGCCGCGCCGGCCAACTACCGGAAAATTGACCACCCGCTGGGCAATCTGGTCCTTGCCCATGGCCGCGACCCCTACTTCCCCGGGTGGCCCGACACCTTTCAGCTCAACTACGGCAACCCAAAACTTCAGGAGGCCATGGTCACCGAACTCACCGGCATTGCTGGGAGGTGCGACGGGGTGCGTTGCGACATGGCCATGCTCGTAGAGCCTGCGGTTTTTGAGCGCACCTGGGGAATTCCCAGCGAGCCATTCTGGCCGAAAGCCATCCGCCAGGTTCGGGAGCAAGTGCCCGGATTTGTCTTCATGGCCGAAGTGTACTGGGATATGGAGTGGGACCTCCAGCAGCACGGTTTTGATTACACGTACGACAAACGGCTCTACGACCGGCTTCGCGAAGGGCATGCAGGCCCTGTGCGCGAGCATTTTATGGCAGAACAGGTCTACCAAAGCAAAATGGCCCGTTTCCTGGAAAACCACGACGAGCCCCGGGCCGCTGCGGCTTTCCCGCCCGGCAAACACCAGGCAGCTGCCCTGCTCGCCTATTGCTCGCCAGGCCTGCGCTTTTTCCACCACGGCCAGCTGCAGGGAAAAATCAAACGCATTTCGCCCCACCTGATTCGCGGTCCGCAAGAGCCGGTGAATGCCGAACTGGAAACATTTTACAGGGAGTTGCTGGCCCTGCTCTACCTGCCGGCATTCAAAAACGGACACTGGCAACTGCTGGGCTGCGCGCCCGCATGGGAGGGCAATGCGACACACCTGAACTACATCGCATTTGCCTGGGAAGGCCCTGCCGGCGAACGGTTTCTGGTGGCCGTCAACTACGCACCGCAACACAGCCAGTGCTACATTCCGTTGCCCTTTCCGGAACTGAATGGGTTCCAGTGGCGCCTGAACGACCGAATCTCGGGCACCGCCTTTGTGCGAGACGGGCACGAGCTGCAGCACAAGGGGCTATACCTCGACGAGCAGCCGTGGCGACACTTCGTTTTTTCTTTCCAAAAACAGTAAATTGCACGTCGAACTCGTCAAACTTCAGGAATGGGTCAAATACAAAGGCCTGAAAGTTTGCATTATTTTTGAAGGCCGAGACGGTGCCGGGAAAGGCGGTACCATCAAAGCCATCACCGAACGGGTGAGCCCCCGCGTGTTCCGGGTGGTGGCGCTCCCCGCGCCCACGGAAAGAGAAAAAAGCCAGGTGTACGTGCAGCGCTATCTGCCGCACCTGCCGGCCTTAGAGTGATTCGCCGCTCAATAAGAACATACCATCTTCGCGGTACTGCACTTCGAAGCCGAGTCCGTCTTTTTCCAGGCTGATTTCGTAGTGGATGAGCCCGTTGCTGAGTTCGATCTGGGAAGCTTCGTCGATGGTAAAGCCCGGGTAGCGCGAACCGATGTCGTTGAGAATGATCTCGGGCACCTCTTCCAGGTCTATTTCGGTTTCGGTGAGCAGCCACTCGCCGGTGATGGTGAATTCAACCTCGTGCTCCACGCCGTCGAGTTCAAACTCCGCCTCGTAAATTTTTCCCGGTACTTCCCAAGACCACGATACGGTGTCGAGCGCAACGAAGGGATAGTGTTCCTTGAAGGCGACCAGGATGTCGCTGGGCACAAAAAAAGAGTCCATAATTTTCAATTTGTAAAGGCGAAAAACGGGCTTTCCGGCGTAATAAACCCGATTTTTGGTGTTATGTCTATGTGAATTTTTGCAATGCACACAGGATCAGTACATGCGAGCCCCCAGCGGAGCGTCCCGCTCGGGCTGAAGCAACACAATACGACCTTCGGCGTCGGGCACGCCGAGCACCAGCACTTCGGACATGAAATCGGCGATTTGCCGGGGCGGGAAGTTGACCACGGCCAGCACCAGCGTTCCGGTCAGCGATTCGGGTGTGTACAGGTCGGTGATCTGTGCGCTCGATTTTTTGACGCCGAGTTCCGGCCCAAAGTCGATGCGCAGTTGATAAGCCGGTTTTCGGGCTTTTTCAAACGGTTTGGCGCCGAGGATGCGCCCTACACGCACGTCGACTTTTTCAAAATCGTTGTAGGCAATGGTGTCGCTCATCAGGCCCTGAGTCGGTGTGCATGGTGATCCAGGTAGCGGTTCCGGTAGTAAATGCCGGCGATCAGCCCGAACACAAATCCGCCGATGTGGGCCCACCAGGCCACGCCGCCTGCGTCGGTGGCCTCCAGGCCCATCACCGAAAAGGCCGAGCCGATCTGTTGGTAGAACCAGAAGCCGAGGAATACCCATGCCGGGATGTAAAAAGTGATCAGCAGGAGCAGGGTCATGCGTACCCGGCTTTTGGGGAACATCACGATGTAGGCGCCCATGACTGCGGCAATGGCCCCGCTGGCGCCCACGCAAGGGACGCTGCTGAACGGGTCGACCACCACCTGGGCGATGCCCGCGACGAGTCCGCCCATCAGGTAAAACAGCACAAAACGGAAATTCCCGATCACCCCTTCAATGTTGTCGGCAAAAATCCACAGGTAGAGCATGTTGCCCAGCAGGTGCAACCACGAGCCATGCAGGAACATGCTGGTGAACAGGGTCTGCAGGTCAACGCCCCGGGAGATCTCGCTGGGAATGGCGCCCCAGGTGAATACAAACAAGTTGGCTTGTTCGGCATCGGGCATGCCGGCCTGAAACATGAACACGGCGACGTTGGCGAAGATAAACAGGTAGCTGAACACGGGCGAATGCCCGCGCTCCAGGTTGTCGTCGCCAATCGGAAAGATCATGGTCTTACAGGTGGATCACCTCCCCGTAGGCGACGGCGGTTGCTTCCATTACCGCTTCGCTCATGGTGGGGTGGGGGTGTACCGATTTCAGGATTTCGTGTCCGGTCGTTTCCAGTTTGCGGGCGGCCACGATCTCGGCGATCATTTCGGTTACGTTGCTGCCGATCATGTGGGCGCCGAGGCATTCGCCATACTTTTTGTCGTAAATGATCTTGACAAATCCCTCGGGCGCACCGGCGGCTTTGGCTTTGCCGGAGGCCATGAACGGGAACTTGCCCACCAGCACGTCGTATCCGGCGTCCTTGGCGCCCTGTTCGGTGTATCCTACCGAGGCGATCTCCGGTATGCAGTAGGTGCAACCGGGTATGTTGTTGTAGTCGATCGGTTCCACATGCATGCCGGCGATGGCCTCCACGCAGGCGATGCCTTCGGCGCTGGCTACGTGCGCGAGCGCCTGGGTGGGCAGCACGTCGCCGATGGCGTACACGCCGGGCACGTTGGTGCGGTAGTGCTCGTCCACCTGGATATACCCGCGGTCGGTAGCGATGCCGAGTTGTTCCAGTCCGATGTTCTCCGTATTGGGCGTTACGCCGGCGGCGCTGAGCACGACGTCGCACACCAGGGTCTCTGTGGCGCCGTCTTTGCGATTTTTCATGTTTACTTTGATCTCTTTGCCCGAGGAGTCCACGCTTTCCACGGCCCAGCCGCCGTACACTTTGATGCCCTTGCGGGTAAAAATTTTGGTGAGTTCTTTGGACACGTCGGCGTCCTCGCGGGGTACAAGGCCCTGCTCCATGAATTCCACGATGCTCACTTCCGTGCCCATGGTGTGGTAGAAGTAGCCGAACTCGACGCCGATGGCGCCGGCGCCCACCACCACCAGGCGCTTGGGCATTTTCGGGAGGCTCATGGCTTTTCGGTATTCGATGATCTTCTCGCCGTCGATGGGCAGGTTGGGCAGCTCTTTGGCGCGGCCGCCGGTGGCGATGATGATGTGTTTGGCGGTGTACTCGGTCACCTTGCCTTCGGCGTCGGTGACCTGCACTTTGGGTCCCGCCACGAGTTTACCGTTTCCGAAGATAACGTTGATCTTGTTTTTCTTCATGAGAAACTGCACGCCTTTGCTCATGCCGTCGGCCACGTCGCGGCTGCGCTGGACGACGGCCGGGAAGTCGGCCTTGGCGCCGGTAACCTTCAGTCCGTATGTTTCGGCGTGTTGCAGGTAGTCGAACACTTGTGCGCTTTTCAGCAGGGCTTTGGTGGGAATACAGCCCCAGTTGAGGCAAATGCCGCCGAGGCTCTCGCGTTCGATGATGGCGGTGTTCATCCCCAGTTGGGAGGCGCGGATGGCCGCCACGTAGCCGCCCGGGCCGCTGCCCAATACGATCAGATCAAAATTCATTCGCTGGAATGTATTTGGTTTATGCGCTGTAAAGGTACATCGCAGAGACGTTGCATGCAACGTCTCTACCGCAAACGTTCGATCACAATGGCCGTTGCGCCGCCGCCGCCGTTGCAGATGGCGGCCAGGCCCAGGGTACCGTCTTTTTGGTGCAGGACGTTGTTCAGGGTGCTCACGATGCGGGCGCCGGAAGCGCCCAGCGGGTGACCCAGCGACACGGCGCCGCCGAAAATGTTGGTTTGTTCGTGTGTTACGTCCAGTACATGCTGGAAAGCGAGCGCCACCACCGAGAACGCCTCGTTGACCTCGAAGTAATCGATGTCCGATTGTTCAACACCCGCCATTTTCAACGCCTTTGGGGCGGCGATGGTCGGGGTGGTGGTGAACCATTCGGGTTCCTGTTCCGCGTCGGCGAACCCGCGAATCCGGGCGATGGGCTTGAGGCCGTATTTTTTTACCGCTTCTTCCGAGGCCAGGATGACGGCTGCGGCGCCGTCGTTGATGGTGGAGGCATTTGCGGCGGTCACCGTTCCGTCGGGGGTGAAGGCGGGGCGGAGACCGGGTATTTTGTCGAAGTGGACTTTTTTGTACTCCTCGTCTACGGCGACCACAACGGGGTCGCCTTTGCGCTGGGGCACCGACACCGGTACGATCTCGTCCTCGAACTGGCCTGCTTCGGTTGCGGCTGCGGCGCGTTTGTAGGATTCCACAGCGTAGGCGTCCTGTTGCTCGCGGCTGATGTTGTATTTGGCGGCCGTGCGGTCGGCGCAGACACCCATGGCAAACTGGTTGTACACGTCGGTGAGTCCGTCTTTCGCCAACCCGTCCACCAGTTCGCCGTGGCCGTATTTATAGCCCCAGCGGGCGTTGGGCAAATAATAAGGAATTTGCGACATGTTTTCCATGCCGCCGGCAACGACCACCTCGTTCAGGCCCAGCATGATGCTTTGGGCGCCGAGGGTGATTGCTTTCATGCCCGAAGCGCACACCTTGTTGATCGTGGTACAGGGTATGTGGTTGGGCAGCCCGGCGTAAAAAGCAGCCTGGCGGGCGGGGGCCTGGCCGAGGTTGGCGCTCACCACATTGCCCATGAGCACTTCGTTTACAGCATCGGCCGACAGGCCGGCTTTGCTCAGCGCGCCCTGTATGGCCGCCGCGCCGAGTTTGGTGGCCGAAACTTCGGCGAGCACGCCGCCGAAACTGCCGATGGGCGTGCGCACGGCAGAAACGATATACACAGTTTTGTTCATGTAATGGTCAGTATGGTTAGGGACAACATATTGGTCACGCAAAGGTAGTTCAATTTGCCTTTTCCGGAACAGAACCTTATTTGGAAGTATGGTTAGCTTCAAGACAAAATTTCTCTATTTCAAGTCTGTTTTTATTATTGTTTTAAAAAAAGCATTAACATAACTTTTAGATTCGAATTTAGGTATTTTATCCAAATTATAAATAATTTTGCAGAGATAAAACGTACAAATTATTGTTTCACCTAAATAAATTCATATGACTTTGTTCAATAAAATGACGGCACGCGAAGCTTACGCGGCTTATTTCTCCGGAAGTTTGTTGGTGAATGTCAGCGAAAATCCGAAGTTTTCCGACAAAGATTTGGATGTAAAGCATGTGTTGCACATCCCGTTCAGCCAGATGCCCAAGCGTATGGGCGAGCTGCCCAAAGACCGCAACGTGGTATTGGTCTCGGGCGTGGGCAACAAAGGCAAGCACGCAGTGGAGATGATGCTGGCCAGCGGCTTCGATCCAGATCGGGTAGCGTTCGTTGAAGGGGGGATGGAAGCATGGGAGGAAGAAGGTTTGCCTGTTCATACCCAGGCATAAAACTTGTGCTTACTTTTGCAGGAAATCCTCCACGTTTTGTTTTCTCGTCAATCGTTGTTTTCCCGACCGATTCTGCTTATCTGGTTGTTGAGCGCGGCCATTTTTTTGTTGGATGTGCTGATTCCCCAACAGGGTAACGTTGCTTTGTTGTACCTCCTGCCGGTATTACTCGGGCTACTGCTGAAAGAGAAAAACGACATTGTGCTGCTTGGACTGATCGCCACGGTGTTGAGCGTGGCGCCTGTTTTTCTGCAAAACAACGAGCTGCCTGTACAGGTCCGGTTTTTTGATCGCATCATCAGCGTATTGGGCATTTGGGCAGCCGGCTATCTGGTGCTTCGGATCAAATACCTGAAAGACGATGAGTCGACGCGCAGCGAGCAGTTTCGCGCCCTGTTCGAGCACGCCTCCATCGGCATCGTTGTGGTCAATAACCGGGGAGAGATTGTGCGGGTAAACCCCTTCATCGAACAGCTTTTCGGCTACACCGCACATGAGCTGGAAGGCGAATCGGTGGAGTTGCTCATCCCCAAACGGTTGCACTCCATACACCGGAACCATCGAGAGGAATACAAGTCGGGACCCACGCCGCGCACCATGGGTACGGGCCTCAACCTCTCGGCTGTCCGAAAAGACGGCAATGAATTTCCGGTAGAGGTCAGCCTGAGCCCGTTCAGAACCACCTCGGGCAGTTATGTGATGGCGTTTTTGCTGGACAACAGCATCCGCAAGGACCATGAAAACCGCATCCTGCGGCAAAACCTGCGCCTGGAGCAACTGGCCGCGGCCTTGCAAAACCTCAACGAAGGGCTCGAGGAGAAGGTGCGGGAGCGCACCAACGCGCTCGAACAGGCTAAAAACGATCTGGCTGCCGCGCTGGACAAAGAGCGGGAGCTGGGTGAGCTGAAAAGCCGCTTCGTCTCCATGGCTTCCCATGAGTTTCGCACCCCGCTGAGCACCGTGCTGTCGTCGGCCTCGCTGATCCAGACCTACAACCAGAAAAACGACCCGGAAAACATCCACAAACACGCCGGCAAGATCAAAACCGCCGTCAACAACCTGAACACCATCCTCACGGAGTTTCTGTCGCTGGGCAAGCTGGAAGAAGGGAAAACACAACCCAACCGGCAGGAGATCAACCTGCCGGTGCTAATTGGCGAAGTGGCCGACGAGCTCCGGGGCGTATTCAAACCAGGGCAGACCTTCGAACCGCGCCACACCGGACATCCCTCCGTGCTGCTCGACCCCGGTTTGCTCAAACACGTGCTGATCAACCTGGTGTCCAACGCCGTCAAGTACGCGCCCGAAAACAGCCCGATCACCGTGCAATCGGAAGTAAGCAATGGCCGGGTGTGTATTTCGGTCCAGGATCGGGGCATGGGTATCCCTGATTCGGATAAAAAGCACTTGTTTTCGCGCTTTTTCCGGGCATCCAACGCCTCCAACATCCAGGGCACAGGCCTTGGATTGTACATCGTTCACCGGTATGTGGAACTTATGAACGGTGAGATCACCTTTGAAAGCGAAGAGGGCAAGGGTACGACCTTTCACGTCTCCTTCGATGCCGCCGGGGCGCATGCCTGAAACGGCGTTACATGTTGTCCTGCACGAACTTTTCCAGATCCTCCGGGTATTCCTTCCGGTATTCGTATTTCAGCAGGTCATACGTGCTCAATATGCCGATCAGTTGATAGTGCTCATTCACGATGGGGAGTGCGTGGAACAGGTGCTCCATGAACACCTCTGCGGCGGCGCCCAGGTGCTCGTCGGGTCCCATGGTCGCCAGTTTGGTGGTCATCACCTCTTTGATCAGGATGTGGTCGTATTCCGCTGCCGATTTTCCCAGCTTGAACATATCCCACGAGGTGATCATGCCAACCAGCAGGTTGTTGCTCTCCACAATAGGCAAATGGTGAATACGTCTTCCCATCAGGATGGCGCGGGCTTCCGCCAGCGTGTTGTCCGGTTGAAGGGTGATGACGTTTTTGGTCATGACCGTGTGTATGGGTTCGTTCATCATAGGGCAAAACAGATTTAGGCGGGAAATATAGGACGTATTTCAGATTTGATGTTGTGTTTCCGTAAAAAGTTGGTAAATCGCTGCGTTAAATTTTATTTGGCCCCATTGCCGTCGACAAAAACGGAAACATCGCCATGCCGTTCAACACACCGGGTATGTACCGGGGCTTTGCCCGGCCCGGGGCGCGGGGGGTGGCTGTTTTCAAGTGATTAAGGAGGACAATTCCTTACCGGCCCCAAAGGCGATACGCTACGCTGAGGTGCAGCCCATAGGAGTAAAGCGATCGGGTAGCCGGATTGCCGCCGAACAAGGCAAATTCAGAAGCAGGCGTTAAAAAACGGTAATAACGCGCCTTGAGCTCCACCCGGCGCAGGGGAAACGACAACCCGCCGGCCATCCAAAAAACCGGATCCTTTCTTTCGCCCGAGTACTTCTCAATGCTCACCGCGCCGCCCAAACCGCCTTCAATGGCCAGCCACGGGTAAAATCGATAAGCAGGGCAAACCAGCAGCGAACCGTAACTTTCGTAAAAAGTGCCGGTGAAGTGTTCCGTTTTGAACGGCATTTGCTGGTAGGCAAGCTCCCCGCTCAGGGAAGACCGCTGGTCAAACGCATACCGGGTGATGACGCCGCCGCTGAACCCGACGGCCGACTGGTACACGGCGCTTCCTTTGGGTGTTGATCCCGGCCACGCCCCAATGTCCTTGATGGCCGTTGCGTTGAAGTTAGCCCCTGCAAATGCGTGGACGCTCCATTGAGCATTCAGGGTGGAAGCTGCGATTAGCGCGACGAGCAATAGTCCTGTTTTTTTCATAAGTGGCTGTCCGGGTCTAATTGTTGGTGGTGTAAGGTCGTCAACTTAAGGGTTTTGAGGGTGTATCATAAGTGCCATCTCCGAATGCACTTCCAAATAAAATACTGAGCAAGGCGCCACCGATAGGATGGCTTCAAGCCCAATGTCGTCAACTTAGCGTAAAAAGATTGCTTTGGGGTTGTTTGCGGCCTTACCACGTATTTTTTTTTGCCGCGAATTAGCGCGAATTCGCGCTAATTCGCGGCAAAAAAAATATATAGTTTCGTTGTAGACAATTTTACAACATGGCTTTTACGCTAAGTTGACGACATTGGGCTTCAAGCCATCTTATCAGTGAATCGGCGAGTTGGCGAGCATATATTGGCAAGCATTTACAAAACACAGCATTATGAAATACAACTACATTTTCTTTGGGCACATGCTATTGGCCTGCACGCTGCATGCCCAGCGATACGACGCGGTGTGG
This sequence comes from Saprospiraceae bacterium, assembly GCA_041736625.1. Classification (GTDB taxonomy): domain Bacteria; phylum Bacteroidota; class Bacteroidia; order Chitinophagales; family Saprospiraceae; genus M3007. The sequence goes on along the minus strand of JBGSTG010000129.1, from coordinate 21,663 downwards.
CCCTTCGGCTTTCACGAATTTCCGGGCAACGCAGGCTGGGGAAACGCCGCCCTGCACTTCGGCTCCAACGGCCCAATAACAGAACCGTTGGACTGGCTGCTCAACTTCGATGCGACCTCGGCGGCCATCGGCGACGCCGACGGCAACCTGCTGCTGGCCACAAACGGGTGCGTGGTCGTTAACGGGCAAGGCGATACCATTGCGGATGCATCGGGCACAGGCGCCATCAATCAGGGAGAAGTGCATGATTTGTTGTGTGCAAAGGTGGGTTACCCGGTTCCGTTCGGTGCGTTCATTCTTCCCGATCCCGGCAACCAGCAGCAGTACTACATCTTCCACCTGTTGGCGCAGTACGACCCGGAAACGAAATGGACATACCCTGCCTTTTACTATACTTTGATCGATTTGGCTGCATTGAGTGGACAAGGATTGATCATTCGGAGAGACTGGTCGCTGTCGCCAACGGGACAAGCATTCGACAACATCAGCGCCGTACGCCACGGCAATGGTCGCGACTGGTGGATCGTTGCTGCCCGATCCAACAGCAATATGTACCAAAAATGGATGCTTCATCCGGACGGCATCACCAACGCCGGGTCGCAAGCCATTGGCCCGGCGATCAATTGTCCGCGCAACGGCTCCTGTGTTTTTTCTCCCGACGGCCGCAAGTTTGCGCGCACCCAAAACTGTCGCACAGTGGTGTTCGACTTCGACCGCTGCACAGGCCTGCTGAGCAACCCGGTGGTCATGAACCGCCCCGAATACGTGTTCGGCGGAGGCGGGGTGGCGTTTTCACCTTTGGGCCGGCACGTGTTTGTCACCGAACAACTGGCGGTGATGGCTGCCGATCTGCAGGCATCTACCCCGGTATTGGACACCGTTGTGCCGTCGGACAGCACCATTGGCGTCAGCCTGGGGTTGCTCCAGGCGGGGCCCGACGGCCACCTGTACGCCAACAGCACCCACCGAAGCCTGTACATGGCCTCGTTCCATCAAACGGACAATCTGGATTCACTGGACTATCGGCCCAAAGCTGTGTACCTCGGCCAATATTCGTCCCGCACGCTGCCCTATTTCCCCAACTACCGCCTCTACGATCTCCCCGACTCCCCCTGCGACACCCTCGGCATCAGCCCTGCCACAGAAGCCTGGGCGGGCGCCCCGCCGCAGGTGCGCCCCAACCCGGCGCACGACGTGCTGCACCTCGATTTCCCGCAGCCCGCCGAGGTGACTTATATCGCCCTCCACAACATCATGGGGCAAACCGTAATGGAACACCACGGCTGGGTGGACGCCATACCCGTTGGGCATCTGCCGCCCGGCGTGTATGTGCTGCATTGCACGCAACAGAGTGGAGGCATTTACCAGGTGAAGATAGTGGTAGAGTGAGGGGAATGGCGAGTGTCGAATGTCGAATGGCGAGTGTCGAGTGGTGTGTACGCCTGGCGTCCACGGGTTACCAAGTGTACACGCCACTCGCCACTCGACACTCGCCATTCGACACTCGACATGCCGTGCCATCTATATTTTTCCAGCGACTTGGGCTTTTGAGCAGTATCGGGTACTTTTGTACAGTCATGATACACGCCCGTTTCAGGCAATGCCCGCCCGGTTCCGGAACGGGTGGCGGATTGCCGGAGCGCGCGCCTAATCTTCCTGTGTAAGTCTTGCGGAAAGTGAACCAACACATTTTCGCTTTCACTGCGTAGCTCATTAAACCTGAAGTACGCTAAAAAACCACAGCCATGAAAAATTTGTTTCAAAACCAAATTTTTACTCCCCCCCCCCGTTCTTTTTAAGAATTAAAATAAGCAATTTTGGCTTGTCAGTTGTTTTTAATTATTCTATATTCGGTAGCTATTATATCCCAATCAAGACCTTAGTCCTCCATATCATGAGAACAAATTTGTTTTCCGATCCGTTAATTCGCAGCATTTCAGGTTCGACTAGGTGGCATATACAGCTTTTAGTTCTGCCTTTTTTCCTGTTTGGTCTCGCACTCCGAAGTGCTTTGCACGCCCAGGGAAGTGCCAACGACTGCAACTGGAACATTGTAGTACACAGTTCCCCGCAGCCGACCGGAGCGATAAACGATCCCGGGGTGCCTGCCGATTGTCAAGACCAAACTTCGTGTTTGCCTCTGTTTTATTATGTATATCTGGAGCGCGATGGCGACGCGGGGTGCACAGGGACTGGCTGCCCTTACACCATTGACATTGAGGACTTGTCGGTACTGGGCAAGCTTACCGTTTATCCCGGTTCATACACCAACAAAGCGCTGAGTAAGCTAAACAGAAAAAGTTCCATCGAATGCACGCCGGTTGCCCTGAACGACCCGTTAAACCCGGATGCGTTTGATTTTTCGGTTGATGAGGCGGATGGATTATTTTCTTTTTACTATTCCGGACTCACGGGTGAAACCACTAGCCTGACGGTTTATGGCGGCAAGCTGCTTTTCGTCGTTGCCGTGGATGCTGTTCCGGGAGAAACCGTTGAGCTAAGCACAACAAAGGTCACGCTCCGACATCCCGGGCAATCAGATTGTGCCAACATGGCGATCAGCACCGGAAACGGCAAAGGTGTGGCCATACCATCCGCATGTGCGTTGAGTTCGTTGACTATGCGACTCGGCGTGGTAGAAGATGATCCGACAACAGATTTTCCCAATCGCAAACGCGTAGCGGTGTACATGACCTCACCCGATGCTACACCCACCAGTTACACGATTGATGCTTTGGATTTTTTGATGGAAATAAACTCGACTCAATTCATGGGCGAGGCATTCATCCAATATGTTAATCCTTCCATGACAGAAACCGTTTTGTACAAAGAACCGCCGGCAAACAGTAGTATGGACAGGCGTGTGTACGCAAAAGGCGCACAAATAGAACTGATTACTTTTCAAACCAATACACCGGATAACGATAATACCCTGTTTTATTTGGTGTTCAACGGGCCATTACTGGCATCGGATTGTGCCATAACCACTGTAGAAATCACCGATATTCGGCGTATGCTGTTAAGCGGCGTTTGTTGTGCGCCCAATACCGGAAGCAAAACAAAGCGGGATATCGACTGGGGCAACAGCAGCGACTGCCCAACCAACTGCCCGTTTAATACCGTGAAGGTAGAGGAACCTTTCAGTATCCCTTCAGTGATAAACGAATGTACAGATATGTTTTTCAATGTAAATTTGTACGCTGCCTTGACCAAAACGTATGAAGCGGCAAAAGTCGTGCTGGACGTGCATTATTCAGGCGCCACCTTATCCTGGAGCGAGTCACTGAGTTCTTCCAATTACTGCACGCCGTCTGTGTGTATTTCCGCAGCACCTTTGTCCGGTCAGAATGACGTACTTAGGGTGACTATCGATATTTTCGGAGCTGCCATGAACGTAGGGCCGTCCAGTCCGATTAGCCTGGCCCGTCTGGGTTTTCAAGGCAGCGAAACGTGCATTACCGGGGTGGAGGTGTACGACGCCTACCTCATTGAGGAAAACGGAACCCAGGAATGCCTGCCCCAGTTTGAGTCCATTTATAATATAGATATTGGCAGTGACGATTTGTGTACGAAACGCTTTTCGTACAAATTCAGGCCATGGAAGACCCCGAGCGCAACGGTGGAAAATGTAAACTACACCCTTGCGGCCAACCAGACGGGGTGCAACTTTTCCGGGGTGTCGACCACCGGAACGGGTAGCTTGTGCCTTTGCGAGCTGAATGGGCAGGTGTTTACCCCAACCAAGGACGATAACCATCTGAATGGCGTGAGCACGTATGACCTGGTGCTGATTTCCAGGCATATTCTTGGATTGGAGCCATTTTCTTTCCCGCTTACCTTTGAGAGCCCTTACAGGATGATCGCGGCAGATGCGAATGTGTCAGGTTCGATTACTACGTTCGATATTGTAGAGTTTCGTAAATTGATCTTGGGCATTTATACCGAATTGCCCAACAACGTACCCTCCTGGCGCCTTGTCGATGCTGCTTACGCATTCCCAAACCCTGCCAATCCGTTTGAATTTACTTTCCCGGAGACAGTTATCGTAGACAACGATCCTCCGGCATCGAACGTCGGCGATTTTATAGCCCTAAAGGTGGGCGATGTGAACGGCTCGGCCATGAACAGCCGCCCGGCCCCCTCGACCTCTGCCGGCATCGGCTACGCGGTGCAGACAAACCCTGCCGCCAAAGGAGACGCGACGCTCACCGTACCGGTGTACGCACGGAAAACCCTGACGGCAAGCGGCTGGCAGATGGCCTTGCGCTACGACCCGGCCCGGTTCAGGCTCCGGGAGGTGCGGCTCGTCGGCCCCGAGATGGCCGGCGCCCTCAACAACGGCTGGCACGAACCGGCGCCGGGAGAGGTGCGGGTGCTGTGGTTCGACGCGGATGCGCAAACATACACCTACGAGGAGGGCGAACCTTTGTTTTTCCTGGAGTTGGAAGCCCTGGATCAACAAGCGGAGTTAACATTGGGCTTGGACGAACAGGTGTTGTACGCCGAAGCCTACGACACCCTGGGCGTGGCGCGCCGCTTTGCGCTGGAACAAGGCGAAGCAGCAGCGGTGAGGCCGGCAGCGGCACAGGGCGAAGAAACGCCGGCGCCGCTGTGGAGCGCCCGCGTGTACCCCAACCCGAACACGGGGGTGTTTCGCCTGAACCTTGTCCTGCCGGAAGCAGGCGCCGTCACCTTGCAACTGACCGATCAACAAGGTGGGGTGCTGCATCGTCGTGAGCTTGACCTGCCCGCCGGCGACACAACCATCGGCGCCGACGCCTGGCCGAGGCTACAGCCGGGAACATACATCCTGCACGTGAAAACAGCCTTTGGCGCCCAACAGCATTCATTGGTGGTGACCAGCCGGCTCTGAGTAGAATAAGCACAGGAAACCCCACCGGTACAACCCAAACAGCGGCCCGGGTCGCACTGTACCGGTGGGGTTTGCCGCGCGATGTGCCTCTACGGTGGTTTGCACACCATATCCTCCAAGAACACTTTTACACATCCCTGCTCATGAAAATCCTTTATTTCTTTTGCACATTTCTTCCCCTGACACTCTTGGGGCAGCAACGGATATACGTGAACGCTGGCGCTTCCGGGCAGCAAACCGGCGTCAGCTGGGCTGATGCCTACACCAGCCTGCACGATGCGCTGGTGATGGCGCAGGCCGGCGACGAGGTATGGGTGGCCCAGGGCACCTACCGCCCTTCGGAAACGGGCAACCGCAGTCTGCGCTTCGAGCCGCTGAGTGGAGTGCGGCTTTATGGTGGATTTTCCGGTACGGAATCCGGGCTGTCGGAACGACCCGCGGACGGCAGGGCAGTGTTAGACGGCGACATCGGTGTTCCGGGCGACAGTACCGACAACAGCTATACCCTCATGTACCTGTACCACCCCGACAGCACCACGCTCATCGACGGTTTTGTGTTTCGCCATGCGCTGGCCAACCAACCGGGTGGCGTGAACGGCCAACCCGGCCTGTCGGGCGCGGCGCTGTACATCGACGGCGCCAACGGCGAGGCCTACCCGCTGATCCGCAACTGCGTGTTCGAGCGCAATACAGCGCTGCGCGACGGCGGAGCGGTGTACATCAACGGCGGAGATACAGGTTCGGTGTCGCCCGGATTCGAACAGTGCCTGTTCGAGCACAACCGATGTGTCAATGGGCAGGGGGGCGCAGTGTTCAAAAACGGCGCCTCGTGGTGGGAGCGGGCGCGCGATTTTGACGGTTGCCGGTTTTATGACAACCAGGCTTTGAGCGGCGGATGCATTTATGTCCTGGAAACCGAACGGACGGATAGCCTTGCACTTTGGGGGTGTTTGTTTGAAAATAATAAGAGTGTGTTCAACCGCGGCAATGTATTGTATCTTCCAAAAGTAAGATCTACGCATTGGAATACATACCGATTTATTGGTTGCGTGTTTTTAGGGCAAGACATTTCACCAACTTCCAGTAACCAAATATTAATTAATAATAATTTTAGCGACGGGGATATCAGCCTGCTTTTTGACTCTTGCACTTTTTCTTATATTCTGGGATTTGGTGGGAGTGCTCCTGATTTTATCTTCCTTTGCAACAGCGGCATTTTGAAGTCAGAATTCAAAAATTCCATTATTCAAGAGTGTGGTGACGTTGTGTTTTCGTGGAGTTTCGATGGAACTTCCAATAAAAGCCATTTTATATTCGAAAATAATAAAATTCTGAGCAACCTTTGGCATACGGCACTTGTTTTAGGTCTTCCTGCAATAACAAAACAGTATATTTCAAATAATGTAATTTACAACTCCTATTTTCTCATAAATGCCCCCACTGAGGACGCCGGTTATATAAATATGACAAATAACATTTTAGCCAACTCAAATATTAATTTGACAATTACCAATGCACTGAATGTATCAACTCTATTGATCAATAACTGCATTTTTTCAGAAGATAGCACTGAATTAGATGTTAAGCCACTCCTGGCAGACCCAAATCTGAAAATTGACATTAATAATACCGTTTTTAATCGGGTTGTCAGCCGAAATGGCGCTGCATTCAGCAGCGGGTTTATTTTCGAAAACATAGACAGTGTCACCTTAAGCAACTGCCTGTTTTCCGACAGCATAGACACCACCTGGGTGCTGTATCAGGATCCATCCCGGTATGATTCCACCACGCTGTTTCAAACCGATCCCTTGTTCGTTGATCCGGCCGGCCGTGATTACCGCCTCCAGCCATGCTCACCGGGCATTAATGCGGGGAACAACGAGGTGGTGAACAACATGGGGCTGCTCACCGATCTGAACGGCCTGCCGCGCATACAAGAGGGAACGGTGGACATCGGGGCGCACGAGCACACCTACGTACCCGGCCCCGATGATCTTCAGGTAAACGCCGAATGCCATAACAACAACCTGGGCGCTATCCACTGGACCCTTGGGGGCGGCTGTCAGCCCATCCAGTACGCCTGGACGGATGCACTGGGCAACACCGGCGCCCGCATAGACAGCCTTCAGGCGGGTGCATACCGCTTTACCTTTACCGATGCTTACGGCCGGGTAGGCGAACAAACCATTGTCATTCCCTCTGGAGCGCCCACTGTTTCCATCACGGGCGATACCCTGATCTGCGGCGCAAGTGCCGGCGGAATGTTCACCGCGCTGCCTGGCGGTGTTTTGCAGCCGCCTTTCGCCTTCCAGTGGAACACCGGGGCTATGGAGGCGAGCGTGTCCGGCTTGTCGCCCGGAACCTTCACGGTTACCCTCACCGACGCCGTCGGCTGCACCGATTCGGCTGCCGCGAACCTTGGGGGCGTACCCGTACCGGAAACGTTTTCGTCGGTGATCAACGCCACGCACGTGGACAGTGCCAACGGCCGCATTGAGTTTGCTGTGCTGGGCGGTATTTCCCCATTCGGTTACGTTTGGAACACAGGCGACAGCACCGCCTCCATCGCCGGCCTTGGCCCCGGCTTCTACACCCTGGTGCTGTTCGACGGCGCCGGGTGTACCTACGGTTTTGTATTTGAAGTTGGCGTGAGTGTGGGCGCCGATTCGCCCTGGCAAACCAATATGGCGATCGACGTGCGCCCCAATCCGGCGCATGACGTGCTGCACCTCGATTTCCCGCAGCCCGCCGAGGTGACTTACATCGCCCTCCACAACACCATGGGGCAAACCGTAATGGAACACCACGGCTGGGTGGACGCCATACCCGTCGGGCACCTGCCGCCAAGCGTGTATGTGCTGCATTGCCGGCAGCGGAGTGGAGGCATTTTCCAGGTGAAGATAGTGGTAGAGTGAGGGGAGTTGCGAGTGCCGATTTTCGATTTTCGAGTGTCGAATGGCGTGTACGTTTGGTCATCCGAAATAACCAAGCGTACGCGCCATTCGACACTCGCCACTCGCCACTCGACAATCAATCCTATCTTTTCTCCCTGAAAAACGCCTTCACCAGCGCTCCGGTCTCCTCCTCCAGAATCCCCATTTCCAATCGGGTTTTCGGGTGCAGCAGGCTTTTGCCGCCGTAGCGCATGAAGCCGCGCTTGTCGTCGGAGGCGCCGAACACCACGCGGCCCATCTGCGCCCAGGCCAGGGCGCCGGCGCACATGACGCAGGGTTCGAGGGTGACAAACAGCTCGCAGTCCGCCAGGTATTTGCTGCCCAGGTGGTTGGAGGCTGCGGTGATGGCCAGAATTTCGGCGTGTGCGGTGACGTCCGTCAGTTGCTCGGTCTGGTTGTGGGCGCGGGCGATGATGCGGTTTTCGCACACAATCACGGCGCCCACGGGCACTTCCCCGGCTTCATAGGCCTTTTGCGCTTCCTTGAGCGCCTGTTGCATGTAGTAGGTATCGGAATAAACGGTCAGCACGACGGGGCGAAAATGGGGTTTTTTCAAATATTTATCAAACGATGTGCAGGTATACTTTTTCAAATGAAAAAAATACCGACCTTTGCGCATGGAACGTAAGAATAGCCCTCAGCAAAAATTCATCGGCCAATCGCTTACCTACGACGACGTCCTGCTCGTCCCGGCCTACAGTGAAGTCCTTCCCCGCGAAGTTGACATTTCCACCCAGTTTACCCGAGGCCTTCGCCTCAACCTGCCCATCGTCTCTGCTGCTATGGACACCGTGACCGAAAAGGCCATGGCCATTGCCATTGCGCGACAGGGCGGCATCGGCATCATCCACAAAAACATGACGATCGCCGAACAGGCCGAGCAGGTGCGCTCCGTCAAGCGCTCCGAATCCGGCATGATCATCGACCCGGTCACCCTGCATCCCGACGCCACCGTCGGCGAGGCGTTCGAGCTCATGCGCCGGTACAGCATCGGCGGTATTCCCATCACCGACAAAAAAGGCAAGCTGGTGGGCATCCTCACCAACCGCGACCTGCGTTTTGAAACCAACCTCGGACGCAAGGTCAAGGAAATTATGACCAAGCGCAACCTGGTGACCGCACCCGCCGGCACCACCCTGGAAATGGCCCAGGCCATCCTCCAGCAGCGCAAGATCGAAAAGCTGCCGGTGGTCGACAAGGATTTCCGCCTCGTCGGACTGCTCACCTACAAAGACATCATGCGGGTGACCAACTTCCCCCATGCCTGCAAGGATTCCCTGGGCCGGCTGGTGGTCGGCGCCGCCGTAGGCGTCACAGCCGATATGATGGAGCGCGTGGACGCCCTGGTCAAAGCAGGCGCCGATGTTGTTTGCGTGGATACCGCCCACGGCCACTCGCGCGGGGTGCTCAACGCCATACGCGATGTAAAGGCTGCCTATCCGGATCTTCAGGTCATCGGCGGCAACGTCGCCACCGGCGAAGGCGCCAAGGCCCTGGTGGATGCCGGGGTCGACGGCGTGAAGGTGGGCGTCGGGCCGGGCTCCATCTGTACCACCCGGGTGGTGGCCGGCGTGGGTGTTCCCCAATTGTCGGCTATTTTCAATGCAGCCGAAGGCATCCGGGGTAGTGGTGTTCCGATCATTGGCGACGGTGGTATCCGGTACACCGGCGACATCGTCAAGGCGCTGGCCGCTGGCGCCGGCACCATCATGGCCGGTTCGCTGTTTGCCGGCACCGAGGAGTCGCCCGGTGAAACCGTTATTTTTGAAGGGCGAAAATTCAAGACCTACCGCGGTATGGGCAGCCTGGGCGCCATGCAGGAGGGGTCAAAAGACCGCTATTTCCAGGATGTGGAGGACGACATCAAAAAACTCGTTCCCGAAGGCATCGAAGGCCGTGTGCCGTACAAAGGTTCCCTGGCGGAGGTCATGCTCCAGTACACCGGTGGCTTGCGCGCGGGTATGGGTTACTGCGGGGCCCGTACGGTAGACGAGTTGCAGGAAAAAGGTCAGTTTGTGCAAATCACGCACGCCGGCCGCCAGGAAAGCCATCCGCACACGGTGGCCATCACCAAGGAAGCGCCGAATTACAGCCGGAACTGACGCGCCGGTCAGCCCGGTAACGCGATTTTTCCCATGCCCATCCAGGGCATTCCCTGGGCACCGGGCAGTGGCTCGCCGGCCACGGTCTCGTTGGCCAGCAAGGCAAACAGCACCGCCTCCTTGGCGTTGGCCGGGATGCCCAGCGCATCCACGCGATGCAGGGGCAATGCCAGCAGATGCTGTTGAAGCCGGCGGCACAATTCCGGGTTGTCGGCTCCGCCACCGCTGACGTACACCGTGGTGGGCATGTCAGGCCTGGCCACATTCCTTATGGCCTGGCTGATGCTTCGGGCGGTGTACTCGGTCAATGTAGCCATGAGGTCGTACGGATTGTGGTGCCCTTTGGGCATCTGTGCTATGGTGTCTGCCGTTTTTTCCCAGGAAAACCGCTCGGGACCGGTGGTTTTGGGTGCCGGCAAGGCCAAAAAAGGGTCTGCCATGAGGGTTGCCAGCAATCCGTCGAGCACCTGACCCCGCGCCGCGAGCAGCCCGTCCCGGTCGAACGGCACGGAGAACAAGTGACGGGCGGCGGCGTCGATCAGGGTGTTGCCGGGGCCGGTATCGGTGGCGAATGCCTGTGGGGTAGAGGAATCGCGGGGGGCGGGCAGCCAGGTGAAATTGGCGATCCCGCCGATATTCAGCAAAAACCGGTCTTCGGTGTCGTCTGAAAAAAGCAGCACATCGCCGTACAGGGCCAACGGCGCGCCCTCCCCGCCGAAGGCAACGTGTTTTTGCCGGAAGTCGCACACGGTGATCAGGCCGGTGCGGACGGCGAGGTGGTCGCCGTCGCCCAATTGCAGGGTAGCGTTGGGTGCACCGGGCACGCCGTGCCAGCTGCGGGGGGCATGAAAGACCGTTTGGCCGTGGCTGGCCAGGAGGTCGACCGGCGGTTGTCCGTTTTTTTCCAGAAATGCGCGCACCAAACGCGCGTGCTCTTCCGCCACCTGTACGTTGAGCAGGGCCAGCGCCAGTTGATCCACCTCGCGAAGGGCGAATACTTGGCGGACGGCCTGGCGAAAGTCGTCGGTGTAGGCAGCCGTTTCAAAAGCCAGCAATTGCACCTTTGTTTGAAAGCCGGCGCCCGAAACCGCGCACAGGGCGAGGTCCAGGCCGTCGAGCGAAGTGCCGGACATCAGGCCCAGGATGCGCCGAACAGGGGCCCGGGAGAGGTGGTTGAGTTGTTGGAGGTGAAGCCTCATGGCGAATGCGGAATGCGGAATGTCGAATGCGGAATAAAATTACGCTTGGTGTCAGGTGGTAGTCAACCGGTCTTTTGTAGAGAGAATTGGGCAACGTTATTCCGCATTCGACATTCCGCATTCTGCATTCGAATCATTCCGCATTCGTCAGGATTCTGTTGTCCGCATCAGCCGCACATTTCGGGCTACCGGTTCTCCGCGTTCGTTGCGGCCGATGGTGAACTCCACCATGTCGCCTTCGTGCAGGTCGTTGAAGTCGGTATCCACCAGGAACGAATAGTGGAAGAACAGGTTGTTGGTCAGTGGGTAGTTGATGAATCCGTAGCCGTCCTTCAAGGCGAAAATGGTGCTGGTTTTTACTTCGCCTTCCACTTCGTCTTCGATGACAAATGAGCCTTTGTTGCTGGCCAATTGCTGTTGTTTTTTGCGTTCGACAAAAAGCTGGTCGACCACGAAGGATGTTTCCACGTTGCCGGTGCCATCAATGATGTCGTGCATGGGGATGGGGTAGTTGGTCACTTCGAGCAGGGCCTGGGAGGTGACGGTGCTTCTGCGGCCGCCCTCTTCGTCGTAGTATTCAAAGTCCCAACCCAGTACCATCACCCGGGTGCCGAGGGTGTTGAGTTTGCGCACCAGCGGCACATAGTCGCCGTCGGAGGCCACGAGGCAAACGACGTCGTAGCGTTTTGAAATGGCCAGCTCGAGGGCTTCCAGCGCCAGCCACACGTCGATGCCGCGTTCCTGCCGGTAACCCTGGATGTAGCGCACCGGCAGGTAGTGGGTGGTAACGCCTTCCATCATCAGGATGTCGTCGAACAAACGCTCGAAGTACAGCCGGTTGCCCTCATTGCTTACCTCCTGGGCACTGAGGCGACCGCGGAAATAGTGGGCATCGACGATAGAGTTGAGGTGAAACAAGGTATTTTCCTCTTCCGCAACTTTATGCCGGATAAAACTGTGCAGGCCGGCCACGCTGATGCGCGCGCGACGCTCGTGGTGGTAGGCGTAGTAGTTGCTAATGTGCTGAAAATAATTTCCGTCGTAAAAGACTGCAATCCTAGTCAGTTTTCCCTGATTACCGTTCATTGAAGGGTATTTAAAAAGATTTAATGTAAAAAATTACGTAGTATGGTATGGATCGGGGTTATATTAATGCAGGTATGGTGTTTTCTTCAGGATAACAGATGGGTTTCTTGTTGAAGCGGGCCACAAATTTCGGCAAAATTAAGGCCAATTGACTACAATCTGTCAAAATTGCTGAAAATTCGATCCGGCAATTGTTCGGCCTGCATCCGGTAAGCAAGCCAGGGCCCCTGCATGAGGCTGTTGATGCGTTCTATGACGGACTCCCGTTCCCTGGCCAGCGTCTCCATGGCGATGCGGGCGCTTTCGCCGGGCGCCCCGCCGGAGGCATTGATGTATTGCAGGGCCTTGTAGTGTAAAGCGTTTAATGTGTTTGGATTGCGTTGAATTCCCTTCACTTCTTTGTGGGTAAAAAAGACTTCCTTGAGGGCGCTGATGCTGTCCCGCAGCGCCTTGGCCTGTGTCGTCACCTCTTTTTTCAGGCTGTCCGGTACATGCTCCAGTTTGCCCTCAACCAGTCCGATAATTTTTTCTGCTTCCCGCAATTGTTCGTAAGCCTGAACCGAACGATTGGCCGAACGCTGCCATTCCTGCACGGCGGCGAGATGCGCCTCCCGACCGGCGTCGGGAACAGGGGGGATGCGCGGGTCGTCGAGCACTACGAGTGTAGTGGAATCGGAATAGCCGCGCCAGGAAACGGTGATGCGGTATGTTCCGGGCATCACGGAGGGGCCGCCCCCGGGTTCGTCGGCGTCTTTTTTGGGTTTTTCTTTGGCGGGCAGGTAAACGCCCCGGGTGTCGAGGTCCCAGGAAATGACCGAGAAAAAGGAATCGACGGTCGCGGAAAAGCGCCGGAGGGTGTCGCCGGTTTCGCTGCGGACGGTCACGTTGACCTTTTCCTCTTTTTTGACGGTTCGTTTGTCGTCGCTGTTTTTTTCGGTTTTTTCGTCAGGTTTGGCCTCCACCGGTTTGTCGCCGGCAACGCCAAAGTTTACCCAAACCGGAAAACGCGCGTTGGCGGGTTTGTTCTGGCCTTTGAAAGTTTCGTCGGCGACAAATCGCGGGCCGTCGTACGAAACGTAACTGGCCAGCACGGCGTCTTGGGGACGGAACACGGCGAAGCGTTTTTCCAGCAGTTTCCCGTTGCTACGGGCCAGTGTGCGCAGGGGCTCGAGGTTATCCATTATCCAGATGGCGCGCCCGAAGGTGCCGAGCACGAGGTCGCCGTCGCGGGGGTGGATCTTCATGTCCTGCACCGGCACACTGGGCAGTCCTTTCGACGGCCAGTGGGTCCAGGTGTCGCCATAATCCAGACTGACATATAATCCTTGGTCCGTTCCGAGGAACAGCAGTTCGGGTACGGTGGGGTCTTGCACCACCGACAGGCAGAAGCTCCGGACGTTTTTGGCGTTCGCCAGCCGCTTCCATTTTTTGCCGTAGTCCTTCGTGTGGTACAGGTAGGGCTCCCAGTCGTTTTGCCGGTAGTTGTTCGCGACCACAAAGGCTTCACCCGGGTTGTGTGCCGACAGTTCAATTTGCGGAATCCAGGCGTTTTCCGGTAGTCCGGGCAATCGTTTGGTGAGGTCGTCCCAGTTTTTACCGCCGTCGCGGGTCAGGTGCAGTCGGCCGTCGTCGCTGCCCACCCAAACGACGCCTTTTTCGGCAGGAGAGGGGGCTATGGCCACGATGGTGCAGAAATTTTCGGCGCTGGTGGCGTCTATGGTGAGTCCGCCGGACACATCCTGGTGCATCTTGGAGGTGTCGTTGGTGGTCAGGTCGGGCGACAGGATCTGCCACGTGCGCCCCAGGTCGGGGGAGTAGTGCAGGAACTGGCTGCCGAAGTACAGCCCTTCGGCGCGGTGCGGGTCCTGGGCGATGGCGGCATTCCAGTTGAAGCGCAGTTCCCGGCCTTCGGGGTGCAAGGGTTTGATGTAGCGGGTATTGCCCGTGTGTATGTCGATGTGGGCCAGTTCGCCCCCTTGCGACATGGCGTAGCAGTACCGGCTGTTGCCGGGCTGTGGCACCACGTCGAACCCGTCGCCGAAATAGATTTCCCGCCATTCGCTGTTGCGGAGCCCGCCGCGTTTCCACACGGCGGAGGGGCCCACCCAGGAGCCGTTGTCCTGCAGGCCGCCGTAGAGGTTGTAGGGCCGTTCGTTGTCGAGGTTGATGTGATAAAACTGGCCGACGGGAATGTTATCGGCGTATCGCCAGGTTTGGCCGCCGTCGTAGGTGATGTTCAGGCCGCCGTCATTGCCGTCGATGATGTGTTTGGGGTCGTTGGGATTGATCCAAAAGGCGTGGTGGTCGGGGTGGATGTCCCAGAAGCCCACCCAGTTGTCGAACGTGCGCCCACCGTCGATGCTGCGGGTGATGCGGGAGTGCACGGAGTACACGGTGTTTTCATTCCGGGGGTCTACGAAGATTTCACCGTAGTAGAAGGGGCGGTCGCCCATGTTTTTGTCGGCCGCTTTCTGCCACGATTTTCCGCCGTCGGTGCTTTTGTACAGTGCATTTTCCCGGGCTTCCACCAGCGCATACACCACATCGGGGTTCGATGGCGCGATGGCGGGCCCGATGCGGCCCAGTTCGCCTTCGGGCAGTCCGTCGCGTTCGGTGCGGCGCGTCCAGGTTTCGCCGCCATCGAAACTCACGTGGAGGCCCGAGCCCGGTCCGCCGCTTTTAAAGAACCAGGGCCAGCGCCGGTACGCCCACATGGCGGCGATGAGTTTATTGGGGTTGGCGGGATCGAGTACCAGGTCTCCACAGCCGGTCAGGTCATTGACAAACAGCACTTTTCGCCAGGTTTTTCCGCCGTCGGTGGTCTTGAACACGCCGCGCTCATCGTTGGGGCCGTAGGCGGAGCCGAGGGAGGCCACCCACACTGTTTTGGGGTCGTGGGGATGAATAATAATACGGTGTATGGTGCGTGTTTTTTCCAGGCCCACGCACGCCCATGTTTGCCCGCCGTCTATGCTTTTGAACACGCCGGCGCCAAAGTTTTGCGAGTTCCGGGGGTTGCCTTCGCCGGTGCCCACCCAGATCTCGTCCGGATTGGCCGGGCTGACCGCGAGGGCCCCGATGCTTTGTGTGGGCGCCTCATCGAAAATGGGCTTCCAGTCGGTGCCGCCGCTCCGGCTGCGCCACACCCCGCCGGAAGCCGCGCCGGCGTAGAGGACACGGTTGTCGCGTGGGTCGCAGGCGATGGCGGTGATGCGGCCCGACATGGCTGCGGGGCCGATGGCGCGGAAACGCAGGGTTTCCAGGGGCGCATTTTCCTGGGCGAACGCCGGGAAAACGGGCAGCAGGAACAGGGACAGGGTAAAAAATCGGTTCATCGAAAACAGGTCGGGCAGCGAGTAAGCTTTGAGCAAGACGGCAAATTAACGACGCCGAAATCTTTTTTAGATCATTTGTCGGGTGATTTTTACAATTTTGCTACAGTCAACACTACTGGCCCACCCTGTCTGGTTGGCAGCCCGTAGGACGACGGTACTGAACCCCGCCGGTTTTGGGTTCGTCAGGTCAGCGTTGCAGCATAATATTGATCATTTTAATGGGTGATTTCCATCAAGATGGCCCGACGTGCGCGCCGCCGAGCTGGCGCTGGCCGCCCAGTTCGAGCGCATAGGCGTTGCGGTGGCCAATATGTACCCCAGTTTTACGCTGACGGGGGTGCTTGGGCTGGCCAGCCCGCAGCTGAGCAGTTTTGTGAGCGGCGAGTCCGCTTACGCGAATGGTTTCGGTGGACTGGCAGGCCCTATTTTTCAGTTTCGCAGAAACAAAATGCGGGTGGAGGTGGAGAAGCAACGCACCGATGCGCTGGCCAGGGAGTTTGAACAGACCATGCTCATCGCGCTCGCTGAAGTGGAAAATGCGTTGAACGCCCGCTTCAACATTGAAGAAGAAATTGTACAACGACAACGGCGGGTGGATGCGGCGGAAAAAGCGCTCGGGCTCTCCCGCGCCCGGTACGATTTTGGCTACACCTCCTACCTGGAAGTGATCATTCAGGAGAACAACCTGTTCGACGCACAGCTGCAACTGTCGGCCACTCAGCGCGAACGCCTGGATGCCTTGGTGCGGCTCTACCGGGCGCTTGGTGGCGGTTGGTAAATTCCTTTTCTTTGCGTGCTGAAAACGCATTGAGCCATCGCCTCGCTGTCCAGAAAAATAACCAACACACACATGACTGTCACGAGAAATATCTCCCTGTCTGCCCTGGCCACGCTGTTGCTTTTTGCCGCCTGCCGCAACGCCTCCACCAAAACAGGCGCCTCCTCAAATGCCGCACCGAGTGGCCCTGTCGATACCCTGTACGGTATTGAAGGAGCCGAACGCGCCACCATGGAGATCACGCCCGAAGGCGAAAAACAACTGACCTACCAGGGCTACCGCATCCGCATCCAGGAGAACAGCCAGTCGCCCGGAGAAAAAGTCTTCGTTACGCCACGCGACAGCGGCGCGGTCACCTACTCCATTCCCATGGAAGACGGCGCCTACTTCTGTGGTATCAACCGGAGCAAGGCCTTTATCGACATCGGCACAGGGCCCAGCGGCAGAGAGGTGGCCATTTTCGACCTGCAAAAACGGATGATCCAATTCCGGTCCACATACGCCGACACGCTCCTCATCAGCTACAACGGCAAGTTGTGGTACTACTTTCCAGTGGATCCCGCCCAGATCGACTCGCTGCCCGATTGCCCGCAACAAACGGAGTGGGAAGCCTCCGGGCTGGGCATCGGATGGGCGGAAAGGCGTTTGTATGACTTTGGCAACGGCTCGCTGACGCGGAAGTCGGAATATAAGTGCGTGCCTTTGCAGTAGTGAGTGACGAATGGGGAGGGCGTCTGGTGGATGGATTAGGATTGGGTGGCTAAACGCAATGGGGGTTTTTAGTTAGTCGCGGGTATCGGGAAGCGATGGTTTGCGGAAAAAATATAATGCAAATGACGATACAACCAC
This sequence comes from Saprospiraceae bacterium, assembly GCA_041736625.1. Taxonomy (GTDB): domain Bacteria; phylum Bacteroidota; class Bacteroidia; order Chitinophagales; family Saprospiraceae; genus M3007. Next base: position 4,487 of record JBGSTG010000129.1, on the reverse strand, counting down.
TTCTGTTAAGTTTTGAGCATTATCTTCCATTAGACTTGGAAGAGGCTCGTTTACTGGAAGGAAGGACGTCGCAACGGAAAATCAAACGTCGGCAGTTTATTTTACAGGAAGGGGACGTTTGCAAACAGTACACATTTGTCGTAGAAGGATGCTTTAAAATGTATGGCGTGGGCAGAAAGGGAACCGAGCACATCATTCAATTTGCTGCGGAAAATGAATGGATAGCCGATATTGGCAGTTTTCATTCCGAAAAACCGAGTAAGTTGTATATCGAGGCGGTAGAACCATCGCTGATATTACAAATCAATAAACAGGATTTGTTGTTTTTATACGTCAATTTACCCAAGTTCGACCGCAATTTCAGGGTCATCATCGAGAATAATTTTATAGAACTTCAAAACCACGTGTTGCAAAATATCAGTTCCACCGCGGAAGAGAGGTATCTGACATTTTGTGAAAAATATCCAAAACTCACCATGAGGCTTCCCAACACGCAAATCGCATCCTATTTAGGTATTACCCCCGAATTTTTAAGCAAGATCAGGAAAAATCTTACCAGGAAATAGAACTACCCTTAAACTACATTAAGCCCATTTCTTAAAATACCTTATTGGCGGCACTTGGAGCGTCAGCGCATCTTTGTGTCGTCAATTATTTAAAAAAAATTGCAAAAAATGAAAATTTCAACCCTGCTGCTGGGGATGCTGCTTCTTGTCGCAAGCTGCCAAAGCAAATTGGACAATCAAAATTCTTTCAACAGCCAAAAAAGTATGGAAATGGAAAATGAAAAAGCCGTAATCGAAAAATTGCTTTTCGCTTACCGGGATGCCCTGAACGCATCGAGCACAGACAAAGTAATGCCGCTTTATACGGTAAACGGCGTTTTTATGCCTTCAAATGCCCCCACAGCTGTCGGGCAAGACCAGGTTAAAGGCGCTTACGATTTTGTTTTTAAGAACATTCAACTAAAGATTGAATTCTTCATTGACGAAATTGAGGTACAAGACAACATGGCATTTGCCCGATCCACCTCAAAAGGGACTACCTTGATTCATGCCACCGGGCAAAGCGTTCCGGAAGAAAACAGGGAATTGTTTGTGCTACAAAAGGTCAGCGGGGAATGGAAAATAGCGCGATACATGTTTAACAAAACCAGGTAAACCCAACATTAAGGGGTGACAATAGTTTGTCATCGCTCCGAAAGCTAGTCCTGGCGATCAACAGGTCGCCAGGACTAGCTTTCGTTCCGTAGTCTTGAAGAAAGTTTCGGACCGCCGACCACCAAAAAATATTTCAGTAACCTGCGAAATGTATAGATAACGCTGCGATTCGGATAAGTGGCGTATATTTTAGTCTCTTAACTTTGCCTTATAATTGGTCTGGAATTTTAATTTCATTTTTTTAAGTATTGGCATGGCCAAAATCGTACACATCAAAAACCTTGCAGAATCATGCAGGTTCAACGGAATGGAACCACCTGCCCATCCACTAATCATGATTGTAAGGCGATGGCCGCAGATGAAATATAGTTTAGATAGGGTCAAGTTTACCAGCGATCTCTATTTTTTGGCCCTGAAAAGACGCATCAGCGGTTCTTTTTTGTACGGAAGAAGTAGCTATGATTATCAGGAAGGCACCATGGTGTTTATTGCCCCTGGTCAGGTAGCTTCGTTTAGTCCGCCTTCGATTGATGATGAGTCCGGTGAAGGTTGGTCATTGCTTTTCCATCCTGATTTAATCAGGAAAAGTGAGTTGGGAAAAACAATAAACAGTTTTTCTTTTTTCAATTATGAAGCGAATGAAGCACTTCATTTATCCGACAGGGAGCGGGTATCCATCAATCATCTTGTTGCCAATATTGAATTGGAAATCACCGAACGAATTGACAGGCATTCCAATGAAATCATCGTGCAAAATCTGCATACCTTGTTTAAATATTGCCTGCGGTATTATGAACGTCAGTTTTATGTTCGTTCCGACTTCAACAAAGATATCGTAACACGCTTCGAAAATTTTCTGCAAAATTATTTTTCATCCAACGAACTCTCCGAAAACGGACTTCCAAGCCTGAAAACATGTGGCGAAGCATTAAACATTTCGGGCGCGTATTTGAGCGATTTATTACGAGTAGAAACAGGAAAAAGTGCCACCGAACATATCTATGACTTGCTGATTGAACGGGCTAAAACCAAACTTTTAAGCACAGACGATACCATTAGCCAAATTGCATTTACCATGGGATTTGAGTATCCGCAAAACTTCACCAAACTTTTCAAACAAAAAACAGGAATGAGTCCTTCCGCATACCGAAACTTAAACTGATTCTTCAATGAACACAACAAAGAAAAAATTCTATCAAAGAAAATGGTTCAAAATAACAGGAATCACTTTATCGGTCATCTTGTTAGCTCTTTTTGGGGTGGATATTTATTTCAGAAGTCTTCCTGTACCCGAATGTGCGGATGGCAAAGCGCTGTCTTCGGTTATCAAATGCCCTTTTTTGGCTATTTCAAAGCCCTCAATGGAGAGCCGAAACGCTTTTATAAATGATGTGGAAAAATTTGGGATGGATAGAAATTTGGCAACATTTGTAGCCATACAAGTGGGTTGGCAACAAAACGGACTTTGGTCTGTACTCAAAGGCGAAGCGCCGGATATTTACGCCCTGGATAAAGTTCACGGTGTATCCCACTGTGATCTATTTTCAAAGTTCTTGCCCGAGTTGGAAGAAATGGCAAAAGCTAAGGAAACAGACGGGCAAGTCACCTTGCAGGACTTGGTGGAAATGAAAAAATGGGTAGCCAAACAAGTGCATGTAGAAATCGGCGAACCGAGCAAGATTGAAACTTCATTGCTTTTTGTAAAAGCGGGCGGAAATCTCGAAACCCGGAAAGTTTACACAGAAGATGTTTTTATGCTTCTGAGGGGAGTAAAGCCCAAACGAGATGCTTCTATAAACATCGAGTTGTTGAATAAATCCAGGGCATTTGCAAAATGGGACTAAACCATTAAAACAACAATCAGTATGCGTTCAAAAACAAATTTAAAAACAGCTTATGACGCTGTGAAGAACTTAGACCTGACAGGGAAAGTTTTTCTGGTTACCGGTGCCTATGCCGGACTTGGAGCAGCCTCCGTTAAGGCTTTTTTGAAAGCAAAAGGCAAGGTTGTCATAGTTGGCAGAAACAAGTTTGCACAAGAGAAATTTGTTGAGGAACTAATTGGCAATAAATCCCTGAATATTAGTCTTGAACAGATTGATTCGGAGAAAACCATGGATTTAGGGGATTTGGAATCCGTAAGTAAATTTGCAAAGCATATTTACCAAAAGTACGCGCAAATTGATGTCTTGATGAATAATGCAGGAATAATGCGTACCCCCCCGGGAAAGACCAAAGACGGTTTTGAAATACAAATGGGTACTAATGTCATCGGGCATTTTTTGTTGGCTAAAATCCTGGCACCTAAAACCAAAAGACAAGTGTGGTTATCTTCGGCCGGGCATTTGTTAATGGATGAATATCCCGGCGAACACAGTCTCGAAAATGCCCCGCGAATAGATATTGAAGCCATTGCCAATGTGGATGCAATTGCCTACCATTCCTGGAGAAGATACCAACAATCTAAATTAGGTAATATTTTGCTGTCAAAACAATTTATCCAAGAATTTCCCGGGCTGCACAGCTATTCCGTTCACCCTGGCGTAAATCAAACCAACCTAAGCAAACATATATCGCTCTGGAGTAAGCTAAAGATGATTCCCAAGTTGATGACGGGTCAAATTAAATTATTAAAGCCGGAAGAAGGCGCATCTACTCAAGTGTACTGTGCGGTTGCTCCAGTCAGCGCGCTGGAAAATGGGGCTTATTACGCAGATTGTCAAATTGAACCCTCATCCATGGCATCCAAAAATGCCGAGGACGCGAAAAAACTGTACGGGTATTGTGATCATGTTACCAGCGCCTATCAGTAAAATCTATGTGATAATGCACCCCAACGGTCGCACGCCGCATATAACAGCCGACCGCCGACTACCGACTACCCACCACCAGCTTCCCAAACTGCTCTCCCCCTGCCATCCGGTCAAAAGCGCTTTGTGCCTCCGGCATAGGGCGCACACTGTCCACCACCGGCACAATCTTGTGGCGCTCCACAAAGCTGAGCATGGTTTGAAACTCGCGTCGGTGGCCCATGGTGACGCCCAGGATGCTGAGTTGTTTCCAGAAAATGATTTGTGGGCTCAGTCCGTTTATTTTGCCGGCTGTGCCGCCGTACACGCCGATGCGGGCGCCCGGGTTGCAGATGCCGGGCAGTTCGGCAAACCCGTCGCCACCACCGGAGTCTATGACCACGTCGAACCCGCCGGCCGCGCTTTTCAGTTGTTTGGCCCAATCCGGGTCTTTGTAGTTGGCGCCGCCGGCGGCGCCGAGGGCGCTGGCGCGGGCCATCTTTTCCGGGCTGCCGGAGGTCGCCCACACCTCGGCGCC
>JBGSTG010000128.1:0-47195 GCA_041736625.1 Saprospiraceae bacterium | reverse complement strand
CCAAAAAACGCCCGGGACGACCCAAAGCAGCCGACGCAGCCGCCACCGGCGACGTCACCAAAAAACGCCCGGGACGACCCAAAGCAGCCGACGCAGCCGCCACCGGCGACGTCACCAAAAAACGCCCGGGACGACCCAAAGCAGCCGACGCAACCGCCTCCGGCGACGTCACCAAAAAACGCCCGGGACGACCCAAAGCCGACGCAACCGCCTCCGGCGACGTCACCAAAAAACGCCCGGGACGACCCAAAGCAGCCGACGCAGCCGCCACCGGCGACGTCACCAAAAAACGTCCGGGACGACCCAAAGCAGCCGACGCAGCCGCCACCGGCGACGTCGCCAAAAAACGCCCGGGACGACCCAAAGCAAACGCGACTCCCGTACCGGAAGTGAACTCCGATACCCCGGTCTCTGATCCGGATTTCCGCGCTTTCGAATAATCGTATTCTAATGGGTGCCGGATTGACGCACAACCCTGCGCGTCGATCCGGCTTCCGACTTTAGCATGTTGTATGGCTGACCGCATCCTTGGGTGTTACGACGGAAAATGGCACGGGCCCCTGGTAGTGGTTTTCGGCGCCACACATGGCAATGAAACGGCGGGGGTACTTGCTTTGCAGGAGGTGTTCAGGCTTCTTATTCAGGAGCCGGAGCGCAACCCCGATTTTCAGTTCGCCGGCCGTTTGCTCGGTCTGTTAGGCAACCGGCAGGCTTTTTCCCAACAGCAGCGTTTTCTCAACCGGGACCTGAACCGCACCTGGACAGGTGACCAGTTGCGACGGGTCGAAAAAATTCCGCAGGAGCTTTTGCAGGGGGAGGACCTGGAGATGCGCGAAATCATCCGGCTGATCCACCAGCAATTGTTGGAATACCAACCCGAGGTGCTGGTGCTGCTGGACTTGCACACCACCTCTGCGCAAGGCGGCATTTTTTGCATTCCTACCGACGATATGGCCAGTCTCCGGCTGGCCAAAGAACTCAGGGCGCCCGTCATTTTGGGCATGCTGGAGGGGGTAGAAGGCACCTTGCTTCATTTTGCATCGGATAATCTGTTTGAGATCGGCGGATTCCCCCGGTATACGATCGGCGTCGCTTTCGAGAGCGGCCAGCACGACGACCCTTTGTCGGTCAACCGCGCCATTGCGGCGGTGGTGCACCTGTTGCGGGCAGCGAGTTGCATCCGGGAAGAGGACGTGGACACGCGTCACGAGGCCATCCTGCGGGCTTATTCCCGCGACTTGCCCAGGGTAACGCGACTGCGCTATGTGCACCGCCTGCGTCCGGGCGACGGGTTCAAAATGCGTCCGGGTTATGCCAATTTCCATCCGGTTACCCAAGGCGATGCCGTGGCCGACGACGTTACCGGCCCCGTGCTTGTTCCTTACGACGGATTTCTGCTCATGCCCTTGTATCAGTCGCTGGGATCGGATGGCTTTTTTCTGGTAGAATCGGTACAGTAACGCGCTGTTCAGGATGCCGCTTACCGCCGCGTTTGACGGGATTCCAGGATCCGCTCGTACGCTTCATTGATCTGTTGGAATTTTTCCTGGGCATGGCGGATCACCTCTTGCGACACCGTGCGGGCGGCTACTTTATCGGGGTGCCATTGCATCGCCAGTTTGCGAAATTTTTGCTTGATCGCATCCAGTGATTCGTGTGGCTCGGCGCCTAAAATAGCGTAGTAAGGGTCGAGCGGCGTCCACCGCATTTGTTTGTTGGGCGGCGGTTCGAAATACCGGCTCTTGACTCGGTCGTACTGCATGCGGCTGATGTGGAAAATTCCGGCGGCGCGGAGCAGAATTTTTTCCTCTTCCGGGTGCAGGTTGCCGTCGGCGGCGGCTACCGCAAACAGCAAATCCATCATGTTGAGTACCTGGTGGCGTTCGCGCTGGAACTCCTGAAAAAAGGTTGTTGCCAGATATTCAAAGGATTCGGCAGATGTTTTGGATTTATTCCAGATGTTTACAGCGTGTTTGCGCCCTCCGTCCGTGAGTTTGAACTGTTGCCGCATGAGTTGTTCCATGTGATTTATCTCCCGTCTGTTAACGGCGCCGTCTGCCTTGGCCACCCGGGCGCAAAGGGTAAAAACATGGTACAGAAACATACCCTGCCGGCGCTTGTAGGCTTTGTACTCATCGGTTTCTACCAGGCCTTCGCGCGGCACATCGATAAAAAAGTGCCCGATGAGCGAGCCCAGGATAAATCCGGTAGCGCCCCCAAACGGCAGTCCGATCAGGTCGCCGATGAAGATCCCGGCAATTCCGGCAAATATTTTTCCTTTGTATTCCAATGGCGGAAGAAAACTATGCTGCAAAACAACAGGTAACAAGCGTATGTTGCCGCGCGTTTTCGACAAATTTAGCCTTTTTTCGGGTTTACATACCTTGCATCCATGAAAACATCCATATTGCTACTCCACGGCGCGCTGGGCAGCGCCGCTCAATTTGATCCGCTCATCGAAATTTTACAAACCGAGGGCCATGAGGCAAAAGCCCTTTCCTTTCCGGGTCATGGCGGTCGGGCATCGGAAGGCCCGTTTTCCATGACCGCATTTGTGGATACCGTGCTCCGGGAGACCGACCCGCGAACGCCGCTTCGCATTTTCGGGTACAGCATGGGCGGGTACGTTGCGCTGCTCCTCGCCGCCCGTCACGAGGATCGCGTGGCCGGAGTGGCTACGTTGGGAACCAAATTGGATTGGACACCGGAAAGCGCCGCCGCCGAAGCGAGTCGGCTTGACCCGGAGACCATACAGACCAAAGTGCCCGCTTTTGCCGAGATGCTGGCCAAACGCCACCACCCCGCGGACTGGGCCGAGGTGGTGCGGAACACCGCCGGTTTGCTTAACCGGCTCGGCCAGGCGCCCGATCTACACCCGGATACCTTCGCCCGTATCCGGATTCCGGTATGCATAGGAAGGGGTGGCGCCGACAATATGGTGACCGAATCCGAATCCGTTTCCGCCGCCCGGGCGATGCCAAACGGCCGGTATCAGGAATTGCCCGGTGTAAAACACCCGCTGGAACAAGTTTCGACCGAGGTGTTGCTGAATTTCGTAAAAAATACGATCTTGGCCCTGTAACCTGGAAAGCGTAATTGGTGTCTTGATGTTCACCCATTTGTGGAAAACCTACCTATGGCAGAAACGCTGACCGATGAAGTACTGATCGCCCGGGCCGTGCAAGGGCAACAACAAGCGTATGCGTTGTTGGTCGAACGGTATGAGCACTACGTTTTTACACTCGCCGTGCGGATGGTCAAGCACCGGGAGGAGGCCGCCGAAGTAGCCCAGGATAGTTTTCTGCGCGCATTTCGTTACCTGCCGGACTTCAGGGGAGAGGCCCGATTCAGCACCTGGTTGTATCGAATCGTCCATACAGTGGCGTTGAACCACCTGCGAAAAAAAAAGCCGGAAGTGCATTCGCTCGACGATGCCGCCCGCCCGATCCGTCTCCCGGACGCCCAGCACCCCGACGGCGCCCAGCAACTCGAACAACAGGAACGCCACGCGGCCATTCACCAGGCTATTGAACACCTGCCGGCCGACGACGCTGCGATCATCACCCTTTTTTACCTGTATGAAAACAGCCTGGAAGAAATTTGCCAGATCATGGAACTGAGCATGTCCAACGCCAAAACAAAACTGTTTCGCGCTCGCCATCGCCTGAAAACCATTCTGGAAACCAGCGCCGTCCGTTCTGCCCTTTAATACAACGAAAAATGCACCATGGAAGACCACACTTTTGACATAAACGACGACCTGTTGTGGGATTACGCCGACGGTATGTTGTCCGAAGCGGACAACCAGCGCTTAGCCGCTTACCTGGACGAGCATCCGGAGTGGGTGCCCCGTCTTCAGGCCATTGGCGCCGAACGACGCCTGCTGCAGTCGACGCCGCTGGAAGCGCCTCCGGCCGGTTTCGCCGTACAAGTGATGAAGGCCTGGGCAGAAACGCAGTCGCCTCCCGTGGAAAGCGCCGACTGGGTCATTCGGGGTATAGGTCTTGTCTTTAGTTTGTTTATCCTGCTGCCATTGGGTCTGTTCATCTCGAAAGGCTTTCAAGGTAAAGACGCCGGCGTCACCCTGCCTGAAATGCCGAAGGTGGACTGGATTGGGCTCTTGACGCACCCCATTCTGCAATACGGATTGTATTTCGTGTTTACCATACTTGCGTTGCGACTCCTCTCGGCGGTACTGTCGCAGTATAAATCCATGCATCAAATGGTCGTGTAGCCGATGGAGAAAAAATCAAAGCATTTTCTGAAACAACCCGCGTTCCCCGGTGGCCCCAGGGCCATGACCCAGTTCATTTACCAACACCTGCGCTACCCGCCGGCGGCAGCCGAAGCCCGCATTGAAGGCATTGTTCTGTTGGAGTATGAAATCGATTTTCAGGGACAAGTGGGTGAGGTGCGCGTGATGCAATCCCTCGGGCACGGCTGCGACGAGGAGGCCATCCGCGTCATTCGCCTGATGAGGTTCGACGTCGGTAAAAACCGGGGCGTCAAGGTGACTTTTCACAAAAAAACCCGGATAGAGTTCAAGTTGCCCAAGCCGGCGGCAAAACCATCGGCGCCGCAACCACTGACGCAAACCGTAACCTATCAGTTCGTTAAATCCGAAAAACCGGCTGCCGGGCAGCCTTCCTCCGGTTCGACTTACGGCTACACCATCACTTTCGGCGGAGAGGAGCAGAGCGGTTGATCACCGCACCATTTGCTCCAGCAGCCGCTCCGGCGTCATCCCGCGCAGGTTCAGGCTCCAGCTGATCCACTCCCAGTAATTGCCGCCGCCAAATATGGCGCCACTGTCGGGGTCGCCCCCGCTGTATTCTTTGTACAGGTTGCTGAGATTTTGCGAGTTGACCAGCGGAAAGTAGATTTCCAGGGCGCCGCCAAAGTCCAGCATCAGCCCGCCGCTCCAGAGAAACTGGTCGTTGAAGTCCAGATCCTCACCCAGAACGGAAGCGTCGCTGTAATATCCCGCATCGAAGTAAGGTTTAAGCGGGATGCCCAGGGGCAACTTTTTGGGCAGGTCGGCCTTCAGGTTGATGGAGACAATGAAGTCGTTCGAGTTGCCGATCCGGGCTGCGTAGGGCGATCCGAATGCGTTTTTGAAGCCGCCTTCGGTCTTGCTGACCTGTCGGGAGAGGATGCCCTCTACATCGGTACGGGCCAGAAACACCTGATCGTACCGGTAGTCGTTGAATCCCTGCGGGTTGAGGGCAAAGGAGGAACGGGCCAGGTCGTTGGAGACCGTGCCTGCATTTCTGCGGGTATTGTCTATAAAAATGCCGGTGTACGCGCGAAAATGGATGGCTTTGCCCGGTTTGTAAAAATAGCGCTGGCGCCATTCCAGTGAGCCACGCAGGTAATGCTGTTTTTGGCCAAACGGATCGCGATAATCCTGGTATTCCAATACAACGCCGGCAGCAAAAGGATTCGGCAGGCGCCGGTTTTCCAGTTCATAGCGCACCTCGTACAGGTCGCGGTTGGAGAACTCGGTTTCTCCCGTATACGAACCGACCGCATCATATACGCCTTCTTCCACCCCGATAAAGAGGGTACGCAGGTTCAGGTATTGCCGCATACCCGGATTAGCCGTGCGCAGTTCGGCGCGCACTTCGGGTACCACGCGCCAGAACCGGCTGTAGTATTCATCCGTCCAGTTGTAGTTCTCATTGTAGGTTTTGGCGCTTACCCCTACCGTAATTTTGGGGAACGCCCCGTTGGTAAAAATGCGATACCGGAGATCGGCCATACCCACCAATTCGCCCGACCCGAGACCGACGGCTGGCGCCACGAAGTATTGGAAACGCCCGGTAGGCACCGGCGGATTGTAGAAGACCGCACCCAGCTGCACCTTGTCGTAGTGGTTGAACCCCACGCCGGGTGTGATGCCGAGGGTGTTTTTTTTCGGGTACTCGATGGGCGCCAGGGGCTTGACCTGAAATCCGGCGCGCTGGTTGTTCCGGCGGCGCACATCCAGCGTTTGATAGTCCGGGTCAATGGCCCATTCTTCGTATCCGGTGGGCACGTCAATGGTTTTTGTGCCTTTGGCAAATCCGTCGACCCATTGGGTGTGTTCGGCTTTTCCATCGGTGTAGGCCACCAGCGGAAACGGGCCGGCGAGGTCTCCCTTTTGTTCGACGGACAGTTTGCCATCGGTCTCCTCCCCTTTCAGCGCATAATCGGCTTGTTTGCCGGTTTGCATAGCGTCGAAGAACCACCCGGCGTCCAGGCCGTTATCCGTCCATACCTTGCGAACGTCTTCCGGGTATGGGTGTTTGAATTTCCACTGGTGGTAGTACGCCTGCATGGCGGGATCAAACACATCGGCGCCCACCGATTTTTCCAGCCACTCCATGCAAAGGCCGGTTTTCATGTACACCATCATGCCGTATTGCATGCCGGTGAACCGGTCGGACCGGGAGTCGGGCGGCAGGTCGAGGTGTTCGCGGGCCAGCAGGTTGTGGGCCAGGTGCAACGTGGGTCCGTAGTCTTCGGGATCGTACAGGAAGTCGGGAATGGCCTCCTCTGCCAGGTCTTTGCCGTAATACTGTTTCATATAACGGCGCTCATAGTAGGTGTTAAACCCTTCGTCGAGGAAGGGATGGTCGCGCTCATTGCTGGCCAGGATGCCATAAAACCAGTTGTGTCCGACTTCATGGGTGATCACCTCATCCAACGCCAGGTCGCTGTCGGAGCCTCCGATAACGGTGATCATGGGGTACTCCATGCCGCCGCCGGCACTCAGGGCACTGTGTACGGCGGTGGCCTGGGGCCAGGGGTATTCACCGACGTGAGCGGAGTAGAATTCTACGGACCGCCGGACGTAAAAGGCGCCTTTTTGCCACAGGTGTGCTTCGCCATTGGTGAACATCGCCCAGCAGTCAACCGTTTTGCCGGAGGCCATGCGGGCGGTGTCGCGCAGCACCATAAAGCGTTTGTCGGCAAACCAGGCGAAATCGTGCACCTGGTCGGCCAGGTAACGCAGGGTTTTGGTGGTAGAGTCGGAAGGAGGGAACGGGTCTTTGCTGCCGTCTATGCCGTGTGACAGTTTCTCGCGGGTTTCCGTTTCTTTCCGGGCGAGGAACGCCCATTCGTCCTTGTTTTGCAAAACGCCGGTGGCGCCCACCACATAGTTGGTCGGCAGGGTGATGGATACATCGAACGAGCCGAATTCGGAATAAAACTCGCCCTGGTCGAGGTAGGGCATAGGGTGCCAGCCCTTGTGGTCGTACACGGCCGGTTTGGGGTACCACTGGGTCATCTGGTATGAGGTGGCTACGTGGCCCAACCGGGAGAACGACGCCGGTATCTTCAGGTTTAGGGGGGTGGCGATGCGGATGCGGCCACCGGGCGGCAGTGGTTGGGCGAGCGTCAGCAGGGCTATGTCGGGGTTATTTTCGTCGAAGCGCCACTGGATTTTCTGGCCGTCGACGGAAAAATCCAGGTCGGCGAAGTAGCCCAGGTTTTTGTCGTCGGTAAAATAGAAACGGGTATTTTTTTCGAGCAGTTTTCGCTTGGCGAAGGCTGTATTTTTGTTTTTATAGGCGTTGGCCCACAGGTGCATCCAAATTTCGCGCAGGGTGTCGGGCGAATGGTTCACATATTCCATCTCGATATCGCCCTTCAGTGTGTGCTTGGCGTCGTCGAGCGTTACCCGGATCGTGTAATGCACTTCTTGCTGGAAATACGATTTTTGGGCACACAGACCAGTGGCCGTCAGGGTCAGGATGCAGACAAACAGGGTGCGCATGGTTTATTTTTTTGTTCGGACAAATATCCAACCGTCAATTGAAACCAGGTACAATGAATCTGTACTTTCTGCTTCTATTTCGGCGCTGCGCATCATCAGCATCATCTCCATCTTGCGCCCTTTGAGGTGTAGCACAGCCGGTTTTTCCGGAAGGTCGACGTAGCCCTCAGCCGCTCTTTCGTACCAGCCTTTGAGGTGACTGCTCATGTCAAACGTATCCAACACGGTATAGCCTTTTTTGTCCTTGTTGGACGCACACAGGCTCACCCCCTTCCGGTTGTCGGAAATTTGGAAAAAAGTGCCCTCCTTGCGCGGAACAGCATCGCCTTCAGGGGAGCTGCGGTACAGGTTTACCTGATAAAGGGTTTCGTAATTCCGTACGTCGACTTCCAGGGGTTCGCTTTCATAGGCCTGCACCGACACCCTGGGCAGGAGCGTGCTCTTCTCGCCGCTGATCCGGTCGGTCCGCAGCCATGATTCGAGCCGGTCGCGGTCACTGTAATCCGTAGGACGTTTGGGCAGGGCACTGATCGGGTACGGCAGGTAAGCCTCCAGTACCTGGAGGCGGTTGCGCTGATCGAAAAATTGGATCACAGACGAGATCCGTCGGGCGATGGAGTCGGGAATCAGCGCCTCCGACGGTTTCATCTTGCCCGACTCCCACCGGTCGTTGGCCTCCAGCAGCTCGCGCAGTTCGCGTATCTGGCTTCTTTCCGACACCCGAAAAGCGTTGAACGGCCCCAGTACCACAAACAAGCAGACCACAACCAGGGATATCGGGATGAATTTAATATTGTCTCTGCGAGACAGGATGAAGTACAGACAGGCGGCCAGCAGCCAGACGCCTGCCGTCGCCACCGCATAGCGGGGTTCGGTGATGCCATAGTCGGATAACCGACGACCGATGGACACCAGCATCAGCACCACTGCAGGGGTCAGTGCCCACCAAAAGCCCAGTTTGTACCAACGCGGCAGCACCGTATCGTCGGTTTCCGGCAAACGGTAATTCAGCAGGTAGGTCAGGATGCCCACCGTGGCGAAACCCAGCACGAGGTAGCTCACATAACCCTGGGGCAACGACCATTGCGACACAATCTTAAGCACATAGACCAGCACAATGACCGCATACAACATCATCACCGGAATGAGGATGAACTTACACAGCACCGAAAAGCCTTTTGAGTACGGCTTTTCCGCTTCAAACGACCAGGTCTGGGGAAAATGATGCAAAAAATAAAGGGTGATGAACAAAAATGTCAGGACGATGAACAGGTGCAAATACACCTTTTTGTTCATGTTCAGATCAAACAACTGATCCACTGCCAGGATCGCCAGACTCAAGGTGACGAACAGCACGAAGGCGTAGGTGGCGCCAATAAGCCAATTGGTCAGGAGCTCCTTGTTGTAGGTCCAAAAATCGGAGACCGGCCGTTTGTTCAGGTAGGGCACAACAGACGCGAGCAGGTGCGCCGCCGCCAGGAAAGCAAAAAAGCGCGGCAAACCCCTGTATTCAAAACCGGAATCGTCTACATGCAGGGTGGCATAACACAGGCCCAAAAGGCCCAGGCCGACCAGGGGAAGGCCCCATCGCAGGGCCGGACGCTCATACGCGATTTCACAGGCCAACAGCAGCGGGATGCCCAACTGCGCCGTGAGCCATAGCCGGGCAGCCGGATTTTCGCCCTCTTCCAACAGCCATATCAATGCGCCGACGGCGGTCAGCGCGGCCAAAACGGTGAAGGGGAAACGAATGAGGGCCTTCAAGGTGGCCTCTGTGATCTGTTGAAAAGAGGGCAGGCGCATAATCAGGTTGGGTTGGCTGGCCCAAAGTTGACTATTTTTGCGGGAATGAAAGTCTGCCCCATGCGTATCTTTTTTCTGTTCCTGCTGGTTTTAACCGCGTTTTCTGGTCTGGAGGGCCAGGAAAAGTTTCCTGCCGACTGGACCGGCAACTGGACCGGCGCCCTCGAGATCTTCAATGCCGGCGGTAAAATCACCGAGGTGAATATGCTGATGGAGATCCGCCCGATGGACACTTCCGCCGCAGGCCGTTACTTCTGGGGGTTGGCCTACGGCTCCAGGGACGACGACTGGCGGCCCTACGAACTGGTACCGGTTGATCCGGCGAAAGGGCTCTGGCAGGTCGACGAAAAAAACGGCATCGCCATGGAAAGCTGGTACATCGCCGGGCGTTTGCTATGCTGGTTTGTAGTGGGTGGAAATCGCATCCTGTTCACGTATGAAAAAACAGGGCCCGATACCCTGGTTGTCGAGGTGCTCACCGGCAAGGAGTCGGTGTACAGCACCACGAAAAACACCCCGACCGAAGTCGAGCCGGAAGTGTATGAGGTGAATACCTATCCGTTCAGCGTGTATCAACGGGCCGTGTTGCGCCGCAACCCATAGGCATGGATTCCCTGACGCAAATTGTATTGGGCGCCGCTTGTGGAGAGGCTGTTGCCGGGCGAAAAATCGGCAACCGCGCCCTGCTCTGGGGCGCTGTGGGCGGCACCATTCCCGACCTCGACGTGCTGGCGGCCCTGTTCACCGACGAGATCACCGCCACCGCTTTCCACCGGGGGTTCATGCACTCTTTCCTGTTTGCCGCCCTGGCGCCCTGGGGGCTGGCGTGGCTGACGCGTTTTTTTTACAACACCAACCTCCATCGTTTGCGCGCCTACAAGCTGGGGGCGGCCCTGATCTGGCTGTTGTTTTTCCTGCTGGCGGCGGCCGGCGTGAATGCCATTCCGCTGGTCATGGGCGGCGAATACAGTTGGAAGGTGTTCGTGCCCACCCTGCTGCTCGGCGGCTGGTTCGCCTGGTGGCTGTGGCGCGACTACTGGCTGCGCGACCTGCCGGCGGTGGACGCACCGTACTCCACCTGGGTGAGTCTGTTTTTTTGGTCTATTTTTACGCACCCCGTGCTCGATTGTTTCACCAATTACGGCACCCAGATCTGGCAACCTTTTTCCGATGTGCGCGTGGCCTGGACGACCGTTTCCATCGTCGATCCGCTGTACACCCTGCCCTTCGGCCTGTGCCTGATTGTGCTGGCCTGGTTTCCGGCATCGTCGCGCGGGCGCACCCTGCTGGTCTGGACCGGCATTCTCTGGAGTACCCTTTACCTGAGCTATACCGTTTGGCACAAACAGCGCATGAACGCCATTTTTGAGCAACACCTCCGCGACAGGCAGATCACCTACACCCGTTTCATGACCGGACCGAGTATTTTCAACAATATCGTCTGGTACGGCGTGGCGGAGGGCGACACAGCCTATTATTACGGCATGTACGGTTTCAACGATCAAACGCCCACCATCCGGCCCTTCTCTGTTTTGCCTAAAAGGCACGGCCTGCTGGATGGCATCCCCCAGGACGACCGTGCGCTGCGCTTTCTGCGCTGGTTTTCCGACGGTTATTACAATGTCTCGGCCGGCCATTCGGATACCCTTTTGGTCAATGACCTGCGGTTCGGATTGATGGGCGACAGCCTGACGAACGACAACTATGTGTTCCGTTTTATGTTATTTCGCCATTCGAACGGAAAATGGGATGTGCAGGGTGAGCCCGCCCGGCGGGAAGACCCGGAGGCCGCCAAGGCATCGTTCGCTGAATTGTGGCGCCGCATCCAGGGGAAAAACTGACCACTATTCCGCTCCGACCCGCCGGTCCTGCCCGCTTGATCCTTAAACCTGTTTTTTATCCTTGATCTGCAAACCTTGAAACAACGCGTCGTCACCTCCATTGTATTTGCGCTCCTGATGCTGGGTGGCGTTTTTGGCGGCAAGTACACCTTCTTCGCCCTGTTCGGCGTGGTCGCTGCCGGCTGCCTGTGGGAGCTGACCGGCCTGCTGTTCGAGGAGGCGAGGCACAAGACTTTCCGCCGGATCATGGGCTCGCTGATGGGCATATTGCCCTACGCGCTTGCGGGATGGAGTGTGATTTGCGGGGGCTACCTGCACGAGACGATGTTGTGGCGCGCGGTGGTGCTGGAGATGCTTTTGTTCTTTGGGCTGATGATTGTGGAGTTGTTTCTGAAAGCCGAAAAGCCGTTTGACCGACTGGGGCACTACGTGGTGGGCGCCCTGTACATCGGCGTGCCGTTCACCTTGCTGGCAGACCTGGCGATGTGGACGGGCGTTTTTTCGCCCCTGCGGGTCTTTGGCTTGCTTTGGTTGGTGTGGACTTGCGATGTGGCCGCTTTTGTGTTTGGATCCAACTTCGGGCGCTATAAGCTGTTCGAACGCATATCGCCCAACAAAACGTGGGAGGGCTTTGCCGGCGCGGTCGCTTTCTCCCTTTTTATGGGGTGGTTATGCGGGCTTTTCATTCCGGATTTTACCAAGACGCAATGGATTATTTTGGGCGTCAATGCCGCGATTTTCGGCACTTTGGGCGACCTGGTGGAAAGTATGCTCAAACGCAGCGCTTCGGTGAAAGACTCCGGCGACATGTTTCCCGGCCACGGCGGTTTTTTGGACCGGTTCGACGCCTTTTTGTTCAGTCTGCCCTTCGCCTGGGCTGCCCTGATGATGTTGAGCGCGTGACAAGCCCATCCCCTGTTTGTTTGACACATAACGAATTTTTCCGAGTTTTGCCACAACAACATTTCCCATGACCGACACCCATTCGCTGCCCCGGAACGGCAACAGCCGCACCGTAGTTTTATCCTCCCAGCTCACCATTGTCTGGCGGGTTTTCCTGCCGGTTTTCGGCACGGTGTTTCTGACCGGCTTTGTGGTGCTTTTCTGGCTGGGCGCATCAACGGAGGACTACGGCTCCACCACCGTGTTGTGGCGTTCGCGGGTGATATCGCTGCTGCTTCTGGTGGTCTGGCTTTTTGTTCTGTACCGCTTCTTGTGGCCGCTGAAACGGGTGGAGGCCGACGACGCGCACGTTTTCGTGTCTGACTACTGGAACACCGCGCGTTACGCCTGGACGGACGTGGCGCAGTTGGAGGATAAAAAACGGTTCAGATTAGGCTATGTGCGGATGCACCTCAAGGCGCCCGGGCGATTCGGGCGGGTGATTCGGTTCATACCGGGCGGGCACTACAAAGCCTGGATGAAAGACCGTTCAGCGTCGCTTTTTCCCTGAACCGTTTTGGCACAAACCGAACAAGAGATTACCGTTCCCGCACGATCAGTTTTTCCCGCTCCGGCCCGGTGGAGATCATGGTGATGGGTATGCCCAGCTTGCTTTCCAATGCGGAGAGGAATGTTATGGCTTTTTCCGGCAGATGGTCGAATCCGAGGGCATGATCCAGATCGGTTTGCCAGCCTTCAAATGACTGGTAGACGGGGTCGACGTCGATGGCACAAAGGTCGTAAGGAAGGTCCATGGTTTCCTTGCCGTGGTATCGGTAGGCGGTGGCCACCTGAATGGTGTCGAAGATGTTGAGCACGTCGAGTTTGGTCATGCACAATTCAGTGACCCCGTTGATGAGGATGGAATACCGCAACTGGGGGATGTCGATCCATCCGCAGCGCCGTGGCCGCCCGGTGGTGGCGCCGAACTCCTGCCCTTCGGCGCGCAGCCGTTCGCCGGTTGCGTTGTCCTGTTCGGTGGGGAACGGTCCTCCGCCTACGCGGGTACAGTAGGCTTTGGTGATGCCGATGACCTTGCCGATGTGTGCAGGCGCCACGCCGAGTCCGGTGCAGACGCCGGCGGTAATGGTGTTGGAGGAGGTTACAAAGGGGTAGGTGCCGAAATCGATGTCGAGCATGGAGCCCTGGGCGCCCTCGGCGAGGATGCGTTTGCCCTGCGCCATGGCGTTGTGCAGGTAGTATTCACCGTCGATGAGGGGGCGTTTGCGCAGGGCATCCAGGCTGGCGAACCATTTGGCCTCTTCGGCTTCCAGATCGAAGGGCATTTCGGGGTAGATCTGCAGCAGGGTGAGGTGTTTTTGCTTGAGGGTTTCGTAGCGTTGTTGGAATCCGCCTTGCTCGATGTCGCCCACGCGCATTCCGTTGCGTCCGGTTTTGTCCATGTAGGTGGGTCCGATGCCCTTGAGGGTGGATCCGATTTTTTCTTTCCCTTTGTGGGCTTCCGAGGCGGCGTCGAGCCAGCGGTGGGTGGGCAGAATCAGGTGCGCCTTTCGGGAGATGAGCAGTCGGTCGTGGTATTCGATGCCATTCTGATCGAGCGCAAGCAGCTCCCGCTGGAAAGTCACGGGGTCGAGTACAACCCCGTTGCCAACGACGTTTATCAGGTCCGGACGGAATATGCCGGACGGGATGGTGTGGAGCACGAATTTTTTGCCGTCGAACTTGAGGGTATGTCCGGCATTGGGGCCGCCCTGGAACCGCGCTACGATATGGTAGTTTTCGGCCAAAAAGTCGACAATTTTTCCTTTCCCCTCGTCGCCCCATTGCAGGCCAAGGATAACATCAATTTGCATAAAAAAACTTTCGTGAATACTTACCCAAAAGGCGCGCGAAGGTACAAAAAGAAAAGGTATGCGGACAACCCGCAGACGCTTTATCTTTGCGCGGTGTATAAACTGCTTCTTTCCGGTCTGGTCTTGTTGTTCATGGGGGCCGGTGCGGTCGCACAGGAGGTCAATCCTTTTGAACTGCGGCACCGACTGCCGAAAGGGGCGCTAAGCCCTGCACCGGGGTCCGCCGTTACGGCGTTGAACAACCCCTTTGACGTCGTGCCCCACCGTCAACCCGGCACATCAAGTCGCCTTTCCAGCGCTTCCAGCGACATTTTTCAGCCATTGAAAGGCATTTCACGGGGCAACACGGTAGGGAAAACTTTTTTATTTGTCGTCTTGTTTTTCGTGCTGACTTTCGTAGCGTTTTCGGTGGCTTTCAACCGCAAGGCACTGGCGCGGGCCTGGAACAGCTTTCTGAACGACAACGCCCTGGGCATTGCGCAGCGGGAGGCCACGGGTTTGGTGGGCAACACGCCCTACTACCTGCTTTACACCGGATTTGTACTGAATGCCGGTATGTTCATGTTCCTGATATCCCGGTATTTCTGGCGGGAGACGTTTAGCAATCTGGTGTTTTTTCTGCTGTGCATAGCGGCTTCGGTGCTGCTGTTTACAGCCAAGCATGCCGCACTGCGGGTCATCGGTTCGCTCCTGCCGGTCGGCGAGACCATTTACCGGTACAACTTTCTGATCGTGGTATTTAACTGCATCCTCGGCATGTTTTTGTTGCCTTTCAACTTTTTGATCGCGTTTTCGACAGCCGCCGAGGGCTTTATGGTATTCTGGGCGCTGGGGCTCATCATTCTTTTTTATGCATACCGGGCCGCACGCGCTGCGACCATCGGCGCGCGCTTTGCATCGACACATATGTTCCACTTTTTTTTGTACCTTTGCACCGTGGAAATCGCGCCGATCCTGTTGTTGCTGAAAATTGCCATGAATCAGGGGAACTCCTGAAGCCCCCGGATCGTTCAGGAACGAGCGAACGAGCACTGCCCATGCCGGCTACTTCCAACCAAACACCGTATCCGAATGTCCATACCCGTAGCACCCGTTCAGGAAGAAACCTACCAACGCGTTCAAAACATCCTCGTTTCTCAACCCAAACCAGCGCAACTCACCGCCTATGAGCAATTGGAGCAGCGATTCAAAGTGCGCATTGACTTTGTGCCTTTCATCACGGTGCAAGGTCTGACCGAAAAGGAATATCGCAAAAACAGGGTTTATCCGAACGATTACACCGCCATCGTTTTTACCAGCCGCAACGCCGTTGAGCATTTTTTCCGTCTTTGCAATGACATGCGCATCAAAATGTCGGAAGAATCCAAATACTTTTGCGCTACGGAAAATATCGCCAATTTCCTGCAAAAATTCATCAATTACCGCAAGCGAAAGGTGTTTTTTGCAAACCGGTCCATCACCGAACTGAAAGCCAACATCCAGCGCAACAAGGAAGAAAAATTTTTCCTGCCCTGCAGCGATGCCGGCAACCCGGAGGTCGTTTCCTTTTTCGAGAGCCTGAAAGTGTCCATCCAGGAAGCGGTCATGTACCGCACCGCCAATACCGATCTGAGTGGCCTGAAAGACATCAAGTACGACATCATCGCGTTTTTCTCTTCCCTGGAGGTCAAATCGCTTTTCGATAATTTCCCCGAGTTCAAGCAGGAAGACCGCCGTATCTGTGTTTTCGGCCCCTCCGCACAGCGGGCAGTCACCGACCGCGGCATGCGCGTGGATATTCAGGCCGGCACACCCGAAGCACCGTCCATCGCCGTTGCCCTGGAAACCTACCTGAAGAGATCCAACTTCGTATAATACCCGTTCGGGTGGCTGAAGCCCCAGCAGGCCGCGACCACCCGAACCGGTACCCCTGCGGTATCTTGATTAACCGCTCATCTCAGATACCCCCCCCAAAACCACCGCCTTATGCCCAATGATGTCCAAAGTGCCGTCGGAGGGGTAGGCGCCAAAGGTGTGTTACCCGACAGCGTTTACCAAAACATTGCCCGCCAGATCCACGATGGGGCCTGCATCCTGTTTTTGGGCCCCAAGCTCATTGGCGCCCGGCTACCCGACGGAACCTACCAGCCGCTGACCGAACGTTGTGCCGCCGAGCTGGCCCAAAAGGCCGGCCTTAGCCTCTCTGCCGAAGAAAAAACCTCCTTGTATCATGTGGCCAGCACGCTTCGCTTCCGAAACCTGCTGTCCGACACCATGATCATCGCAGCAGTGCAGGACTTCTATCAGCGCACCGAACGCGAGGCCGAGCTGCATCCCCTGCTGGAGCAACTGGCCGATCTTCCTTTCCGGATCGCCGTTAATACCACGCCCGACAACTTTTTTGCCCGTTACTACGACCAGGCGGTGCGCCCCTACCGATTCGATTTTTACAACTTCCGGAAGCCGGCGCCGGATCCGTTGTTCAAATTCGACGACGACCAGCCGCCCCTGATCTACAACCTGTTTGGCGTGTACACCAAACCCGAGTCGCTGGTGCTCACCTACGGAGACCAGCTCGGGTACGTCAACAAAATCACCGGCGCCCAGCACGAGCGGCTGCCCGACAGCCTGCTGGCGGCCTTCAGTTCGCCCCGTTTTTACCTGTTCCTCGGCTTCGATTTTGAAGAGTGGAGCCTGCGCGTGCTGCTCGACGCGCTGTTCCGGAACGCCCGCAACAGCATCCAGCCGTTTGCTTACCCCGTGAAGGGACAGGAGTCCACAGGGCCGTATGCGCGCGTTTTTTTTCAGGGAGAGTTTCGCATGGAGTTTCCGGCAGAGGATATCGACACCTTTGTGGCCCACCTGATGGGTCACTACAAGGCGATCGACGGACAGGGCGCGGCCGGCGCGGCCGAACCGGTGGCCGACGTTCTGCTGTTGTACAACGAAACCGCAGACGAAGACGCGGCACAGGCGCTTTCGGGCCATTTGCGCGCCCTGCGCCTCCGCATGCATTCCCTGAAAGACGCCCTGGGCGCCCCCGACCAGGAAGCGTGGCTGCTTGAGAAAATAGACACTGTTCAGGTGGTAATGCCGCTGGTCAGCGCTGATTTTTTTGCCGCCGGACAACCGTACCTGCCCCTGCTGGATACCCTGGTGCAGCGCAACAACCCGCGCAACAAGTTTTTGGTGATGCCCATACTCATCAAACCGTTTTCCATGGAAGGCACCCCGCTGGGCACCCTGAAAACCACGAGACCCTTGCAGAAAAAATCTGTTTACGGCGAGCAACAGGAACAACAGCATTTTACCGATATTGCCGACACCCTCCGCAAATACATCGTATCCATCACATGATCGCCCCCCTTGCGCAAAACCTGCCGCGGCGTTATCCGGGACTGAGGCCCTTCGACCGGACGCAAAGTGCCCTGTTCAACGGCAGAAGTACGGATGTGCAGCGGCTTGCCAATCTCATCCTGCGCGAACGCCTGGTGGTGCTCTTCTCCAAATCGGGTATCGGAAAAACCTCCCTCCTCCAGGCCGGCGTGGCGCCGGAACTGGAAAAACAAGGATTCGCCCCCATCCTGATGAGGCTGAACGAACCCGAAAAGCCGATCATGGACGCCGTGGGCAGCGTTTTGAAAAGCCATACCCTGACCGGGGGTATGGACAACAGCAATTCCATTTCCGATGCGCCGGAGACCCTGTGGGAACTAACCAAACGGCTGCAATTCGACCTCGACGGGCTGCCCGCCACCCCGGTACTCGTCTTCGACCAGTTTGAGGAACTTTTCACCCTCAACCACACCGAGGAAAACCGCACGCGCTTCCTGGCCGAACTGGCCAACCTGGCCAACGAATCCATGCCCGAAGGCGTGCGCGCCATGCTGCTGGCGCGCCTGCAAAACACCAACTCCCCCTCCAATGCCGGCTTCATGCAATGGTGGGAAAGCCAACCCCAGCTCCGCGTCGTACTGTCCATCCGTTCCGACTTTTTACACCTGCTCGACGAGATCAGCCCGCTTATCCCGGGCATCCTCCACAACCGCTTCCAACTCAAGCCCCTGGACAGAACCCAGGCGTCGGAGGCCATTGTCAATCCGGCCAATGCCGAAGGACCTTACGCCAGCAAACCATTCGCCTATTCAGAAGAAGCATTGAATGAAATGCTCGACTTCCTGAGCGGAAAACTCGATGCAACCGAAAAAGCCGAGCAGCGAAAAGAACAGCAAGACCTTGATCTGCTGGCCATCAAGCGGTTCGACGAGATCGAATCCTTCAACCTCCAGATCATCTGCCAACGCATCGAAGAGGAGGTGATTCGCCGCAAAGAACCGGAAAACTTTACCGTACCACCCGATTACTACGGCGGCAAGCACGGGCTGCGGCGCGAATTGCAAAACTTTTACCACAACCAGCTCGAATCCATACCCGCGATCCTGGCCCGCCGTACCGGCAAAAACGTCGACGACCCGCAGAGCGCCGTCATGACCGCCCGGCGGCTGATCGAAGACAGCCTGGTGACACCCGCCGGACGGCGCTGCAGCATGGTGGACGACATCCTGACCACCAACTACCTCGTCGACAGCGATTTCCTGGATACCCTGGTCGAAAGCCGCCTGTTGCGCAAGGAAATGCGGCTGGACGATTTTTACTTCGAGATCAGCCACGATACCCTGTTGCCCGCCATTGTGGAGTCGCGGGATGAACGCCGAAAGGCAGAACGGGCCGACCTGGAGAGGCGGACGCTGGAACAACGCCTGGCCGAGGAAGAGAAACGCCGTGAAGCGGTGGAAAAACAACTGGAAGAAACGCGGGTTCGACGCAAGCTGGCCCACCGCGTGTCCTTCTTTGCGCTCACTACCCTGGTATTCAGCCTGGCCCTCGGCGTTTATTTTGTGTACAACTTCCGGGCGTCTAAACGGGAATTCGCCCATTCCGTTGAGCAGGAACTCGCCCAGATCGAACGCAACGTCCGGCTCGAAATTTTCGAAGCCGCTATGCCCGCCTACGACAGCTTGCTCGCAAACCCCGTCAAACTGGCCATTCTGGCGCGAAAAGCCTTCAAAGACGTCGCTTTTGAAAAAGCAGACGCCCTGCGCTTCGATTCGCTCAATAAAGCGATTCTGCACGACCAGGCCACCGGCGACTCCCTCTTTTTCCTCGAAGATTATGCCGGCGCCCTGTTCGCCTACCGACAGGCCACCGAACTGCTTGCCCTGTACAGCAGCATCAACTACCGCATGTCCAACAACCTGTGGCGGATTGATCCCCTCAAAATTGCCGACAAAGAAAAAACACTCGACCTGCGCATACAGAATTCGCTCAGCACCCTGATTTCCCAGTTCAAAATCCGGCAAACGGAATACGAAACCTTCTCCCAGGCCAACGCGTGGGGACAAGCCCAAATGCGCGCAAAGGCTATGCAAAAACTCCTCCCGGCATACCCCGAAGACCTCGATATGTTGCAGGAAGCCCTTAGTCTCGAAGGACAATCGCCGGTGGACTATGTGAACGTCCTGATGGGTCAAACAAAAAAAGCCCTGCGATATTAAGCCGTTCCCGTTCCACGGGATATGCTACCTTTGTCGGCACACAAACGACTAAACACCCGAACCAATGATCAGAATATTAGTTAACGACGGCATCCACCCGGACGGTAAACTGCTATTGGAAGAAGCAAACTACGTGGTGGAAGACCACAAGATCCCCCAGGAAAAGCTGGCCGCCGCCATCGGCGATTATCAGGTGCTCATTGTGCGCAGCGCCACGAAAGTCAATAAGGAGATTATTGACGCCGGAAAAAACCTCAAGGTTATCGCCCGTGGCGGTGTCGGACTCGACAACATCGACGTTGACTACGCCAAATCCAAAGGCATCGAGGTGCTCAACACCCCAAAAGCATCCTCCAGGGCGGTGGCCGAACTGGCCATCGGGCACATGATTACCCTATGCCGCGGCTTGCAGCGCGGGAACCGGGAAATGGCCACCGGCGATTTCAAACAACTGAAAAAAGAGCTCGAAACGGGCTATCAACTCCGCGGACGTACCGTGGGCATCGTCGGTTTCGGACGCATCGGACAGGAGGTGGCCAAAATTGCCCTCGCCCTCGGCATGAAGGTGCTCGCCCACGACCCTTATGTGCAGGAAACCGAGATCGGCATCCAACTTACCGGCTTTGAAGACCTGAAGTTTATGGTGCACATCCGCACCGTCCCTTTCGAAGAATTGCTTCGGCACGCCGACTTCGTTACCCTCCACATCCCCGGCGGCGACGACCCGGTCATCGGAAAAGCGGAAATGCAGCGCATGAAGGACGGGGCGATGATCATCAACACGGCGCGCGGCGGTGTGGTAGATGAACAGGCCCTGCTCGAGGCCCTCGACAGCCGGAAAATTGGCGGCGCCGGCCTCGACGTATTTGTGAACGAACCCACACCCAATCCGGCCCTGCTCAGCCATCCGCTGGTTTCCTGTACGCCCCACATCGGCGCGGCCACCCTCGAAGCGCAATCGTATATCGGCCTCGAACTGGCGGACAAGATCCTTGCTTTTTTCGGAGACGACAAGTAACAGGGTCGGGCGTGATACCATGCGCATCGCCAAACGACATACCTGCACCGGACACCGTGCGTCGGTGTACGCACTGACTGCCGGGCTGGAGCCCGGCACTTTTCTGTCGGCCGCCGGCGACGGCTGGGTCGTGCGCTGGCGTTGGGATGACCCCGAAAACGGTCACCTGTTGGCTGCTGTGGAAAATCAAGTGTTCGCCCTGGCATCCAACACCCAAACGGACACGGTTGCCGCCGGCAACATGAACGGCGGCCTGCACTTCATCCGCCCGAACCACCCGGAGGACGCCCGCAACATCCAGCACCACCAAAAAGGCGTATTCGGGCTGCTTTTTCTGAACGATGAACTGCTGTCTGTGGGTGGCGATGGCGTGCTCACCCGCTGGCGCCTGATGCCGGCGCGCAGTGTGGAGAGCCTGCAATTGTCGGCCTATGCCTTGCGTTGTCTGGACTATTCCCCAAGCCGCGCGGAGCTGGCTGTCGGCAGCACAGACCACCACATTTACCTGCTGGACGCGCGCACCCTGGCTGTCCGGAATGTCGTGCGCGAAGCGCACAGCAACTCCGTCTTCTCTGTTCGCTACGCACCCGACGGGCGTTTTTTGCTCAGCGGCGGACGGGATGCCATGCTCCGCGTTTGGGCGCTGGCGGAAGGGCCAAAACTGATGTCCGAGCAACCGGCGCACTGGTTCACGATTAACGACATCGTTTTTTCGCCCGACGGCGCGCTTTTCGCTACCGCCAGCCGGGATAAAACCATCAAAATCTGGGATGCTGCCGACCGGCGGTTGCTCAAGGTCGTTGATACCCTGCGGTTTGGCGGCCACATCAACTCGGTGAATGCGCTGTTGTGGATACCGGAAGGGTTGGTTTCTGCCGGCGACGACCGCTCCCTGATGCTGTGGGATGTGCACCTATGAACCGAATTCCCGCTTTCCTGACGCCGGCGTTGGCTGCCGCATTTCTGTCGCTTGTTCTTGCGCTGGGGTATTGGGTCGGCAGAGAAAATGCGGAGCTTTCCGGATGGCTGTTCTCCGGCCTTTTTGTCTTGTACCTATGCGTGGTATGGCGGGCTTCTGCTTTTAATGGAGGGTGGGTGGCAGTGGGTTTGGCAGCCCGCTTCCTGTTGGTTTTTTCCCCAACCCTTTGGTCCGACGACGTGTACCGGTTCATCTGGGACGGCCGTTGTTGGCTCCAGGGCATCCACCCGTTTTTACAGACGCCGGACGCTATGGCCGGCCTGGGGTTTCCGGCCCCCGGCCTGTCGGCGGAGCTGCACCAAAAGCTCAACTCTCCGGAGCATTACACCGTTTATCCGCCGGCTGCACAGGCGGTTTTCTTTTTGTCCGCATGGGCATCTCCCGGCAGCATCGGCGGCAGCATCGTGGTCATTAAACTTTTTCTGCTGGCTTGCGAAGCAGGCAACGTACTGGCGCTGAGCCGGTTGCAGGCAGGCAAGCCGGGGCGTTCGTGGGCGCTGCTGTATGCCTTGAATCCCCTGGCCATCCTGGAAGGTTGCGGAAACGCGCACTTCGAGGTAGCTGCGTTGTGCGGTGTGCTGTGGGGCATGCTCTTTTTGGAGCAGCGCCGGCCCATTCAGTCGGCAGTGGCCTGGTCGGTAGCCGTTGCGCTCAAGCTCACACCTTTGTTGTTTCTTCCCCTGCTGTGGCGCTTTTTGGGTTTCCGACGCGGGTCGATTTTTATGGCCGTTTTTGGCGTTTGTTCCCTGCTGCTTTTTTTGCCCGTATTGTCGGAGGAGGTGATGCAACACATGGCCCGGAGCCTGGACCTGTATTTCCGCCAGTTCCAGTTTAACGCCAGTGTGTATTATCTGGTGCGCTGGGTGGGTTATCGTCGCCTGGGATACGACATCGGGGAGTATTCAGGGCCGGTACTTGGCGCATTGACCGTGCTGATCGTACTTGCGGTAGCGGTCCGGGTGAAGCCGCAGCGAACCGGCGAAAGCATTAGCCGACTGGCCGGGGGCATGGCATGGGCATCCCTTGCGCACCTGAGCCTGGCGGCTGTTGTGCATCCGTGGTACGTATTGCTGCCGTTTGGCGTGTGTTTGCCGGGGCGTTGGCGTTTCCCGCTGGTGTGGACGGGGCTTGTCGCACTCTCTTACAGTCATTATCACGCCGGCGCATTCAACGAGCAATACGGGCTGATTGTGCTGGAATATGGCCTCTTGTGGCTTTATGTTTTAAGCGAACTCAGTCTTTCTCTCTGGCGCCCTCACCCACAAAATAGTCCTCCCGATTCCGGAACAGTACGTTAAAGGTGGTCATGCTGCCATAGCAACGGGTGATGTACTGCTGCAGGTTCACCTTGTCTTCGTCGTCGAGCTTTTTGTGCGCGTTGATGTTTTGTTCCAGCACGCGAAGCCGGTCGCGCATCATGACGATTTTGTGAAAGAAGGTTTCGATGGGCACCTCTTTGGGCTGGGCAGTGGCGTCGCCGGGATCCAGCACCAGTTTGCCGTTTTTCCACCGGTCGCCCAACGGCACTTCTTCCAGTGAAAAGCCGGCCCAGGTGCGCAAAATGCGTTGCAGGGCTTTTTCCGCCTCGCTGAACGTCACCGCCTCTTCGGCAGGTACGGCTTCGATGATGGTCCATTTATCGTATTCTCTGCCGACCATTTTTAGCCCGAATTGCATAAAACAAACTTCGTAGGCGGCAGGGTGGAGGCGCACCACGGCGCCCAATCCGAAAGCAGGGTGTTCGACGCGCGAACCGATTCCTAATGTTGACATATTTTACGGTGTATTGACAGATATCTTGTTTAGCCGGTAGGCGAGCAGCAGGGCTGCTGCCAACGAAACAGCAGCGGCGTACAGGGGGATGTGGTGGTCTTTTTCGAGGTCGACCTGGCTAATTTGTTGTTGAAACAGGTATTGGCCGGCCACTTGCATGCCGTTGTTGGCAAAATGGGCCGCCACGGGAACCCAGAAGTTCTGCGTCCGCCAAAACAGCCAACCCAACAGCCCTCCCAGGAACAGCCGGGGAAGAAATCCTTCGAATTGCAGGTGAATGAAGCTAAAGATAAAGGCGGCAACCAAAATAGCTTTCCAAGGCATATTCATCACCCGCAAGAGTTGCTGCTGGACCACACCCCGAAACACCCACTCCTCCCCTACCGCCGGCACCACGGCAATGAGCAGCAGGTTGAACAGGAATGCCGCAGGCGTGTCCATTTGCATCAGCGCTTTAAGCAAATCCTCCGCCTGCGATTCGATGCCGCGCAGGCTTTCCGGTATGGGAAGAGATTGGTTGAACTGGTACAGCCACAACACCATGGGCGCAGCCACCGGCATGAGCAGAACGGCGATCAGCACCTGTTGGAAACGGGGTAACCGGTTGGCCTGGAGGTAAAAGGCCCAACCGGGCCCGACACTTCTGCCCATGGGCGCCTTTTTTCGGTAAAACAGCCACGTGGTCATCCAGCCCGCCAACAGAAAAGTGCCCAATTGGGTCAGGAGCAGGAATACGCGCACCGGCCACATCACCTCCGGCGGCGAACCGGGGCGCACCCCGCTTTGCAGCACGTCGGCAGGCCACCCAAGCACGAAGCTTAGCCCCTGGTAAGCCAGCAGCGACACGGCGGAGCCGGCTATGCTCAACCCCAGCAGCACGAGCAACACCAGCGGCGCCCTCGGCGACTCAACCTGTTCCGGCGTTGGCGATTGATCATACACTTCTTGCATAGCGACGTATTTTCGCGGCAAATATAGCATCTAGTTCAACCGCCCAAGGCGCAAAACGTTTACCAGCCATGACCAGACTCAGTGTGAACATCAACAAGGTAGCCCTGCTGCGCAATGCGAGGGGCGGCAACTTGCCCGACCTGCTCCAGGTGGCGCGCGATTGCGAGGCCTTCGGCGCCCAGGGCATCACGGTGCACCCGCGGCCTGACCAGCGCCACATCCGGTACGACGACGTGCCAGCCTTGGCGCGCCTGGTGCAAACAGAATTTAACATCGAAGGAAATCCAACACCCGAATTTTTGTCGCTGGTGACCACGCACCGGCCGCACCAGTGCACGCTGGTGCCGGATGCGCCCCAGCAACTCACGTCGGACAGCGGGTGGGACACGCACCGGCAGCAAGACTTGCTGCGCGACGTAGTGGATGAACTGCACGCCCACGGTATCCGGGTCTCGTTGTTCGTGGATGCAGACCCGGCCATGGTGGCGGGCGCAAAAGCCTGCGGAGCCGACCGGGTAGAACTGTACACCGGCCCTTATGCAAAAGATTACGGCGCCGACCGGGAAAAAGCCGTGGCGCCTTTTGTGGAGGCGGCCCTGGAAGCCCGGCAGATAGGCATCGGCCTGAATGCCGGGCATGACCTGAACCGGGACAACCTGCGCTTCTTCCGGGAACGTTGCCCGGACCTGCTGGAGGTCAGCATCGGTCATGCGTTGATTTGCGATGCGCTTTATTTTGGACTTTCAAACACGGTAAAAATGTACCTCAGGCAGCTATCCTGAAAAATTTAACACACCCTAAAAGCGAATATTCGCGTTTCAAAAATGCTTGATTTATAATTTATTAGTTATTTAACAATGATTTAACATTGGTAGATTATTTGGTTAGTTCGATAAAATTTTATTTTTTTGGGAAACAAACAAGGTTTTATGCATTACCTTTGATCGCGACAAAGATGAGGATGACTGCTTTAAGTGCTCAACCCTGTAATGGCATCAATCTTCCGTGATACTGCTTGCTCCGGTCCCAATACCTGTCGGCGCCGGGTGCAGGCATTTTTTTTGCCAACCCTGAAAATCGTGTGAATACGTGCATTTTTCACCATTGATTCAGTTGCTCAAACTCATTCTCAACCAAATCACATTTTCGTATGAAGCGTTTGTTTACAGCCTTCCTTTTGGTGCTATTGTCCGCCGGCATGGCGCTGGCGCAGCGCACCATCACAGGCGTCTTGACCAGCGAAGACGGTGAAACCCTGGTGGGTGCCACTGTTAAGGTCAAAGACGCCCAAGTGGGTACCAGGACCGATAATGACGGTCGTTACACCATCACTGTACCCGCAGAAAACAACACCCTGGTGTTCAGCTACACCGGCCTGGCCACCCAAGAAGTAGCGCTTGGCGTGGAAAATGTGCTGGACGTGGTCATGGCTACCAACGCGGTGCTTTCCGAAGCCGTGGTGACTGCTCTTGGTATTACCCGGGAGGAAAGGTCACTCGGTTACGGCATCACCGAAGTGGACGGCAAGGCCATCGCCGGTTCGGGCGAGGTCAACGCAATCCAGGGCCTGGCGGGCAAATCCTCCGGCGTTCAGGTCATCGGCTCCGGTGGTACGCCCGGCGCCTCTTCCAAGATCCTGATCCGCGGCAACAAGTCGTTTACCGGCGAAAACCAACCGCTGATGGTTGTGGACGGTATGCCCTACGACAACCAGACCAACGGTTCGGTGGCAGGCGACTATCCGTTCAACGCCAACCTGAGCGGGGTGAACAACTCGAACCGGGCACTGGATCTGAACCCGACGGACATTGAGAGCGTCAACGTGCTGAAAGGCCCGGCAGCGGCGGCCCTCTACGGCTCGCGCGCGGCCAACGGCGTATTGATCATCACCACCAAAAAGGGCCGCAGGGGTGTGGGCGTCGAGTTCAGTTCCAGCGTCGGTTTCGATCAGGTGAACAAGTTGCCTGAAATGCAGATGGAGTACGGCCAGGGTACCGGCGGCGGCGCGTACAACGCTGCAACCGGGGTTGTCACTCCGGAGGGAAATTACGTATTCAATACCCCCCTCTCCTGGGGGCCGAGAATCGGTACGCCAGGTGTTCCTGAAGTTGCAAACTCTTTTGATAACCTTGACGCCTACTTTGAAACAGGCATCACCTGGAACAACAACATCTCGGTTTCCATGGGCAACGACAACACCAGGGTGCGCCTGTCGTACGGCAACACCAACCAGGAAGGGATTGTGCCCAACACGGAGCTGAAACGCAACTCGTTCCGCTTGAACACGGAATCCACCTACGGACGATTTAAATTGTTGGGAACGGCTGCTTATGCCAACACCCGCGATACCAAGGCGCAAAACGGCAGCAACCTGTCCGGGGTTATGCTCGGCCTTACCCGGATGCCGCCGAGCTTTAACATCAACGGCGGAGAAGGGCCCAACGGGTACGACAACCCGGACGGCAGCTCCTACACCTATTTCTCCATTTACGACAACCCGCTTTGGTCTGCCTACAACAACCCGTTGACCGGCGAAGTAAACCGCCTGACGGGCAACATCATGGGTACTTATACCTTCACGGAATGGCTTGATGTATCGGCCCGTATTGGTGTAGATCAGTACACAGACGAGCGCAAGCAGGTGTTCGCCATTGGGGCAAATGACCCTCCGGCGCCGGTGGGTGAGGTGTGGGAAAACACGAAAACCCGCCTGGAAGTGAATACAGATATCTTCGCCAATGTTTACCCCACCCTGGGCGGCAAGTTCGACCTGCGCGTAACGGGCGGTGTGAACCTGAACTCCCGCAAAGACGAGGACCTGTTCGCACGGGGCCGCAACCTGGCTGTACCCGGGTTCTACAACTTGGGTAACGCCTCCGACCTGTACACCAGCCAGGCAACGACAGAGCAGCGCATAGCCGGTATCTTTGCGAACGCCGCCCTGGCGTGGGACAACCAGCTGTATCTGGAATTGACCGGAAGAAATGACTGGGCGTCTACGTTCGGTGAAGATCTCCGCGAATCGGGTTACTTCTACCCGTCGGCCAGCCTGGCATGGGTGTTCACTGAAGGGCTTGGTCTGGACGACCGCGTGCTCTCCTTCGGTAAAGTGCGCGCCAGTGTGGCCCAGGCCGGTCGCGAACCGATCCCTTACGCTACCATTACGTACTTCACCTCGCCATTCGTGACCGACGGTTTCACCGACGGCCTTGGCTTCCCCTACGGCGGCCAGAACGGCTTCGGCTATTCGCAAACCCTGGGCAACCAGAACTTAGAGCCGGAGATCAACACGACCTATGAAGTTGGTGCAAACCTGATCTTCTTCAAAGACCGCATCGATCTGGACGTGAACTGGTACCTGAACAAAAACACAAACCTGTTGGTGTTCCGTCCCATCGCCGCATCCACCGGCTACGAGCAGATTTTCCAGAACTTCGGTGAAATGGAAAACCGCGGCTGGGAAATCGAGCTCGGTTTGAAACCCATCGTGAAGAAAAACTTCCAGTGGATGATCAACGCCAACTTTACCCGCAACGAAAACGAGGTGACCCAACTGGCGCCGGGTGTTGACGAGATTGACATCGAAGCGGCTTTTGCTTCTATCGGCTCTTTCGCCATTGTGGGTCAACCTTACGGAGCCCTGTACGCCACCCGCTGGCTGCGCAACGACCAGGGCCAATTGGTCATCCGTCCGAACGGTATTCCGGCCATTGATCCGCTCCGCGGCAACGTCGGCAACCCTTATCCCGACTGGACCATGGGCATCACCAACGCATTCTCTTTCTACGGAGTAACCATCAGTGGTCTGTTGGACATCCGGGAAGGCGGAGACCTCTGGAACGGCACCCTGGCGCGTCTGAACCGTTTCGGCACCACCAAGGCTTCCGGCGACGGACGTGACCAGTCCTACCTCATCGAAGGCGTTAAACAGTCTGACGGCACCCCGAACGACGTTAGGATATCGGCCAACTCGTACTTCTCGAATTATGTAGGCGACTCCGGTAGCGCAGCTGTGGAACAGACCATCCAGGACGGCTCCTGGGTACGCTTGCGTGAATTGACCGTCGGATACGACCTGCCCATTCCCAAAAACAAGTACCTGTACCGCGCGAACATCTATTTCACCGGTCGCAACCTGTGGCTGAGCACCGACTACGAGGGCGTTGACCCCGAGACGTCGCTCACCGGCGCCGGCTCAAACGTGGGTGGTTTCGACTACTTCAATATGCCGAGCACGAAATCGTTCATTTTCGGTCTCAACCTCGGCTTCTAAAACCTGCAAAACTTTGAATTGATCATGAAAAATTACATAAAAACAGGCCTTTTGGCCATATTGCTCGCTGTCGGAGGCTACTCCTGCAGCAATTATGTGGACGGGTACGAGGTGTCGCCCAACGATCCGCAACAATCCAACCCGGCGCTGTTGACCACCGTTATCGAAGTTGCTACCTTCTCGCACTATTCCGGCCAGTTTGCCCGCTACGCCGCTATGATGACCCAACATTGCATGGGGGTCCAGGCGCAGTACGAGGATATTGCCAACTACAACATCCGTGAAGGCGACAACGTGAACGAATGGGCATCGCACTATTCAGCCATCAACGATTGCAACACGCTGATCGACCTGGCCGGAGACGCCAACCCGCACTACCGCGGCATTGGCCGGGTGCTGAAGGCCATGAACCTGGCCATAACGACCGACCTGTGGGGTGATGTTCCCAATCGGCAAGCAGCACTGGGTCTTCAAGGCGAAGCCTTTTATAACCCGGTGTACGACAATCAGGAATCCATCTACCTCGACATGCAGAACTTGCTGGATAACGCGCTGGTCGATTTCGCCAACGCCAATAACGTGGTTCTACCGGGCTCCGACGATCTGATTTTTGGCGGCGACATCAGCAACTGGATCATTACGGCCCACGTGCTGAAAGCCCGCTATGCCAACCGCTTGAGCAAAAAAGACGCAGCCGGTTCGGCCACTGCCGCCCTGGGGCACATTGATGCCGCCATCGCTGCCGGCATGACCGGTCCATCCTCCGATTGCAATGCCATTTTCCCCGGCGACGGCAACTCGCTCAACCAATGGTATGCATTTGAGGCCAACCGCGCCGATTACATCCAGATGGGCGAGGGCTTCATCAACCTGCTCCTCAACATCAACGACCCGCGTCTGCCCTTCTACGCCACGCCGGATAGCGGTGGTGTCATTTACCGCGGCACGCCACTGGGCTCGATTGACGCAACTACCTCAGATGTGGGCGCCTATTTTGCCTCTCCCACATCCAATGCACCCATGGTAACTTTTGTGGAGGCCAAGTTCATCGAGGCAGAAGCAGCATTCCGCGCAGGGCAACTGCCCCGGGCAGCCCAAGCGCACAACGATGCCATCAAGGCGCACATCCTGCAAGTGACCGGCGCTCCGGCCGACGTGGCGTACGAGATCGCTCAAGCCAGTGAGACGGCCGGTTCGATCTCGCTGGAAAAGATCATGACCCACAAGTATGTGGCCTTGTTCACCCAGTTTGAAGTGTACAACGACTGGCGCCGCACCAACATTCCCGCGCTGACGCCCAACCCGAATGGCGAGACCACGGCCATCCCACGCCGCTTGCCCACGCCGCAAACCGAGCGTTTGTACAACGAAAATGCGCCGAATCCCGTGATCTCCGACATTACCCTGCCCGTTTGGTGGGATATGTAATGCCCTGACTTTTAAAAGTTTTTTGGAAAAAACCCCTGTTCTGCTCTGAACAGGGGTTTCTTTTTTGCCTGTCACACCATTATTCGCCAACTTTGCATTTATCAGATTACATTCACCCTTCAACCCTCCGCCATGCAACCTTCTACCGACGAACGCGTACGCCGCCACAAACGCATGCGGCAGCCCATGTTCTTTCTGGGCATTGCCATGACCCTGGCCTACCTGGCCCTGGGCGCCTACCTGCTTTGGGATAAAAGCAATTTCGGGGGCATCCAACCGGAACTTTTAAATATTTTTGCCGGATTGCTGATCGTTTACGGCGTTTACCGCGGATGGCGTATTTACACTGATTTTGTTCAATAAAACACCTGCTTATCATGCACTTGCGCGCTTTTATGGGTTGGCTGGCGGCGCTCGCCGTCGTCGCCTATGCCTGTGGTCCGGAAAGAGATAAAAAAGGCAATATCGTAGATACGCCTACTACCGGATACGTCCGCATTATGGTCGACGAGGCTTACAAGCCGATCATTGCCACCAGTGTAGACGTATTTGACACCCAGTATGTTCGGGCCAAGATCGAACCCATTTACGTTTCTGAAGGAGAGGCCGTCAAGGCTTTGCTCGAAGACACGGTGCAGGTCATCGTCATCACCCGGAAACTAACCGACGAGGAGACCACCTATTTCACCAGCCGGGGCTTCAAACCCAAAATAACGCCGGTGGCGTACGACGCACTGGCACTTATCGTCCACCCGGAGAATACGGACACGGTGTTCACCATGCAACAGATTCGCGACCTGGTCACTGGAAAAATCACCAAATGGTCGGCCATAAACCCCAAGTCCAAACTGGGCGATGTGCGCCTGGTTTTTGACCATCCGACCTCCGGCCTCGTGCGGTATGCCAAAGACTCCATTGCCGGCGGGGAACCCTTCTCTCCCGCCGCCTCCGCTGTGAACACGAACGAAGAGGTAATTAAGTACGTTTCACAGCAAAAAAATGCCATCGGGATCATCGGCGCCAACTGGATTTCGGACACCGATGACCGCGGCGCCCAACAATTCCTGCAATCCATTCGTTTGGTTGATGTGGCGAAAGAACCGGGCGCCGAGGGGTTTGGTCCGTACCAGGCTTATCTGGCCACGGGAGACTATCCCTACAAACGCACGGTTTACATCATCGATGCACAAGCGCGTGTAGGCCTTGGCCAGGGATTCGCCGCCT
This sequence comes from Saprospiraceae bacterium, assembly GCA_041736625.1. Classification (GTDB taxonomy): domain Bacteria; phylum Bacteroidota; class Bacteroidia; order Chitinophagales; family Saprospiraceae; genus M3007. Next base: position 15,853 of record JBGSTG010000128.1, on the reverse strand, counting down.
TCCTGGCCGGCGACCAAGGGCAGCGCATCGTACTCAAAGACGGCCTGTTGCCGGCCCAGGCGCCCACCCGACTGGTGAAAACGTCGCGCGAGTAACTTAACGTTCAATGAACGTCCAAACACCAATCTTTGCCGTTCAATACGGAATAAACTCAAAACTTAACAAAACAACAATTTGTCATGTCTGCTTTCGTGAGAACGACCCTCTTCCTCCTTATTCTGATCACTTCGCTTTCCACGGTTTCAGCCCAGGGTTCAGACCGGGGTATGGAAGCCATGCAACTGGAGCATTGGGACGATGCCATCAAAATTTACACCGAAAAAACCCAGGGCAACCCCGCCGATCAGGACGCTTGGATGACGCTCGGAAACGCCTATATGGCCAAGGGCGACCTCGAAAAAGCCAAGGAGGCTACTGAAGCGGCCTACAAAGCCAATTCGAACAACGCAATGGCCCTCGTAGCCAATGGGCGCACCGCGCTGATCAGCAACGACGCTTCGACAGCCGATGCTCAGTTCAAAAAAGCAGCAAAAAGTGGCAGAAAAGACATCGACGCGCTTCGAGCTATCGGCGAATCCTACTTGTATTACACCTCTCCCGGCGCCAAACGCCCCAACTATACCCGTGCCGAAGAACTGCTGAAAGAAGCCCTTGCCACCAATGCCAAAGACTTCAAAACCATTATGGCCCTCGGGTATTGTTACAAGGAAATGCCCAATGGCGGGTTTGCCGCTACCCAGTATGAATACGCCGCTACGCTTGAAAAGAACAACCCGTTGCCCAAACTAATGTTGGCAAAAACCTATCAAGCGGCAAAACTGCCCGAAAGGTCCCTGGCATATCTCGACCAGGCCATTGCCACCGATCCTGCCTACACGCCTGCCTACCGGATGAAAGCGGAAGGGTTCTACTACGAGCGACGTTTTGAAAAAGCCCGCGCCACGTACGCCGACATGATGGCCAACTGCAAGGATTACACCATCGAAGACCAAATGTTCTACGCCAATACCCTTTACCTGACCAAGGGTTACGAAGAATGCATCAAGCAGGTAGAGCAAATCATCGTGAAAGACAACTCCAAGGCTTACCTGAAACGCTTGCTCGGCTACTCCTACTACGAAACGGAAAGCTACGACAAGGGCTTGGGCATCATGCGGGATTACTTCAACTCCAAACCGGAAAATGTGCTGGCGTCCGATTACCTGTACATGGGCCGGCTGATCGTCAAAACCGGCGGTGACACACTGGCCGCCATTCAGGAATGGAACCAGGCCGTGCAAAAAGACTCTTCTACATGGCCCATTTACAAGGAAATGGGCGAGATGCTCTACACCATGAGGGATTACTGTGGCGCGGCATCCGCTTATGTCAAATACCTGGATTCGGTGCCTACGCCCGAAGCGACGGACTACTACCGCCTCGGCCTCTGCCAGTTTTACTGCAAAGACGACCTGGAACGCTATCAGCACGCCGCCGCTACCTTCACCAAGCTGACAGACATGGCGCCCACAGCCGCTATCGGCTGGGAATGGCGCGCCAAATCGGAAGTTAAATTGGAACCCGATATTCAGACCGATACCACGCTCATCCCCCAGTTTGGCGTTGCCCGGAATTCATACGAAAAATTCGTGGAGATCGCTTCGGCTGATGTAGCCAAGAACCGCGACAAGCTCATTCCGGCTTACGAATATCTGCTGTACTATCACTTTGTGCGGGGTTGTGCCACACCATTTAATCAGGTGTTGGGTAAATTGCTTGAACTTGACCCGAACGACGAAACCGGTAATGGATTGAAAACACAGGTGGAAACGGGGGGTATGCCGCCAACGCCGGCAGGCGTGGTTTGCGAGTGACGAACCTGACAGGTTAAATCCCCCCCGATGTCGGCCTTTGGGGCCGATATCGGGGGGGATTTAACCTGTCAGGTTTGCCCGATCGCCCCCTTCAAAACTTCCGCAGAACGCATGAACCGCCGCATTTCGTCCTCATTCATGTCCACTTCCAGCACCTCCACCACGCCCGTATGGGCAATCACTGTAGGCAACGATAAGGCCACGTCGTGTAACCCGAAAGTCCCCGACATGACCGTCGACACCGTGACGATGCGCCGCTCCCCTCGCAGCAACCACTTCAACAGATGGGCAGTTACCAGACCAATGGCGTGGTTGGTGGCGCCTTTGCGTTGTATGATCTCATAAGCGGCCGTGCGTACCTGTTCAGCGATCTCCTGCTCGTAAGCCGTTTGCCAGCCCTTCCATTGGTGAACGTTTACCCCACCGATCGTAGCCCTCGACCACAGCACCACCTCCGAATCGCCGTGCTCGCCTACTACTTGTGCGTGTATGCTCTTGGGGTCGAGATCCAGACGGGTACCGATCATGGTGCGCAGGCGCGCGGTATCCAACAACGTACCTGTGCCAATCACGCGTTCCGGGGGCAGCCCCGTGAACCGTTGGTAGTAGTAAGTGAGCACATCCACCGGGTTCGCGACAATGATCAGGAGCCCCTGAAATCCACGCAACTGTTCGGACAAACGCCGGGCGATCTCGATGTTGCTTTTTAGCAAATCCAGACGCGTTTCTCCCGGCTTGCCGCCGCGCCCGGCAGTAATCACAATGGCGTCGCAATCCCGCATGTCTTCAACGGAAGCGGCGCGGACTTCTGCCGATGGATAAAATGAAGAGCCGTGATTCAGATCCATGGCTTCGCCCTCCGCGATGCCCTCCCGGGCATCGTTGAGCAGCAGGGTGCGACACACGCCCTCATGCAAGGTGGAAATAGCCACGCCGGCGCCCACCCAGCCCATACCGATGATACCAATAGAATTCGTTTTCACTTTAATTTGTTTTTCACGGGCAAGTTACAACTTTGGGATTGATCCAGTCACATGCGCCGGAGCAAGCCGTTTTATAAATTACTGTAAATTCGTTTGTACCCGATAAACCATGTATTTGTCAAAAAAAAGACCACCTATGTCAGAAACTCCTCATTCCTGCGTTTTATCCTTTACTTTTGAATTTGGGTGTTGTTTCCCAATCCGAGAACCTTCGTTTTTAAAACGCTGTTTAAGCAAACGCTCTATTTCGCATGTTGATCCAATTTCTGCCATTCGGACAATCCAAATTGCCCAAAACATTTTCTGCTATGAAGTTTAACCCTTCGCTGCTGCTCTTTTCATTTTTCGGTATCGCCGGAATTGCCCTGTTTGTCAACAGCTATCAACCGCTCCGGCAGGGCGAACCCAATCCTAAAAAAGAAGCGCGGCTGATCCAGACCGTGCTTCAGGGCATTGATCGCCTCCATTTTAACCCCCGACCGGTGAATGACGCCTTCTCCAAAGACGTATACAGCCTTTATTTGAAAGACCTGGACGGCTATAAACGCATGTTCACACAAGAGGATATCCTCCAGTTCCGGCAACACGAAACCATGCTTGACGATCAGGCACAAGCGGGGACATTTGAATTTTTCAACCTCTGTATGGGGCAATACCAGCAGGCGTTGTCCAAATCCCAAGGGTATTACCGGGAAATCCTGTCCAAGCCGCTGGACCTGACCCGACAAGACGTGCTGGAAACCGATTTCGACAAAATTGCCTGGGCGGCAAACGATGCAGCATTGCGCACACGCTGGGAACAATGGATGAAGTACGAAGTACTTACCCGGATTTATGCCGACCTGGATAAGCAGGAAAAACCCGAATATACCGGAGAGGTCAAGTCGTTTGAGCAACTGGAAAAGGAAAACCGGGAAAAAGTGCTGGACCTGTACGACAAGTATTACAAGCGCCTGGCGAAAATGGACAGGAACCGGCACCTGGAAACCTACCTGAACGCCGTCACCAATGCATTCGACCCGCACACCGGCTATTTCTCCCCACAGGAAAAAGAAAATTTTGATATTCAGATGTCCGGCAAGCTCGAAGGCATCGGCGCGCGCCTTCAGGGCGACGGGGAGAAAACAACCGTTACCGAAATCGTTCCCGGCGGCCCTGCCTGGAAACAAGGTGACCTGCAAGCCAAAGACGTGATCACAAAAGTTGGCCAGGAAAACGAAGAAGACCTCGACGTCATGGGTTGGGATCTCGACGACGTGGTTTCTAAGATTCGCGGCCCCAAGGGCACCCGGGTGCGCCTGACCATTCAAAAGACCGACGGCTCAGTGAAGGAAATCGTCATTACCCGCGACGTGGTTATTATGGAAGAAGGCCTGGCTAAATCCCTGCTGCTCACCGATGGCCAATCGCCAAACGACAAGATCGGGTACATCTTCCTGCCAAAATTTTATGCCGACTTTACTCCACAGGGCGTTACTTCCTGCGCGGCTGATGTGGCCAGGGAAGTGGAAAAACTCAAAAGCGAACAAGTGCGCGGCATCGTCCTCGACCTGCGCAACAACGGCGGGGGCTCTCTCCGCGATGTGGTGGAAATGTCCGGTCTTTTCATCGAGCAAGGCCCCATCGTTCAGGTGAAGAGCCGCGACCGGGAACCGGAGATTATGGAAGACCGCAACCCTAGCGTTCAATGGGGAGGGCCGCTAATTGTTATGGTCAACGGATTCAGCGCTTCCGCATCTGAGATTCTCGCGGCAGCCATGCAAGACTACGGCCGCGCGGTGATCGTCGGCTCCGCCGGCACCTACGGCAAAGGAACCGTACAGCGTTTTCTCGATCTCGACAACGCCACCAATGACCAATCTGTCAAACCGCTGGGCGAGATGAAACTCACCATTCAAAAATTTTATCGCATCAATGGTTCAACCACCCAATTGGACGGTGTCAAGCCCGACGTTGTGCTGCCGGATATGTGGAACCTTTTGGACGTAGGCGAACGGGAAAATGAACATCCGCTCCTGGCCAATACCATCGAACCGGTACGGTATCGCCAGCAGGTTTATACCATCAACAACCTGGGCAAGCTGAAATCGAACAGCCAACGCCGCGTGAACGCCGACTCCACTTTCCAGCTGGTATCCGAAAGCGCCAGGCATATGCTCAGCCGCCGCGATCAGACCAGCTACCCCCTCGAGAAAGGCGCCTTCAAAGCCTGGAATGAACTGCAGGAAGAACGCAATAAGCGCTATACAGACATGTTCAAGCCCATTGAAGGGTTCAACGCACAAAACCTGACGGTTGATCTGCCCGTCATCGCCTCAGACACCTCCAGAAATGCGCGCAATGACGCCTGGCTCAAGGACATCCGGAAAGACGTCCAACTATACGAAGCCATGCACATCATGCACGATATGATCCGCATGGATGTTTGGGCCGGCAAGCAGTAAGGAATCGACTTTGTGCGCTATCTTCGCACCATGTCCCAGAGCAACAGATACGTTTGCGCACACGGCCACTTCTACCAGCCGCCGCGGGAAAATGCATGGCTGGAAGTAGTTGAGCAACAGGATAGTGCACGGCCTTGGCACGATTGGAACGCGCGCATCAATTTCGAATGTTACGCCCCGAACGGTTCAGCCCGGATTCTGGGACAGGATGGCCTGATCATGCGCATCCGGAACAACTACTCCCGGATCTCCTTCAATTTCGGCCCTACCCTGCTCACCTGGCTGGAAGAGGCCGACCCGGAGTCTTACGAGCGTATTCTGGAAGGCGACAAAATGAGCATGGAGCGCTACGGCGGGCACGGCAGTGCCATTGCCCAGGTGTACAGCCACCTGATCATGCCGCTCTGCAATGCACGCGACAAGGTCAGCCAGATTTACTGGGGTGTGCGCGATTTCGAGCACCGGTTCGGCCGCTACCCGGAAGGCATTTGGCTGGCAGAAACAGCCGTTGACCTGGCCACCCTTGATGTGGTAGCCAGCCACGGACTCCTGTTTACCATTTTGGCGCCGGGACAAGCCAAAGCGGTGCGGAAAATCGGTGAAGACAAGTGGAATCCGGTAAGCGCCGATTCCGTCGATACGCGCAGGCCGTATTGGTGCCAACTGCCTGGCGGGAGACGTATCGCGATTTTTTTCTACCATGGAGGCGTAGCGCAGGAAGTGGCGTTCAACCACCTGCTCAACAACGGCCGGACTTTTGCCCACCGCTTGCTTTCCATCTTCGACGAGACAGACCCCGGACCCCAACTCGCCCACATCGCCACCGACGGAGAAAGTTACGGACACCACCACCGGTTCGGCGAAATGGCCCTGGCCGACGCCATGAGTTATATTGAAGTCAACCAACTGGCTAAATTAACCAATTACGGCCAGTACCTGGAATTATTTCCGCCCGAATACGAAGTTCAAATCCATGAAAACTCCTCCTGGAGCTGTATTCACGGCATCGAACGATGGCGAAGCGACTGCGGGTGCCATACCGGGGGGCACCCCGGATGGCATCAGCGCTGGCGCAAACCCCTTAGAGAAACCCTGAATTGGTTGCGCGATAAACTGGCGCCCCTGTACGAACAAAATGGCAAACGCTTGATGCGTGACCCCTGGGCTGCCCGGAACGACTACATTGAGGTACTCCTGCACCGAACACCCGAGGCCATCGACCAGTTCCTGGAAAAACACGCACGACGAAAACTGAGTTCACAGGAAGAGACACAGGTGCTGCGGCTATTGGAAATGCAGCGACAAGCCATGCTGATGTTCACCAGTTGCGGCTGGTTTTTTGACGAAATTTCCGGAATCGAAACCAACCAAATCCTCCAATATGCGCTCCGCGCCATGGATTATGCGAAAGACCTGTTTGGTGAATCCCTACACCAGGAATTTGCCCAGCGACTTACCGCAGCACCCAGCAACAAATACGAAAACGGGGCAGTCAGTTTTCAACAAAACGTGGTGCCCAGCCGCGTTGACCTGGAACGGGTCGCCAGCCACTTTGCCGTGGCATCCTTGTTTGAAGCCGACCCGGCGCAACTCGACTTGTACAACTACAACGCCGAAGTCGAATTTTATGATCGCCTGATCGCCGGAACACCCAAATTTGTGGTCGGCAGGCTTAAAATTCGCTCCCGCCGCACCCGTGCCATAAAAGTATTCAACTACGCTGTGCTATACCTGGGCCAGCAACACATCATCGGGAACATCAGTGGAACCATGACCAGGGCCACTTTCGATCAAATGGTCGAAAGAAGCACCAAGGCATTTCAAAACGCTGAAATGGGCGAGTTGATCGGTGTCCTTCAGGAATATTTCGGCCCTGCCAAATTTACACTCACCAGCTTACTGGCGGACGCCCGATCCAAATACATTCGCGACATCACAGCCAGCAGTCTGCAACTCGCCGAGTCGAACCTCCGCAACGTATTTAACGACAACTACCAACTCATCGTAGGCCTGGTCAAAAGCGAATTGCCCCTGCCCGAAGCCTGGCGCAGCGTCGCGACCTATGTGTTGAATACCGATTTACTGTTGTTTTTTGAAAATGGCGCCATACACGATACGCCAACCCTTCGACGAATTGCCGGTGAACTTAAAAAATGGAATATTCCCCTGACCGACGAAGAGGCCGTCCGGCACAATATCGGCCGCCGGTTGGATCGGGAAATAGATCTGCTGGATACCAGCGAGTCCTCCCTTCCGCGCTTGCAATGGCTGGTTACGGTGATCGATATCCTGAACGAAATGAACATCACCCCCGATCTGTGGAAAAGTCAGAACCATTTTTACCGCCTGACCAAAGGATATAGAAAAGGTGAATGGGTCTTTGTCAACGCTGAATGGCAAGCCACTTTCGAACGCCTTGCCGCCCAATTGAAGGTCCGCCTTTATAAAGAAACCGAACCTGAAGCCTGAAATTCAGGGACAAGATGCGCAGCAACAGACAGGACAGGCGGGGGCATTTTCCGCAATAACAATTTATCGCGTAAACGCCCCTGTCTGTCCTGTCTGAGCCTCGTTCCTGCCTGCCCTAACGCTCAACCCGAATCATGGTTTTCACCGCCTGGTACTTCGATGTGGTCAGCTCGTAGTACAACACACCGGTGGCGCCCAGTTCACTGGCGACCACCGGAATGTGGTGTTCGCCTTTGTCGTAGTCGTTGGTCAGGCGATACACTTCCCGACCGGTTCCGTCAACAATTCGAAGGGTCGCTCCAGTAGCCTCCGGTAGGAAAAATCCTATCCAAGTCGTACCGGTGAACGGATTGGGCCGGTTTTGATACAACTCGAACGCTTGCGTTTGCGCCAGGCCTGAACCCGGGAAATGCAGGGATATATACCGCGGTTGCTCTTCCATGCTAAGGTAAGCCTGGGCCGGCGTGATGTTGCCGGAAATCCGCATCAAGTCGTGCAAATAACCACTGGTGCGCGCCCGAAGCCGCAGCGTGAAGACGCCGGCCCCATCACCGTTCCAGCTGGTTGTCAGGGCTTCCTGATCAGGGAACACCCCGAAGTAATCTATGCTGCCGGATGCGTCGGGCAAGATCTCCAACAACTCCAGGCCTTCGTGCATCAAGGTAAACTGGTAACCCAGTACCGGTTCCGACGGCCGGATGCGTACCCGAAGTTCTTCTCCAACCGCCAACTTGCGGCCGGCCGGCAGACCGATTGCTTCCACCTCAAACGGAACGGCATCCGCCGTGCGATCCTCTACACTGATCGACACCAGATTGTTGGCCGATGCCGATGCGTTCACGTCGCCGACTTTCAAGGCTATGAAGTTGAGCGCCGTCTCATCCATTACCGCCGGATCAATGGTGATCGTCTCCGGAAAAACAGAGGCAAACGGGTTGATCGGGTTGGGGAATACAAAGTCGGCATCTACAAATCGCCAGGAAGTATTGTTGGGGAAGGTGTCGGTGATGCCGAGGATTACCCTTCGAATGGCGGTAATGTCCAATCCGGTAACCGTTTCCGAATGGTTGGCGTCGGCTGCAATGATACGGTACGGTGTGTCCAGGGTATCCTTTTGCAGGATGTGGTTCTGGATCAACACGAGGTCGGAGGTAAATACGCCGTTCAGGTAGTTGTTGTCTGCAAACGGCGTTACCGTATAGATGGAGCTGTCGGGTGCTATGTCGTTCCAACCGTAATTCCCGTTGGCGTCCGTTATGTCGGTTGCCGAGAAGGTAAATCCGGAGGGATGCGCACCGTCCACCGACATTTGCGCGTCTTTGAAGTTGACCAGTTTATCGGTTTTGATGTTACCGGCAATGTCGTAGAAGGTTGACGTACAGAAGCCCACCGGATCATTTACAACAATTGTGGTTGTGCAAACCGTTGAATTGCCCTGGCGATCTGCCACCCACACTTCAACAATTGGACTACCCAGGCTGGTGCAGTTGAACGTGAGCTGGGTGATGGGTTGGCCGCCGCTGTTGAGCGGGAACCCGGTACCTGAACCGGCGATGCGCATGCTGTAGATAAGCCTGTTTTGCGGCGTACAGTTGTCCGATGCGGTGTCCACCAGGGCCGTTGCCGGCAAAACCAGCACGCCCCCTGCGCCCAGTGCAAAGGTGTCGCTCAGGCAGACCAGGGTTGGCGGCAAGGTGTCGCGAATGGTGAAGACGTATGCGCAAGTGGCACTGTTTCCGCAGGCGTCCACTGCGGTCCACACAATCCGGTGCGTGCCTGCGGGCAGCTGTGGATCAACGTATCCGGCCGGTGCGCTCTGGGTGTTCCAGCGCACCCGGGCGGTGGCAGTGCTGCCGTTCGTGGTGCGCTCGAGGGCAAACCCGAATTGCTGGTTCGCAGCCACCCCGCGCTGGTCGAAGGCACGCGCTGTTCCGCCATTGACGTTGCCGGAAGGAACGTTGTTGAATTGTACGGTATTGACAGCAGGCAAGGAATCGCTTTTCACCAGCGTCTCCTGTGTGCCGTTGCCGTCCAGGTCGAGGAACAACGCGTAACGTACTTCCAGCAAATCACCTCCGCAGTTGTCGTCCGCCTGGAAGGTCAGGGCTGCGGGCGCCTCACACAGGTCGTTGCTGTTGTTGGCCGGGTCAAACCAGAAAGTAGCGTTCCAAAAACCAGGATCATTGGTTGATGCGTCTCCGAAAAGCACGGTATCGGTCGGGCAAGCCGGCGTAACCGGCGGCAAACTGTCGGTGATCCAAAGGAACTGCGTGTAGGTATATCCATTGCTGGTGTCGCTCCAGAACTGGCTGTAATTGGTCGGTTGGGCGCCCGGCGTGATGGGGGTCACCGTCGCCATCCAGGGAGAAGGCGTGTTGGGTGGCGACACCACCGGACCCGGCAAGTTGGCCGAGCCCTGCGGATCGGCAACCGGTTGCGGGTTGGGCACCGCCGTCAACGGCAACGCAGGATTGTAAAAACAACGGTTGATGATCTGCCACCGGCGTTCTACCCTGCTGCAATTGCCGGAACTGTCTTTCACCAGCGTGTCGGCATAGGTCACATCCAGGTCCTCGCAATTATTCAGGAAAAATGTCGGTTCGCCAAACACCGTGCCGGACGCGCAACCGGGCACCACCGTGTCGTTCGGAAAACGAATCACGTAAGTCTGAATGTAATCGAACTCAATACGCTGACGGCATTGGCTGGTGTTGCCATCGCAATCAACAGCGGTGAACGTGCGCAGGACGGTGCCCCGCTTACACACGGTGTCGAACTGCGACAAGTCGATCGCCTGCAGTACGGTATCCAAACAACAGTTATCCGAAACCTGAGCGAAGGCAAAGTTGCCCAAGTCGGGTGTGAAGGTGCCACAAACGACCACCGTATCGTTCGGTGCCTGACAGGAGGGCGCCACCGAGTCGCGCACCACCACCAATGCGACACAATCCGAAGCATTTCCTGCGGCGAAGTTCAACGAAACCGGACCGGCAGGTACCGGCACATCGTACACACGCAGGATCACACGGGTGGTGTCGCCCACGTCCTCGCAACAGAACAACGCATTGTCAAAAAACTGGTCATTGTTCTGGCATGCCGCAGCAACCTGTCGGCGAACTTTAAATACGGGGGTTCCACAGTTGTCCGTAGAGCCGTTATTGAAAACACCGGCGGGAAGACTGGCTTGCCCGTTGGGATCCAACACCACCGTTTGCAGACCGGCACAGACCGCGCTTGGGGGCGTTTGATCTGCCACCGTCAGGCGGAAGGTACACGAACTGATGTTTCCACAAATATCCTCCGCCAGGTAAACCACTTCGTACACGCCGGTATTCAGGCAAGTGGTTGTGCCGAAGGCCGCCAGCGTGTCGGGGTCTTGCGGATCGTTGCCTGGAAAATCCGTCAGCGCAGCCGCGACGGTAAAAATGAACAGCGTATCGCCAGTGACCGGGTTGCGACTGATTACCAGCGCCCGGGCCGATTTCACTCGGGTACAAGGGTCGCTGACCACCACGTCCGGCAGGTTGATGTTGCCACAGCAATTTCCTGTATTGATCGACGCGATGGTGTCGCTCGGACACTGAATGGTTGGGCCGGTATTGTCAATGATCTCAATTATCTGCGTCACGACCCGCGGGTTGAAGTTGGGTGGGGCCACACTGCCTCCCTGACAGTTGCCGAATACCGACCAGGTGCGTTGCAGGGTGCGCGTGCCGCAGCCGGTGCCGGGCAGCAATACATCGTCGTATATAGTTGTGTATTCGCAGGCGCCGGAGTCCGGGTAAATTGGGAAGACCTGGTTACCCACCACAATGAACGGTGTGCCGGTAACCGATGGATCGGGAATCGTGCCGCAGGAGGCCGTCGTGGTCGGTGGGAACTGCACGGCCGAAACCGGCAAGCGCTGCAGGTAAACAAACTGGACGCACTGTCCGGTGTTTCCACTGTTGTCTGTGGCCGTCCACGTCCTGCGAATGTAAGCGCTGATGCCGCCCAGACCGTTGATGGAGTCTAAACAACCGAGATCAACATACTGGTCGCTGAAAACAAAACCACTAACCGAACCACAATTATCCGTGCCGGTGGGCTGTGCCCCGGCAATTCCCAGGTCGACCAGGTCTTGTGGATCCGTATCCGTTACGATGCAGGGCACAAAAACATTCGGACAATTTAGCACAGGCGGGGTTTGATCCACAACACTAAGCGCCCCTGAGCAGGTAGCGCCATTGACGAGGCTAACAACGGTTGCCGTCAGGCTTTGACCAATTTGCGCGGCGCCGACGGTGTTGCCAATCTGCCCGGATGGACCCGTAATAATTACCGTATAATCGTCAATGCAACCCACCGGAATACTCAGGATGTCGTCCGGGGCCACTGTATCCGTACAGGTTGAACCCAATACAACCGTTGTGGCGGGGTTGCAGGTGAGCACTGTAGGGGTGGGTGAAACAACGATCGTGAGTTCTGTTTGGGTGCTGCAACCTATGCTGTCGGGTGGCAATTGCCCCGCCGGGTTTCCGGCATCAAAGGCAAAACGCACCACGTGCGGCCCTGCACTCAGGGAACCCACGTTTATCGTGGTCACCCAATTCCCGCTGTTCGGAGGCGACTGGATGGTGGTCACCGGATTGTTGTCCAGGAAAAACTGTCCTGCACCGCCGATGCCCCCGTTTGCCTGGCCCGTAAAGACCACCGGTGGCGTAAACTGGCAGTATGGGCCCTGGTCGCTGGCCGAAATCACCGGATCCGGGTATTCGCATCTGTTGCTGAAGTTCAGGATTACACCGGGATAGAAGGTGCTGGCAACCTGGATGTTGTATCCCAGCCCGTCGAGGTGAATACCCTGCAAAACGTAGCGGCTTTGTCCGCCGCCCAACGGAATTTCCACAAAAGGCGTTCCCGCCGGATACGGCAACAGGCCGACCGGATTCAGCAGCGTAGTGGACACCACACGCCAGTTTTGGCCGGACCCGGCGGGTCCGATGACGATTTCTTCAGAAAAACGCCCATTACCCAAACAGGTGCATGGAGCAGGCACGTTGGTACCCCCGGTATTCGTGATATCAGGCGGCAAGCAAGCCACAGAGGCGTTAACAGAAACGGCGCTGGAGCACGCACTTGCGTTTCCGGAAGCATCCGTGACAATCAGCGTTACCGTTTGTACGCCTACATGATCACAGGAAAAAGTAGCTGGTTGGGCAACATACGTATCAATACCGCAATTATCCGTTGAACCGCCGTTCAACAACACCGGATTTACCGTCGCCTGCCCATTCGCATCCAAAGTGATTGCTAAAGACGGTACACACACCGCTTTGGGCGATATGGTATCCAAAACTGAAATGGCAAAGGAGCAGGATGCCGTCAATCCGGCTGCATCCATGGCTGTGTAGGAAACCACCGTTACCCCGGCCTGGAAAACCGACCCGGGTGTGTGCGATGCATTGGTCAATACGACGCCCGGACAGTTGTCGGCAGGTACGGGCGCCTGCCAGGTCGCCGGGAAGGCGCACTGATTGGCCGTTGTGTAAAAGACCAGGTTGTTGGGACAAACCAGGGTCGGCGGTTGGGTGTCTTGTACGCTGATGGCGAATGAACAGGTAGCCGAATTGCCGGAGGCATCGGTTGCCGTGTACACCACTACCGTCTGCCCCAGGCCAAAAAAGACGCCTGGATTGTGGTTGCTGGTTATGGTTACTCCCGGACAGTTGTCGCTGGCGGTAGGCGGGGTCCAGGTGACGTTGGCTCCACAGGCATTGGGCGTATTGCCCGTGGTGATGTTTGCCGGGCAGGAAGAAAGCACCGGAGCCTGGAGGTCACGTACCGTTACCGTAAAGGAACAACTAACCGAATTGGCGCCATTATCGGTTGCTGTGTACACTACCATGGTTTCTCCGGTTGAGAACAGGCTGCCAGGCTGGCTGGAGCCGCTCACTTGCACGCCGCTGCAGTTATCCGTGGCGGTCGGGGGTGTCCAGGTCACTAGCGCCGAACAGGTTCCCGTTTGGGTGTTCACGGTGAGGTTGGCGGGACACGCGGTCAACACCGGATCTTCCTGATCAATGACCGTGACATTTTGGGCGCAAGTGTTCGTGTTACCATTGACGTCGGTCGCCTGGTGGATCACCACGGTTAGGCCAAGGGGCAGAACGGCTGGTTTGTTGTTGCTGATGGCCTGAATGCCACAATTGTCGGTCGCCGTGGCGTTGCCGATGGGCAACAAGCTGGAGGTGCACAATTGCGGATCTGTGTTCAGGGTGACGTTCGACGGGCAGGTGATCGCAGGCGCCTCGTTATCCACGATGGTCACCTGTATCGAGCAGGACGCGCTGTTATTGTTGTTGTCTACCACGGTAAATATCACGACTGTGGCGCCAACCGGGAACGTATCCGGGCCGTTTTCAGTGAAGGTGGCGCCCGGGCAGTTATCAGCGATCACCGGAACGCCCAAGCTGACCTGCGTAGCAAAGCACTTACCCGAATCCGTACCGGTTGTGATACTACCCGGACAGGTGATGGTCGGGGGCGTATTGTCTTCTACCGTAACGGTTTTGATACACGAGTTCTGGTTCCCATTCACATCAGTAACGATAAACAACACCTGTGTCGGGCCAAGTGGGTAAACGCTCGGCGCGTTGGTGGTGAAATTGGCAATCGCGCAGTTATCGCTCAGCACCGGCAGCCCAATGTTAACACCGGTCGCTACGCAGTTGGCGTTCGCCGTCACCGTCACGTTCGGCGGACACACAATACCCGGCGGCTGGTTATCTACAACCGTCACGGTTGTGATGCAGGTCGCCGTATTGCCGGAGGCATCGGTCACGGTGTACAACAATGGCGTTGAGCCAACCGGATAGAACGCCGGAGCATTGTTAACCACCATAAGGTTGGGACAATTATCGTTTGTCAAAGCCGGGCTTAGCTGCACAGCCGCAGCATAACAAAGACCTTGGTCTGCATTTACGGTAACGCTTTCCGGGCAAACAATTGTTGGTGGTTGGTTATCGATCACCTCAATGACCTGCAAACACGTACTGCTGTTCCCCGACTGATCCGTCGCCGTAAAGATGACGGTTGTAAAACCTACCGGAATTTGTGACGGTGCATTATTGACCAAACTCACCGACAAACAATTGTCCGTTACAGCCGGATTGGGTATGAATTGGTTCGTTGCAAAACATAAAGCCGGCTCGGTGTTCACCATCAGGGTGTCCGTACACGTCAATACCGGCGGAATACTATCGTTTACCGTAATCTGCTGGGTGCAACTGGAGCGATTGCCTGAAGTATCTTCGGCAACATACAGTACTACCGTTGTCCCCAAAGCAAATGTATCGGGAGCGTTGTTGCTAACCGTTGGCACACTGCAATTATCCGAAACAGCGGCCAGGCCCAAAACAGGGTTTACGGCGCCGCAAATGGCCGTATCCGTGCCCACCGTTATACTTGCCGGACAAACGATTACAGGGTCTTCGTCATCCGTAACCACGACACTAAAAGAACAGGTTGCCGTAGTGGCAAATCCGTCCGTTAACTGATACGTGATAATTGTTTCGCCTAAGTTGAATGTAAAATCCGTAGAATCCCCAGGCACAACAAACTGCCCTGTCGGCACCGTCGGCGGCACCGGTGTGCCTGCCGTAAAGTCCACACGCAACGTTATTGGCGGGCATGCTCCGGTATCGGTTGGATGGGTCAAGGTAAAGTCGGTTGTGCAGTTCCCTATACTGTCATAAGAAGTTGTTATTTGAACATTGCCTGGACAAGTAATTTGCGGTTGCCCCTTCACCCGTACGCTGATCTCCACCGTGTCGCCCCCGCAGTCCAGCCCGCCCGGACCGCCCGGAGGACAGCCTCGCAGCGGCCGAACGAAATACGTCACCACCAATTCACCCGTCGTCGCGTTCGTCCACACGTCGTTTTTGATCACCGTGTCCGCCAGGCAGGTACCCGGAACGGCGTTGCCCATGCCGGGCGTCAGCAGTGGGTCGGCATTCACCGACACCAGCTCGTATCCGTTGGCTGCAAACGAGCCGGGAACCGTGCCCAGCACGTAGTCCAGGGGCTCGTCGCTGCACACCGCAATCGTGCTGTCTTTCATCCG
>JBGSTG010000016.1:0-18066 GCA_041736625.1 Saprospiraceae bacterium | reverse complement strand
AAAAAGCCGACCATGCACAATCCAAAAACAATAAGCCGAATTGAGCTTTTGCCGGCATTAAAAAATGCTGGATTGCCCCCCCCCGTAAGAATGTTGTCCTTAAAGGGGTGATTGAAGAACTTCTGAAATAAATTTTTCATGGTTGTGGTTTATTAGCGTACTTTCAGGTTGTTTAAGATACGCAGTGAAGAGAAATGTGTTGGTTCACTTTCCGCAAGACTTATACAGGAAGATTAGGCGCGCGCTCCGGCAATCCGCCACCCGTTCCGGAACCGGGCGGGCATTGCCTGTATCGGGCTTGTATCATGACGGTACAAAAATACTTGATACCGCGCAAAATCGGAAGCCATCGAAACAAATACATGGCATAGCACGCATGCAGGATTTTTATTTTGTGAAAATGCCATAGTAGCATTTTTATGAAAAAAAATCACTTGAATAAACTGAATGAATAGAATATTTGTCGGATACGCGATAGATGCTTGAAATGCCGGATATTAATTAATTGTAAATTTACAAACAAATGACACGGAATATCAAAGTGTCGGGTAGGGTGTATACCAATTTATGCGAAAAGTACAAGCGTACTCGCCATTCGCCGTTCGACATTCGACACTCGGCACACCGAATTCCCCTATCTTTGCGCCCGCTATGCTTTCTTTGTCCAATGTTTACGTCCAATACGGCGACCGAATCCTGCTCGACCGCGTCAACCTCGTCATTAAACCCGGCGAGCGCGTGGGTCTGGTGGGCCGCAACGGCGCCGGCAAGTCGACCCTGCTCAAGATTATCGCCGGCGAGATGTCGCCCCACGAAGGCAACGTGGTGCGCCCGGCCACCTTCTCCGTCGGCTACCTGCATCAGGACATGCTCTTGCCCAAGGGTAAAACGGTCATCGATGAAACCATGACCGCCTTCGAGGAGGTGCTCTCCCTCGAAAAACGACTGAACCAAATCGAGGTCGAGCTGGGTGAGCGCGACGACTACGAGTCCGAAGCCTACCACGACCTCATCGTAGATATGGGCGACATCACCGAGCGACTCGCCCACATCGGCGGCCACACCTCGCAGGCCGACGCGGAGAAGGTGCTCTCGGGCCTCGGTTTTGCACCCACCGACATGCAGCGGCTCACCGACGAGTTCTCCGGTGGCTGGCAAATGCGCATCGAACTGGCCAAAATGCTGCTCCGCCAGCCCGACCTGCTGCTGCTCGACGAGCCCACCAACCACCTCGACATCGAAAGCATCCTCTGGCTCGAAAATTTCCTGAATGGCTACCAGGGCATGGGAATCGTCATCAGCCACGACAAGCGTTTCCTCGACAACGTCACCAACCGCACCGTGGAGATCATTCTCGGCCGCCTCGACGATTACAAGGGCAACTACTCCAAGTACATCGAACTTAGCGTCGACCGCCGCGAAAAAATGGCCGCCGCCTACGAGAACCAGCAGCGCGTGATCGCCGACCGCGAACGCACCATCGCCCGCTTCATGGCCAAGGCCACCAAGACCAAGATGGCCCAGAGCATGCAAAAGCAGCTCGACAAGATGGATCGTATCGAGGTCGAAGATATAGACACCGCCGTTATGAACCTGCGCTTTCCTGCAGCGCCCCGCTCGGGCGAGGTGGTGGCCAAGGCCGAGCGTGTGAGCAAGCGTTACGGCGAACTCAAGGTGCTCGAGAACGTCGACTTCCAGGTCCTGCGCGGTGAACGCGTGGCCTTCGTCGGCCAAAACGGCCAGGGCAAAACCACGCTCGCTAAAATCCTCGTCGGTCAGGAAAACGCGTCCGCCGGTCAGGTGACCCTGGGCCACAACGTGTCCGTCGGCTACTACGCCCAGAACCAGGCCGAAACGCTCAACCCGCGCATCACCCTGCTCGAAACCATGGAGTTGTACTCCCCCGAGGAGATGCGCACCAAGCTGCGCGGCATGTTGGGCTCTTTCCTGTTCAGTGGCGCAGATGTGGACAAAAAAGTCGCCGCCCTCTCCGGCGGCGAGCGCGCCCGACTGGCCCTCGCCTGCATGATGCTGCGCCCGTTCAACTTCCTGCTGCTCGACGAACCGACGAACCACCTGGACATGATGTCCAAAGACGTACTCAAAAACGCCCTGCTCCAGTACAACGGTACCATGCTCGTGGTGAGCCACGACCGGGAATTCCTGGCCGGCCTCACCGAACGAACCATCGAGTTTCGCGACCACCGCCTGCACGAATACCTGGGCGACGTGAACTACTTCCTCGACAAACGAAAAGCGCGCGACATGCGCGAGGTGGAAAAACGCACCAAGCCCACCGGCGGTTACGCGGCCCCCGACGACGGGGTGGAGGCGCTCGGCATAGAACAGAAAAAACTGCTCCAACGCACCATACAAAAAGCGGAAAAACGCATCGGCGAGATCGAATACGCCCTGCAAGACCTCGAAGGACAAATGGGTGGCGACGACTTCTACACGCGGCCGGAATCCGCCAAGGTGCTCGAAAAGTACCATACGCTCAAATCCGAGCTCGATCTGGTGATGGCCGAGTGGGAAGCGGCATTGGAGCGCCTGGGATGAGCAAACTCGTCCTACGAGTATAGTCGTAGGACGAAATCAAATAAAAAATTCGTCCTACGACTATACTCGTAGGACGACTAAGCCCGGCATGCGTACCCGATTTTTGGCTTTCCTCTCCGTCCTCGCGCTATTGGGCGTCGTTTTGTTGTACGTCCGCGAGTTCAACCAATTGAGCAACACCATCCATGCGAGCCGGCTGGTGTTAGCCGCGCTGGCGGCGGGCGCATGCGTGTCGGCGGGCATCCTGCTCTTTTACCGGGAGCGGTTCCGCCCCTGGGAAAAACACCTGCCGGAGGCGCTTTTGATCTTTTTTGCCCTTACGCTGGTCATGCCGCTGGCGGCCAGCTTACTAAACCGTTCTTATGGCGCGCTGCAATACGAGTCTTTTCGTTTTCTGGAAGAAAAGCCGTACTACGCCTCCGCCTACGGCGCCCTGAAGGGCGAGCGGATCGAGCCCTCGGGGTATTTTTTGCTGGTCAAGGACGAAAAAGGCAACACGCACCGTTTCCGATACCGGAAGCAAGCGTATTACCCGCTTTCCCGGGCGGGCGATACCATCTCGCTGCCCATGCACATGGGACTGCTCCGCTTTGAGCGGATGGTGTTAAAATAGATGGTTTCGCGTCTCAATTTCCCAAAAGATGCTGAAAATGAAACCCTTAAGCCATTTAAGTTCACTTCAAATAACAACTCAACCCCAACTCAAAACTCAGGACGTTCGGGTGCATCCTGACCCCGTTCTCCGCGCTCCAGTTGGTCAGGCTTTTCTGGAATTGCGCACCGGCTGTGACGCCAATCTGGTCGCTGAGCAGATAGGTCAGCCGGCCTTTGAGCAGTCCATTGATGTTCCATTGGGTGTTGATCAATGCTGTTTTGGAGCCGCTGTAAGACAACAGCGCTCCCTGGTAGAGGGTAAGCCCCTCGCTTTGGGTCCAGACAGCTGCGGCCCCACCAACCAGCACATCGGCCTGCCAGCTTCTATTTCCCCAGGTTTTGCCGACGGCAACGGGCACCTGAAGGATTCGCGTGGTGTTGTAGTGGAGGACTGTCTGCTTGGCCTTCACGGAAAGTGTTACATCGCCATACGCCAAAGTTGGTTTGCCCGTGAGGGCATTGGTGGTGACTCCAATGATGGTATCGGTCAGGGTAAGCTTGTAATCATTGATGGTTTGGCTCCAGTCGAACCGGCTTTCCAGTTGATGGTACTGGAGGCCTGCCATAAGCATATAACCCCCTTTTAAAGGGTGAATGTAACTCATCTCTGCATACCCTGACGCCAGGGGTTGTTCGAATGGATGACGTTCGGGTTTGTCCTGGCCATAGCCCGGGCTCCAGGCCGACAGGCCACCCAGTAACACAAGCCGTTTGCGGGGTGTAAAGTCATTCTTCCTGGCGGTGCTGTTTTCCGAGACGGACACGACGGGCTCAACCGTCGGAATGGCGATGGCTGAAGTCAAGATGACCGATGGGTTTGTCAACGGCAAGAACGGGAGCAGCGTGTTGATATGTTTCGCTGATTGGGCAGTTGATGGAATTCCTTTACCAGGTTCTTCCGTCGGAGGAATGGGATGATCCACCAGTTTGGGTATTTCGGCCGATGCTTGTTCTCCTTCTGTCGAGGTGAACCCTCCGGACGGATGGGCGGCATAATGGTTCCTGCTCGTGTGCTCAGTCCTTGTGGCCGGCTGAACGTTATCGCTGGAATTCAAAACAGCAGCCTCCCTGCCTTCCGGTTTCGCGTATTCAACTTGTACAGGGCCCGTTCGGCTCGATACGGCATCAGTTGTAATGTTCACATGCCAGGTGCAAAACAGCGGCAACAACAACACGGCGATGAGCGCTCCAGCGCCCAGGAGCCTTACCCAATTGGTTCGACCTCTGTGCTCTTCCTGTTGCATTTGCAGTTTGGCCATTTTCTCGAAAATGCCATCCTCCATGTGCTCCCAATTAAGCTCAGGAGGCAAAGGCTGATTGTTTTCAGCCAAAGACTTTTTCAATTTATCGAAATTAGAGTCCACCAGCCAGAGAAATTTTGTTGTTGTTAATAAGGTTATTTCTGAGCCAGTTCTTGGCTCTGGACAATTGAGAACGCGATGTTTCCGGGCTTATGCCCACCATTTCGCTGACCTCAGTATGTGAATACTCGTCGATGACCACCAACATAAAGACTTGTTTGTATCCATCCGGCATGTTTTGCAAATAGCCTTCAATTTGCTCCTTGCTCAGGTTGGTCAGCTGCTCCTCTACACTCGTATCTGTTTCCACTATACCATCAATGGGGACCACCACCGCAGGCGACTTGCCTTGTCTTGTATGTTGCAAGCATTGGTTGATCACCAGCCGCCTCAGCCAATACTTGAATTCGCCTTTTGCCGCATCGAACGTGTGCACACTCAGGAACACCCTTGCGAATATTTCCTGTATGACATCCTGATGGGCACTCTCATTTGCAACATACCTCCTCACCACAGCATATACGTAAGCTATACAGCCCTCGTACATCGCTTTGAATGCCGCGTGGTCGCGCTGTTTTACTCTTGAAAGGATGTCGGAATCGACCATGATTGTTTGTATGCGATCGCTGAAAACCCGGAGGACGCACAAGTGTCCTCCGGGTTCGACTTTTATTGAACGCTTTTTATTGGCAGTTGTCGATGAAGGTGCAAATATCCTGATCGTTGTTGAATGTAACCGTACTACCGTCGCTGAGGAGGGTTATTGATACGGGATAGACCAGGTCGATTTCATTCAAATTATAGGCGTTGTATACACCAAAGTATTCGACGAAAGCATTGATGGTGAACACTTGTCCGCCGGCTGCCAATTGCTGGGGGAAGTTGATGCTGTACCGGCAATCGATCAGGGAGGTGTTGAAGTACAGGAGGGCATGTGCCGGTGTTTCGCAGATATCTGCCGGTTCGACGACAATTTCGATTCCACAAACATTGTATGCGTCAATCAGGTCATCCAGATTGTTGATGGGTATGATGTTGTCGTTTTGATCAATCAGGGAAAAAGGAAACAGCAGTTCAATTTCTGTGCCGTTCAGTACCAGGCCGGCATACTCGTTCTCGTCATCAACAATAATGATGTCGCCGTTTCCGGTTTGCACATTGAAAGGGAAAGCGAGCCGGTTGCAGGCAAATCCGTTGAACTGGATTCCGCCGGCGACAACGGGCGGGTCGATCAGTTCACAGTCAAAGGCCAGTTCAAAAAACGTAGCCACGTCATTGATCTCTACCTGGTCGCCGGACAGGTCGATAACCGTCAGGGGCAAAGCGAAGTACAATGTGTCGATGGATACAATCAGGTCAATGAGTTCGGTCTCGTTGTTGGCGGTGTATGGCTGATCATTGCCATCTACCAGACTAACCGGATATACGATCTCCAGACAAACATATTCGAGCAAACATGCAGGGATTAAATCACCACTTTTGACTGCGCGATCCCAGCCCTGGTCGGGCACGCAACCGGCATATGCTACCGCCAGGTCGCGGTTGTTTCCGATCTGGACAGCACTGCCGTCTGCTTTTGTTACGAGCAGCGGAAAGGCGAAGCCAACGACGCGGTCGGCGCCCGTAGCGTTCATGGCAGCGTCGAATGCAGCCTGGTTCTGGATCGCAACGGTGCTTCCCGATTTCAACACCAGGTCGAAGGGATAGCCGATCCGCATGCATCCAAGGTCAAGGCCTCCGGAAGAACCGGGCTTCAGGGCTGTTATCAGGCCGTTGACGATGGTGGTGTCCGGTGTATAATTGGGATTTTCGGGTACAACCGTGTTGATCTCGTCATCTTTGTTGCAAGCCGTGAACAGTATACCTACTGACAAAAGGAGAAGAATGGACTTACTAAGCAGTTTCATGTTTAAAGTTTGAATGGTTAGAACCAAAATTGACTGGGAGGCCTTCCAGATACAACAACTATATGCGCCGATGGCCGCAAGCGTTGCACGGCTTGGATTTTTTTTTTGCCGGTTGGCGTGGCCGGACTGGTATATTTGCATGTGAATACACTGTCGGCAGCGCCATCTCCCAAACGTTTGATCCATGCACATCTCTTCCTTTCTCGCCCGCGAAACCCCCGACCCCCGCACCACGGTCCCCCATGTGCTGCCCATTTACCCCACCTCCTCTTTTGTTTTTGAAAGCATTGAAGAGGGTATCGACCTTTTTCAAAACATAGAAAAGGGGCATGTGTACAGCCGCTATGCCAACCCCACAGTGGATGCCGTGGCCCGCAAACTGGCCGAACTGGAGGCTTTCGGCCTGCCGGATCTTCGCCCCGAGGCGGTCATGACCAACAGCGGGATGTCGGCCATCAGCACCCTCCTGCTGGGCACGCTCAAATCGGGCGACAAGCTGCTCACCCAGGGCAACCTGTATGGGGGCACCACCGAACTGCTGCGTAGCATCCTTTCGCCCCTAGGGGTAGAGCCCGTATTTGCCGACCTGCGCGACCCCTACAACGCCGCCCGCATCCTGCACGACGAACCCGGCATCCGAATGGTGTATTGCGAGACGCCCGCCAACCCCACCCTGGCCTGCGTAGACCTGCACGCGATCAGCGAACTGGCGCACCGCCATGGCGCCTGGTGCGCTGTGGACAACACCTTCTGCACGCCCTTCCTCCAGCAACCGTTCGCCCAGGGGGTCGATTTTATTGTGCACTCCACCACCAAGTTCCTGAACGGACACGGAAACGGCATCGCCGGCATCATCATCGGCCGCGACCGGGACCTGATGCGCCAAAAAGTGTGGAATGCCATGAAGCTGCTCGGCTCCAACTGCTCGCCTTTCGAGGCGTGGCTGGTGCACAACGGACTGAAAACGCTGGCCGTGCGCATGGAGCGCCACTGCACCAACGCCCTCGAACTGGCCCGGTTCCTGTCTGGGCACCCGGCGGTGGAAAACGTCAACTACCCGGGCCTGCCCACCCATCCGGACCACGAACTCGCCCTCCGCCAAATGCCCAACGGGTTCGGCGGCATGCTCAGCTTTGAACTCAAGGGGGGGTACAACGCCGGCATCCGCCTGCTCAACCAGACAAAGCTCTGCACCCTCGCCCCAACCCTGGGCGATGTAGATACCCTCTTGCTCCACCCTGCCTCCTCGTCGCACCTCAAGGTGCCGCGCGAGCTGCGCGAAGCCAACGGCATCACCGACGGCCTGGTGCGCGTGTCGGTAGGCATTGAACATATTCAGGATTTGAAAGCCGATTTGGCGCAGGCGATGGGGGGGTAGCGGGCAGCGTTCGGGGCGCTAAAGTACGTGCGCGTGGGTTCCAAAAAATGGTACCTTTGCCGCTTCAAACAAACCATGTATGAAGCTCATTCTTCCCGTTTTAGCCCTTGCGCTACTCGCCTCTGCCTGCAAAACAAGCGATAAAACCAAAACACAGAACAACGTGAACAGCACGCAACTAACCGGTACGGTCACCAAGCTCGACCGGATGGCCCTGCCCCCCAATGCTGAAGTGTACCTCCGCCTGGACGACGTGAGCCGGGCCGACGCGCCCTCCGTCATGATCGCCGAAAAGACCTTCCCCACGGAAGGCAAACAAGTGCCTATTTCCTTTGAACTGCCGTACGATGCGACCAAGATCGACCCGCGTATGCGCTACAACATCATGGCGCAGATCCGGGTTGACGGTGCAATCATGTACCGCACCACCACGGCGTATCCGGTGATCAACAACGGCGAAACGCAGAACCTCGAGCTGATGCTCGACCGCCAGTAACGGACGCGGTGTAGCCCTCGCTACTCCGGCAACAATTCCTCGGATATTTTTTTCATCTCCGCTTCAACTTCCGGGGTGGATTTCCAGCCCGATTTTTCGCAAACGGCCTGCATGCGACGGCAATAGTCAGCAGTGCGGGTGCCGGGGTATTTTTGCTGTGTGTAGCGCCATGCCTCGCGGAATTCGGGCATGACCTCGTTCGTTTCATAGTCGGTCACCGGCGTGTTATCGCCGCCATGGGTGACCGACAAGATCAGGTAAGCTTCGTTGAAACGGGTGGCTTCCCGTTGCACGAAGTTCGGGTTTTCCTTGTTGAATTTTTCCCACCAGGCGGCGCGATCGACGATCTCCGTCAGGGGCAACACGATACCGCCGTCTGCCCAGGCAGGCACCTCCGTTTCTTTGGCGGATTGTTCGAAACAGGCCTTGACCGGCGCGCTCAGTTTGCCTTCAAAAGCTTTCAGCAAGCGCTTGTAGTCTGTTTCGGGAAAAACCGACCCTTCCGCAGTCGACAGCAGAAACCCGCTTTCGGCCAGTTCCCGGGTTTCGGGAAAGGTATTCATGTCGAACCGGTTTTCATAAACGGCGCCCATGAGGGCCTCATCCATCCATTTGGGGTCATCGGTTATGTTGTACAGGTCTCCCTCAAACAACATGCGGCGAAGAAAATGCTCCAACAGCAGGCAACCGGCGTCTGCTGTGGGGGCATCTGCTCCGGCAAACCCGGCCTGCGCCAGCTCGAACGCCGTTTTGCCGCTGGCTATCTTTTTCGGATCCAGTTTGGCCAGTTGCATGGCGTAGGCTTCCACTTTTTCGGTAAGGGGCATAGCTTTTCCGTCGCCCGAATACACGCGCAGCAGCCCGCCACCGTACAGCCATCCCTGTTTGTTGCCGGGCGCCATCACCCGGTGGTAAGGCTCAAGCCAAATACGGCCACGGAGTTCAATTTCTTCCTTCTTTTCGGAAGTCTCTCCTAGGCCCTCCACTACCGTTCCTTCCGCCAGTTGGCCGAGTACTTCGGCCTGGCCG
Organism: Saprospiraceae bacterium; assembly: GCA_041736625.1. Lineage (GTDB taxonomy): Bacteria > Bacteroidota > Bacteroidia > Chitinophagales > Saprospiraceae > M3007. The sequence goes on along the minus strand of JBGSTG010000016.1, from coordinate 8,742 downwards.
TTCGGCGCAGCCCGCAGGCGCAGATCGGAAACGGTCACTACGAATAAATCCTTCACTTTGGGTGTCGATGCAGAGCCGTTGTTAGACGGCTGATCATTTTTGCAAGCGACCAGTGCGCTGATAACGCACAGCAAGACCATGTTTCGGGTTGTGTTTAGCATATTCCGGCGTTTTATTTTGGACAGAATCACCTGGGAAAACCGATATATCCTGTCCAAAATGTTCGCTAAAACACCGTTTCAAAAGGTCAGAACATGAAAGCAAGCACCTGTTCCGGCCAAACCGTCAGCCCAACCAAAATCAGCAATCCCAGCCAAACCGGCCACTGGTATCCCGTGGGCACATGCACGGCGTACACATTTTCTTCCTTGGTGAAGTACATTTCGATGATCACCTTGAAGTAGTAATAAATGGAAACAGCCGAGTTGATCACCGCCAAAACAACAAGCCAGGGGTAACGCTCAAAGACCGATACAAACAGGAAGTACTTGCCGAAAAAACCCGCAGTGGGCGGGATGCCGGCCAGGGTGAGCATAGATACGACCATCAGGGCCGCCAGCGCGGGTTGTTTTTGCCCCAGCCCCCGGAAGGCGACAAAGGTGCCGTCCTGGTTTTGTTCGGCAACCAGCATGTACACGGCAAATGCGGCTACGGTGGCTACCGAGTACACCAGCGTGTAGTACAGAATGGCCTGGGCTCCTTCGGCGGTATCGGAACCGATGGCCAACACGCCCATCAGCAGGTATCCGGCGTGTGCAATGGATGAATAGGCCATCATGCGTTTGAAATCCTGCTGAAAAATCGCGGTGGTATTCGCCAGGGTCATCGTGAGCGCCGCAATAGCGCTGAGCGGGACGCTCCAAAAATCGGCTGCACTGCCAAAAGCCGTGTCAAATAGCCGGTAAAAAGCCGCAAAGGCGGCCGTTTTCACGACCGTGGCCATCACGGCCGTGATCATGGTCGGGCTGCCTGAGTAAACGTCAGGCGCCCAGAAGTGGAAAGGGACAGCGGCAATTTTGAAACCCAACCCGATGATGACCATCAGGATACCAATGTGCAGCATATTCCGGCTGCCCGATAGTGCGGTGACCTTCGCCCCGATCGTCGACAAGTCGAAGCTCCCCGTAGCACCGTAGATGAGGGCAAAACCGTACAGCAGGATGCCGGTGGCGAAGGCGCCCATCAGGAAATATTTCAACGCGGCTTCGTTGGAGGCCGGCTCATCGCGGCGGCTGCCGGCGAGTACATACAACGGAATGCTCAGAATCTCGATGCCGAGAAACAGCATGGTCAGGTTGGTGAACGACACCATCACCAGGGCGCCGCATGTGCTGAAGAGCAGCAGCCCGTATTGATCGCCCAGCGTCTCCTGCAATTGACGGAACCCCCAGCCGGACAAGCCGACGACAAGCGCAAGCGTGAGCAAAATCACCGAGCTGAAGGCCAGTGCGTACCCGTCGAAGACGAACATGCCGCCGAAACGAGTATTCCAGCCCAAAAAGTCCGCCTGGGTCATGTCCCACAACAGACTGCCCAGCGCCAGCAACACCCCACCCAGAACAATGCCCCGGAGGGTACCCCGGCGGCCGGAGAGACCGGCGAACAACACCACCAAAGCGGTCAGAAAAAGGATCAGTATGGCTTTCATGGCAATGGCTTTAAAATTGAACAGCGCCGAGTATGCGGTCTACGCTGCTGTCGGTCAGGCCCAGGATGAGTTGAGGAAAAAAGCCGAGCAGCAACACCAGCGCGGCAACGATGCCCAGCACCACGTATTCGCCGGTGTGTACGTCCTGAAAACGTTCGGTTTGGCTGTTGGGTAAACCAAACATCGCCAGGCCGAAAGCGCGCAGCAGGTACACGGCTCCGAAAATGATGGTCAGGCCGGCTAAGGCGCCCACCCAGGGATTGTACTGCCAAACGCCGAGCAGCAGCAGAAATTCACCGGGAAACCCGTTGGTAAGCGGTACGGCCAGCGAACCGAGCAAAATGATCATAAACAAGGCGGCAAAAACGGGGGCCGACTTTGCGATCCCACCCATGTCGAACAACGAACGGCTCCCGAGGCGGCGCTCCAGGATATCCACCGCAAAAAACAATCCCAGCACGTTGATGCCGTGGTTCAACATCTGCAGAATGCCACCCTGCACGCCCATCTTGTTCCACACCAGCACGCCGGCCGCTATGAGGCCCACGTGCGCAATGGAAGAGTAAGCGATCAGGCGCTTCAGATCGGTTTGTTTCACGGCTATGAGGCTGGCGTATACCACGCCCGTCACCGCCAGACCTACAAATACCGGCATCCACGTATGCATGGATTCCGGCGCCAGCGGGATCATCCAGCGGATGACGCCGTAGATGCCCATTTTCAGCATGATGGCCGAGAGCAGCATGGTGCCGCCGGTCGGCGAAGTGGTGTACGTATCGGGTTGCCAAGTGTGGAATGGGAATACCGGCATTTTGACGGCGAAGGCGAGAAAGAAGCCGAGCGCCACCCACCAGGCCTCCGCGTTGGTCAGTTGCACGGCCACCAAATCTTCCCATTGGAACGAATGCGGGGCCGGTGTTTTCAGGTACACATACAGCATCGCCACCAGCATGAACAGGGAGCCGATGAAGGTGTATATGAAAAACTTGAGCGTCACGCGTATCCGGTCGGCGCCGCCCCAGATGGCGCAGATGAAATAGATCGGTATGAGCGCGAGTTCATAAAAAATATAAAACAACAGCCCGTCCCAGGCCAGAAACACACCGTTCAACGCGCCCTGCATCAGCAAAACCAGCCCGTAATAGCGCGATTCGGACTCAAAACGGCGGTTAAAACTGCTGAAAAGAATCAAAGGCGTGAGCAGGTTGGTCAACAGCAGCAACAGCAGGGTGATGCCGTCCACTTCCAGGTGAAACCGCAGGCCGACCGACGCCATCCACGGCGTGTCGAGGCCAAATTGCAGGCCGCCGTTGGGGTTAAAGCCCGACAATAAAAATAGCGTCCCGACTTGCACGGCCAGGGAGATGCCCAGCGCCCAGGCGTTTGCCTGGTTCGGGCGGAACAGCAGCAATGCCAGTGCGCCGAGAATAGGGATCAGGATCAGGTATAGTGACATGTCGAATGATCGGGTTTCAAATGTTTTACAGGAAATAGGTCAGCAGCAGCCCGATGCCGCCAGCAACCATGCCGATCAGATAGTACTCGATGTTGCCGTTTTGCAGTCGCCGGAAAGTGGCGCCCAGGGTCTGGAACCCTCTGCCGACACCGTCCACCACGCCGTCGATGGCCCACACATCCACGTAATAGTGCAGGGTTTTGGACAGGGCTTCGGTTGGCCGAACAAACAGGGCGTTGTACAGCTCGTCTACGTAGAACTTGTAGGCCAACACCCGGGCAGCCCCTTTTAGTTGTTCGTCGGGCACCGGAACATTCGACGGCTTGGAATACGAAGCATAGGTAAACGCCAGCACCACCAGCGCAACAACGGAGGCGAAGCCCATCAACATCCACTCTGAAGAGGCGGAAAGATGTACTTCGGTCAGCGGCACAACCGGTTGATGGTTTATGCCTGTGCCCGACAGCCAATGGGCCAGCCACTGGGTAGAGCCTGTATGGAAGATGTGGGGGAGGTTGATCAGGCCGCCCACGACCGACAACACGGCCAGCGCCACCAGCGGTATGGTCATGCTTGGCGGACTTTCATGCAGGTGGTGCGCCTGCTCGTGGGTGCCGCGGAACGACCCGAAAAAGGTCAAAAAGAACAGCCGGCCCATGTACGTGGCCGTCAGCAAGCTGCTGAAAGAAGCCAAGGCCCACCAAATAACCCCGCCGTGGTCGAACGTGTGCGCTAAAATTTCGTCTTTAGAGAAAAAGCCCGACAGCAGGGGCACGCCCGAAATGGCAAAGGTGCCGATCAGGAACACCCAAAAGGTGATGGGCAGGTGCTTGCGCAGGCCGCCCATGTTTCGAATGTCCTGCTCGCCGCCCATCGCGTGGATCACGCTGCCGGCGCCGAGGAACAGCAATGCTTTGAAAAAAGCGTGGGTGGTCACGTGAAACATCGCACTCGCATAAGCGCCCATGCCCAAAGAGACAAACATCAAACCGAGCTGGGAAACGGTGGAGTAAGCCAGCACTTTTTTAATGTCGTTTTGCTGCAGCCCGATGAGCGCGGCCAGCACGCTGGTGGCCATGCCGACCACGGCCACTACCTGCAAGGCTTCATGCGAGAGGCTGAACAAGCCGTTGCAGCGGGCCACCAGATAGATGCCCGCCGTCACCATGGTGGCGGCGTGGATGAGGGCCGACACCGGCGTCGGGCCGGCCATGGCGTCGGGAAGCCAGGTGAACAGGGGGATTTGCGCGCTTTTGCCAATGGCGCCGACGAACAGCAGCAGGCAGATGGACGTGATCACCCCGGTCTCTACCTGGCTTTCCGCCAGGCGGGCGAACACTTCCTCGTATTGCAAGCTGCCGAATGTTTTAAAAATCAGGAACATACCCAGCAGCAGCCCCAGATCCCCTATCCGGTTCATGATGAACGCCTTGTTGGCGGCCAGGTTGTAATCGCGGTTGGTAAACCAAAATCCGATGAGCAGGTAGGAACACAGGCCTACGCCTTCCCAGCCGAAAAAGAGCATCACGAAGTTGTCCCCCATAATGAGGAGCAGCATCGAAAAAATAAACAGGTTCAAATAGGCGAAAAACCGGCTGAAACCCGCGTCATCGTGCATGTAACCGATGGAATACACGTGTATCAAAAAACCAATCCCGGTCACGATCAGCATCATCCACGAGGAGAGGGCGTCTACCAGAAAACCGAAGCTGATGTGCAGGTTGCCGACAGACATAAAATGGTAAACCTCGCTTCGTATCGGCGAATGGGTGGCCGACACTTCCATGAACGCCAGGATGCTCAGCACAAACGACAGCAATACGCTGCCCGAGCCAATCCATCCGGACACGCCCTTTGACATGCGGGGGCCAAACAGCCCGTTGACGGCAAAACCGATCAGTGGCAAAAAGGGGATAAGGGGTATCAGTGTTTGCATGCGGAGTATCGTAACGGCATCTGGGCCGGGTTTACCATTTCAGGTTGTCGAGCAGGGAAATATCGGTGGATTTGGTGTTCCGGTAGATCATCACCAGAATGCCCAGGCCTACTGCCGCCTCGGCTGCGGCGACTACCATGATGAAAAATACCATGATTTGCCCCTGGGCGTCGGACAGGTACGTCGAAAAGGCAGCCAACAACAAGTTGACGGCGTTTAGCATCAGCTCCACGCACATAAGCACTACAATGGCGTTGCGGCGGGTGAGCACGCCCAGCACACCGATGGCAAACAGGGCCGTACACAGGTAAACAAAGTAGTCAATCGGAACGGATCGGACGATTTCCAGCATAGCGTTCAGCTTTTTAGGTCGCGTTTGCCGACAAGCACCGCGCCCACCATAGCGGCCAGAAACAGGATGCCGGCGATTTCAAAAGGAACTACATAGTCGGTAAACAGCACCATGCCGAGGTTTTCTACCAAACCGACTTGTGCATTTGGCGGGTTGCCCTCCGCCAGTTGAATGCCGCTGCGCAAAGCGCCGGTGAGCACCACCAACAACATTCCCGCCGTGGCCCCTGCGCTCCACAACCAGGCAACCGACTTCTGAGGCTCGGTGTCCTTGTTCAGGTTCAGTAGCATGAGCACAAAAAGGAACAACACCATGATGGCCCCGGCGTACACGATCAGGTGAACCACCGCCAGAAACTGCGCGTTGAGCAAAATGTACAGGGCAGCGATGACAAAAAATGTCAGGATCAAATACAGCACACTGTGCACCGGATTGCGCGCCAACACCATCAGCAGTGCGGTGAGGAGTGAAATGACGCCCAATACGAGAAATATGGTCAGAGTCATGTTGAATGCGGAATGCGGAATGCAGAATGCAGAATTTTTCCGCGGCAAAGATAGCTGCGTGCCGGGATTTTAGGCTTCCCATGCGGAAATCTTTAGCGCGGCGCCCGCTATCATTGTTTTTCAATCAAATGCTTTTGACGTTTGGTCACGTCGATGCGCTGATCGGGCTCTACGCCTTCCACGAGCAGATCTTTTCCAAAAATGAAATTTTGGCGTACGTAGTCGGAAGGAACGATACGGTCGGTGAGGAAAATGGCTTCTTTCGGGCAGGCTTCCTCGCACAGTCCGCAAAAAATGCAGCGCAGCATGTTGATCTCGTAAACGGCTGCGTATTTTTCTTCCCGGTACAGTTTCTCCTCGCCTTTTTGGCGTTCCTCGGCGACCATGGTGATGGCTTCGGCCGGACAGGCCACGGCGCACAGTCCACACGCGGTGCAGCGCTCGGCGCCCTGCTCATCGCGTTTCAGCACGTGCCAGCCGCGGAAGACCGGCGCAAACTCGCGCTTCTGTTCCGGGTAACGAACGGTGTTTTTCTTTTTGAAAAAATGCCGCAGTGTGGTGGCCATACCGGAGAGGATGGCCGGCAGGTATATGCTTTCCCAGAACGTCATTTTTTTGTTCACGACGTTTTTAGAGCGGTTGGTAAGGCTTGCGTAGCTCATGTGTTGGTTGTTGGTTTGGCGATCCTGGTCGACGGGTTATCCTAAAAGCAACATGCCCAGTCCGGTAAGCAACATATTGAAAATGGACAGCGGGATGAGCGTTTTCCAGCCCAGGTGCATCAGTTGGTCGTAGCGGAAGCGCGGCAGCGTCCAGCGGATCCACATAAAAACAAAAATGAAGAAAAATATTTTGGCGAAAAGGACGATAGGGCCCATGAAGCCGCCCAGCCAACCGGGGTCGACAAGGGGAAAGTTGTAACCGCCAAAATAAAGCGTGGAGATCACCGCCGAAGAAACGAACATGTTGATGTACTCGGCAAACAGGAAAAAGCCGAGTTTCATGGAGCTGTATTCGGTGTGGTAACCGCCCACCAGCTCGGTTTCGCACTCCGGCAGGTCAAAAGGCGCGCGGTTGCACTCTGCCAGGGCGCAGATGAAGAAAATGAGAAAGCCCAGGGGCTGGTACAGCACGTTCCATTGAAAACCGGACTGCTGTTCGGCGATGGTGCGCAGGCTCAGCGTGCCGGTGAGCATGATCAGGGCAATGATGGACAGGCCCATGGCCAGTTCGTAGGAAATCATTTGCGAGCTGGCGCGAATGGCGCCGTAGAGCGAATATTTGTTGTTGGAGGCCCAGCCGCCGATCATGATGCCGTAAACACCCAGCGAAACAAACCCCACTACATACAGAATGCCGATGTTCACATCGGTAACCTGCAGGTCTATGTTGCCGCCGAATGCGGTGAGCGAAGTGCCCCAGGGAATGACGGCGCTGGTCATGCAGGCCACGAACATAAAAATACCGGGCGCCAGAATAAAGAGCCACCGTTCGGAGGCAGAAGGAATGAAATCTTCCTTCATAAACATCTTCACCCCGTCGGCGATGGGTTGCAGGATACCGAACGGCCCGGCGCGGTCGGGCCCGAGGCGGTCCTGCATGAAGGCGGCAATCTTGCGCTCACCGTACGTGGAGTAGGCGGCGATGCCGAGGGTGACGAGGAACAGTACGCTGATGAGGCCGAGTTTCTCGACCAGCACGCTCAGCATAATCAGGGATAAGGTCGTCATATCAACGTACGGTTAAGGCGCCTCCGGCGTAATGGTTCTGGCTGATGACCGATTGGCCTTCGATATGGCGGGGGCCCTCAATCGTCCAGTCGGCGGTGTTTTTCGTTTCAAAACGGCAGGTGTTGCAGATGTAGTCGTGCACCTCGCCGTAAATGTCCTTGCGGGCGGTGACGCGGAAAATTTCGTCGCCATACATCCACACCACGGCTTTTCCACTGCATTTTTCGCAATGGCGGTGGGCATCCATGGGGTTGAGGAACCACACGCGGCTTTTGAAGCGGAAGGTGCGGTCGGTGAGGGCGCCGACGGGGCACACGTCGATCACGTTGCCGCTGAAGTCGTTGTCGACCGCCTTTTCGATAAAGGTGCTGATCTCTGCGTGGTCGCCCCGGTTCACGATCCCGTGTACCCGCTCGGGCGTGAGCTGGTTGGCCACGTACACGCAGCGGTAGCAAAGGATGCAGCGCGTCATGTGGAGCTTGATGTAGGGGCCGATGTCGATCTTTTCGAACGTGCGGCGCTCGAACTCGTAGCGGGTGGCCTCGCGCCCGTGCTCAAAAGCGAGATCCTGGAGGTGACATTCGCCGGCCTGGTCGCAGATGGGGCAGTCGACGGGGTGGTTGAGGAGCAGCAGCTCTTGCACGGCGCCGCGGGCTTCCTCGACGTGGGGGCTCGATTCGGAGAGCACCTCCATGCCGGGGGCACATTCCTGCTGGCAGGCGGGCTGGAGCTTGGGCTTCTTTTGCGGGACGTATTCGTTTTTCTGTGGGTCCCACCGGAGGATGTCGAGCTGCATGGCGGGGCGGCCGGGCGGGGGCATGACCTCGACGAGGCACATGCGGCAGTTCGCGGCGACGGAGAGGCCGGGGTGCCAGCAGTAGTGCGGGATGTCGATGCCGGCCTTGTGGGCCGCTCGGATGATTGTGTCGCCCTTGTCGAACGGGATTTCTCGGCCGTCGAGCTTGATCGTGAGCCTGGGCGGGGGTGTCGGGGCGGGATTGGACATCGAGCGCTCGCGGGCGCTTCTTTAGTCGATCGCGGGCCGTAGTGAAACCTCCTCGGGCGGATCGTGGGGGCGTGGTGGATCCAGGGGCGCCGCGGGGCGGGGGCGGGG
>JBGSTG010000036.1:0-24039 GCA_041736625.1 Saprospiraceae bacterium | reverse complement strand
GGAATAAAGCGATACCGGTTTTTGTCTGACCGGGCGCGTTGCCACTCCATTCTGCTCTACAATAAAATAGCGGGGATTGCCGCAGGATTATGGAATTATAACCTCACAAGTCACTGATCATCATACCAGAACAACTCTAATAAACAAACCATCATTTTGCTTTGCACCAAACAACAATAAATAAGCTTGGTTTAAATTAATTCGTAAATTTATTCCCGACAGCCAAAAAAATCCATTGATGAAAATGACAGAGACGCTATGAATCCATCCAGCAAAAAAAGAAGCAAAAAGAAGCTCTGCTATCGTTGTTGTGTCAACATTGCTTTTCAGGCTATCGCTTTTTAAAAATGATAACCGGAAGACAAAGCCTGGTACCAAAAACAAGAAAAGCAGAAGGGCTCCAAAAACCAGATTCATTTTTTATCATGTCCGCTTTTCACAGACGCTTCCTTCTTAATAAATTCTATCCTCTTTCCATCTACTTTTACAACGTTATCTTCCCCTTCTGAAGCTCTGGAAATCAATATTTCCATTAGTTGTTCTCTGAGTTCTGGATCAGATAAAATTCGTTTTGCATTTTTTCCAATTGGGGCATCCATTGCAAAGTAATTTTTGTTAAAAAACCTGATAAAGGTACAACAATACAAAATGATGAACTGTCAAATACAGAAATTATTTTCCTCATGCCTAATAAAATAGCAACCATGAAAAAGCCGGCCGTGTCATGCAGGCCATGCTCCAAATGACAAAAATCGACATTGCAGCGCTTGAGGCCGCAGCGCGAGACTGATACTGCCTGGTTTTGTGCTTGACCTGAGGTCCGGCATGCATGATTTAAACACAATGGGCTACCCTGAACAATCAGAGTAGCCCATTTTTATCCTGTTTCATGTCAGCAACGACCCGGATGGGTCGATCGCTCGCTGAATGCCTGGATAGAAACCCCCGGCATTCCCATTCCTAGATCTCTTCCATTACCTCTTCCTCCCGCGGCACATCGCGGAACGGCCGGCCGGAGCCGGTCACCTGCAGGCGCTCGTAGCGGCGCATGCCCGTACCGGCCGGGATGCGTTTGCCGACGATCACGTTCTCTTTCAGGCCCATGAGGTGGTCTTTCTTGGCGGCGATGGCGGCCTGGCTGAGCACCTTGGTGGTTTCCTGGAAGGAGGCGGCGGAGATCCACGATTCGGTTCCCAGCGAGGCTTTGGTAATGCCCAGCAGCATCGAAATGGCCGTGGCGGGCATGGCGTCGCGGTACTCCACCAGTTTGTGGTCGTTGCGTTTGAGGAAGGAGTTTTCTTCGCGGATCTGGCGCAGGGTGACGAGCGAGCCGGCTTTGAGGCGGCTGCTGTCGCCGGCGTCGGTGACAAACTTCTTGTCGAAGATCCAGTCGTTGTAGTCGATGAACTCGTTGCGCTCCACGGGCTCGCCCTCCAGAAAGTGGGTATCGCCCGGGTCTACGATCTCGAGGCGGCGCAGCATTTGGCGGACGATCACCTCGATGTGTTTGTCGTTGATGTTGATGCCCTGGCTACGGTACACTTCCTGCACGCCGTTCACGAGGTAGTAGGAGGCGGCGAAGGGCCCTGCGATCTGCAGGATATCTTTCACGGCGATCACGCCTTCGGTCAGCGGGGTGCCGGCGCGCACGTAGTCGCCGTCCTGCATGAGCACGTGTTTGGTGAGCGGGATAAGGTATTTGCGTTTTTGGCCGTCGCGCGCCTCGATGGTGCACTCGCGGTTGCCGCGTTTGATGGCTCCGAAGGTGATGATGCCGTCAATCTCGGCCACAATGGCCGGGTTGGAGGGGTTACGCGCTTCGAAGAGCTCGGTTACCCGCGGCAGACCGCCGGTGATGTCGGCGATCTTACCCATCTTACGCGGTATTTTTACCAGCTGCTGTCCGGGCGTCACGGTCTCGTCATCGTCCACCTGAATGTAGGCGTTGATCGGCAGGGAGTAGTTTTTGAACTCCTCACCGGTTTTGGGATCGATGATTGAGATGGTCGGGATCTTGCGTTTGTTTTTGCTTTCAATGACCACTTTTTCGGCGAAGCCGGTCTGGTCGTCGCGCTCGCTGCGGTAGGTGACGCCCTCTTCGAGGTTATTGTAGCGCACAATGCCTGCGAACTCACTCACGATCAGGGCATTAAAGGCGTCCCAATCGCAGATCTTCGTGCCCTTGTCCACTTCCTGCCCGTCGGTCACGTACAACACCGCACCGTAAGGGATGTGGTTGTTGGAAAACACACGGCCGGTGCGGGGGTCGACGTTGCGGATCTCGCCGGTACGCGACACCACGATGTGCATTTTCTTGCCGTCGGAGTCGACGCCCTCTACCGTGCGGATGGAGTCGAACTCCAGTCGGCTCGGATAGCGGGCGGTGATGTCGTTTTCCGTTTGGCCGACCATAGCGGTACCCCCCGTGTGGAAGGTACGCAGGGTGAGCTGGGTGCCGGGTTCGCCGATGGACTGTGCGGCGATGATGCCCACCGCGTCGCCCATTTCGGCTATCCGGCCGGTCGCCAGGTTTTTGCCATAGCATTTTCCACAAACGCCGTGTCGGCTTTCGCAGGTGAGCACGGAACGGATGGTCACCATTTCTACTGCAGCGTCTTCGATGTCCTTGGCGATCTTGTCGCTGATGTATTCGCCGGCCCCGACAAGCAGTTCTTCCGTTTCGGGGTTAAAGATGTTGTGGAGGCTGTATCGCCCTTTGATCCGGTCTTTCAGGTTCTGAATAACCTTGTCGCTTTCCCGCAAGGCGGTGGTGTCGATGCCGCGCAGGGTGCTGCAGTCCACCTCCCGGATGACCACGTCCTGGGCAACGTCTACCAGACGGCGCGTCAGGTAGCCGGCGTCTGCCGTTTTGAGGGCGGTATCGGCCAGACCCTTGCGGGCGCCGTGGGTGGAGATAAAGTATTCCTGAACGGAGAGTCCTTCGAGGAAGTTGGAGAGGATCGGGTTTTCGATGATGGCCCCTCCGCTGTCACCCGATTTACGGGGTTTGGCCATAAGGCCGCGAAGTCCGCAGAGCTGTTTGATTTGTTGCTTGGAACCCCGTGCGCCGGAGTCGAGCATCATGTAAACCGAGTTGAAGCCCTGTTTGTGGGAGCTGAGCTCCTGCATGAGGCGGTCGGTGATGCGGTTATCGGCGAAGGTCCACTTGTCGATGATCTGGTTGTAGCGCTCGTTGTAGGTTATGAGCCCCATGTTGTAGTTGTCCCACACCTCGTCCACCTCTTCCTGTGCGGCGCTGAGCACGGTTTTTTTGATCTCGGGGATGACCAGGTCGCCCAGGTTGAACGACAAGCCTGCGCGGAAGGCCCAGCCGAAGCCCATTTCCTTGATGCCGTCGAGGAAGTCGGCGGTGGTCTTGAAGTCGGTGCGGTTGATGATCTCGCCGATGATGACCTTCAGGTTGCGCTTGGTGAGCAATTCGTTGATGTACGGCACTCTTTCGGGCACCACCTGGTTGAACAGGACGCGGCCTACGGTGGTGTCGATGCGTTTTTGCACGAGTTGTCCGTTCTCTTCTACGCGCACCCGGCACTGGATGGCTGCATGCAGGTCGATCTGGCCTTCGTTGTGGGCAATCACCACTTCTTCGGGGGAGTAGAAGCGGCGGCCTTCACCATTTACGGGATTTTCCGGAATGGAGCGGCGCTCTTTCGTTAGGTAGTACAGGCCGAGTACCATGTCCTGCGAAGGCAGGGTAATCGGCGAGCCGTCCTGCGGGTTGAGCATGTTGTGGCTGGCCAGCATAAGCACTTGTGCCTCCAGGATGGCGGCGTGGCTCAGGGGCACGTGCACGGCCATCTGGTCGCCGTCGAAGTCGGCGTTGAACGCCGTACAAACGAGGGGGTGGAGCTGGATGGCTTTACCCTCGATCATGCGGGGCTGGAAAGCCTGGATGGACAGGCGGTGCAGCGTTGGGGCGCGGTTGAGCAGCACCGGGTGGCCGCGCAGGATATTCTCCAGGATTTCCCAGATAACCTGGTCTTTGCGGTCGACCAGTTTTTTAGCCGATTTAACCGTTTTCACAATGCCGCGCTCGATGAGCTTGCGGATGATAAACGGTTTAAACAGCTCGGCAGCCATGGCTTTGGGCAAACCGCACTCGTGCAGTTTTTGGGTGGGCCCAACCACGATGACCGAGCGGCCGGAGTAGTCCACGCGTTTACCCAGCAGGTTTTGACGGAAGCGCCCTTGTTTGCCTTTGAGGATATCGGAGAGCGACTTGAGCGCGCGGCCGCCCTCGGCCTTTACGGCGTTGGACTTGCGCGAGTTGTCGAACAGGGAGTCGACGGCCTCCTGCAACATACGTTTTTCGTTGCGCAGGATCACCTCGGGTGCTTTGATCTCGAGGAGTCGCTTGAGGCGGTTGTTGCGTATGATGACGCGGCGGTACAGGTCGTTCAGATCGGAAGAAGCAAAGCGGCCCCCGTCGAGCGGCACCAGCGGGCGCAACTCGGGCGGAACGACGGGCAGGTACTGGATGACCGTCCATTCCGGGCGCTGGTTGGCGCCTTCGAGGCCCTGGCGGAACGATTCCACCACGCGCAGGCGTTTGAGCGCTTCGGCTTTTTTCTGCATGCTCGATTCCTGGTGGGCTTCGTTGCGCAGGTAGGCCGACAGATCGTCGAGGTTGAGCGTGGAGAGTAGGTCAAAAATGGCTTCGGCGCCCATTTTGGCTACAAACTTGTCCGGATGGCTGTCTTCCAGCATCTGGTTGTCTTTGGGCAGCGACTCCAGGATCTCGAGGTACTCTTCCTCGGTCATCAGGTCTGTCTTCGACATGCCCTCTTCCGCTTTGATGCCGGCATTGATCACCACGTAACGTTCGTAGTAAATAATGCTCTCCAGTTTTTTGGAGGGGATACCGAGCAGGTAGGCGATTTTGTTGGGCAGGCTTTTGAAAAACCAGATGTGCACGACGGGCACCACCAGTTTGATGTGGCCCATGCGCTCGCGACGCACCTTTTTCTCGGTCACCTCGACACCACAGCGGTCGCACACGATGCCTTTGTAGCGGATGCGTTTGTATTTGCCGCAGTAGCACTCGTAGTCCTTGACCGGACCGAAAATGCGTTCACAGAACAGACCATCCCGCTCGGGCTTATACGAACGGTAGTTGATCGTTTCGGGCTTCAGCACCTCGCCATAGCTGCGCTCCAGGATCTCGTCGGGGCTGGAGAGCGCGATGGTGATGGTGTCGAAGGCTTGGTCGGTTTTGTTGCTCTTCTTTTTGAACGGCATATGTTGGATGGTGTGTTATTCAAACAGGTTAAAGTCGTTGCGCCAACGGTGGAGCGTATGTGGCGCCATGGTCAATCGTACGTTTTACCATCCGCTCACCTTCAGCCACCACCGATAGAGGGCGGTATACTTGAGGCGGTGCCGGATGTTACGGTACACGCTTCGCCGGGGTATGCCCACCAGCGGCCCGATTTGGTCGGGGTGTACCGGAAGGAATTGGCCTTTGCGAAGCCTTTCAAACAGGATGGCTATGCCGCCGGTCTTTTCCGAAGGCAGGTGCCAGATGGGCAGGTTTACATCGGCGGCTTTCACGTCGGTGTACCGGGTGGAGGTCCAAATGCGGCGAATCCACGGTTCAAGCGATCCGAATTGGCCTATCCTGTGGTAGCAATAGCTGAGGAAATGGGCTTCTTCGTTGAACTTGGCCTTGGCCTGCCGGTGGCGCTCCATCATGACTTCCCAGACGGGCGGCATGAGGGCGTTGATCCGGCGGACGACGGGGGGCGTCGCGGCAAACACCTCGCCACCGTAATACACCGGAACCATGCCCGGATCGCGACCGTCGAGCTCGGCAAAGAGAGCGCGCATATCGAGCCGGGTGATCCCGTTGATGTTGTCCTCCGGGGGATGGTCGTGTATCGGCAGGGCCATGAGGCCGTGGCGACGGATGTCCTCGAAAAGGGCGTCCAGGGGACGGTTGACGAGGCAGTCGGAGTCGAACACGAGCAGCGGGGTGTCGTCGTTGTAAACCTGTTTTTCAAAGAACTGCAAAATATCGAAGATGTAAAACTGGTTTCTCCAGCTCCCGAAATACCCTGGCGGTGTTTGCCAGGTGAGGGGCAGGGTAACCACTTCGACGTCCAGATCATCCAGAAAGCGGGCCCAATCGAACCCGTCCTTCACCGGCAACCGGTCTTTCTGCTGGTTGGTAAACAGCAGGTGACGCGCGCCAGGATTATGGTATTTGCTGAGCGCGTAAAAGACCGCTACGCATTGCCAATACACCATTTGAAAGGCCGGCAGGTGCGATTGCGTTCCCACTTGGGGGTACACGGAGCGCTCTTCGGGCGCGTCCAGGTAGATCCAGGTGGATACGATGGCGCTCATGGATTATCCGTTCAGACGCCCGACCAGCACCACTCGGTTGCGGAACATGGGGCGGTTTCTCAACCAGTATTTGATGCTGAGGGGCGAGGCGTGCACGTCCACACAGAGGTCGTAACCTTCGGGTTCGATGCCCGCCTGTTTGGCTACTTTGAGGAGCGTAAACGGGCTGAACCAGAAACGGTGGTCGGAGTTGATCAATTCGGTGTTGCGCAACGCGAAGCGGAAGTTGGTGTAACTCATCGCATTGGGCACCGTGATGATGATCTTGTCCGTTACCGGACCGTATTTTTCCCGGATGGCGGTCAGAAAAGCCACGGGGTTATCGATGTGTTCGAGCACTTCGCCGGCCACGAGGTAGTCCCACTTGCGCTGGAGCACTTCCGCGGGGGCGGGGTCGGTCAGCACGTTGGCGCGGTATACCTCGAAACCTTCGTTTTGCATGTAGTTGATGCCTTGTTCGTCGATATCGATGCCTGCCAGGTCGGTACAACGTTGGGCAAGGATGTCGTGTAGCCACGTTTTTTCCTTGCGTCGTTGTTCAACGATCGACAGGTGATCCACACAACCGAAATGGATAACCCGTTTACCGCTGACAATCGGTACCAGCCACTCGAGTCTGGTCTGGGGGCTGGAAGGCCCTTTGAGTCCAAACGAATAAATGGTAGAGAACGACTTTCCGCTCAGGTAATCCCGGTCTGTTGCATTGATCTGGAGCATATTTATTCCTCCTGGCTTTCAAATTTCACGTCCAACGCCAGGCCGCGCAACTCGTGCACGAGTACGTTGAACGATTCCGGAATATTCGGTTCGGGCAGGTTGTCGCCTTTAACAATGGCTTCGTAGGCCTTGGCGCGTCCCTGGATGTCGTCGGATTTCACCGTGAGCAATTCCTGCAGGATGTTGGAAGCGCCGTAAGCTTCGAGGGCCCACACTTCCATCTCCCCGAATCGCTGACCACCGAACTGGGCTTTACCGCCGAGCGGCTGCTGGGTGATGAGCGAGTATGGACCGATGGAGCGCGCGTGCATCTTGTCGTCGACCATGTGGCTGAGCTTGATGATGTAGATGAGGCCTACGGTCGCTTTTTGGTGGAAGCGATCGCCGGTTTCACCGTCGCTCAGGTAGGTCTGACCCAGGCTGGGCAAGCCGGCCCGTTGGATGTAGTCTTCGATTTCGTCGGTTTTGGCGCCGTCGAAGATGGGGGTGGCGAATTTGAGACCGAGGCGTTCGCCTGCCCATCCGAGTACGGTTTCGAATATCTGACCCAGGTTCATACGCGAGGGTACGCCCAGGGGGTTGAGCACCACGTCGACCGGAGAGCCATCTTCGAGGAAGGGCATGTCTTCGCTGCGCACGATGCGGCTTACGATGCCCTTGTTGCCGTGGCGGCCGGCCAGTTTGTCGCCTACTTTGAGTTTGCGTTTTTTGGCGACGTAGACCTTGGCGAGTTTGAGTACGCCCGCCGGCAGCTCGTCGCCGATGCTGATGTTGAACTTTTCGCGTTTGTAGCGGCCGACTTCCTCGTTCACACGGATGCTGTAATTGTGCAGCAGGCGGGCGATAAGTTTGTTGGACTGGGTGTCGGAAGTCCAGTTGCCGTAGTCTACCTGGCTGTAGTCAATTTGTTCGCGAAGCGCCTGAACGGTCAGTTTGGATCCTTTGGGCACCATTTCTTCGCCGTATATGCTTCGGATGCCGTTGGTGACTTTGTCTTTGACCAGCAGTTGCAGCTTATCGATGAGGGTAGTGCGGAGCTTGTTGAGGGCTACGGCGTGCTCGTCGTCGAGTTTGTCGAGCAGGAGTTTTTCCTGTTCTTTCTGTACCTTGTCTTTCTTGGCGCGGGCGAAAAGTTGTTTGTCGATCACCACGCCGCCCACGCTGGGGGGAACTTTGAGGGATGCGTCTTTCACGTCGCCCGCTTTGTCGCCGAAGATGGCGCGCAGCAGTTTTTCCTCCGGGGTGGGGTCGGTTTCGCCTTTGGGTGTGATTTTTCCGATGAGGATATCGCCCTCGCGCGCCCAGGCGCCAATGCGGATGATGCCGTTCTCGTCGAGGTCGCGGGTGGCGTCTTCACTGACGTTGGGGATGTCCGCCGTCAGTTCTTCTTCGCCGAGTTTGGTGTCGCGCACATCCAGTTCGAAGTGTTCGATGTGGATGGAGGTGAAGACGTCTTCCTGGACCACACGCTCAGACAGCACGATAGCATCCTCGAAGTTGTATCCTTTCCAGGGCATGAAAGCCACCTTCAGGTTTTGTCCGAGTGCGAGTTCGCCGTTTTCGGTTGCATACCCCTCGCAGAGGATGTCGCCCTCTTCGACGCGTTGGCCGCGGCGCACGATGGGTTTGAGGTTGATGCAGGTGCCCTGGTTGGTACGCATAAACTTGGTGAGTTTATACGTTTTACGGGCGTCTTCGAACGAGACGAGCTGATCCTCTTCCGTACGGTCGTAGTGGATGATGATTTCGTTGGCGTCTACGTATTCCACCACGCCGTTGCCTTCGGCGTTGATGAGCATGCGGCTGTCGCGCGCCACCTTTGCCTCCAGCCCGGTGCCCACCACGGGGGAGTGGGGCCGGATAAGCGGAACGGCCTGGCGTTGCATGTTGGAGCCCATGAGGGCGCGGTTGGCGTCGTCGTTTTCCAGGAAGGGAATCAGCGAGGCCGACACGCCCACGATCTGGTTGGGCGCTACGTCGATGTATTCGATCTCTTCGGGCGTGAGCACGGGAAAGTCGCCGTGCTCGCGGGAGCGTATACGGTCTTCGATGAACGCGCCTTTTTCATTCACAGGTGAGTTAGCCTGAGCAATTTTCCGGTAGTCTTCCGCTTCGGCGGACAGGTATTCCACGTCGCCCTCGAGGACCACCCTGCCCTCTTCCACCTTTCGGTAAGGCGTTTCGAGGAAGCCCATCTTATTGATCTTGGCGTGGGTACAGAGGGTGGATATCAGGCCGATGTTGGGGCCTTCCGGCGTCTCGATGGTGCAGAGGCGTCCGTAGTGCGAATAGTGCACGTCGCGCACCTCAAAGCCGGCGCGTTCGCGCGACAGGCCACCGGGGCCGAGGGCCGAGATGCGTCGTTTGTGGGTGATCTCGGACAGCGGGTTGGTTTGGTCGAGGAATTGCGATAGCTGGCTGGTGCCGAAGAACGAGTTGATGACCGACGACAGGGTACGGGCGTTGATCAGGTCGATGGGCGTGAACACCTCGTTGTCGCGCACGTTCATGCGTTCGCGGATGGTGCGTGCCATACGGGCCAGGCCTACACCGAACTGGGCATAGAGCTGCTCTCCTACCGAGCGCACACGGCGGTTAGACAGGTGGTCGATGTCGTCAATCTCGGCTTTGTTGTTGATCAGGCTGACGATATAGCGCACGATGGCGATGATGTCCTCCTTGGTCAGCACCAGGTTGTCGTCCGGGATGTCGAGTTGGAGCTTGCGGTTGATCTTGAAGCGCCCGACATCGCCAAGGTTGTAGCGTTTGTCGGAGAAAAAGAGCTTGTCGATGATGCCGCGCGCGGTTTCGTCATCCGGGGGATCGCTGCCGCGCAATTGGCGGTATATGTAGGTGACGGCCTCCAGTTCGCTGGAGGTGGGGTCTTTCTGGAGGGTGTTATAGATGATGGAGAAGTCTTCCTCCACGTCTGTACGCTGCAAAATGACGGTGGTGGCGCCGGCTTCGAGGATGAGCTCGATGTTATCGGCGTCGAGCACCGTGTCGCGTTCGAGGATGATCTCGTTGCGTTCGATGGTGACTACTTCGCCCGTGTCTTCGTCTACGAAGTCTTCCGTCCAGGTTTTGAGCACCCGTGCGGCGAGTTTACGGCCGATGGCGTTCTCCAGGTTTTCGCGTGTGCAGGCCACTTCGTCGGCCAGGTTGAACAGATCGAGGATGGCCTTATCGGTATCGAATCCGATGGCGCGCAGCAGGGTGGTGACGGGGAATTTCTTCTTGCGGTCGATGTAGGCGTACATCACCAGGTTGATATCGGTAGCAAACTCCATCCAGGCGCCTTTGAACGGGATGACGCGGGCGCTGTAAATTTTGGTGCCGTTCGGGTGGAAACTTTGTCCGAAAAACACGCCGGGAGAGCGGTGGAGCTGGGACACGATGACCCTTTCGGCGCCGTTGATGACGAAAGTACCCTTAGGCGTCATGTAGGGGATGTTGCCGAGGAATACGTCCTGCACAATGGTCTGGAAGTCGATGTGCTCCTCGTCGTTGCACGACAGGCGCAACTTGGCTTTGAGGGGCACCGAATAGGTCAGGCCCCGCTGCATGCACTCATCTATGCTGTAGCGGGGCGGATCGACAAAGTAGTCGAGGAATTCCAGGTTAAAAATGTTGCGCGCATCGGTAATGGGAAAGTTTTCCTTGAAAACTTTGTACAAACCTTCGTTGATGCGGTTTTCGGGTGTCGTTTCCAGTTGGAAAAACTCCTGAAACGACTTAAGTTGAATCTCCAGCAGGTCCGGATAATCGCCGGCATGTTTAATTTTGCCGAAATTGACGCGTTCCTGGACGCCGGTTTTGGTGTTCACTCCATTGGAGGAGATGCCGTTCATGGTCATGCTGAAATTGTGCTTTTTGGCGTGCGCACCGCGTTGCCGATTCTTTTACCGGCGGGAATTGCGCTGATGGCGAACCATTAGAACGTATGAAAGGGCCGGAAGGTTCCGGCAGAGACAGCGAGAGGCTTAACACAGGCCCCGCGTTACGGGGGCCGTGTTAAGCCTGTTCGTTGTTGGAATGTTGAATTGTCGTGCTGGGTGCATGTTAATCGGAAGTGTCGCAGTGACGGATGGACGAATCGACCGGGCGGGCCTGGGAAGGCTTGCCGGGATTTGACGCAGCCGGACTTACTTCACTTCGATTACCGCGCCGGCAGCTTCAAGTGCTGCTCTGATCGATTCGGCCTCAGCCTTGTTGACAGCGGTTTTCAGTGCACTGGGCGCACCGTCAACCAGGTCTTTGGCTTCTTTCAGGCCCAGACCGAGCAGGTTTTTGACTTCCTTCACGACGTTGAGCTTTTGGGCGCCTGCGTCTTTGAGGATCACGTCGAATTCGGTTTGCTCTGCTGCAGCAGGCGCTTCGCCGCCACCGGCGCCAGGCATGACGGCCATGGCTACGGCAGACGCCGCCGGTTCGATACCGTATTCGTCTTTGAGGATATTGGCCAGTTCGTTGGCTTCTTTGATCGTAAGATTTACGAGCGATTCAGCCATAGCTTTCAGATCAGCCATTGTTGTAGAATTTTAGTTTGGGTGATTTGCGAATGTTGTTGAAATAGCGGTTGATTGGGGGCACATTATGGTGCGATGCTTGGAAGCCTTAATTGGTTTCGCCTTCGCGTTCTTCCAGCGTTTTAACGATACCGGCGATTTTGGAGCCGGTAGCTTTGAGCTGGCTGGCGAGTCGGCGACCGGGAGACAAGAGCAGGCCAATGATCTCTCCGACCATTTCATCCTTGCTCTTCAGTTTGGTCAGCGGTTCGAGCTGGTCGTCGCCGATGAAAACGGCGGTGTCGATATAAGCGGCTTTCAGGAGCGGCCGTTCGTTTGTTTTGCGGAATTCTTCGATCAGGAGCGCCGGCGCCTTGGGGTTTTCGGCGATCATGATCGTAGTCGGTCCGTGAAGTACTTCGAACAGCGCGGCGTAACCTTTTTCCGCCGGTGCGTCTTCGAGGGCTTTTTGGATGAGGGTATTTTTAGCTACCTTCATCTTGACGCCCCGCTCATGGCACAAGCGGCGCAGGGTGTTCACCTTGCCCACCGTCAGCGTGGAAGAGTCGGCCAGGTAGAAGAAGGGCGTGCTGCCCAACTCTTCCTTCAACTCGGCAATCGCGGCGGATTTTTCTTCGCGGGTCATTTTCGTATGGTTGAAAATGGTGATTGTTGATGGATTTGTGCGTTACACTTTAATCGACTTGGGGTCAACGGGAATACCCGGGCTCATGGTGCTGGCTACGGCAATCGTTTTCATGTACACGCCTTTAGAAGATGAGGGCTTCATCCGGTGGAGGGTGGTGATGAGTTCGGTTGCATTTTCAGTCAGTTGCTCCGGAGAGAACGAGACCCTGCCGATCGAGGCGTGAACGATGCCGAATTTGTCGGCACGGAAAGCGATCTTGCCCTTTTTGACTTCGGAAACGGCCGAGGCGATATCCAGCGTGACCGTACCCGTTTTGGGGTTCGGCATCAGGCCTCGGGGGCCCAGGATACGCGCCACTTTGCCGAGTTGGGCCATCACGTTGGGGGTAGCGACGATCACGTCCACGTCCATCCAGCCTTCCTGGACTTTCTGGATGTACTCGTCGAGGCCTACGAAATCGGCGCCAGCCTCTTTGGCTTCCGCTTCCTTGTCGGGTGTACAAAATACAAGGACACGCTTTGTCTTACCTGTGCCGTGGGGCAGTGATACGGTACCACGGAGGGCCTGGTCGGCCTTTCGGGTATCGATGCCCAAACGCACGTGTACGTCGACGGAGGCGTTGAATTTAGTGGTGTTCACTTCTTTGACCAGGCTCATCGCATCGGTTAGCGAGTACAGCTTGTCGCGATCCACTCTTGTTTCAACGGCCTTCCGCTTTTTGGTCATGTTAGCCATTGTTCAATTGTTTAAGGTTCAGCGTTCCGTTGGGCGGAACTCCCTTTTTAAATGCGGAATGCGGAATGCGGAATTTCAGGTATGCTGAAATGCTTTTTCCCGGATTCGCGGATTCGTTCAGTTTTCCCAGGGGGCAGTACCGGTTATGGTCAGGCCCATGCTCCGGGCGGTACCGGCGATCATGCGCATAGCGGCTTCAACGGTGAAGCAGTTCAGGTCGGGCATTTTGCTTTCGGCGATGGCTTGCACCTGTTCCCAGGTGACCGTGCCTACCTTCTTCCGGTTGGGCTCTGGCGAGCCTTTTCCGGGTGCAAGTTTGGCGGCTTCAAACAACTGGATGGCTGCCGGCGGCGTCTTGATGATAAAGTCAAACGTTTTGTCTTTATACACCGAGATGATGACCGGCAACACCTTGCCTATCTGTTCCTGCGTTTGCGCGTTGAAGCGCTTGCAAAACTCCATGATATTCACCCCTTTGGAGCCGAGTGCGGGTCCAATGGGCGGGGCCGGGTTTGCCTGGCCGCCTTTCACCTGGAGTTTAATATATACGTCTACTTCTTTTGCCATGTGTTCGGTTTTTCAACACGATCAGTTCGGAATGTTTTAAACTGTATAGTTAACGGTTGCCCACGTTGAGATGGAAGCGTGTCCGGGAGAAGGTCGGACATCCAACGGATCAACCGATTTTTTCTACTTGCATGAAGTTGAGTTCAACCTCGGTACCACGACCGAAGATTTTGACAATCACCTTCAGTTTTTTCTTTTCGTCGTTCACTTCCTGGATGTCGCCCACAAACTCTGCGAACGGCCCGTCGATGATTTTAACGGTTTCGCCGTGTAGAAAAGGTTCGATCATGATCTCGCCCACTTCACTGCTTTCGTCGACCTTGCCCAGCAGGCGGTTGGCTTCCGTCTGGGTCATGGGTATGGGGGTTTCTTTGCCCAGAAAATGGATTACGTTGGGGATGTCACTGATGGCTTTGGCGACATCGCCATTGAGTTTTTGGCCGATGGCTTCAACGAGTATGTAGCCGGGCAACAAGTTTCGCTCCTGAACTACTTTTTTGCCGCCCCGGATCTTGTACACCTTTTCAGTAGGCACAATGACCTGAAAGACAAAGTCCTTCCATCCGGATCGGTCTATCTCCAGATCGATGCGTTCCTTGATCTTTTTTTCCTTACCGCTGATGACCCGTAACGAATACCATTTCTTGTCTTCGGAAGGGGTGGAAGCAGGGGCAGGGGCCTTTTCTTGATTCATGGTGCGATCTTAATTGACGATATACCGAGCGACACGAAAGTGGCGAATGCGCCATATCCGCTCAGAAAATGCCGTAAATGGTTTTGAACACCACGCTGCTGAGGCCGTCCATCACAAAGATGATCAGCGCCAGAATGCCCGCAGTAATCAGCACCACAATGGTACTTTCTACCAGTTGGTTATATGTGGGCCAAGACACGTGATTGACCAACTCCTGATAGCTTTCGCGGAGGTAAAGGGTCAGTTTTTCCATCGAAATGACAGTTTCCGGGACGAACCCGGCGGTAAAAAGAGATTCGCCACCTGAAATGGGCGGCGAACCGGTCCATCGAATCGGCAGGGGCAGCAGGACTCGAACCCGCAGCCTGAGGTTTTGGAGACCTCCACTCTACCAATTGAGCTATGCCCCTAATTCGGTGTGGGTGTGAGTGTGGGTGTGAGTGTGGGTGTGGATGTGAGTGTGGGCAATCCGGTGTGGGTGTGGGTGTGGGTGTGGGTGTGATACGCGTACACGTTCCACTGCGGAGTTATTTTTCTCTTTCGGTGGAAAGGGTGAGCGTATCACACCCACACCCACACCCACACCCACACCGGATTGATTAACCTATGATTTCAGTAACCTGACCGGCGCCTACGGTGCGGCCGCCTTCGCGGATAGCGAAGCGCAGACCTTTTTCCATGGCGATCGTGTTGAGGAGTTTTACTTCCAGTTCGACGTTATCGCCGGGCATCACCATTTCAATGTTTTGCGGCAGCGAAACGTCGCCCGTTACGTCGGTCGTACGGAAGTAGAACTGCGGGCGGTAGCCGTTGAAGAACGGCGTGTGACGGCCACCCTCTTCTTTCGACAGCACGTACACGGAGCACTTGAAGTGCTTGTGCGGTTTTACGCTGCCCGGTTTGCAGATTACCATACCGCGGCGGATTTGTTCCTTTTCAATACCGCGAAGCAGCAGACCGGCGTTGTCGCCAGCTTCACCGCGGTCGAGGATTTTGCGGAACATTTCCACACCGGTGATGGTGGACTTCAGCATCTCACCGTCTTTTTGCATGCCAATGATCTCCACGGGGTCGCCGACGTTGATCACACCGCGCTCGATACGACCGGTAGCAACCGTACCGCGACCGGTGATGGTGAACACGTCTTCCACCGGCATCAGGAAGGGCTTGTCGACCTCGCGCACCGGCTCAGGAATCTCGGTGTCGCAAGCTGCCATCAACTCGTCGATCTTAACTGTCCAGTTCGGATCGCCTTCGAGGGCCTTGAGCGCTGAGCCTTTGATGATTTTTGCGTTGTCGCCGTCGAACCCGTAGGAGCTCAGCAGTTCGCGGAGTTCCATGTCTACGAGTTCGATCATTTCCTCGTCTTCGACGAGGTCGACCTTGTTCATAAACACCACAATTTGGGGCACGCCTACCTGGCGGGCGAGCAGGATGTGCTCACGCGTTTGGGGCATGGGGCCGTCGGTGGCGGCACAAACCAGGATGGCGCCGTCCATTTGTGCGGCGCCGGTGATCATGTTTTTCACATAATCGGCGTGACCGGGGCAGTCCACGTGTGCGTAGTGACGGTTGATGGTCTCGTACTCCACGTGGGCAGTGTTGATGGTGATACCGCGCTCCTTTTCTTCGGGAGCGGCATCAATGTTTGCATAATCCATCTTCTGCGCCAGACCTTGTTGCGACAACACGTACGTGATGGCGGAGGTCAGCGTAGTTTTTCCGTGGTCAACGTGGCCGATCGTACCTATGTTCACGTGCGGCTTTGAGCGGACGAACGTATCCTTTGCCATTGGTTAAATTGATTTAGTATCAACGTTTGGTTAAAATTTCATTTTTACTTGCAGAGCCGTTGAGGCGAAAATCGCTCCAGACTCCTTGGTAGAGCCGTTGAAGAGAATTGAACTCTCGACCTCTTCCTTACCAAGGAAGTGCTCTACCCCTGAGCTACAACGGCAATTCAGTGTGGGTGTGGGTGTGGGTGTGGGTGTGGGTGTGGGTGTGGGTGTGGGTGTGGGTGTGGGTGTGGGTGTGGGTGTGGGTGTGGGTGTGGGTGTGGGTGTGGGTGTGGGTGTGGGTGTGGGTGTGCTGGTATTCAGTGTGGGTGTGGGTGTGGGTGTGCTGGAGCGGCGGACGAGGCTCGAACTCGCGACTTTCAGCTTGGAAGGCTGACGCTCTACCAACTGAGCTACCACCGCAATTCAGTGTGGGCAATCCGGTGTGGGTGTGGGCAATCCGGTGTGGGTGTGGGTGTGGGTGTGGGTGTGGGTGTGGGTGTGGGTGTGGGTGTGGGTGTGGGTGTGGGTGTGGGTGTGACGCGTTGACGACTTGGTGATTGCCAACGAAAAAGATTGGCTACACGAGCGAAATATTCACCGTACAACCAAGCTAACCCGTCACACCCACACCCACACTCACACTCACACTCACACTGGATTG
This sequence comes from Saprospiraceae bacterium, assembly GCA_041736625.1. Classification (GTDB taxonomy): domain Bacteria; phylum Bacteroidota; class Bacteroidia; order Chitinophagales; family Saprospiraceae; genus M3007. The sequence goes on along the minus strand of JBGSTG010000036.1, from coordinate 7,364 downwards.
TGGGGGTGGTGGGATTCGAACCTACTCAGCGGTCAAGCACCAGATTTACAGTCTGGCCCGGCTCTCCGACTCCGGGGCACCCCCAATTCGGTGTGGGTGTGGGTGTGGGTGTGGGTGTGGGTGTGGGTGTGTTGGGCATGGAATTGAGCCAGTGGAGGGACTCGAACCCCCGACCAGCTGATTACAAATCAGCTGCTCTACCAACTGAGCTACACTGGCGGGTGTAATTGCTCCACTAGCCCAAAAAATTTGGGTAAAAAACGTCAAAGAACACACTTTTTGAGCGAGATTAAACCCCCTTCTCGAAAAGCGAGTGCAAAGATAAGTGCTTTCCGGCCAGTGTTCAAAATTTTTTTAAAAAAAACTTGGCAACAATTTCATTGTTTTATTGAATGGCTATTTTTCACACGTATGTGACGCTCAGATGACCGGCTTTGACCGGAAAATAGCACCCTGGGCGGCGTAAACGTCGCTGCCAGCGGCCCGATACAGCAAAAGACAGTAATTGGCTATTTCAAAAAAAACGATTGCCGATCATACTGCTATCCCGGTATTCATGACATTTGGCGATCAAAAAGGTTTCAGCCTATGCCCGAAGCACAGATAACCACATGGTATTGCGAGGAGCACACCACCCCCCCTGACGGCCTGCTCCTGGAACTGGAACGCGAAACGCACCTCCGCACCCTAAGCCCGCAGATGCTGTCGGGCCGCCTGCAGGGCCAGTTATTGCGCCTTATCAGCCTGATGCTGCGCCCGGAACGCGTGCTTGAGATCGGCGCCTTCACCGGATATTCGGCCCTGTGCCTGGCCGCCGGGCTGCCGGAGGGGGGCGTATTGCACACCATTGAGGCCAACGACGAACTGGCGCCCATGATCCTCAACTACTTCAACAGGAGCCCGTGGGCCGACAGGCTCCTGCTTCACGTGGGTGACGCGGCCGACGTGATACCTACCCTGGAAGGCCCTTTCGACCTGGTGCTGCTCGACGCCGGCAAACTCGATTACATACACCATTACAATATGGTGTTGCCCCTCATCCGGCCCGGCGGTATCCTGCTGGCCGACAACGTGCTGTGGGACGGCAAGGTGGTGCAAAATGAACCCGATGAAACCACCCGCTCCCTCCGGATTTTCAACGATTGGGTACATCAGGACGATCGGGTGGAGAACCTGCTGCTACCCCTGCGGGACGGGCTAATGGTGGTGCGTAAAAAATAAACAGGGATCCAATGATTGCGCCCTGAGGCCGATCCACGTGATTTTGCGCCAATTCCCATTTTTCCATTATGTTTGCCCCAGCCCCCGAAGGCCGCGCTCAACCATTCCATCTGCTCATGGCTGAAGAATCCAAAGCCCACCTGTTGTATGTAGAAGACGACGAAAGCCTTAGCTTCGTCACCCGCGATAACCTGGAACTCAACGGTTACCTCGTAACCTATTGCGAAGACGGCAAAAAAGCCCTCGAAACTATCCAGTCCGGGCAAAAATTTGACCTGTGCATCCTCGACGTCATGCTGCCCGAAGTGGACGGGTTCACCCTGGCTGAAGATATCCGCCGCCGCGACGAGCAGGTGCCCATCCTGTTCCTCACCGCCAAAAGCATGAAGCAGGACAAGATCCACGGCCTGACCATCGGCGCCGACGATTACATCACCAAACCCTTCAGCATCGAGGAACTGCTGCTTAAAATCGACATTTTCCTCCGCCGATCCCGCTACGCCGGCATCCTTAAGGCCAACACGCCCGTCCGGATCGGCGCTTACCTGTTCGACTATCCCAACCTGAGCCTGAGCTTCGGCGAGGAGCTGCCCGAAACCCTCACCCAAAAAGAAGCCGACCTGCTCAAGCTTTTTGTAGAAAACAAAAACCAGGTGGTCAAACGCTCCTACATCCTGGAGACCATCTGGGGTAAAGACGACTATTTTCTCGGCAGAAGCCTCGACGTGTTCATCTCCCGGCTGCGCAAATACATGAGCCAGGACGAACGCATCAAGGTCGAAAACATCCACGGCGTAGGCTTCAAATTTAAAGTGGAAGAATAACGGGCTTACAGCGCTCCCGCCCCCGTACAAACATGGAATCCATCTATTTCGATCACCCCAAAGGCAAGGTGCATGCCCTGCGTTTTGGCAACGGCCCTACCCTGCTCATTGCCTTGCACGGCTTCGGCGATCGCGCCCGTCTTTTTTCCGTGCTGGCCGACGCCCTGGGGCCCAACTACACCACCGTAGCCATCGACCTGCCGTTCCACGGACAAACGGTATGGCGCGACCATACCTTCTCCAAAGAAGACTTGCTCCTCATCATCCACCAACTTACCCACACCCACACCCAGTTTGCGCTGATGGGTTTTTCTTTCGGCGCCCGACTGGCCCAGGCCATGCTCCCCGAGCTACAAGACCGGCTGAACAAACTGATCCTGCTCTCCCCCGACGGCATCAACACCCGTGGCATGCGCCTGGCCGTGCACACGCCGATGTGGATGCGGCGGCTCCTGTTCCGCGCGCTTCAAAAACCCGACTGGTTCCTCAACCTGCTGTCGCTGGGCCGAAAAATCGGCCTGGTACCGCTTCTCATCCAGCACTTCCTGGCGGCCAACCTAAGCAAACCCGACCGCTTCCAGCGCACCTTTGGGTGTTGGTTCGCCCTGAACAAATTTTACCTGCCCCGCAGGGCCATACGGGCCATCTGGGCTACGGGTAAATTTCCCGTTGACCTGTACTTCGGCGCAAAAGACGAGATGATCCGCTTCAAATCGGTGCAAAAAATGGTCGTGGGGCTTCCCCATGTGCAACTGCACATGCTGGACGATGAAGGACACCGGGTGGTGGGCGACGTGCTGAGGCGGATGATGGCGGTAGAAGGGTAGCCTGGCGGTCTGCAGCCGTGATTTCACCATCAACAACCAATAATAAACTGAAACACACCCACACATCACCATGAACTACTGGTTAGTAAAATCTGAACCCGACGTGTACGCCTTCGATCAGTTGATGGCCGAAGGACAGGTACGCTGGGACGGTGTGCGCAACTACCAGGCCCGCAACAACCTGCGCGTTATGCAAGAAGGCGACCTGTGTTTGTATTACCACTCCAACATCGGACTGGAGGTCGTGGGTGTCGCACGCGTGGTGCGGGAAGCATACCCCGATCCGACGGCCGAAAAAGGCGACTGGTCGGCCGTTGACCTGGCCCCGGTGAAGGCACTGAACCGGCCCGTGCCGCTCGCCGAGATCAAGGCCCATCCGGCGCTGCAGCAGTTCGGACTGGTGCGCAACGGCCGTTTATCGGTTATGCCGGCCACTTTCGACGAATTTTTCCTACTCCTTTCACTTGGGAATACCGAACTTTGAAGTACTATGGTCTACTATCAATTCGGAAGGCGCGGCCGCATGGGTGGTGTCGGATGCCTGTTGTTTGCCATTCTGGCGCTGATTGCTGCGTTTTACGTCCTCAAATGGACGTTCACGCTGCTTTTCTACGTGTCGCCGATCCTGTTTGTGCTGAGCCTGCTCGTCAGACCCGCCGTCGTGCGCGACGCCTTCCACTGGTTGGTGGAAGTGTACCGCAAAAACGTGCTGACCGGCATTTTTTACACCCTGGTGGGCGTACTCGGCTTCCCCGTCGTGGCGTTGTCCTTGTTTCTGAATGCGATCCGCCCCGAACCCGCAGAACGGGAAAAGCAACAGGTCGAATCGGAGTACATTGACTTTGAGGAGATCAGGAGCGAACCGCTGAAGACGAAGGAAACCGGAAAAATGCCGGAATAACCTGCGCCGTCCTGCTCAGGCATTTTTCACCAAATACCCGCGCAAAGCGTACCAAAGTACGTACCCGAAGCACGCCAGCGGCGCCAGTAAGGCCATGTGCATGCCAGCGGCGCCGGAAAGCAAGCCCGCCAACGGCGGCAGTACGGCGCCGCCCACAATAGCCATGATCACGAGCGAGGAGGCCAGCTTGCTCTCTGCGGGCGGCAAATTTTTGGTGGCGAGGGCAAAAATGGTCGGGAACATAATGCTTTGGCAGAAGTACGTACCCATAACGCACAGGATGCCGGCAAACCCGCCCAGCAGGAAAGCAGCCGCTACCAGCACCACCGCCAGTACGCTGTACCACACCATCACCCGGCGCGGTTCGGTGTTCGTCATCAGATAGGTGCCCAGAAAACGACCAAGCATAAAGAGCACCAGCGCGAACGACGCGTGGAATCCGGCGATCTGTTCGGGCGTCGTGGTTTCCGTCACGCGGTACAAGGTATGCACCAGACCGAGGTGTTGATCCTTGGCAAAATCCATCTTGAAATCTACAAAATAACCCCACAGAGTGGCTTGCGCGCCCACGTTGGCGAACTGCGCCAGAATGCCCAAGCTCAGGTGGGGTGTTTTGCGCAGCAGATCGGGGATGCGCACCCTGCCCTCCGCCAGCTCTTCGTCGCGCCCCACCTCGGGCATGCTGGTGGCCCAGAACAACAGCGCCACCAGCAACACCAGCCCCGCGATGGCCAGGTATGGGCCTTGTACCGATTGTGCGGCTTCGATCTTGGCGTTGGTCAGCGCATCAGGACTCATAGCCGCGATCAGTTCGGCCGTGTATTCCTTTTTGGAAAAAATGAACAGGCTGCCGATCACCGGACCGAGGATGATGCTGATGCCGTTGAACGACTGGGCGAAGTTGATGCGCCACTCCCGGTCTTTTTCATCGCCCAGCACGGTCACGTACAGGTTGGCGGCGGTCTCCAGAAAGGCGAGTCCGGAAGCAATGGTGAACAGGGCAAACAGGAAAAAAGCGTACACCCGAGCGTCGGCCGCCGGATAAAACAGCAGCGCGCCTCCGGCGTACAACATCAGGCCCATGAGTATGCCGCGCTTGTACCCGAACCGGCGCATGAAGATGCCTGCCGGCAAGGCCATTACAAAATACCCGAAATAGAACGCCGAGTCCACGATGCCCGCCTGCCATCGCTTCAGGTCGAGTGCAAATTGAAAATGGCGGATCAAGGAACCATTCAGGCTGTTGGCCAATCCCCATAAAAAGAAAAGACTGCACACTAAGGCAAAGGGGATCAGGTACGGGTTTTTCTGTGCCATCATGAAAAAGATTGTTTTGCCGCCGCAATGGTACGACAATTTCGCCTGTACCGCTGTCTATCTTTGTGCCATGAAAAACGCGTTGCCGCCCTCCGGGTCCATGCTTTTCATCGACAAGGTATTCCTGCAACAAATGCAGGAACCCTTGCGTGGCGTCGAGCATTTCAACCTGAACCTGCTACACGATTTGGTCGGTCTGGGCTGTTCGCTGACGATCGCTGCGGAGATCTCCTGGCGCAATGCCCTGCAACCGCTGGAGGCAAAAGGAGCAACCGTCCTGTACATTCAGGGAAAAGAAAAAAAGGGATTCGCCATCCTGGGCGCCCTTCGCCTGCTGACCGGCCGACGCTTCGATCACTTCCTGCTCGGAAACGTGGGCAACAGCCTCATCCCCCTGATCCTTTGGCTTACGCTCACCCGGGCTTTCCAAAAGGCCGTGCTCATCGCCCACCGGGAAGCCGACGCCTGGTTCATCGGCGCCTGGAAATGTACGGGCGGAACCGTGGTGACGGTAAACGGGCAGATCGCCACAGCGTTCACCGCCGCCGGGTGTACCGATGTGCACGTCGATTACGGTATCACCCGCGCCGACCGTTTTTTCCCGGCCGACACACCGCCGGCAGCCGAACCCGTGCGGTTCATCGTTTTGGGCGACCTGGACAGCGCCTGGAAGGGCGCCGACACCGCCCTGGAGGCCCTTTCTCAACTCGCTCCCGCGTACAGAGGCCGCGCTGAACTTCACCTGGTCGCCTACCGTCGTCCTCCTTCAGCAACGATAGAAGGTGTTCTCGCCTATCCCTGGTTGCCCTTGTCGGATATCCCTGGACTGCTGCGCACCATGCACGTCATGATCTGTCCTTCCCGCGACGAGGGCAAAATGATGGAAACCTTTTCGCAAGCGATGGTACAGGGCATGCTTTCGGGATTGCCAGTACTGGCGAACGATTTGCCGGTGCTGACGGAAAAACTGGATGCCGGTGGCGGTCTGGTGTTTACAAGCGCATCCGTACTGTCGGCACACATGACCCGGATGATCGATGATCCGGCGCTAAGAGATCGACTGGGCGCCGAAGCCCGCCACACAGCCTTGGCGCGTTATGTGTGGGACACCGCGCGTTTTCTGGAGCGATACGTCGCCGCGTCCTGAGTTGCCGACTACATCAGGTGTGTCAACATATCTGCCGTCATGGCATCCAGATCGAATTGGGGTTTCCAGCCCCAGTCGTTTCGCGCGGCCGAATCGTCGATCGATTTCGGCCAGGAGTCGGCAATGGCCTGTCGGAAATCGGGCGCATAGTCGACCTGGAATTCAGGCACCTGTTTTTGGATGGATGCTGCCACCTCTGCCGGCGTAAAGCTCATGCCGGCCAGGTTGTAACTGGTGCGCACGGTTAGGCGGTTGGCCGGCGCCTCCATAAGTTCGAGGGTGGCGCGAATGGCATCGTCCATGTACAGCATCGGCAGGCGGGTGTCGGGGCCCAGGAAGCAGGTAAAAGGCTTGCGTTTGGCGGCGTGGTGGTAGATGTCGACGGCATAGTCGGTGGTGCCGCCGCCGGGCGGACTTTGGTACCCGATGATGCCCGGATATCGGAGCGAGCGCACGTCGAGTCCGTACCGCCTGAAGTAGTAATTTGCCCAATGTTCGCCGGCCACCTTGCTGATGCCGTACACGGTGGTGGGAATCAGCACTGCGTACTGTGGGGTGTCTATGGGTGGCGCCTGTTCGCCGAAAACAGCAATAGAGGAGGGGTAGTAGACCTTTTTTACCTCATTTTCGCGGGCGGTTTCGAGCACGTTAAACAGGCTGTCCATGTTGATTCCCCAAGCCCACATGGGATTTTTCTCACCCGTGGCACTCAGGATGGCGGCCAGGTGGTACATCTGGGTCGGTTTGAATTGCTGCACCAGCGCGGCCATGTCGGCGCGGTTGGTGGCGTCGAGCACGGCGGTGGGCCCGCCGTGGCCGGTGAGCGCATGCAAGTCTGTGGCCAGCACGTTGTCGGCGCCATACGCGTCGCGCAGTGCCTGGGTAAGCACGGTGCCAATCTGGCCACCCGCACCAATAAGCAATATCCGTTCGGATTGATTCATATCATAATCACATTAGCCCACGGCTGACATTAGCCCACGGCTTTAGCCGTGGGACCGTCATCGTGGGACCGTCATCGTGGGACCGTCATCGTGGGACCGTCATCGTGGGACCGTCATCGTGGGACCGTCATCGTGGGACCGTCATCGTGGGACCGTCATCGTGGGACCGTCATCGTGGGACCG
>JBGSTG010000032.1:0-18844 GCA_041736625.1 Saprospiraceae bacterium | reverse complement strand
CCCGAACCCCGAATGACCGCGAAGCGGTCAAACTTGAATAACCCCGGATGAAAATGAATGCGGAATTCGGAATTCGGAATGCGGAATAACTTTGCGCTCGGCTTTCCAACCAGCCCCCGAACCCCGAATGACCGCGTAGCGGTCAAACTTGAATAACCCCGGATGAAATCCGGGGAGGGGAGCAGAAACAAAAAAACATGATCCCGACCATTCTCTACTGGCTCCTTTACTACGCTTTTCACAGTCTTTTTGCTGCCGACGGCGTAAAGGCGTTTGTACGGCAAACATTTCCTGCGGTGTACAGTCGCTACCGTTTGTGGTACAGTGTGGTGGCGGCAGCGGGTTTGGGGGCCATTCTTTTCAGCACTTTTTGGCGCCCTGGCGTGCAACTCTTTTCCCCACAGTACTGGGGCGTTGCGCTCCTTGCGTTGGGGGTATGGCTCACGCTGGCGGCATTCAGGAACTACGATTTCCGCGAATTTTTTGGTCTTAACGACGCGCCGGTGGCCCGTCATGCGGAATTGCAGACCACGGGTCTGAACGCCTGGGTGCGTCACCCGTTGTACAGCGGCGCCTTGTGCATTTTCCCGGGGGTAGCCCTTTGTTTTCCGTACGAGACCTTCTGGGCGGCGGTTTTCGCTTTGTTGGTGTACCTGCCTTTTGGTATTTACTTTGAGGAGCAAAAATTGCTCCGGCAGTTTGGCGATGCGTATGCCGACTACCGGAAACGGGTAAAAGCGGTGATTCCGGGGTTGCTGTGAGGTTGATATCGGGTTACAGCGTTTTCAGGTACTCTACCACAGCTTTTCGCTCTTCGTTGTTGAGTTTGTCGCCGAAAGGGTGCCCCTGGTTGCCGTATCCGGGCAGGGTCGTATCGTATGTTTTCTCGTTCTTGTGTTTGGTATGCCGTTGGTAGCGCCATCCGAGGCGTTCCGGGTCGTAGTCGGTGTTGTTGTACGAGCGTTCCCAGAAGGTGGGCCGGTTTTTGGAGTCGAGCAGATCCCACACGGTCGGTACGGATGCATTGTGCAGGTATGGCGCCGAGGCCCAGATACCGTCGAGGGGCGGCGCCACGTAGCCGTTGGTGGGCAGCAGGCGGGCCCAGATGACGGCGGAGTCGGCAGCAAACCAGCCGGAATTGAACCAGGTATGGTATTCCGGGTATTGCTGGTACACCTGTGCCAGCAGGGGGTCGGTGCCCACCTTTTCCACGTCGATCACCAGGTTGGGGTAGGTTTCCTGTTCGCCGTAGGTGCCGTGGCATTTGGCGCACGATTTTTCAAAAATGGCCTTGCCTTGAGCGGCCAGCGTCGGGTCGACGGGGAAAGGGTATTTCGGCGGCTCCAGGGTGTTGATCCAGGCGATCACATCGGGAAACCGGTTGTCGATGCGGCGGGCCTCCGTGCTGTCGGTCATGGTGAGCAGCCCGGAAGCCATGGACAGCCGGGCGAAATCGCCCCGGCCCAGACCGTTATAGTACAGCATGTGTTTTTTCTTCACGTTCCACCACGGCGGCACGTCGGTGGGCAGGGCCAGTTTGGGGATGTCGAACTGGGGTTTTTCGAGCCAGTGCAGGTCGTGCGGGTCGCGGTAGGCGGAGAGCACGGCAAAGATCTTGTCGGCCGGGTTCACGCCCGGCGTTTCGGTTCGGATGCGGCCGGAGAGGGCGTTGTAGGCGCGTACAGTACGGCCAAAAGCCGCCATTTCCGGCGAATTTTTCCCGTATTTCATGTTCATGGCCGTTTTTACCAGTCCGATGCCCTTTTGTTTGTTGGTGAAGTCGCCGGTGGTGCTGCCCAGTCCGACGATCAGCGTGTCCATGATGGTTTCGGCGTGGCAGGTCAGGCAGGTGGGCGCCACCATCTTAGCACCTTCGGCGGCGTTCACCACGTTGAATCCGAAGGGTATGCCCTTGCTATCGCCCGTGCGCCCAAGGTCGTTGACGGTGCGTTTGCCGAGCAGTTTGCGGAAAGCGCCCAGCGGTGCGCCCGAACTCACATAGTCGCCGTAGATGAGGTAGTGGTAGCCCTTTGCCGCATCGCCGGATCGTTGGGAACTTTCGGGAACAAAGGTGGCCCACGCCGGCAGCGGATCGGGGCCGAATCCGGCAGCAGTGAGTGCCAACAGGCAAATGGTCAGAAAAATCAGTCGTTGTCGCATGAACGGACCCGAATACGGCATCCACCCATAACGTTTGAGCGCGGTGGAGTGTTGATGGGCAAACGTATTTAGATCCGGAATAAACACCGGCCATCGAATGAAAATCCGCGTACTTTTGCGCCATGTACGCATATCTGAAAGGCGAGATCACCTTTCGCTCCCCGGCCTATGTGGTGCTGGAAGTGGGCGGCGTGGGTTTCCACGTAAATATTCCGTTGAGCACCTACACGGCTTTGGAGGGCAAGGATCGCGCGACCTTGTACACCCACCTGCTGGTGCGCGAAGACGCGCATACCCTTTTTGGTTTCGGCACCCAGGCGGAGCGCAACCTGTTTTTGGCCCTGCTGGGCGTCACCGGCGTGGGCGCCACCACCGCCCAGTTGCTGCTGAGCTCGATGAGTGTGGACGAGATCCGGGCGGCGGTCATCGGCGAACACGCGCACCTCCTGCAGCGGGTGAAAGGCATCGGCGCCAAAACGGCCAAGCAGATCATCCTTGACCTGAAAGACAAGCTGAGTCGCGAAGCCGGGAGCGACGCGCCCGTGTTGCTGCCCATGGCCGACCATACCGTGCGCGAAGAGGCCTTGTCGGCTTTGGTGGCGCTGGGCTTCAACCGCCTGTCGGTGCAAAAAGTGCTCAACGCTATCCTCCAGGAAGAGCCCGGGCTTGGCCGGGTGGAGGAACTCATCAAGCGCGCGCTCAAAGCATTGGCAACTTGACTTTTGTGCCCCTCGCGTTTCGGTGTATGCAGGCAGCAGCCTACCTTTGCAATTTCAAGACCCCATCGGCTGTTTAAGAAAGAACCAACAACCTGCATTCATGTTGATCGAAGTTTTTAAAAGCAAGATACACCGTGTGCGCGTCACGCAAGCGGATCTCAATTATATCGGCAGCATCACCATTGACGAGGAACTGATGGAGGCGGCCAACATCGTCGAGGGGGAGAAGTTGCAGATCGTGAACAACAACAACGGTGAGCGGCTGGAAACGTACGCCATTCGCGGCGAACGGGGCAGCGGCGTCATCTGCCTGAACGGGGCGGCAGCCCGGCGGGTGCAGGTGGGCGACATCCTGATTCTCATTTCCTATGCCCTGCTGACGCCGGAGGAGGCCAAAACGTTCAAGCCTGTCGCCATTTTTCCGGACGAAAACAACCGGTTGGTCAAAAACGGGCACTAAAGGTTTTTATCGGGCGCTTCCAGATCCACCACCTTCCCCACCGTTGATGCCGTAAGCGGGGTCAGTGCGTACCCGTCCCACTCTCCGAACAAATCGACCGGCGACCCCGCGCCGAGCGCTTGCAGCCGCTCCAGCTTTTCGGCCGACGCCGCCAGCGGGAGGCTTTGGCCTGCCGAGTCGCCAGCGTACACGCCATCGGATCGTTGCACCGGTGTTGCGTCGCGGAGCGTTACCGGGAAATATTCCAGCCAGGGTTGCCGCCCCAGGGCCTGCGCATATGCGCGCCGGGCGCCGGCGACCGACATGCCGGCCGGCAGGGCATCCAGGCCACCTGCAAGGGGCTGAAGCCCGGCGCACGGAACCGCCCGTTGCAGGAACGCCGAGGGATAAAAGGCCAGTTCGCCGCTCAGGCGCGTGCCGGTGGCGAACCCCGGGGGGAAGGGTCCGGCGAACGCGTAGTCGAGCAAAAGGGCGAATTGCCCGCCGGTTTCCGCCTGAAGCCAGGTGCGCCGGACGCCCAGGCTGCCCTCCAGCTTTTCTTCCCGGCATCCGAGCACCGCCCAGGGGCCGGGCAGGCGCGGGCCTTCGGCGAGCACCTTTTCTTTTTGGATGTGGATGCCCAGGAACTGTTCCAGGTCGTCGAGCAGCGCTTCGTCGAGCGTGTCGCGGCGCTGGAATGCCTGGAGGGCGAGCCACATGCCCGCGAGTTCATCGAGCGTTTTTTCCGGCCAGTCGGGTGTCTGTCGGGGCAGGGCGGCGATGCGGCGCAGGCGTCGGGAGAGCCCGGAGAGGGAGGCGTCGGCCATGCGCCGGGCCATGTGGCCAAACAGTTCGGGGTCTTCGGCGCTGGCTGCGGCGAGTCCGCGCCTGGACAAGTCGGTCATCCACACGCGCAGATCATCGAGTCCGTGGCCGGCGCGTTCGAGGCGTTCCCGGTATCGGCGCCGGGATTCGGCTTTTCGGGACAAGGGGCCGGGGGCCGGCAGGCGGCGCACGGACAGGAGTGCTGGCGCCCATGCGGGCGGGGCGTCGACGGGTTCGAAGCCCTCGTCGCCCGCGGTGTCGAGCCAGGTGCGGAGGGCCAGCAGGTGGTAGCAGGGTCGGGCGCGGAGGGAGCAGGAACAGCCCGCGCTGCCGGTGCGGGTGTTGACGACCATGTGGCAGGTGGCCGTTTCGCCGGTGATCAGCGAAGCCCAGCGCCACTCCTGGCAGCGTTGGGGCTCGCGGAGGAAACGGGGCGAGGCGAGGGCCTGTATGCTGCGTGGTGAAGGCATGGCAGCGGGGCGAGCCGATCAGGACGCCTCTTCCTGGTCGTCGGGCATCCCGACGGGCAAGGTGGCCCCGCCCGCCTGGCCGCCGGCGATGCCGAGGGCGGTCATGGCGCGTTCGCTGGCCAGTTGCTCCGCGCTTTTTTTGTTGTAGTCGTCGGCTACGCCCAGTTTTTTGCCGTCGACATAAACCGCCACTTTGAATTTGTCGCGTTTATCGCTTTTATACTTGGCGAGCACTTTGTAATCGACGGAGTAGCCGCTTTTCTGGCACCATTCGAGGAGCTGGCTTTTGTAGTTGTCGTCAAAAAGTTCCAGTTCGTGGATGTTCAGGTAACGGCGCAGGATGCGCTGAATGACGTACTGTTTGGTTTTGTTGTACCCCAGTTCGATGTAGATGGCGCCGACGAGGGCTTCCAGGCAGTTGCCGAGCATGGATTTGGAGATGCGCGTCTGGTTGTATTCGCCGAGGATGATGTCGAGTCCCATGCGGTCGGCGATGTCGTCGAGCGAGTGTCTTTTAACGATTTTGGACCGCATTTTGGTGAGGAACCCCTCGTCGCTGCCGGGGTATTTTTTAAACAGGTATTCGGCGACGATGGTGCTGAGCACGGCATCGCCGAGAAATTCGAGTCGTTCGTTGTTGGCGAGGGCGTAGTCGCCGGCGCTAACGGTGCTTTTATGAAAAAAAGCGAGGCGGAACAGGGAGAGGTACGCCGGAGTGAACCCCAGGAGGGATCGCAGGCGGCGCGCCAGTTCTTTGTCCGGATGAAAGAAGTAATTGTAGAATCGTCGGACGAGGCGCACGGAGTGTCAGCGGTTTGGTACGTATATGGTCACCATTTCCGGAGGATAACCGAGGCGTTGTGGCCGCCAAACCCGAACGTGTTGCTCAACACGGCCCGGACGGTGCGCTCCTGGGCGGTGTTGAACGTGAGGTTGAGTTTGGGGTCGATCTCCGGATCGTCCGTAAAGTGATTGATGGTTGGCGGAATGAAACTGTGTTGCATGGCCAGGATGGAGGCCAGGGCTTCGACGGCGCCGGCGGCTCCGAGGAGGTGGCCGGTCATGCTTTTGGTGGAGGAGATGTTGAGGCGGTATGCCTGGTCGCCGAAAACCTGTTGGATGGCTTTCAACTCGGCCACGTCGCCCAGGGAGGTGGAGGTGCCGTGCACGTTGATGTAGTCGATGTCTTCGGGGTTCATGCCGGCCTCCTGCAGGGCGAGGCGCATCACGTTGATGACCCCCAGTCCTTCGGGGTGGGGGGCGGTGATGTGGTAGGCGTCGGCGGTGCCTGCGGCGCCCACGATTTCGGCGTGGATGTGCGCGCCTCTTTTGCGGGCGTGCTCGTAATCTTCGAGGATGAGGGCGCCGGCGCCTTCGCCCAGCACAAACCCGTCGCGGTCTTTATCGAAGGGGCGCGAGGCGGTAGCGGGGTCGTCGTTGCGTTCACTCAGGGCTTTCATGGAGTTGAAGCCGCCCACGCCGGTTTTGGTGATGGCCGCTTCCGATCCGCCGCACACGATGGCGTCGGCTTTGCCCAGGCGAATGTAGTCGAACGCGTTCATCAGGGCATGGGAGGAGGAGGCGCACGCCGAGACCGTGCAGTAATTGATGCCGCGGAAGCCATATTGAATGGAAATCTGGCCGGCGGCGATGTCGGAGATCATTTTGGGGATCAGGAAGGGGTTGTGTTTGGGCGCCCCGTTTCCCAAAATGTGTTCTTCGATCTCTTTTTCCAGCGTGTTGAGCCCTCCGATACCCGACGCCCAGATCACGCCGATGCGGTCTTTGTCGATCGCTTCGAGGTCGAAACCGGCGTCCTGGATCGCCTGTTCTGCGGCGACCATGGCCATTTGGGTGAATCGGTCAATCCGACGGGCCTCCCGTTTGTCCATGTGTTCTTCGGCCACAAACCCCTTCAGTTCGCAGGCAAATTGCGTTTTGAATCGGGTGGCGTCGAACAACGTGATGGGAGCGGCCCCGCTTTTGCCGTTCCGGAGGCCTTCAAGGTAAGAAGGGAGGTCGTTTCCAATAGGCGACAGGACGCCTAGCCCGGTCACTACAACTCTTTTCATACGATGCTTGCTAAGACTGACTGGTTTGCCTGCTGCCGTACGTCGGACAGCATGTGGTCTGCAAATGTACGCAAATCAAAATTTGTTTTCAGAAAACGCCGTTCGGAATAAAAACAGCATGAGTCATCCTTCGGGTAAGAAGAATGACTCATGAAAAGGTTTGTTGGAACAAACGGGCTCAGGTGCTGACAAATCTTATCCGTTGATCTGTGCTTCCAGGTAATCAATGGCCTGGCCCACCGTCGTGATTTTTTCGGCCTGCTCATCCGGGATGGAGACATCGAATTCCTTTTCGAATTCCATGATCAGCTCCACCGTATCGAGCGAATCGGCGCCGAGATCCTGAATAAAATTGGCCTCGGGCTTTACATCGGTCTCTTCCACTCCCAGCTTTTCGACAATGATTTTTTTAACGCGATCGGCTACAGTTGCCATGTTTTGCTAAACTTTAAGTGAAAAAATGAATTTTTCGAAGTGCAAAGGAACGGTGATTTGAGGGAAAAAAAAACTTTTTGCGCGGAATAATTCATGCCGTATCAATCTTATCCGTTATTTAATCCGACGAATATTGCGCAATGCAACGGTTCTTTGTACATTTGTACCTGCTTACTTATTGTAAAGCATACACGAAAGCTACCCACATGACACCCGCAGAAGCATCTACCCTGATGGCCATCAACAGACCCGTCACTACCCAGGGACTACCCATGCAAAACACCAAAATCGTCGCCACCGTCGGTCCTGCCTGCAATTCCTTCGAAAACCTGCTTGCCCTGGTGGAGGCCGGCGTCGACGTATTCCGGCTCAATTTCAGCCACGGCACGCACGAAGACCACCTCAAGGTGATCAACTACATCAGCTTGATCAACCACCAGCTCAACACGCACATCAGCATTCTGGCCGACTTGCAAGGCCCCAAGCTGCGGGTCGGGCAGATCAAGGACAACGCCCTGCGGCTCAGCCCAGGCGACGTGATCACGCTGGTGAACGAGCCCGTTGTCGGCACCATGGAACGTATTTACATGTCGTACGAATCGTTTGCCCAGGATTGTGAAGTGGGCGAGCGCATCCTGATGGACGACGGCAAGCTGGTGTTCGAAGTGCTGGAAACCAACAAGCGGGATACCGTCAAGTTGAAATGCCTCTACGGCGGCGTGCTCAGCAGCAACAAAGGCGTCAACCTGCCCGACACCAACGTGAAGCTGCCTTGCCTGACCGAAAAGGATCTGGAGGACCTGGCATTTATCCTGACCCAGCCCGTGAACTGGATCGCGCTGTCGTTCGTCCGGCGTGCCGAAGACATCAACGAGCTGCGCCAACACATAGACGAGGCCAAACACCCGGCGCGCATCATTGCCAAAATTGAAAAACCGGAAGCGATCCTCAACATGCGCGAGATTGTGAAGGTGACCAACGGCGTCATGGTGGCCCGGGGCGACCTGGGCGTGGAGATGCCCATCGAGCGTCTGCCCATCGTTCAAAAAGAGATCATACAACTCTGCCTGCAGTACGCGCGTCCGGTGATCGTCGCCACCCAAATGATGGAGAGCATGATCACCAACCCGTCGCCCACCCGCGCCGAAGTGACCGACGTGGCTAATGCCGTGCTCGACGGCGCCGACGCCGTGATGCTCAGCGGGGAGACCTCGGTGGGCAACCACCCGGTGCTCGTGGTGCAAGCCATGACGCGCATCATCGAAGAAGCCGAAAAGCAATACTGGCCCCAGATTCAAGTGCGCAGGCCGGTGCCGATACCCAAAGCCCGCACCTTCCTCTCCGACGTGGTCGTGTTCAACGCCTGCCGCGTAGCCGAAGAGGTCGACGCCAAAGCGATCGTGGGCACCACCACCTCCGGATACACCGCTTATAAGGTCAGCAGCTACCGGCCCAAGTCGCGCATCTACGTCTTCAGCGACCGCCTGCACAACCTCAACACCATGAACCTCCTCTGGGGTGTCGAGTGTTTTTACTACGACAAGTTCAGCACCACCGACGAGACCATCGACGATTGCATCGCCATCCTGAAAAACTCGGGCGTCGTGCAGACCGGCGACATCGTGGTCAATACCGGCTCCATGCCTTTGGAGCGGCGGCACCGGACGAATATGCTGAAGGTGACTATTGTGGAGTAAACCGGGGAAATAAACCGCAGAGGCCCCGTTTTGGTTTTAAAAAAAACCGCAGAGGACACGGAGGTCGCAGAGGAAGGCGCAGAGGTTTTTCACTCTGCGCCTTCCTCTGCGACCTCCGTGTCCTCTGCGGTTTATTAAAAAAACTGCGGTTTATTTCAAACAAAAACGCCCAGGATCAAGGCAGCGGCTTCCACGGCTGGTTGATAAAATACGAAGCCGTAAGCCCAAAGAAGTGGTACCAGTCGTTCAGCTCCGGGTTGCCGTTGACGGACACCCCGTCCAGGTCGTCGGAAAAAGCCGGGCGCCATCCGATTTCGAGGCCGAAGGTGAAGCGCTCGAAGTAGTCGAAGCGCATGCCGAATCCGAAAGGGACGGTGAGGAAGTTTTTCTTGGAAAGGCCCTGTTCCGGAAAGGGTTCTTTGATCCATTTGTCTGCCTGGTCTTCGGGGCCGTAGTATTCCACCTCGATGCGGGTGGCGGCGGTGTACCCGACGCCGCCGAAGATAAACGGGGAGAAGTAGGCGTTGTGCATGCCCGTTTTGGTGACGTGCTCCAGCGCAAACGGCACATACTCCATCACCAGGCTGCCCTCGTAGATGGGGCTGAAAAAACGGAACTTGCGCTCCTTGAGGTCGGGCGAGTTCTTGTCGTCGCCTGCTATGTAGCCTGCGTACAGCTGCCCGCGCACCATCACATCCTTGAAAATGTGGTACCGGACAAAGCCCCCGAAACCAAACTTGGTCTCGCTCACCTCCCAGTCGCTCTCCGCCAGATCGCCCGAGTACTGGGTGCCGCCCAGCATGATGCCGGCCTCCAGGTAATGGGTGTTGCGCTTGTAGCGGTACTGGGCGTGGACGGTAACAAAAACGGTCAATTGGAGGATTAAGAGGAGAAAAATTCGATTCATGGTGTAGTGTTGCGTAAATATCGGTCGTAAAGGTCTGTTAAAGCATCGGGAAGGAACGTTGTTGGGGGGTGAAATTATTGTTATTTAACTTGGGTGGGGAGGGGGAATGTTAAGTTTTGAAAAATTAATATTGAACAGTTGAGACTGTATATGTTAGTGGGTAAATTTGTGTTTTCATTAAATACAAAATTGGCAATGCAAGTTCGGCTCTCCACACTTGTCGTATTTCTGGTCGCTTCATTTTTAGGGATTACGCAGGCCCAGACAATTTTATATTTTCAAAATTTTGATGCTGTGACACCTCCTGCTCTTCCTGGAGGCTGGTCGAGTTCGAGTAGTTCAACGCAGACGTTAAACAATGCTAATTCGCCTGGCTCGGGTGCGAATAATTTGTTTATGGCCAATTGTGGTCCTTCTGGTCAATTTCGTACAGTTACATTACAGGGCCAGGTAAACACTAATGGTGCTACTGGCCTGGAGTTGAGTTTTTATCACAGGCGATCAGAAAATTTTCTTTTGCCTGTCACCCTTGCTTGGAGTGCAGACGGTGTAAACTACAACGATATATCTGGATTTAATATCCCAGCGCCATTTGATACTTGGCAAGTTTACAGTTTTTCACTGCCTCTAGGTGCAGAGGGCACGTCGAACTTGCGCTTTAGATTTTCCTGGACTACCGACAATAATAGTACTTGCAATACGGCAGTCAGGAACTATCGAATTGACGACTTTGAGGTGATGGCCGATGCCGTCCTCCCCATCTCCCTACTAACCTTCAACGCCACCCCCCAATCCCAAACCGTCACCCTAAACTGGTCCACCGCCTCCGAAACCAACAACGCCTACTTCCTGCTGGAGCGCAGTGCGAACGGCGCGGTGTTCACCGAACTGGCCACGATCCCCGGGGCGGGCAACAGCGCGGAGCGCCGCGATTACAGCTACACCGACCGCGCGCCGCTGCCGGGCACCAACTATTATCGTTTGCGGCAGGTGGATTTCGACGGCGGCTACACGTTCAGTCCCGTGCGCACCGTAGCGTTCGGCGGACTCGCGGCCGTGCAGGTGTCGCCGGTGCCCACCGACGGGCGGGTGCAGGTGTCGCTGACGCAAGGCTCGGGTGAAGCCCTGACGTGGGCGCTGTTCGACCAAAGCGGTCGCCAGGTGCGCCTGGGCACAACGGAAGCAGAAACCCGGCAATTTGACGTGGACCTGACCGACCTGCCCGCAGGCTGGTATGCCTTGCGCCTGACGGACGGGCGGGAGAGCCATGTGGTGCGGGTGATGCGGCGGTAGGTTGTCGGCTGTCGGTAGTCGGCTGTCGGTTGTCGGCTGGGGCGCTTGGTTGTTGTTAGGGTTTGTTGACGGAAAGTAGATAAAGCGGATGATTTCGGGCCCGAATTGGATCAACTTAGACACAAAATGGCCTCGGAGAGGCCCAACGTTGGTAGAAAAACCAAGCGTTTTTCATTGGGCCTCGGAGAGGCTTAACGTTTGTTCGATAAACCGACCAGCGATTTAACGTTAGGCCTCTCCGAGGCCCAAAAAATTTATGGGAACGTATTCTACCAACGTTAGGCCTCTCCGAGGCCACGAAAATCTTTAATTTGAAGACACAAAGGCCTGGACCCACCTATTTCCCAATACCAAAAGCCCACGGGCCGACGACCGACGACCGACTACCGAAAGCCCTACAAACTCTGCTCCAGCAAATGCCGCGCCTGGCCCACCCAGTCGTCCTGAAGGATATGGGCGGGGCTGATGTCGAGCGATTTGGCGACAGCCACGACGGCCGCGTCGTCCCAGCGGCTGATTTGGTCGAAGGAGTAGATGCCGAGCGCGTTGAGTCGGCGTTCGGCGAAGGGGGAGATGCCGTTGATGATTTTGAGGTCGTCCGGCGCGTTGGGGCGCGTGTCGCTGATGCGCGGCGCGGCGCGTTCGCCGGCGTGGGGTTGGGGTACCGGGGTAGCCGGGGGTGGCGGAGCGACGGGTTCGGGGTGCCGGGATTGTCTGTCGGCGTTCAGCAGGTCGAGTTGCAGGTTTTCGATTTCCAGTCGGGCGGTGTTGAGTTGGTCCAGCAACTGGCGGCGTTCGTAGTCGAGGGTGTTGGCGGCTTTTTCGTAGGTGCGCAGTTGGCGCTGCATGGCGGCGAAGTCGCGGTGCAGGTTTTTCCAGGCGTTGATCTCTTCCTGTTTGCGGGTGACGGCCTGCACGAGCTGGGCATTCTGGGCGCGCAGGCCCTGGTGGCGGGCTTCGAGCAGGGCGGTTTTTTCCACCAGGTGCTGGGCGCGCGCGTCCATTTTTTCCATGCGTTCGGCGTCGGCCTGGCGCTCGGAGGCGTGCAGGGCGCGGTGCATGTCGAACTCCTTGACCTGGTTGCGCAGTTGGGCGGCTTCAATGGCGTTTTTCTTCAGATCGACCTCCCGGAGGTCGTACTGGTGTTTGAGTTGGGTGTACAGGCGCGCCAGCGCGTTGCGCTCCTGCTCGCTGCGTTCGAACGCCACGGTCACCTTCTTTTCTGAAAGCAAATAGCGCAGACTCCAGCCCAGCACCACACCGATCAGCGAAGCGACCGACCAGATCACCCAATAAAAAAACGAATCCTGCAGAAGCGTTTCCATAAAAACAGCTAATTAAACATTCAAAGGTAGTATAATTTTAGCAAAATGTTGATTTTTATGTGGCCGGACAACCGGAATGTGTTTATATTTGTCAGGTATTCAACAAAATTGCGCTAAAAGATACCATGACAACGGGCAGCTTGGCAAGTGGCAAGGGGCGTTTGCTGTTTTTCAGCGTGGTGCAAACGTTTTTGGTTTTTATATTGGTTTTCGGCCATCGGTCGTTGCCGGCGCAGACCGTTTGTATCGACACGATCCTTTTTGAAGGGCTGCGGAAGACGAAGCCGTTTGTGGTGTTGCGCGAGCTTGGGCTGCAAACGGGCGATTGTCTGCCCCGTCTGGCCCTCGCGGTCATGCTTGAACCTGCCCGGCTCCGCGTGATGAACACTTCCCTGTTCACCGACGCCTGCCTGGAGCTGGTCGACACCGACTCCAACCGGGTGGTGCTGGTGGTGCATGTGAACGAAACCTGGTATTTCATCCCTTCGCCGGTGCTGGAGTTCGCCGACCGGAACTTCAACGTGTGGTGGAACGAGTTCGACCGCTCGCTGGAGCGCATCAACTTCGGCCTGAACCTGCACCACGGCAACCTGACCGGCCGGCGCGACGTGTTGAAGCTCGACCTCCAGTTCGGATACACCAATTCGATCGGCTTTCAGTACAAGTTGCCGGGGTTCAACCGGAAGCAGACGCTGGGCCTGTCCGTCGGCGCCTCCCTGAACAAAAACCGGGAAGTGGCTTTTGCCACCGAACGGAACAAACAGGTTTTTATGCGCACCCCCGCCGACTGGCAGCTCCAGCGGCTGCACGTGTACGGCGGCGTCAGTTGGCGCCCGCACTTTTTCGGCACCCATTCTTTTGGGGTCGAATACCGCGACAACCACATTACCGACTCGGTAGCCGAAGTGCTCAACCCCGATTTTTTCCTGCACGGACGCGACAACCAGCGGTACAGCAGCCTGAGCTATACGTTTGTGTTGGACCGGCGCGACTGGCAGCCCTACCCCATGCGTGGCGACCGGATTCAGGTTGAACTCAAACAGCTGGGCTTGTTGCCCAACGACGATCTGCACCTGTGCCGGATCTTTGCCGAGTACAGCCGGTTCATGCCCATCAACCGGCGCTGGAGCACCGGCATCAGCCTCCGCGGCCGCACCTCGCTGCCCCGGCAGGCGCCGCCCTACTACAACAACCAGGCCCTCGGGTACGGCGGCAACTCCGTGCGCGGCTTCGAATATTATGTGATCGACGGGTTGGATTTCGGCGTGATTAAAACTTCCCTGCGCTGGCAAATACTGGATCAAACGTTCCAACTCAACCGCATGATGCCTTTCCAGACGTTTAAGAAATGCCCGATGAAGGTATTCCTGTCCGCCGGCAGCGACTGGGGTTACGCCAACGACCCGCACTACCAGTACAACAACCCCTACGTGAACCGCACGCTGTGGGGCGGCGGGTTCGGGCTCGATATCTTGGCCTGGTACGACAAGGTGGCGCGCTTCGAATGGACCATCAACGATATGGGTTTTAGTGGGTTTTATACTTCGATGAGTTTGGGGTTTTAGCAGCTTTATCCGCTTTCGCGTAATGGCACACGGATTTGACGGATCGCTTTGCGAACGCGGATTAAACGGATTTTTGCAGCCGCGTTTTAAAATCCGTTAAATCCGCGTTCGCGTAATGGCACACGGATGACGCGGATCGCTTCGCGAACACAGATAACCACGGATTTTTGCTGCAACGTTTTAAAAATCCGTTAAATCCGCGTTCGCGAAGCGATCCGTTAAATCCGTGTGCCATTACGCGAAAGCGGAACGGAAGCGGAATACCCCAGACGAAACCCGCTACCGAATCGCGCAAAGCAGCACCGCCTCCCCCTCCAAACGCCCTTCCAGCACGTCGCCCATCTGCACGGGCCCCACGCCCGCCGGGGTGCCGGTGAACACATAGTCGCCTTTGTTGAGGGTAAAAAAACGGGAGATGTACGCGATGAGGGTGTTGAAGTCGAAGATCAGGTCGCGCGTGTGGCCGTCTTGCACGCGGTCGCCGTTTTTAAACAGTTCGAAGTGGATGTCCTGCGGGTTGGGCAGTTCGGCGAGGGGCCTGAATTTGCTGAGCGGCGCCGACCGGTCGAACCCTTTGGCGATCTCCCAGGGTTGTCCCTTTGCCTTGAGCAGGTCTTGCAGGTCGCGGGCGGTGAAGTCGATGCCCAGGGCCACGGCGTCGTAATAGCGGTGGGCGAATTCCGGCTGCACGGAGCGGCCGTTTTTGGCGATGCGCAGCACGATTTCGGCCTCGTAGTGGATATTTTTGGAAAAATCGGGGTGGTAGAACGGCCGGTTGTTGAGCAGCAGGGCGGTGGGCGGCTTCATGAAGATGAGCGGCTCGGTGGGCAGGGGGTTGTTGAGTTCTTTGGCGTGGTCGGCGTAATTGCGTCCGATGCAGAAAATTTTCATAACGGATCGGGTGGTGGTGATCGGGTTTTCGGTCAGTTCAGCATTTTCCAGAGCAAGTCCTTCAACTGCTGGATGTTATGGCCGGTGGCTGCGGAGACGAAGATGCCTTGTATGCCTTTGGGCATGGTTTCGCGCAGCATGTTTTCGAGGTCGTCGTCGATGAGGTCGCGTTTGCTCACGGCCAGCAGGCGGGGTTTGTCGAGGAGTTCGGGGTTGTACTGTTTGAGTTCGTTGATCAGGATGTTGTACTCATCGGTGAGGTTGCGCGCGGTGTCGCAGGGGACCATAAAGAGCAGGACGCTGTTGCGCTCGATGTGCCGGAGGAACTGGTGCCCGAGTCCGCGGCCCTCGTGGGCGCCCTCGATGATGCCCGGGATGTCGGCCATGATGAAGTTTTGGCCGGGGCGGGCCTCCACGATGCCGAGCTGGGGCACGAGGGTGGTGAAGGCGTAGTCGCCGATCTTGGGTTTGGCGGCGCTGACGGCGCTCAGGAGGGTGCTTTTTCCGGCGTTGGGGAACCCGACGAGGCCGACGTCGGCCAGCACCTTGAGTTCGAGCACCACCCACAGTTCGATGCCGGGTTCGCCGGGCTGCGCGTATTTGGGGGCCTGGTGGGTGGCGTTTTTAAAGAAGTTGTTGCCCTTGCCGCCGCGGCCGCCGGGGAACAGGATCTCGCGTTGTCCGGGTTCGGTGATTTCGAGCAGGGGCTCGCCCGTTGCGGCGTTGCGGGCGATGGTGCCGAGGGGCACTTTCACGACGATGTCCTTGCCGTCGGAGCCGGTTTTGAGTCCGCCTTTTCCGCCGTGGCCGTCTTCGGCGTAGATGTGTTTGGTGTAGCGCAGGGAGAGCAGGGTCCACTCTTGCGGGTTGGCTTCCAGGATGATGTGGCCCCCGCGGCCGCCGTCGCCGCCGTCGGGGCCGCCCTTGGGCATGGCGGGCCCGCGGAAGAAGTGCACACTGCCGGCGCCGCCTTTTCCGGAACGGAATAAAATTCTAACGTAGTCAACGAAGTTCTGTTCGGCCATAATGCCTTTTCTTTGCCCGACAAAAGTAGTCTTTAACCGCCGTAATCGTTTGCAATAACTGTCTACATGGCAAAACAGGATAAAAAGTTCCCCCCGCTTGTCCCGCGCGACGAGGTCGTCTGGCTGGAAGGCCCCGGTACCCGGAGTTCCGAATTTCTCTTCGCCCTGCGGGTCTTCCGCGAGTTTCTGCGCGGGTTTCGGGGGCTGCACTTCATAGGTCCCTGCATCACGGTGTTCGGGTCGGCACGCTTTGCAGAGGGGCACCCGTACTACGAGCTGGCGCGCAAGGTGGGGGCGCACATCGCCACCGACCTGGGGCTCACCGTGATGACCGGCGGCGGGCCCGGGGTCATGGAGGCGGCCAACCGGGGCGCCCGCGAGGCCGGCGGCCGGTCGGTGGGCTGCAATATTGTGCTGCCTTTCGAGCAGCAGGGGAACCCGTATCTGGACAAGTTTGTCACCATTCGCTACTTCTTCGTGCGCAAAGTGCTGCTGGTCAAGTATTCCTACGGTTTTGTCATTCTGCCCGGCGGGTTCGGCACCATGGACGAGCTGTTTGAAACGCTCACCCTGGTGCAGACAAAGATCATTGAGAATTTTCCGATCGTGATCATGGGCGCCGAGTATTACAAGGAAATGCGGGAGTACCTGGATTTTATGGCCAAAGCCGGCACCATCTCGCCGGAAGACCTGGACCTCATGCTGTTCACCGACGATCTGGACGAGGCGATGGCGCACATCCGCAAATACCTCAGCGCCAACTACCGGGTGGCGCGGCGAAGGAAACCGGTTTGGTGGTTGTTTGAGCGGTCGTGATCAATAACGTAGAGACGATTGAGGTGCACTGAGCGTCATCGGCGCCCCAAAATCCGCTGCTCGATCAACGTCGTCGAATACCCTTCCACAAACGGCAGGCTTTGCACCGTACCGCCGCGCGCCAGCACGAGGTCGGCGCCCACGATCTGTTCGGGCTTCCAGTCGCCCCCTTTCACCAGCACGTCGGGCTGCACCAGGCGGATGAGTTCCCAGGGGGTGTCTTCCTCAAAAAACACCACGGCGTCTACGATCTCCAGTCCGGCCATCAGGTGCGCGCGGGTGATCTCGTCGTTGATGGGCCGGGTGGGGCCTTTGAGGCGCCGCACCGAATCGCCGCTGTTCATACCCACCACGAGGCGGTCGCCGAGGTCGCGGGCGTCGGACAGGTAGTGCAGGTGTCCGAAGTGCAGCAGGTCGAAGCAGCCGTTGGTGAACACGATGCGCAGTCCGGCGTCGCGCCAGGTTTGGATGGTGGGCGGCAGGGAATCCCAGGAGTGGATTTTGGACTGTATTTTTTCAAAAGCCTTCATGCGGTGCTCGCTTTCCGGTTGAGCCAGGGCAGCAGGGTGAGGGCCAGCATGCCACCGACGAGGTTGTAAAAGATTTGCACGGCAAAAAAGGAGATGTTGGCGTACGAAAAGGCGTCGTTGCCCGCGATGCCGTACAGCGACAGTCCGGCAATGCACAGGGCGTGGTAGGTGCCCATGCCGCCCGGGGAGGGGATGATGAAGCCCAGGGTGCCGAACACAAACACCATGAGCGCCGCCTGGGGCCCGAGGTCGGCCGTGGGGGCAAACGCCTTGAGGTTGAAGTAGGCCTGCAGGTAAAACATGAGCCAGATGCCCAGCGAGTAGGCGATGAACAGCCCGGGCGACGACGTGCGCAGCACGCTGCGCAGCCCTGCGCCGAACCCTTCGATCATGCCGGCAATTTTCTGAAAAAACGGAATGGCCAGGATGCGCGTCCGGAAGAACCAGGCCGACGCGGCGCCGGCAGCCAGGAGCGCCAGGGCGCCCCACACCAGCGGCGACGACAGGGGGCCGGGGGCAGGTGCGCCGCTGCTGCGGTTGCCCTGGATGAACGCCCACAGGGTGTCGGCCTCGAACAGGAAGGCCAGTGCCAGCACCAGCAGCAGGCAGAGGAAATCCACCAGCCGGTCGACCACCAGGGTGCCCACCACCTTTTCAAACGGAATTTTCTCGTAGCGGCTCATGGCCCCGGCGCGCATGATCTCGCCCAGGCGCGGGAAGCCCAGGTTGGCGAAGTAGCCGAGCAGGATGGGCAGGAAGCTGTTGGCCAGGCCGACCTCGTGCCCCAGGGGGCGCAGGAGCATCTGCCAGCGCAGGGCGCGCAGCAGGTTGCTCACCGTGAAGGCCAGCATGACCAGAAACATCCAGAAAGGGGATACACTCGTGAAGTCGGCCCAGAGCTTGTCCAGCAGCCGGCAATCCTCCGGCGCAATGCCGTCGAGGCGGCACTGGGCCTGAAAAGCGGCATCCTGGCTGCGGAAGACGAGGGCCATGATGCCCACGCCGAGGCCGATGAAGAGGACGAATTGGAGGATTCGTTTGAGGTTGTTTGACATGGCGGGGCAAAGTTGGGAAAAATTCGTTCTACGAGTATACTGTAACCATCCGACCAACCACATCTTGCCCACCACCTCATTCCCCTTGACCTTTGCCCGACTACCCGGTCAATCAGGTGCAAAAACGCCTCCCTTTTGCGTGGAAAGGAATGGGGGGTAGTTGCTCGGATGGTTACTTCGGGCATGGGTAGAAAAGTGTTTAACCGAAACATTTCGGGATTCGGTGAAGTTTGGCTTTGCAAATATATATTGCCCGAAGCACTCCTGCCAACTTTGTCGTAACTTACGCCAATTTTGTCGTTGTTTAAAACCTGTAAGACTAAGCAACTTTGTGAACTCATTATTCACAAATTTTCTCACATACCCAAGTCTTTATGAAACAACTTACCCTTCCACCCACTATCTTTGTGTACTGACCATTATTGTTATGGTAAACCAAATGGTGCACGCTTCTGGTGGTCAGTTAATTGCAAACCGGATGACCGACAAGGCAGCGTATGACCTTGAATGGGACCCTGGCCGAACAGAATGTGTTGGAATCAACCTAAATGAGTCCAGTACTGATGTCTCGGCAATTGACAACAATTGCCCCAGTTTTATCGTCACTAAAGCCATTGAAT
>JBGSTG010000025.1:0-25066 GCA_041736625.1 Saprospiraceae bacterium | reverse complement strand
CATGAAAAATTTATTTCAGAAGTTCTTCAATCACCCCTTTAAGGACAACATTCTTACGGGGGGGGGCAATCCAGCATTTTTTAATGCCGGCAAAAGCTCAATTCGGCTTATTGTTTTTGGATTGTGCATGGTCGGCTTTTTCAATTTACCCGCAATCAATGTTTTTTCACTTGAAGACGCCCGATCTTACGAAGCAAAAGTCAAGCAGCCCTCTGCCACACTTGGAGAATGCGACGGCCTTTTGACAATTGGAACACCCGGGCAAATTTCGTTTTCAAGTGATTACCCCAACCTGCCAGGCTCCTTCAAAATTGCCGGTACCTTCTGGATTGTAGGGACGGTCAACTGGAGTGGGAAGACGGTAAAAATGGATGAGGGGGCAGAGATTTACGTACCATCCAACGCTCAACTTGCTCTGACAAATGGAACCATTGTTGAGGGCTGTGACAAAATGTGGCGTGGTATCCGCATGGCGCCATTTTCATATTTTGGCGCTTTTGATGGTTCCGAAGTGAACGACGCGGAAATTGCTGTCTTCGCCAATAACTTTTTGAACGGGCAATCCTGTGAAATTGAATTGCAGAGATGTGCGTTCCGGCGAAATTTCAAAGGAGTAAGTATAATCCCCGCCAATAATCAACAACTGGTGTTCACAACCTTGTATATGGAAGATGTTTCCTTTGTTGGAACCGGCCCTTTAA
Source organism: Saprospiraceae bacterium (assembly GCA_041736625.1). GTDB lineage: Bacteria > Bacteroidota > Bacteroidia > Chitinophagales > Saprospiraceae > M3007. Next base: position 24,365 of record JBGSTG010000025.1, on the reverse strand, counting down.
AGACGCCGTACACCGGGCAAAACCCGGCAAATTACGGCGCTCGAACCGAAATGGGCATTGAACTGCATCGGGTGACCAATACCACTGTAGGTGGCTCCCCCGGCACTTGTACCTTTAGCGATATGCGATACGGCGTATGGGCCGATCAATCGTTCTTTAAGGTTCGAAAGTGTGACTTTTTGGATCTGGCATCCTCCACCCTTGGAGGCAATACAGGCGTAGGGGTATACGCCCAAAATTTCGGGTATCCCGACATCCAAACATGCAACTTTGAACGGTGTACGCAAGGTGTCAGCATGTTCAGAACAAATTTTCTGATTTCTGAAAATAATTTTTCGCAGCTTTGGCTGGGTATGTACATCAGGGAGAGCGAGTTTAGCTTTTTCCCTTCGGTAGTATTGCCCACGATCTTCGACAACGAGATTTCAGATGTGATGCATGGGATGTATCTCCTGAACAATGGCGATGCCAATGTGCAGGTGGAAAAAAATAAAGTGTTGAAAGTCGGCGGCTTCGGCATTCGAGTGACGGACAACCCCAATATTCCTTGCAGGAGTTATATCGTCAATAACGAAGTGTCGCTGGAAGGCGGTTTTAGTTATCCGGTTATTTCCTTTGCAGTGAATAAAACCGGGGTCGAACTGGTGACTACCAACAACGCAGCTGTATGCAGTAACCAGGTCAGAATCGCATCCAACGCAGCGTCCAACACTTGCATTGTAACAAACGGCGGTCGTACGCATACGATTACCAACAATTATCCGGAGATGGCTGCCGGCCTGACGTCGAATGACTTCCAGACCGCCATGAGCGTGAACATGACCTCCTCCACCAAGCTGCATTGCAACTTCCCGCTCAATACGGCGCGTGGATTGAATGTGTCGGGCGCCTGCGCCATGACCACCTTCAAAACCAACGAATTTGACAACCATGGCTTATTTGGCATGCGGTACACCGGCACCGCAGCAGTAGGGGTACAAAGGCACCACGGCAATATCTGGGCCTATGCCAATGGCTCCGGCAACCCGGGTGCCGTGGAGGAAGGGATTGATGTATTGGCTAATCAATATCTGGTTGATTGTGCAGAAAATTCGGATTTCTGTCCTTTTGTGCAAGGTAGTCCAGGCTGGTTTAATGATCAAAATAATCCTGACCAAACAGTTACGTGTACTCCCGGACAATCCATTTGCACCGAACCCATACCGTTTACTGGTGGTGGTGAAGGAGAAGAATTCATCGGGCGCATCATGGACGGCGACATGGATTTTGGAGACTACACCGCCGGTACCCAGTGGATGCTCGATCAGCAGGCCATTCGATGGATCAGGGAAAACAACCTGGAGCAAACAGGGGACTATGCTACCTACGTGAACGCGCAAACCGGAAGCAGCGCCGAACAAATTGTCGATATGGAAGCATCGGTGGAGCAGTGGATGGCGCAACGCGCGAGCGACCGCGCCCAAATGGCGCAGCTTTGGGATAGCATGATGGTCATTTTGAATCTCGACAGCCTTGCTTCGCAGGATTATGCGCAATTTGAAACCATGCGCCGGCAATTGGACAGCTTGCGTGAAGCATTCCACGATGATTTTAAGACATTATTGGATCAAATTGAACAGGACAACAGCAGCTTATCGGGCACACATGTTTACGAAGAAAACTTTAAGGATGTTCAGCAAATCTGGTTGGATGCTTATGGAAGAGCCGATGGCGAATGGACAAGCCCGGAAAAAGCTGCGCTGGAAGCCATAGCCAATCAGTGTCCTGATGAAGGGGGTGTTGCCGTGTTGTGGGCAAGGGGTTTGTTATATGCCTCCGACGAAGCGTATAGCTTTGACGATGAATCCATCTGCAACACCGGCGCTCGTGTAACCAATGTGTTGGAAACCGCAGCGTCAATGTTGGCGATTCAGCCCAACCCGACGGATGGGGTGGTGCATGTAACCTTGCCTCAGGAAGGCACTTACCATGTGCGAATCTTCAACTCGATCGGCAGCTTGGTGCAGGAGCAAAACCTGAACGGTGGTCAACAGACCATTCGAATTAAGGAGGGATTGTCATCTGGAGCTTATTGGATACAGATTGACGGAAAGTCTTCTGAATTCCATGCGCAGGCAAAAGTTGTCTTAAATCGCTAACCGGCACAACTCTTTTAACCTAAAGGCATAGCCCCAAAAGTTGGGGCTATGCCTGTTTCTTCCAAACTTATGAAAGTATTTATATTTACTTGTATGTCAGTAATGCTGATAGGCAACACCTGTATTGCCCAGCTCCCTACTGACCACAAAAGGGGGAACAATTGGATATTAGGGTATCTCCGCTCACCTGGAGTTCAGGACTTTTTACCTCAATTTAATTTCAATTCCGGCAATCTTCAAATTGACACTTTCCTTCCAACTTATTCCTGGCCATTTAGCACAAATTCAACCATTTCCGATAAAAACGGCGAACTGAAGCTGCTTTTTACCGGCTGTAGCATGGTGAATAAACGTGGACAAGCTATCAAAAACGGGGAGAGCATGATTCCGGATAGCATCATTCGGCAATTGTACTGCCCCGATTATTATCCGTTGCCGCAAACACTCCTGTTGTTGCCCGACCCTGGCAATGATACCCTTTATTATTCAGTGATGTCGGGTTTGCGATATCAGGACAACGTTGGCTTTTCCAGCTATGGACTCTATCTCAGCCACCTCAGCGAGCATGAAGTGCTGGAAAAAAACGTGCAACTGTTTCCCCAAGAAATTTTCTCCGGACACCTTGCCGCCTGCCGGCACGCCAACGGACGCGATTGGTGGATCATTGTGAACAAGTTGACCATGAACGAATATTACAAATACCTGATTGATCCCGATGGTGTACAAGGCCCCTTTGTCCAAAAAATTGGCAACATTTCCAGCAGACCTTCCAATGGAACGGGTCAGGCCGTCTTCTCGGCCGATGGAACGCGTTATTTGCGATTTTCCGATACCGATGACCTGCTCGTTTTCGATTTTGACCGTTGCAGCGGCGAGTTGTCCAATTTTCTGTATGTGGACGTGCCGGGGAATGAAGAGTTTGCCATCAACAGCGGCCTGGCAGTTTCTCCAAATTCAAGATATGCCTACACTTTTTGTGGGAAATACGCTTACCAGCTCGACCTAGAGGCATCGGACATTGCCGCTTCGCTTACGCTCATTGGTGAGTGGGACGGCACTTTGGTCAATGGGATTTGGCCAGCTTATTTTAACGCAGCGGCTTTAGCCCCTGATGGAAAAATTTATGGTGCCGGCCATAGTATCCCCTACCTACATATTGTCCATCAACCCGATCTGCCTGCACCAAATTGTCAATTTGAACAACATGCAATTTTACTACCCGAACCAGTTTGGCATGGCAAAGCAATGCCGCTTCTCCCCGATTACCACATGGGCCCCATGAAAGGCAGCCCATGCGACACCCTTACGCTGGACACGGACACCACGGTGAACAAAGATTATTTCAGGCTCGGCCCCAACCCGAATACCGGCGCTTTTCAGGTGTCGTGGCAATCGGCGCGCAGCGTGCTCACCATTGTGGTGTATGATGCGCTTGGGCGGAGGCTCTATCGAAAGTACGTGAACGACAGCGAAAGTTTGCAGGTTGACCTGGGGGCACAAGTACCTGCCGGGGTGTATTTTGTGCTGGCGTATGATGATTTTGAGCAGGTGCTGTGGAACGGGAAAGTGGTGGTGCAACGGTGAAGCGATTTTTGAAAGGGCAATCGCCGTACTTTAGCCCTGAAATAATCAAGTGAACCTATGGAAGAAAAAACGCCGGACAGCACCGAGGAGCAGGTCGCCCTGCTCGATTCCCAAACCTGGAGCCTGGAGATGACCATTTCCGGCGCCGCCACGTTTGCGGTTTCTTTCTTGCCGGGCTGGATTGAGCAGGGACTCGAATACTACCTGGATAACCTGGCGCCCTCCAACAACAATTTTTACCTTATTTTCCCCGTGTTGGCCTACGCCTTTTTCAAGGTGACGGCCTGGCTGCTCATTTTTACCTTTGTCGCCCACCTGTGTCTGCGCGCCCTTTGGGTGGCCGCGGTCGGTTTGCATTCTGCCTACCCACAAGGCATTCAATACGACAAAATATCCAATATCAGCGAGCAATATCGGGAAGTTGCCCGGGCCCATTACGGCTCTCTCGAGGGGTTTATCCGGCGCCTCGATCTGCGCTGCAACCGCATCTATGCGCAGGCATTCATGATGGCCATGAGCCTGTGCACCATTGGGCTGATCTACCTGTTGATCTTTGTGGGCATCCTCGTTTTGAACCGTTTTATCGGGATGGAGCGGATAGCAATAATTGGCCTGGTGGCGTATGTTCTGTTTTTGGTGGCCATGTTGCTTGCCCTGTCGGTAAAATCGCTGTCCAAAAAATCCAGACACGCCGAGCGTTATAACCTCGCTGCTGCCCGCTTCCAACTGCAAATGGGCCGCTCCATGATGCTGTTTTTTTCCGACCCGCTGCAGTACCTGAGCCTGACCTTCATGAGCAACACGACCGCCCGGAGATACTACGGGACGGCGGCTTTTATCGCGTTGTTTATGACGGTGGCCGGAGTGGGGGTAATGTTCCGCAAAATGGCCGAACTCCGCAACCGAACCATCGGGCTGCGGACGTTCGACAGCCAGGGCAGCCCGGCCAACCGGCTTTTGCTTCCCCAATACGACAACCTGCGCCCCGACGGCGCCAGCCCCGCCAGTGTGTCCATTCCCTCCGATGTGATTGACGGGGGCATGCTGCCTGTGTTTGTAAAATATGCCTATTACCTCGATGTCCGGCTGAAAAACACCTGTGGTACCTCACCCGAGGACGAGCGCGCTGCGCAACTGCCCAAAGCGGCGGCCCGCCAATACCGCGACAGCGTTCACCTGGCCTGCTTCCGGCAATTCTACCGGGTGACGCTGAACGACACCGTGCCGCTCGAGGCCGAATGGCTGTACACGGAAAAAAACGGCTTACGGGGCCTGGTGGCGTATTTCGATACGAAATCGTTTCCGCCCGGTAGAAACCGGTTGTCGGTTCAGGTGCCCACGGAATCCCGACCCGATTCGCTGGAGGTTTTTGGCGTTGTGCCTTTTTGGTATGCGCCGAAGTGAACATTATGCGCACAATTAAAATATTGAACCATGGCAAGTCACAAACAAACAGTACTTGTTCTATTTTTCCTGTTTTTCAATCACGGATTATTTTCTCAGAACACTGTTATCAAGGGGTATATTGTTTCTGAGGACTCTACGCCCATTCAATACGCCACTATTCACGATGATTCCCGGCAATCAGGCACGTTTTCGGACAGTCTGGGTCGTTTTTCCATTGGTTTGCCAGGCAACGTAAAAGAACTACACGTATCTGCCATCGGTTATAAAAACAATACCGTAACGATTGATCCAAAGGGTAATTTATCCGACGTTTATATTGTATTGATTAATGATACCCTGATGCTGAGAGAAGTGGTCATATCGTCAAAAACATTTAAATCTAAACCACTAGAGCTTGCCCCACGAAAAAAAACGGTGGGCGATATTATATTTTGTGCTCATGCCAACGCTAATCGTGAAGTAGGGCTATATGTTCCAAATCCAGATAGAATACGCGGAGAGATTAACGATGTTCAGTTTTATCTGAAAAAAGAAAGTGTTGAAAGCAAACGTTTTATTCGGTTGAGAATATATTCAGTGGATGAGGCACTATTGCCTGAAAACGATTTGTTACGCAACAATATTTTATTGCAAGTAAAAACATCAAAAAACTATCAACGCATTAAAGTTGATTTAAAGCAATACCATATCCAGATGCCGTTAAACGGAATTGTTGTAGTTGTAGAGTTGGTTCAGGATACGCAGGGGCTTCATCCGAATAACCTGACTGATCAAAACACGTGGGGGGATAATTGCTCATCCTTTGCAATTTTGCAGGTCGATGATAAAACCGGCAGTTTCGTGAATTGGGAAAGACTAAACAAAGCCAATTGGTATAAAATAGACTCTACAAACCTTCTTCGACAGCATGGATTTAAGGTAACCAATGTGGTTCCTTATGCCAAAGTGACCATCAAGGAATATGCCGACTAAAGGCAAGCCTGCTTTATCCTGGGCTCGCAAGTGAGCTTTTAGATTTTGGCTAACCCGGCGATTTATCGCCGGGCTTTCGTGCCGCCTTCTTATTGGGGTTTTAACCCCGAAATACGGCTCAAAAAGCGTAAGGGCTAAAACCCCGGAAGGAAAGCGGCCAGTGTTCCCGGCGATAAATCGCCGGGTTAGTCAATCCCTTACTAAATTTGGCACGTATAATATATATTTATAAGTGCCGTTCAAAATCTCAAAAGATGAATGCCTGTAAAAAAACAACAGTTGTTTGGTTATTTTTGATTTTTAATCAAGTGGCATATTCTCAGGAAATTTTTATCAAGGGGCTTGTTGTCTCTGAAGACTCCACCCCCGTCCAATACGCCACCATTCACGATGATTCCCGGAAATCAGGCACGTTTTCGGACAGCCTGGGTCGTTTTTCCATTAACTTACCTGTCGATATAAAAGAGTTGCATGTATCTGCGATTGGTTACAAAAATAAAACCGTAACAATTGAGCCAAAGGATAATTTATCCGACGTTTATATCGTATTAACAAACGATACCTTTTATTTGAAGGAAGTATTGGTTTCGGCTAATAAACCCAAAACTAAACAAATAACAATTGGCCCGAGAAAAAAAGTAGCGAGTGCCATGAGGTTTTCTTCAGAATTTAACCTGAACAGTGAGGTAGGGATGTACATCCCAAATTTTGAAAAAACAGACGGCAAGATTGAAAGTGTTGCGTTCTATCTGAGAAAAGCGAGTGCCGAAAATGAAGCGGATGATAACAGCCACATTATTCGCTTGCGGATCTACACCGTTGATGAAGCATGCTTTCCTGCTAATGACTTGTTGCTTGAAAACGTTTTATTACAAGTAAAAAGTTCAAAAAGATATCAATTATTTAAAATAGATTTAGAACAATACCACATTTCGATGCCACCAAATGGGCTTGTTGTAGCATTGGAAGTAGTTCAAAAGACTCAATCGTTTTTTCAAAACAAATTAGATGCCCCATACATACTGCCAGATAACCACTCATTCTTTGAAATAGCACTTGTCGATGATCAAACCAATAGCTTTATTTATTGTGACAGGATGGATAAGGCTAAGTGGAATAAAACAGACCTTACAAGCCTTGCTCGAAAGCATGGACTGAAGGTAACCAATCTGGTTCCTTATGCCAAAGTGACCATCAAGGAATATGCCGACTAAAGGCAAGCCTGCTTTATCCTGGGCTCGCAAGTGAGCTTCGCGGCACGCTAACTTAGGTGCCAATAAAAAAAGATCCCGGCTGCGACGTTTCACAACCGGGGTTCTCGCCTATGAAGCATAAGACATCTGAACCAAAAGGAGGGTCGCTGTCCGCGGGTAAGCGGTCTGCGAACGGATGAACGCGCGCCAGGCGCCGGCACAAGGCGGCTGTCTGGATTCGCGGCAAAAGAGAGCAGTGGGGAAAGTGGATCGCTGGAAAGCACAAAGCCCGGCCGGCATGGCAGCGCCGAACGGGGCAGGTGAAATCAATCAGTGTCGCGTGCGCACCAAACGCACTGCGTACACGGGGACAATCGAGCGATCAGGGAAAATGCGGAGGAAAAACCGCACATGCGCAAGGCGCACAAGGAAGGTAGGAAAAATCCTGTTCATGGGATGGTAACGGTTGAGTGATCAATCGGTGTAAGTGATCGGATTACGGTAGTTCGTCAAGAACTGTAGCAAATGTAATTCCATGCTTTGACGTGTGCAAGCATATTGGTCTGTTTTTTCGACAAATGTCGGATGGACGGCAATTTCACCTTTGTTGTTCATAGTAATGGTCGTGAATGAAGGCTATCGAGGTTTGGGAAAGCCTCTTATGTATAAAACTTCATGAAAGAGGCCATATTCGCCTTGTTTCTGGGATGAAACCCTTACTTTTGTGAAAACAATTCTTTTATGGTCAGTAACCCGTTGCTTGAACGCATTACTATTGACGCAGCTATTTGCCATGGAAAGCCTTGCATTCGAGGTCTACGCTATCCGGTGGCTGCGATTTTGGAATATTTAGCGGCTGGTGATACGGTGGAAGACATATTAAATGAATTTCACGATTTGGAGGAAGAAGATATCCAAGCGTGTCTGGCATTTGCTGTCCTGGCAGTAAACAGTAAAGGAAGCCGGGTAATACCCGTCGCAGCATGAGGTTTATTATTGATGCACATCTGCACATGACCCTCTCCGCGTTCCAATCCGATATCCGTCAGGGCATCCCGGCCGGGCTGCCGCCGGCCAGGCCCCTTGACCCCTCGGTCAGCCATGCGCCCCGTCGGTTGATCGAAGGCGTACTCAGCCGGGAAGAAAAAATACTCGCCCTGCGCAACGCCCTGCGTTATTTCCCGCCGGCCTGGCACGCCGAGCTGGCGCCTGAGTTCCTGCACGAGCTGGAAACGTACGGCCGCATCTATATGTACCGTTTCCGGCCCGAGTACCCGATGCACGCCCGGCCGATAACCGACTATCCGGCGCTTACGCCCCAGGCCGCCGCCATTATGCTCATGATCCAGAACAACCTGGACCCCAAGGTGGCCAAACATCCGCACGAGCTGATTACCTACGGCGGCAACGGCGCCGTATTCCAGAACTGGGCCCAGTACCGGCTGACCATGCGCTACCTGTCGGAAATGAGTGAGCACCAGACCCTGGTCATGTACTCGGGCCACCCCATGGGGCTGTTCCCTTCGCATGCCGATGCGCCCCGCGTGGTGGTCACCAACGGCATGATGGTCCCCAACTACTCGCGCAAGGAGGACTGGAACCGTTTCAACGCACTCGGCGTCACCCAGTATGGCCAGATGACCGCCGGCTCGTACATGTACATCGGCCCGCAGGGCATTGTGCACGGCACCACCATCACCCTGCTCAACGCCGGGCGCCGGCTGGGGCTGGGCGACACCGACCTTCGGGGGCGCGTGTTTGTCACCTCGGGCCTCGGCGGCATGTCGGGCGCGCAGGCGCTGGCGGCCGTCATCACCGGATGCGTGGGCGTGGTGGCCGAGATAGACCCCGAGGCCGTGCAGCAGCGCGTCGCCGACGGCTACATTCGGGCGGAAAATGTGTTCGACCGCCTGGAGGACCTCCTCCCGCGCATCGAACAGGCCCGGCGCAACCGGGAAGCCGTGGCACTGGTGTACCACGGCAACATCGTAGACCTGTGGGAGCGCTTCGTGTCGGAAGGCGTGCCCATCGACCTGGGTTCCGACCAGACCTCCTGCCACAACATCGACGACATGGGCTATTGCCCCGCAGGCTACACCTTCGCCGAGGCCAAAACGCTCTTGCTGGCCGACAAGCCGCGCTTCATGGCCGAGGTGGCCGCTACCCTGCGCCGGCACGCCACGGCCGTGAACGCCATGAGCGCCCGCGGTATGTACTTCTGGGATTACGGCAACGCCTTTCTCAAAGAGGCCGGCGACGCCGGCGCCGACGTGTTTCGGCCAGGTGCGCGCCCCCTGGCGCCCGGCGAGATCAGCGTGGAGGAGTCGCCCTACCGCTACCCCTCCTACGTGGAGGACATCATGGGCCCCCTTTGCTTCGACTACGGCTTCGGGCCCTTCCGCTGGGTGTGCTGCTCAGGCAACAAGGCCGACCTCGACCGCACCGACGCCATCGCGGCCGGCGTGCTCGAAGACATGCTGCGCGACGCACCGGAGGACATCCGCGGCCAGTTGAACGACAACCTGCTCTGGATCCGCTCCGCCGACGCCAACATACCCGTGGTGGGTTCCCTGGCGCGCATCCTGTACGCCGACGCCGAAGGGCGCATCCGCATCGCCCAGGCCCTGAATGAAGCCATCGCCCGGGGCGAGCTCTCCGGTCCGGTGGTGTTGGGCCGCGACCACCACGATGTGAGCGGTACCGACTCGCCCTTCCGCGAAACGGCCAACATATACGACGGCAGCCGCTACACGGCCGACATGGCCGTTCAGAACGTCATCGGCGACGCCTTCCGCGGGGCCACCTGGGTGAGCCTGCACAACGGCGGCGGCGTGGGCTGGGGACAGGTGATGAACGGCGGCTTCGGCCTCGTGCTCGACGGCAGCGCCGCCGCCGCGCGGCGCCTGAACAGCATGCTGTTTTGGGATGTGAACAACGGCATCGCCCGCAGGGCCTGGGCGCGGAACCCGCACGCGCTGGATACGTTGCGGCGGACCATGGCGGCGCATCCGGGGTTGGTGGTTACGGTGCCGGAGCAGGTGGCAGACCTGACAGGTTACGTTAAAACCTGACCCACCCAATTTGCCAAAGCAAATTGGGTGGGTCAGGTTTTAACGTAACCTGTCAGGTCAGTAAGCCCGTTTGTCGCTCTTCTCGATATAATTGATAAACGCCCTGTTCACCACCCTGTTCCCACCCGGCGTCGGGTAGTCTCCGGAAAAATACCAGTCGCCAGGCGTCTTGGGACAGGCTTCGTGGAGCCCTTCCAGGGTTTGGTAGATCACGTGGATCGGGATGTTCAGGTCTTTGGGTGTGATGATTTCCGCGATGCGCTTGCTGATCTGGCAGTAATCGAAGTGGTCGTACAGGTGGGCTACCTCATTCCGGATCTCCTCCATCGGCAGGTCGTCGGCGGCCTTGCACCGTTCGTACGTCTCCTGAAGGAGGTGTTCCTTGCCGTTTTCTTCGAGCAGTTGTACCAGTGCCTGGAAGGCCACAAAGTCGCCCATCCGGCTCATATCGATGCCGTAGCAGTCGGGGAACCGGATCTGCGGGGCGCTGGACAGGATAACGGTGCGTTTGGGCTTGAGGCGCGAGGTGATGGCCACGATGCTGTCGCGCAGGGTGGTGCCGCGCACGATGGAGTCGTCGAGCAGCACCAGAGTGTCCACGTGGTTTTCCACGAGCCCGTAGGTGACGTCGTACACGTAGCTCACCATGCTGTTGCGGCTTTTAGAGTCGGCGATGAAGGTGCGCGATTTTTCGTCCTTGTGCACCAGTTTCTCCACGCGCGGCCTGATGGCGAGGATTTCTTCCAGTTTTTGCGGGCTGATGTCCGCTCCGAGCGCCAGAATCTGTTCCTGTTTCCAGCGGTTGAGCTCTTTTTCAAGCCCTTCGTAGAGCCCGTAAAAGGCCGATTCGGCGGTGTTGGGGATAAAGGTGAACACGGTGTGGCGCAGGTCGTAGTCTACCGCTTCCAGCACCGGTTTGGCGAGCAGTTCACCGAGTTTTTTGCGTTCCTGATAGATCTCCCGGTCGTTGCCGCGGCTGAAATAGATGCGTTCAAAGGAGCAGGCTTTGTATTCCTGTTCGTCGGTGAACGGCTCCTCACTGACTTTTCCGTTGTGTTTGATGATAAGCGCGTGGCCGGGCTTGAGTTCGTGCACAGCGGTGAAGGGGGCGTGGAAGACCGTCTGGATGGCCGAGCGTTCGGAGGCGCCGACGATCACCTCGTCGTCCATGTACCAAAAAGCCGGCCGGATGCCGTTGGGGTCGCGCAGGAGAAAGGCGTCGCCGTGGCCGATGAGTCCACCGAGTACGTAACCGCCGTCAAATTTCTTGCTGGCCCGGCGCAGGAGGCGCTGGATGTCGAGGTTGTCGAAAATGAGCTGGTTGACGTCCTGGTTGCTGTAACCGTCGGGTTTGTACCAGGTATGGAGGCGTTGCACCTCATCGTCGAGGAAGTGCCCGATTTTTTCGAGCACGGTCACGGTGTCGCTTTTTTCCTTAGGGTACTGGCCGAGTTCGACGAGTTCATGGAAGAGTTCGTCGACGTTGGTCATGTTGAAGTTGCCTGCCAGGAGCAGGTTTCGGTTTATCCAGTTGTTCTGGCGGTGGAAGGGGTGGACGCGCTCGATGCTGTCGTCGCCGTAGGTGCCGTAGCGCAGGTGGCCCATCAGCACTTCGCCGGCGTAGGGGGCGTTGTCCTTCAGCCATTCGGGGTCCTGGTTTTGTTCTGGCGTGAGTTGGTTGAGGCGTCCCCATACCATGTCGAACAGATCAGTCAGGTAGTTGGGTGCGTTGCTGCGTTTGCGGCTGATGTACCGGGTGCCGGGGGCAGGGTTGAGTTTGATGGTGGCCAGCCCGGCGCCGTCCTGCCCGCGGTTCCGCATTTTCTGCATGGTGAGTTGCAGTTTTTGCAGGCCGTACCACACTGTTCCGTATTTTTCCTGGTAAAAGGCAAGGGGTTTGCGTAATCGTATCAAAACGATGCCGCATTCGTGTTTTATCGGGTCGCTCATGCGTTATTCTTTCTTCTTAAAGTCCCCGTTTTGCCATGCCTTGAAAAACTGCGCCCAGGCGATGGGGCTGAAGATGTTCATGGGCGGAGTCTGCCCTATGTAGACGTACTCGCGCGCCTGTTGTCTCAAATAAAAATTGGCGCTTTCGCGGCCCGAAAACGGGATGATGTCGTCGTTTTTGCGGGCTTCAGCCAGGTATTCGTTGGCCAGGTTTTCTGTGGCGTACCGTTGCAGTTCGGGCGTGACATCCATTTTCAAAAATTCTATCTTGAAATGTTCGCGCGACGGCCAGGGGAAGATGACGGTTTCGGGCAGCAGGTAGGCGTCCTGGGCCATGAGTTGCACCACCGAGTAGCGTTCCTGTGAGAGCGTGTCGGGGATGGTGATGGTCACGGGTTGAAAGCCAAGGCAATTGAAGCGCACCTGATCGCCCGGCTCCACCACGATGGTGAAAAAGCCCCGGTAATCGGCGTAGGCGCCCCGGTTTTTTTTCGGCAGGTAAACGCTGGCATAGGGAACAGACACCAGTTGTCCGTCGCTTTCGGTGAGCAACATACCGGTAAACTGGATCAGCCTGGGTTTGTCCGATTCCGTCTGGCCATGCATAAGACCCGCGAAGAGCAGACATAAAAACAAAAGCGCGGTAGTAATTCTCACGTCGGATGGTGTTGTTTTGATCACAAGATTTGCACCCTCAAAGGTACGGGATTATTGAACGCGGTGAAAGGATGTTTCGCCGACCGGGCGGCATATACTTTAAGCAAATGTTAACACTTATTTGGCGAAATGTACGTTTGTTGCACGCGGAGGAACAGCTATCGCACAGAGTATCGTACCTTTGCGCCGCTTCGTGCGCATTCATCTGAACTTTGAACCTTTACCTCATGTCACCATTACAACAACCGAACCTGCGATTGGGGTTCATTTCAGGATTGCTCTTGTGCGTACTTCCCGCTTTTTCGCAGGAGTTCAAGTATGGGCACACCAACCTCGGCAACCTGTTGGAGCTGCTTCCGGAGACCAAACAGGCGGAAGCGGCGCTCAAAACATACGCCGACAGCCTGTCGAAAGTGGCCGTCGAAAAGGAGGAGGCTTTTATGAAACTCTATGCGTCGGTGCAGGAAAAATACAACAAGGGAGAACTGACCCCGGTTCAAACCCAGGAGGCACAAAACGACCTGGCCAAGAAACAACAGGAACTGCAGGCGTTCGAAAAAAATGCCCAGGACATGGGGGCCAGGCGCAGGGATGAATTGCTGGACCCTATTCTCGACAAAATACTGGCAGCCATACAGGCGGTCGCCAAAGAAGGCGGTTACACGCTGATCTTCGACACCAGTTCGGGCGCCATGTTGCACGCCGACGAACAGGACGATGTTACGGCGCAGGTGCGCAAAAAACTGGGACTCTGACCCCTTAGAATTATCCAAATAAAAAAAAAGCTCGACCGTGACGTACAGAACACTCAACAACATCACCGGCTGGTTAACCTTTGCCATTTCCGCCATCGTGCTCGGATTAGCGGCCGAACCTACCGGAAGCCTTTGGGACTGTGGCGAGTTCATCTCCGGCGCTTACAGACTTCAGGTGGTTCACCCACCCGGCGCGCCGGTGTTCCTGATTGTCGGTCGCCTGTTTGCCTGGGTAGCGGAAATGTTTTCCGACAACCCGGAGAACATCGCCTACGCCGTCAACCTGCTTTCTGCCATAAGCACGGCCTTCACGGCCGCGTTTATCGCCTGGAGCACCACCATCCTGTCGCGCATGGCGCTGGTGGGCCGGGAGGAAGAGCCGGACAGCGGTCAGACCATCGCGATCATGGGCGCTGGTCTGGTGGCCGGCCTCACCACCGCCTTCACTACCTCCATCTGGTTTTCGGCGGTAGAGGGCGAGGTGTACGCCATGTCGACTTTTTTTACCGCCATGACCCTCTGGGCCGTAGTGAAATGGTACAGCCTGCCCGATACGGCCGAGGCCGACCGTTGGCTGGTGTTTGCGGTGTACAGCTCGGCTTTGTCCATCGGCGTACACTTGCTCAGCTTGCTGACCTTCCCCGCCCTGGCGCTGTTTTACTACTACAAAAAATCGAAGTCGCCCACCTGGCTGGGCGCCGGAACCGCTGCGGGTGTGGGCGTGCTGGCCATCGTGCTCATCCAGGTGCTGATCATCGCCGGCATCCCCAAGCTATGGGCGTTTTTTGACCGCCTGCTGGTCAACTCCTTCGGTATGCCGTTTCACAGCGGCATCGTAGTGGTGCTCCTGCTGTTTGCCGCCGCCATCTGGTACGGCCTGCGCCGCGCGCACCAAACGGGCAACGGGCTCCTCCAGCGCACCATCGTGGCTTTCGGACTCATCGTAATGGCTTACCTTTCGTACGGTATGGTGGTGTTGCGCGCCAACGCCAACACGCCCATCAACATGAACGACCCCTCCGACGCAGCCCGCCTGCTGCCTTACCTCAACCGCGAGCAGTACGGCGAACGACCGCTGTTGTACGGCCCTCATTTCGACGCCAAACCCCTGGGCATCCAGGAACCCGAACCCCGTTACGGACGCGTGGGCGACCGCTACGAGGTCGTGGATGAAAAGGTGGAATACGAGTACGCCTCGCGCGACAAGACCCTGTTCCCCCGGATGAGCGATTATACCCAGGGCCGCCCGGGACTTTACCGCCGCTGGATCGACAAGCCCAGGGGCGCACCTAATTTTTTCGACAACATCGAATTTTTTGTCAAATACCAGCTCGGCTGGATGTACTGGCGCTACTTCATGTGGAACTTCTCGGGCCGCCAGAACGGTGAACAGGGCCTCTACGCCTGGGATCCCTCCTCTGGCAACTGGATCAGCGGATTCGACTTCATCGATCGCGGCCGAATAGGCGACCAATCCCAAGCGCCCGAGCACATCAAGAACGATCCGGCGAGAAACAAATACTACCTGATCCCGTTCTTCCTCGGCCTGGTAGGCCTGTTTTTTCACTACCAGCAAAGCCGCAAGGAGTTCATCGCCATCCTGGCCATGTTCATCATTACCGGTATCGGCATCATCGTGTACTCCAACCAGCCCCCCAACGAACCGCGTGAGCGCGACTACGTACTGGCTGCCTCCTTCTTTACCTTCGCCATTTGGGTCGGCATGAGCGTGCCGGCCATCTACGGTCTCCTCGCCGGCAGGTTCCGCCTCGGCGCCCCCGCTGCCGTCGTGGCCTCCCTGCTGGCCCTGAGTGCCCCCCTGCTGATGGTTACCCAAAACTGGGACGACCACAGCCGCGCCAAACACTACGCCAGCCGCGACTACGCGCGCAACTTCCTCGAGTCCTGCGCCGAAAATGCCATCATTTTCACCTACGGCGACAACGATACCTACCCCCTCTGGTATTGCCAGGAGGTAGAGAAAATCCGCACCGACGTGCGCGTGGTCAACCTCTCGCTCATCGCCGTAGACTGGTACATCGACCAGCTCAGGCGCGCCGTCAACAACGCCCCGGCCGTCAAGCTGTCCATCCCCCAGGACAAAATCCGCGGCTTCAAACGGCTCCAGACGCCCTACGTGCCCGGCAACGACCGCCCCATGAGCATCCAGGAGGCTATGACCTTCCTGCGCGATGATCACCCGGTACCCTCTCAGGGCGGACGCAGCTTCGAAACCTATCTGCCTACTAACAAGATCTACATGACGGTGGACAAAAACGCCGTCCGGCAATACAACGTAGTACCCGCCAGCGACACCGCCGTGGTGGATACCATCTACTTCGACCTCGGCGTGGGCGAAGGCCAGTCGAGCTGGATACTGAAAGACCAACTGGCCATGCTCGATATCGTGTACTCCAACCTCTGGGAGCGCCCTATTTACTGGGCCGTTACCTGCAGGGAAGACCGCCTGCTGGGGCTCGACGACTACCTCCAGCTCGAAGGCCTCGCCCTGCGCCTGGTGCCCGTGAAATCGCGCAGCGAAGGTCAGGGCTACGGCATGGTGGGCATGGGCCGCGTCGGTACCGACATCGCGTTTGACAACATGACGAACAAGTGGAAATGGGGTAACTTCGACACCCATCCCACCTACGTGAACCGCTCGTACATGCCCAGCCTGCAAACCATGCGCGTGGCGTTCATACGGGTGGGTCGCCAGCTCGTCGCCGAAGGCAAAAAAGAGCAAGCCATCATGCTCGTGGATCGCTATTTCGAGGCCTTCCCCCGCTTCAACTTCCCTTATGACCAGTTCTCCGCGTTCATGGCCGACATCTACGCGCGCGCCGGCGCCAAGGAAAAGGCGACGGAAAAGATCAACGACATCGCCGCTGCCATGGAAGAACAGATGCAATTCTACCGATCCCTGTCGCTCGATATGCAAAAAGGCTACGAGCAAGACATGAACTTCACCATGAGCACCATGCAGTCGCTCATGCGCGTCACCGCAGAAACAGGCGACTCCACGCTGCTCCAGAACCTCGAAGACCGATTCATGCCCCTCATGCCCCAGCAACCCGGGCTCCCCGGCATAACCCAGTAGCCTTGGCATGGGCAGGATTGTGGGCATCGACTACGGACTGAAACGCTGCGGCATAGCCGTGACCGACCCGCTGAAGATCATTGCTTCCGGGTTGGTCACTGTGCCTACGGCCGAACTGGAATCCTTCCTCATTCGCTACCTCAAAGAAGAGGATGTGGAGTCTTTCGTCGTCGGGCTGCCCTTGCACAGGGATGGAAACCCCGCCCAAATCGCCGACCAGGTCGACGCATTTGTCTTGAAATTACAGAATATGTTCCCGCAAAAAACTGTTTTTCGGCAAGACGAGCGCAACACGTCCAACCAGGCGAAAAAGATCATCCTGGCTTCCGGGGCAAAAAAACAAAAACGACGCGACAAGGCGCTGGTCGATAAAGTCGCCGCCGCCCTGATCCTCGAACAGTACATGCACGAGCACCACTGGCACTGAACCCTACCGATTAACGTCCATGATATTGCCCATTTTCGCCTACGGCCAACCGGTACTCAAAAAAGTAGCCGCCCCCATCAGTCCCGATTACCCGGGGCTGTCCGAGTTGCTCGACAATATGTGGGAAACCATGTACCACGCCGACGGCGTAGGGCTGGCCGCACCCCAGGTGGGCCTGTCCATCCGCCTGTTTGTGATCGACACTTCAGAGGTGGAACGAGACGCCAAACGCGAACACGACAAAGGCTTCAAACGCGTGTTCATCAATGCCCAAATAGTCGAGGAAAAAGGCGACCTGTGGACCTATGAGGAAGGCTGTCTGAGTATCCCCCGTATTCGCGGCGACGTGGAGCGTCCGCCCATCATTCACCTGCGCTGGCAGGATGAAAACTTCGACACCCACGAACAGACGTTCGAAGGCGTCAACGCACGCGTCATACAGCACGAATACGACCACATTGAGGGCGTGCTGTTCACCGAACGGCTCAAACCCCTGAAAAAGCAAATGATCCGCCGTAGACTGGAGGATATACGATCGGGAAAAATCAAGACCGAGTATCGGATGAAATTTGCGGAAGGCAAGTAACCTGTTTTCACCGAATCCATCCCAAATCAAACAAAAAACCCGGCAGCACCTCCTCCCCGCTCAGCGTCTGCTCAAACCCCGTCACCACTTCCACACTTTTGCCTGCGCGATAGATGTGCACGGCCTGGCGCTCCAGATCGATGAGCCAGCCAAGCTGCACGCCGTTGGCCACGTACTCCTCCATCTTGATCATCAAACGGCTCAGGGAGTCGGTAGCGGAGCGGATTTCCACGACAAATTCCGGTACCGCGTGCACGAAGCGCTCCCGGTCGGCAGCCGTGGTTTGAAGCAGCCGTTCATGCGAAATCCAGGAAGCATCCGGCGACCGGATGGCGTCGTTGGGCAAGGTGAATCCTGTGCTGGACTCGCCGACTTCGCCGGTCTTGGACTTACGGTTCCACAAGATCAGTTCGGCAACTAATTCGGCGTTTCGCTTGCCTGTTTCAAAACCGGTCGGTGGCATACTGCGTATGGTTTTATCGGTACTTCGCTCCATGCGCCACTCCCGGTTTTCCTGGCAGACGTCAAAGAACTCCGCATCGCTGAGGTGCGGGAGGTTCAGCTTGAGGGCATAGTCCGGGCTGGTGTCGTGGTTGTGTGACATATCCGTGGAAAAATTAGCCCTCAAAGCTATGCATTTTGTGGGAAAATCCCTACTTTTGGATGTCAATTTTTCATCCAAAAACGCTTCATCATGTCTTCCATCATCACTTCCTGGGCCGAAGAGGACCGGCCGCGCGAAAAAATGCTCCTCAAGGGCAAAATGGCCCTTAGCGACGCCGAACTGCTCGCCATCCTGCTGGGTTCCGGCGTTCCGGGCGAAAATGCCGTCGCGCTGGCCCGGCGCATGCTTTCTTCCGTAGAAAACAACTTGCACGAACTGGGGCGGCGCTCCATTGCCGAATTGTGCCTCTTTCGCGGTGTGGGCGAGGCCAAGGCCGTGGCAATCGCCGCCGCCCTCGAGCTGGGTCGGCGCCGCCAGCTCTCCGACCTTCGCGAGCGCCCGCGCGTGTCGTCCAGCCGCGACGCCTACGCCGCTGTCGCCCCCCTGCTCACCGACCTCCACCACGAGGAGTTCTGGCTGCTGCTGCTCAACAAGGCCAACGAGATCACCGCCCGCACCCGCATGAGCAGCGGGGGCGCGGCCGGCACCGTGGTCGACGTGAAGATGATCTTCAAAGCCGCCCTCGACGCCCGTGCCACCGCCTTCATCGCCGTGCACAACCACCCCTCCGGCAGCCTGCAACCCAGCCAGATGGACATCGACCTCACCCGACGCCTGCGCAAGGCAGGCGAGGTGCTTGACCTGCCCATGCTGGATCACTTGATCGTGTCGGAGCGGGGGTACTTTAGTTTTGCGGATGAGGGTGTGGTGTAGGGACAAGGCCATTTAATTTCCCCCCTGACCAAACAACGATTTTCCCGGAAAAAGGTCTTTACCCGTACTTTTATTCCACCAAATCAAAAACAGCATGATAAAACCACATCGCTTCGTCGCTTGCCTCCTGCTGGCAGCCCTGTTCGGCTGCCGGCCGGCCGGGAACCAATCCTGCAAAGCGCCAGAGGGCGCCTGGACGAACCCCGACGGGTTCCAGTTTGTCTTTCTGCCTGAAAACAACATGCTCTGGCTGACCCAGTTCGGCACTCAATACGACACCGTGCGCTTGCGGTACACCCTCGACTGCGCCGCTGCGCCCGCCGGACTCGACCTGAGCAACTTTGACGCAGGGCCGCACCGCGGCAAGACCCTGTACGGCATTATGGAATGGACCTCCGACAGCTCCTTCCGTTTTCGCTACGAACAGGACGCCCGACCGGCGGTGTTCGACAGCGACCAGACCATGCGGTTTGTACGGCGCGATTGACGGGCCTGCCGCCTATTCGCCAAATGCGTCGATCACCAACCTCGCCTGTTCCTGCTCGTGCTTCTTGGGGAATCCGGTTGCCGGGCTTGCGGCGGCGGCGCGGCTCACGCAGCTCCAGCCATAATGCCCGTGGGTGAGCAGCAGGTAACTCCAGGCGCCCATGTTGGCCGGTTCTTCCTGAACCCACACGAGTTTGGCTTTGCCGTAATTGGCCATGAGGGCATCGAACTGGTTTTTCGGGAAAGGGTAAATTTGTTCGAGGCGGACGATGGCCACATCCTTGCGTTTTTCCTCCTGCTGGCGCTTGAGCAGGTCATAGTACACTTTGCCGGAGCAAACGAGCACCTTTTTGACCTTTTTGGGATCGGCATAAGCGTCATCGATGAGCTCGCGGAAGCGATTGCCGGTTTCCAGCGCGCTGATGTCGCCGAGGTTAAACGGTGCGCGCAGACCCGATTTGGGCGACATGAGCACCAGAGGCTTGCGGAAGGGGCGGGCGAGCTGGCGGCGCAGCAGGTGGAAGAAGTTGGCCGCGTCGGTCACATTGGCTACCGTGATGTTGTTTTCGGCGCAGCCGGCCAGGAAGCGTTCCAGGCGGGCGCTGGAGTGCTCGGGCCCCTGCCCTTCGTAGCCGTGGGGCAGCAACAGCACGATGCCGCTGGACTTGCGCCATTTGGCTTCGCCCGCAAAAATGAACTGGTCGATCATGGTGGCGGCGCCGTTGGCAAAGTCGCCAAACTGCGCCTCCCAGATCACCATGGCGTCGGGGGTGGCGATGGAGTAGCCGTATTCGAACCCGAGCACCGCGTACTCGCTGAGCAGGGAGTTGTAAATGTGGAACTTGCCCTGTTGGTCGGCGATGCCGTCCAGGCGGTTGATCTCTCGGAAGGTTTCGGCGTCTACCGCGAAGGCGTGGCGGTGGCTGAAGGTGCCGCGTTTGACATCCTGTCCGCTCATGCGCACATCCCGGCCATCCAGCAAGATGCTGCCGTAGGCCATCAATTCGCCCAGCGCCCAGTCGATCTTGCCCTCCGACACGAGCTTGCGCTGGTTTTCGAGCAGCTTGGCGATCTGGCCGAGCGCCTTGAAGTCGGCCGGCAGATGGAGCAGGTGGTCGATGAGGCGATCGATCGCCGCACGCGGGATGCCGGTTTCGGGCGACTCCTGGAAGTCGGCGTCGTCCCACGTAATCCGCAGGTTATGCCATGCCAGCTCGTTTTGCTGGTAGGTGTAAGGGAGCGGTTTTTGGCGGACTTCGTCGAGGCGCGCCTGCAGGTCGGCCTTGAAACGGGTTTCCATTTCCTGAGCCAGTTTGGCGTCGACATCTCCGCGATCGACGAGCTTTTTGCTGTACACCTCGCGCGGGTTGGGGTGTTTGCTGATCAGCTCGTACATATCGGGCTGGGTGAAGCGCGGCTCGTCGCTTTCGTTGTGGCCGTATTTGCGGTAGCACACCATGTCGATGAACACATCGGTGTTGAAGTGCTGCCGGTACTCGGTGGCCAGTTCGACGGCATAAACAACGGCCTCGGCGTCGTCGCCGTTCACGTGGATAATGGGCGCATGCACGACCTCGGCCACGGCGGTGCAGTAGTTCGACGAGCGGGCGTCTTCCCAGCTGGTGGTGAACCCGATCTGGTTGTTGATGACCAGGTGAATGGTGCCGCCGGTGTAGTAGCCTTTGAGCTGGCTCATTTGCGTCACTTCGTACACCACGCCCTGGCCCGCCACGGCAGCGTCGCCGTGGATGAGGATGGGCAGGATGGAGTCGTACTCAGAGCCGTACAGGATATCTGCCTTGGCGCGGGAGAAGCCTTCGACGACCGGGTCGATGGCTTCGAGGTGCGACGGGTTGGGCAACAGCTTGAGGTACACCTCCTTGCCGCCCGGGGTGGTTACCATGGACGAGTAGCCGAGGTGGTATTTTACGTCGCCGGAGCCAAAGCTCTGGTCGGGCATGGTTTTGCCTTCGAACTCGGAAAACACCTGTTCGTAGGTTTTGCCCAGAATGTTAACGAGCACGTTCAGGCGCCCGCGGTGGGCCATGCCGATGACCACTTCCTGCACCGGCGTTTTCCATTCGGTGGCGGTGTTGATCATGGCGTCGAGCGCGGCGATCGCCGCTTCGCCACCTTCGAGGGAGAAGCGTTTTTGGCCGACAAATTTGGTGTGCAGGAACTGCTCAAAGCCCACGGCGCCGTTGATCTTCTCCAGGATGCGTTTTTTCTTTTCATCGGAAAAACCGTAGTCGTCCATCATGCCCCGGCTTTCAATTTTCGCGCGCAGCCACATACGCTTTTCCTTGTCGTGAATGTGGGCGGCCTCGAAGCCGATGTTTCCGCAATATATCTTCTGGAGTTTGGAAACGATGTCTTTGAGCGCTGCGTTGGGCATGCCGATTTCGGCGCCGGCAGCAAAGTGGGTGTCGAGGTCGGCATCGGTCAGGCCGTAGTCTGCCAGGTCGATTTTGGGTTCCCGGTTTTTGCGCGGTTTGAGCGGGTTGGTGGTAGACAGCATGTGCGCCCGGTCGCGGTAGCCGTGGATGAGCCCCATCACGGCAAATTCCTTGTGGAGTTGGGCGCCGTCCATGGGGCCGGCAGCCGCGGCGTGTCCGTTGCCGCCGGCGGTGAGGGCAAAGTCAAAACCATTGAAAAAGGCGTCCCAGTCGGCCTCCACCGATTGGGGGTCGATCTGCCAATTTTTATACATCGACTCGATATAGGCGGGGTGGGCGTTGAACACCGAAGAAAAGTCGCTCATGTTGCTTTATGCGTATGGGGAAAGTCTGAGAATCGGAATGTGGTAAACGGTTGAACAGAAGTGCAAATTTAACGGTAAATCACGGATCATATTCGACCGGTTGAATGAAATTTCAAGTATCGCGCCATAATTTTTTTTCCGAGTACTTGAAAGTGCGCACAAGAGTATGTACCTTTGCGCTCCCAAAAGAAAATGGGAAAGCAAAGGGCTGTTTAACGGCCGTATTTTTTGAAAAAGCATTGCACCAAGTTATATGGCACACCACCGTTCTGCACTCAAGCGCATCCGCCAGACTGAAAAGCGCCGCCTGCAAAACCGCTACTACAAAAAAGCAGCCCGCACGGCTGTCAAAAACCTGCGCGATCTGAAGGACAAGGCAGAGGCCCAAACCTTTTTGCCGAAGGTCATCAGCATGATCGACCGGTTGGCCAAACGCGGCAACATCCACCGCAACAAGGCCGCCAACCTGAAAAGCGGGTTGATGCGCTTCGTGAACACGATGGCTTAATTGTAGGTCCGGGGTTTTCGTTTTCGGCCGACTGCCGGGGTAACCGACCGTTACCCCGGCATTTTTGTGTGCATGCAAGCGTCCTTAGTCGTGCTACCGGACAACACATCATAAGCATGAATGGCCAACTCACATTTCCGATTTAAAAAATAAAACACCATGCGAGCAATATGGACACGGCAGAGAAACTTCATACTTCTGCATTGCTCCATGTATAATATTTAACGTAAAATGACCAAGGTAGTGTGCCCGGCACGAATCAACTGCCCCTGCGTATCCCACACCTGCACCACATACACCCCATCCGGCAGCGCCCCGGCGTCGAAGCGGCCCGCTTCCAATGCGCTTTCCAACACCATTCGTCCCAGCCGGTCGTACACCCGCACGCGAGCGCCCTTTACGGGCAGGTCGGTCGGCGCGCCTTGTACCGTCACGAACCCGCTTGCCGGATTCGGGTACAGCGTCACGGCTCCCCCTCCTGTGGAGGGGGCCGGGGGAAGGCTGCTCGTACCCACCCACACCGTTTTGCACTTCGTATCGCTGCCATTGGCATTGCTCACTGTGAGGCACACGTCGTACGGCCCGGCGGCCGGAAAGGTGTGCGCGGAATTGCGCTCGGTGCTGCCGGCCGAGCCATCGGCAAAGTCCCAGTACCAGTCGGTGGGTTCGTACCAGGATACGGAGGTGAAGTCCACCGCAAGCCCGCCCGTGCGGTCGTAGCGCCAGCCCGCCAGCGGATGGTTGTCGATGCCGAGGGTGTCGCAGGGGGAGCCGTCGACGGGGCCGAGGCGGAAGTTGGGGAAGTGGGGGAGGTTTTTGAAGGCGTAAGGCTCAAAGTTCATAGCGTTTTGTTCCACATCGCAGTCCACGCCACCTCGTTCCGGATGGTTGATGCGGTGCATGCAATAGGCGCCGTTGAGGTTGCGGCAGTAAATCTTGCCGTCGGGGCCGAGCTCCATGTAAGATAGTGCTGGTTGAAAGGGACAGTTCACATTTTCCAGTTCTGCCACAATGGTCATGCTCCCTGCAATATCCGGCGCCTGCATATCAAACTGCAGCACCCGCCTCACTTCAGCGGCATACAGGTGCCGCCCGTCGGCCGAAAAGGCCAGCCCGGCGAACAGTTCATTGTCGGCGTCATCGGCAATGGGTATGTATATGGGGTTGGACAGCGTGCCGGTGCAGCGGTCGAAGTCGAAAATGCGCAGGTCGTCGCGGGTGTTGAAGCGGGCGAGTTGGGTTCCGTCGGGGGAGAAGACCATTTCGCCGCCGGCGCCACTCCAGGTGGGTTCGCCTATTGATTGTTCTTTTACCTCAAACCCTTGAGGCGAAAGTCGTACAGTGTAATACTTATTGGAATGTTGTTTGGCAATTACAATCCACCAGTCTCGGCCA
>JBGSTG010000019.1:0-5159 GCA_041736625.1 Saprospiraceae bacterium | reverse complement strand
CCGCCGACCGCCGACCGCCGATTGCCGACCGCCGACCGCCGACCGCCGATTGCCGATGGCCGATGGCCGATAGCCGATGGTACGTTCCGCACCACCTGAAACGGAATGCCATACGCAGCGGAAAAGCGGTCTGCCAGGCCCGGCCCCACGGTGTACGCATACCGGTAAAACGGCAAAAAAATGCGGGCCACCCCGTTCCAAAATGCCTTGACGAACGGCCGCCCGGTCACTTCCGGCACCTCCGTGAAATACTCGTGCGCGTCGAACACCCGCGCCTTGCGTTTGAGCAGTGCCGCCAGGGTGCCGGCGGGCAGGGTATCGAGGTCGACCACGCCGACGGCATCCCACGAGGCGCGCATCAGGTAAAAAAACAGGCGGAGGTTGTATTCGGCGTAAAAAAGAAACCCTTTGTTCCAAAAACAGCGCAAGCGGTGTTGTCGGAAGGGGCGTTCATCGAGGTCGACCGAATGCGGGAGGCGCCGGCCCACGAGCGTCACCGCATATCCGTGCGCTGCCAGCGACCCGGCAATGCGGTGCATGCGCTGGTCGTAGGTAAGGTCGTTGGTAACGGTGAGGCAGATGGCTTTCAAGTCAGAAACCGGCCAAATGTTTGTACACCAGGTCCACCGGCAGACCCATCACGTTCGAGTAGGTGCCCTCCAGGCGGGTGATCTTGCACAGCCCCAGCCACTCCTGCACACCGTACGCGCCGGCTTTGTCGAAGGGTTCGTAGAGGCGGATGTAAAAGTCGATCTCCTGTTCGGTGAGGGTGTCGAAGGTGACATCGGTGATGCCGGTGAACGACACCTGTTTTTCGGCGGAGAGCAGGCACACGCCGGTCGTTACCCGATGGGTTCGGCCGGAGAGGCGGCGGATCATGCGAGCGGCGTCGGCGTAGTCGACCGGCTTGTTGAATATCTCGCCATCGAGGATGACGGTGGAGTCGGCCGCCAGCACGATTTCCCGGTCGCGGATAAAGTGCGCGCCGGCCAGCGCTTTTCGGCACGCGAGGTACTCGGCCACGGCTTCCGGGTGCAGATCGGGCGGAAAGTCTTCGTCCACATCCAACGGCTGCACGGTAAAGCCGAAACCGGCCTCGTGCAGCAGTTGGCTGCGTCGCGGACTTTTGGAGACGAGAATGAGCGGACGATCCGGAAACACGGGTTACTGTTTAGCGGCGGCCTGTGCGGCTTCGATGGCCTTGACCATGTCGGCGTAGTTCTTGTCGATGTCGGCTTTGCTTTTGGTCATGTACTGCATGGCCTCCTCGAGCTTGGTATCCACGGTGGGTTCTTTGTAGTTGGTCATCCAGTTCATCATGTCCTCTTCGGCCTTGGTGATGCCGGTCAGCACGGCGGCCAGCGAGTCGCGGCGGCCCTGGGAAAGCGCCAGGGAGTCGGCCAGGTTGAGTTCATCGCGCAGGGTGCGGGCCAGGCGGTTCATGTCGCCCATTTTGGCCATGGCTTCGTCGTGCACCTGCATGGTTTCTTCCACCAGCTTGTTGAGGGCGCTGCGGTCGGGCGCGCAGGCGAGGAAGAAAAGAATAGCAAAAAAGAGCGTGGCGTACGTTTTCATGTTGTTGTTATTTTCGGGCAAAGGTAGGGCGTTATTGGACTTTAATCGACACTTTAGAAAAGGTTCAGAGCCCACCTTCCATAAATTTATTCCTTTGAAACGCCGTACGGAGGCGGGGTGCTGGGTTTTGGGGTGATTTGGTTGGGGAACCGGTTTTGTGGGTGTTCGGATTGAAGGCCCGCTATGGAACAAGGAAGGGGTTAATAATGGTCAGGCTGTCATCTATAATCTGGCCATTTTGCATATCTTCTGTATATAATGCTCGAAATTCTATGGCCATACAACTGCTTAAAATCAGAGAATCATAAAAGGAGTATCCATATCTATCGGCTATTCGAGTGGCATACCAAACATTTTCCGGTGAGTTCGTATAGATATTAAAGTTTAGGCTCACTTCTTCTAAGGTTTTTTGTATTTCAGACCAGGACTTCCCAAACTTTTTTCGCAGAGTATTAGACAGTTCCTGCAATACCTGAGTGCTTATCCAGGCACTTTCAGTTTGCACCAAACCATAAGCAACAGACTTTTTTAGTAATTCTGTTGAGGAGTAGCAATATACCAAAACATTTGTGTCAATAAAAATTTTATCGCTCATTGGCTTCCTCTCGGTCAAACTTAAAGCCTTTTGTATCAATTTGAATGGCCTTAAACTCCTTTTTTTGCACCGAGTCTCCTTTACGCGCCAAAGAACCTACAGGTAGAAGTCGTATGATTTTCAACTTCTCTAATTCAAGTAAAAGATTGACGGCATTTTTATCGACTACCTCAATGGTAATGGTCATTCTCAGACATTTTACGCAAAAATATAGAAAATCAAACAACATTGCAAGCAGACGCATTTTTACGTAACGTTTTTTGACGCGCCACCGAGGACGGGGCCGCCGTGCTGCACGAGTGGACAGAGAAATAAGGAGTATACTCGCAGGACGACTACCTTTGCGCCATGCTTAAAGCCATCTCTCCCATCGACGGCCGCTACGCCGACAAGACCCGCGCCCTGCAAGCCTACTTCAGCGAATACGCCCTCATTCGGTATCGCGTGTTCGTGGAGATTCAGTATTTCATCGCCCTGTGCCAATACGGATTGCCCCAGCTGCAGTCCTTCGAGGAGTCCGGCATAGACGATCTGAACGCCATTTTTGAAAATTTCAGCGACGCCGACGCCGAGTACGTCAAAACCATCGAACGCACCACCAACCACGACGTCAAGGCCGTGGAATACTTCCTCAAGGAGCGCTTCGACGAGCTGGGGCTCGGCGCCCTGCGCGAGTTTGTGCACTTCGGACTCACCTCCCAGGATGTGAACAATACCGCCACGCCGCTGCTGTTCAAACAGGCCCTCGAAAAGGTGTATCTGCCCCTCCTGCACAGCCTGCGCGACCAGCTCGAACAGCTCGCGCTCGATTGGGCCCACGTGCCCATGCTGGCCCGCACCCACGGCCAGCCGGCCTCCCCTACCCTGCTGGGCAAGGAGCTGCGCGTGTTTGTCGAGCGGCTCGACGGGCAAATCGACCAGCTGCAAGCCCTGCCCCACCGCGCCAAATTCGGCGGCGCCACCGGCAACTTCAACGCCCACTACGCTGCTTACCCGGACTACGACTGGACGGCTTTTGCCGACAACTTCGTCCGCGAGTTCCTCGGCCTCGAGCGCTCCAGCCCCACCACCCAGATAGAGCATTACGACTTCCTCGCCGCACAGCTCCAGGCCCTGGGCCGCATCAACACGGTGCTCACCGACCTGTGTCGCGACGTGTGGGCCTACATCTCCATCGAGTACTTCCGCCAAAAAACCGTGCAGGGGGAGATCGGCTCCTCGGCCATGCCCCACAAGGTGAACCCCATCGACTTCGAAAACGCGGAGGGCAACCTGGGCCTCGCCAACGCGCTCTTTCAGCACCTGGCCGAAAAACTGCCGGTCAGCCGCCTGCAGCGCGACCTCACCGACAGCACTGTGCTGCGCAACCTCGGCGTGCCGGTGGCGCACACGGTCATCGCCCTGCAGTCCATACAGAAAGGCCTGGGCAAGCTGATCCTGAACGAAAGCCAATTGTACGAAGACCTCGAGGCCAACTGGATGGTCGTCGCCGAAGGCATCCAGGTCATCCTGCGCCGCGAGGGCTACCCCCAGCCCTATGAGGCGCTCAAGGAACTCACGCGCGGCAAGGCCGAAGTGGGGCGCGAGGAGCTCCACGCGTTCATCGACGCGCTCGCGGTGCCGGAGCCCGTGCGCGAAGAGCTGAAGGCGTTGACGCCGCACAATTATGTGGGCCGGGGATAGAAAAACCATACCTTCAACCCGAAAACAAGCCACCAACCCCGATACCGGCGAAACCATATTCCGCATTCCGCATTCCACATTCCGCATTCCAAATGTCGCTCATTTACGGACACCACCCCGTCGTAGAGGCCATCCAGGCCGGCCAGGCGGTAGACAAAGTGTACTTCCAGCAGGGCCTGCGCGGCGAGGTGGAAAAGGAGATCCGGCACCTCACGCGCGACCATGGCATCCCGTTGCAGGTGGTGCCCAAGGAGCGTTTGAACAAGATGACCCAAGGCAACCACCAGGGCGTGGTGGCTTTATTGTCGCTCATCGCCTACCAATCGGCGGAAGAACTCGTGCCCCGGCTCTTCGAACAGGGACAGACGCCGCTGCTGGTGCTGCTCGACGGCGTGACCGATGTGCGCAACTTCGGCGCCATCTGCCGCACCGCCCTGTGCATGGGCGCCCACGCCGTGCTGGTGCCCCAGTCGGGCGCCGCGTCCATCAACGACGAGGCGATGAAAGCCTCCGCCGGCGCCCTGGCGCGCATCCCCGTCTGCCGGGTGCGCAGCCTGTTCACCCTGGTGGAGTGGCTCCAGATCGCCGGCGTGCAAGTGGTGGCCACCGCCCTCGACGAAAAAGCACTCCCGCTGCCCGACATCGACCTCAGCGGCCCCACCGCCCTGCTCTTCGGCTCCGAGGGCCAGGGCGTACACCCCAAATTGCGCAAAATGGCCGACCACGTGGCCATCATCCCCCAAGCCACCGATTTCGACTCCCTCAATGTGGGTGTTGCTGCCGGTATCGCGCTGTACGAGGTGCTGCGGCAACGGGCGTCCGGCGTTTAAACTTTGCGATCCTCCGCGAACCCTCTGCGTCCTCTGTGGTTCATTTTTTTTAAAGAAACCGCAGAGGATACGGTGGATTCGCGGAGGGGCACAGAGGGGATACACTGCGATCCTCGGCGAATCCTCTGGTTCCCCTGTGGTTCATTTTTTTTAAAGAAACCGCAGAGGACACAGTGGATTCGCGGAGGGGCACAGAGGGGATACACTGCGATCCTCGGCGAACCCTCTGTGTCCTCAGTGGTTCATTTTTTTTAAAGAAACCGCAGAGGACACAGTGGATTCGCGGAGGGGCACAGAGGGGATACACTGCGATCCTCGGCGAACCCTCTGTGTCCTCTGAGATGGTCTAATTTTTCCGCACACAAAACTCTCTTAAATTTGTGTCAAGATGGAAAAGCAAACAAAGATCAAAATGGCGCGCCGGAAGTACGACGAAGGCTTCAAAACCGAAGCGTTGCGAATGGTCAACACAGGTC